>JACPQD010000065.1 GCA_016190665.1 Chloroflexota bacterium
GCTTCTTTGCTGTCATTCCGAGCGGGTGGTCGAATGCCGCTTGCATATGCCGGACCTCTGCCCGCGAGGAATCCCACGCTGTTTCCAGACCACCTGCGGCAGGGGACAAGCCCCTGCCCTACGGTTATCTTAACGCCGATGCCCCTAACCCCTCCCCTAACCTCCGGTCCCCCCAATTGCCCCCCGGCGCATCTTGCACTATACTTCTAACTATAAGGACGATTCGCTGGTTCACTGGGAGGAGGGGATATGTCTCGGCCAAGACGGGCTTCAGGTCTGTGGAAATGGCTTCCGGTCGTCGCTGTCCTGGCGATATTCTTCATTGGATACCTGAGTCAGGGCCAGAGTGCTGGCGTCGCTCCGGCGCCCAAAGTTGTCCCTCCAGCGCCTAAAGTTGTCGCGCCGGCGCCTGCTGCTCCTGCCGGACCGCCGCCGAGCGCCACCTTCGATGTGGACTCGGTTGATCTGGGCACGGTGCCGGTAGGGCAGGTTGTCAGCTACACTTTTCGCATCGGAAACGCTGGGCCTGGCCCTCTCGTAATACAGGGTGCGTGGTCAAAAGTCCTGGAGGGCTGCTGACCGACGCCCCCTCAGGTTGTGGGTCCCACGACCTTGAAGACGGGAGAGGAAACGCGAGTTGTGTATTCAGCGAGCATGCACGAGGGTATGGAAGGGCCCCATCTCTTCGAGATAACCGTTAAGACGAATGATCCCGCGAACGCGGAGAAGAAGCTCCTCGTGAGAGCGAACTGGGCGGCCCGGGATGCCAAGGTGAGGCCAACGAAGTAGTTAATGGCAGCGCATGGCGTCTCACGCCGTGGCTTTGAGCACTACGCTGGCACGTCGGCAAGTACTTTGTCCCTGACTCGGAAAGCATACCGCTCACTCAGCTAAGGCCAGAACACCTTCAATAGCAGTGGTTTCACCTTTGGGCGAATCTATGTCACCCGGGAGCTGACAATGGACATAGCGACTCTGGCAAAGGCGAGTCTGGCCGTTAACGTCTTCATCATGGTGACTCTGTTTGTCGCCGCCTACCTGGCGAAGGTCAGGCGCAGCTATGGAGCACATTGCACCTTTATGCGCGTGGCTGTGCCTTTGCAACTACTGATCATAGCCAGCGTTATGTTGCCATCTCTCCTGGAGTATATCAGTCATAGAGGCGCGGAGGAACCGTTCGTCCTGGTGGAGATTCTGATCCACCACACCTTTGGGCTTCTCGCCGTACTCTTATGGGCGTACATCAACCTTGTCTTTGTGGGGGTGGTCAGGTCGCCGCTGCGCCTTGCCATTCTCATGCGTCTGGCTTTCGTGACGTGGACGCTGGCCTTCCTGATGGGCGTGCGTTTCTATGTGATAATATGGGTCTAGAATTGTCGCTCCAGCTCGAGGCTGAGAGCCCGGGAATCCAGAGCCCCAGGCCTTTCCCTCAGCCCGCAGGCTAATTGGCCAGGTCTTTGACTCCCCGAACCGGGGTCCTCGCGCGGCAACGCAGGCGTACGAAGCGTTGATGGCGAAAGGCAAATGCGTTACGCTCTAGTTGCCATCCTGTGGCCGGTTTGGTATCGCTCCTGAAGCAGACAGCTTGGCGCGGCCCACGATAAGAGGATTTTGGGTGTTGTTTCCGCAGTTCTTGTTCCTTAGCCTGTCCTTTATCGTGACGCTGCTTTTCTTCCTGTATGGTTTCAACCACTACTATTTGCTTTTCGCCGCGCGCAGCTACAGAGTTCGCCCCTTGCCGGGCAGTAACGGTGAAAGGCCCCGCGTTTCGATCCACTTGCCGATTTACAATGAGAAGTATGTGGTCCGCAGGCTCGTCGTTGCTTGCACCCGTTTGGCGGAGACGTATGGAATCGACAGGGTGAACATCCTCATTCTGGACGACTCGGATGATGACACGGCGTCAAAAGTTGATGAAGTTGCCCATGAGTACTTGAAGAAACACTTCAATATCGAGGTTGTGCGGCGTGCCAGCAGACAGGGGTTTAAGGCAGGCGCCTTGCAGGCGGCCCTCGAAAGGACGTCTGAGGAATTCATCGCCATCTTCGATGCGGATTTTATCCCGCCGCCGGATTTCCTCGTTCGATCCCTGCCCTATTTCGTGGAGAACGAACGCCTGGGCGTTTTGCAGGGCCGCTGGACCCACCTTAACCGGGACTATAACCTGCTGACCAGAGCGATCGCAATAGGGATCGACATTCACTTCATTATCGAGCAACCAGGACGATACGCCGCTGGACTTCTTCAGAACTTCAACGGGACTGGAGGTGTGCTGCGAAAGAGAGCCGTGCTGGAAGCCGGCGGATGGCAGCCCGATACTCTCGCCGAAGACCTGGATCTGAGCTACCGCTTGCAGCTTCAGGGGTACCGCGTCATATATCTTAAGGACCTCCTTTGCCCGGGTGAGATTCCGCCCACTATTTCCGGTTTCAAGAGCCAGCAGGGCCGTTGGGCTTGCGGGTCCCTGCGGACGGCAAGGAAGATTCTGCCCGCCATCCTGGCCAACAATGAGCTTAAGTTCAGACAGCGGCTGCAAGCGTTCATTCATCTGACGGGGTACATTATCCACCCTCTGATGACCTTGTCCTTCATATTGACCTGTATGGCCACATTCTTTGGCTGGAACGGCATTGGTGCGTTTCTGGCCTATAGTCAAGGCGATGGAATCCCCGACTTCGGAGGAACAGCGCTTTTCTGGAACGACCTGCCCTGGATGCTGCTTGGCCTGATGATTCTCCTTTGCACGATGGCGCCCTGGGTAGCTTCGGTTTCAACTCTGAGGAGCCTGGGACTCTCTCTAGCTCGAAACATGAGCAGCCTTCTGCTCCTCTTCTTGCTGGGATTCGGCATCAGCCTGAACAGCACGTGGCAAGCCGGCAAAGCTATCTTGTCAAATCGGAGGTGGGAGTTTGTACGAACACCGAAATACGCTGAGCTGCACCGCAAGACAGGCTGGCGATCGAGGGAGTATCAGATAGCGCCCGGCACTATGTGGCTGGCGGAGTTGGCCTTCGGCTGCATGGGGCTCATGGCCATCGGCGTGGCCATCTGGCGTTCGAGCTTCTTTGTCTTATTGATCCTCATGCCCTTCACCACCGCCTACGTTTTTGTTTCGTTGCTCACCGTCGTGCAAAGCCGGGGAAAGAAAGGCATGTGATGTGCCTGTCGCAGTAGACTCCGCCTTGAGGCGAAGGCGATTCCTGACCCAGGACCGGTTTCTTTTGGGGATAAGCGTGCTGCTTCAACTGGTTCTGGCTCTGCTCTTCGGACACCTTTACGACATTCGTATCTTCATGGCGACCGGTTATCTCGTCGGAACCGGTCAGAACCCCTATATTGCCCAGGACCTGAGCACGATTTTTCACCCTTCCTTTCAAGGCATGACCACTGTAGGATATCCGCCACCATGGTCACTGGTGCTCGGGCTTGTCTACCTTCTCACGTACAATAACATCCCGAATCTGCTCCTGTACAATATCGCGATCAAGATACCCATCATAGCAGCCAACATCTGCCTGGCATTTCTAGTCGCTCATGTGTTAAACAGGCTGGGGGCTGACGAGGGAATATCGCGACGCGCCTGGACATTCTTGCTTTTCAACCCTTTCCTTCTCTATGCCTCCTCAGCCTGGGGCCAATTCGATTCCATCGTCGCTGTGCTTGGTCTCCTCGCGCTTGTTCTCCTGTGGGAAGAGAGACTGTCGGGCTCGGCGATTTTGCTTGCGCTCGCTATTTCGTTCAAGCCAACCGCCCTCGCCCTTATTCCCGTGGTACTGGTCTACCTGCGTGGGAGGCCCTTTCCGGTGGTGCTCCGCTTTTTTGCCCTATTCTGGGTCAGCGCTCTTCTGCTCTTCGTGGGCCCCTTCGTAATCCTTCGATGGGACCCCACACCGATACTTCAGCATTGGAACGCCCACTTTGTGGTGGGCGGCGGACTTTCGTTCATGACATTTGTGGAACTTCTCCGGAATAGCTATGAGCTGCCTGGCTTGTTGTGGCTCGTGGGATGGGTATGGGCGCCTGCCTTGGGCATCGCTGCCTATGCACTGAAACCCGGCGCAAGAGGGTTGTTGAACCTCCTGAAAAACAGCGCTGCCTTGATCCTGGTGTTCTTCCTCTTCCGGACGTGGCTGTCCGAACCGAATGTTATCCTGGTACTGCCCCTTGTCCTGATCCTGACATCCCTGGGGGAATTGAATCCTCTTGCTCTTACCTTCATTTGGGTGTTGCCCCTGGTCTTCAGCGTTTTCAATACCTCTCTAGCCCAAGCCTTCTTTCCCAGTATGCCGGACGTGATGAATCGTTTGCTGCAATTGTCCGATGCTTTCCGCACACCAGGGTTGGTCCTGCGTATCGTGGTCGTGATTCCCTGGCTGATTACAGGTTGGTGGATTGTGATGAGATGTCTTCGACAACGCCGGGTTCCAGAAGAAGGCGCGCAGCCCTGATTGAAAGGGCATACTGCTGTGAAGATAGAAATACCAGTATTCCAGGGACTCGTGCTGGCTATCTCAGATAGGACGAAGGAGCGGAGCGATTACCCCACTTCGCGTCTGCAGAAAGGTCTCTTGATGGTCTCTGACGGTCAGGAGCTGGCGGAGGAAGCCGTGGGTTTTGGCGTCCCCCTTCTCAAGCTGGGGTTGGAGGCCGTCTTTCCGGGCAGCGTCGACCTGACTGCGGTTCGTAACGACCCAACTTGGAAGATAGTCGCCGTGTATAACTTGAATCTGGTGGAGAAGATCGCCAGGCCAGGCGCAGTGATTGTAGGGAACAGGTTGTTCTATACCGCGAGAGATTCTCTGGCTGCCCTCATGCGCCGGTTTCCGCCAGCGCGGGGATTTCTGACCGGTCTGTCGAACAGGTTGCGTGAAATGTTCGGTTGGGAGACGACCTACGAGGATTCGGGATTCAGCGCCTGGGTGGGGATGACCTACACCTTTGATGTGCAAACGGGAGGACTTAAGGTCGAGGCCGATTTGACCGGTCTCCCCCGTGATCGTGTGAGTGAAGTTATCATAATGAATGAACAGGGGGCGCAGTTCTTTGACGAGTACTGGGATTCATCAGGAGCTTCCCTCTCGGGGGAAGAGATCGGATGCTGGGAAGAAGTGACTGCCGACGAGGCTTCCTTCGCAGATGCCGCACATCGAATTGCCTTCACCGTGCCCCGAGTGGCTGGCGCGAGGCTGTTTCGGGGCAGGGAATTAGTCGGTTCGCGGCTGGCCTGGTCGGGGTTCGGCTATTCGCTGCATCGCAAGACCAGGGGATTCAGCTTCACGGTGAGGATCGACAAGCTCCCATGACATCGGTGCTGCTCATCTACCCCTTCTTCAAGCCCCGTCATGACCGCTCGGTTTTCCGCTTTCCTCCCCTGGGGATAAGTTATGTTGCTGCCGGCCTGCGAGCGGCAGGGCATGAAGTGACATTGCTCGACTGCACATTTCTGGATAGAGACGACGCCGTGAGAAAAGCTTCGGCGGTGGGGGCGGAGGTGGTCGGCGTTTACTGCATGGTGACAATGCTCAACGACAGTCTATGGTTCGCGCGGCAATTACGCAAGCAGAGCCGCTTGCTGGTTGCCGGAGGGCCCCTGCCAACCTGTGACCCGCTGTCCTTCTTGGCCCAGTTCGATGTTGTCGTCCGCGGTGAGGCCGAACAGACAATGCAAGATCTGCTGCGCGCTTTTCAGGAAGGCGCCGACCTGGAAGGCGTCGCCGGCATCGCGTACCGAAGAGGGACTGGTGGAAAACCCGAGGTCGCTTTCACCGTCGAGCGTTCCTTCGCGAAAGACCTGGACCTCATTCCCTTCCCAGCGCGCGATTTGCTGCCCAATCAGGAGTATATTCAACAGACAGGGAAACGGTACGGTTATTCGATCACCACCGTGATGAGTTCCCGCGGCTGCCCTTACCGTTGCGAGTTTTGCAGCAATGTCGTCTTTGGCGGCTCTCACCGGGAGCGCTCGCCCGGGAATGTAGTTGATGAACTGGAAGAAGCCCTGGCGTTGGGTTATGAACGGATCTCCTTCGCCGACGATGTCTTCACCATGAATAGAGACAGGGTGCTGCGAATCTGCGAAGAAATCGGACGCCGTGGGCTCCGGTTCCGGTGGGAGTGCCTGGGCCGGGTGGACTCTTTGGATGCCCCTACTGCCATCAGGATGAAACAAGCGGGTTGCACCAGGATCTACTTTGGGATCGAGTCGGCAAATGAACAGGTCCTGAAACAGATGAACAAGAGGATAACGTCACAACAGGCGCGAGTGGCTGTGGAAATCGCTCACCAGGCGGGGCTCGAGGTGGGCGCCTTCTTCATCCTCTGTTATCCGGGGGACACCGATGACACGGTGCTGGAGACGCTGCGGTTCGCGACCTCTCTGCCGTTGGATTATGTTGGCCTCAGCATGCCCTATCCGCTTCCGGGAACGGCTCTCCTTGAGAGGGTGAAGGACCGTATGAACCGCGATTGGCGCCCGGACCGGAATCTGATCACAGATCAGGCGCTCATATTCGATGCCGATTTTTCCAGACCCAAAATCTGGTTCGGCATTCTCAAAGGCCATGCGCAATTCAGAATTCTAAAGAGACTGGGAAAGCTGGCGCCATTATTTCTGGCGCCCTTCGAAAAACTGACGGACGCCGTGTTCAGGATTATGAGGTAAATGTTGGCGAAACCGTCGCAGAGGAGGTAGGCAAAGGAATCTCGTCTTCACGCTCGCTCACGCGGGAATAATCGAAGGCTATTAACCATGCGTTCTG
Organism: Chloroflexota bacterium; assembly: GCA_016190665.1. Classification (GTDB taxonomy): domain Bacteria; phylum Chloroflexota; class Dehalococcoidia; order JACPQD01; family JACPQD01; genus JACPQD01. Next base: position 6,759 of record JACPQD010000065.1, read on the forward strand.
CTGCGACTAACTACTCATAACCAAAGATTAATACAATATCGGGGGAGAGCCTCATGAACTTGAACCAGCTTCTCTACTTCTTCGCTGTCGCGAGGACAGGCAACTTCAGCCGGGCGTCGGAGGAGCTCGGGGTCTCGCAACCCGCCGTGTACAAATCAGTCAAGAGCCTCGAGAACACCTGCGGCATCAAGCTGCTGGAGCGCCAGGGCAAGGGTATGGTCCTCACCAAGGCCGGCCGCTCCCTCTACGAATGCGCCGAAGAGATAGCTGCCCTGGAGAACGTCGCCGAGCGCGTAGTGGCTGCCGAGAAAGAGCCGATGGTGGGCCATATATCCATCGCCACCGGCACCAACGTTGGCTGCTACCTGCTGCCCAACATCCTCAGCAAGTGGATGTCCGAGCACCCGCGCGTCACCCTCACCATCATCCACGGCGAGCACGACCAGATGGAAAGCCTCCTCCTCCGCGAGCGCGTCGATTTCGTCCTGGGCTCCGGCGAGCGATGGGCACCCGGCCTGCAGAGCGAGCTCATCTTCTCGGACGCCCTCGTCGTCGCGGCCGCCGCCGGCCACCCGCTCGAGAGCGCTGGCTTCATCCCGCTCAAGCAGCTCAACCGCGAGCTCTTCATCGTGCCTCTGAAGGGCAGCGCCAGCCGCGAAGAACTCAACCTCATCCAGTCGCAGTACGGCGTCCGGTTCCGCATCGCCATGGAAGTCAACCGCCACGACATGATCAAGCACCTCTGTGCCAAGGGGATTGGCATCGGCGTGCTGCCCCGCGCCATCATCACGGAGGAAGTGAAGAGGGGGGAGATGTGCATCCTCAACGTCGAGGGCTTTCCGCGGAGCCGGCGCTGCTTCCTCGTCCAGAGGAGAGGCAGCGTGCTGAGCGCCGAGATGCGGTCCCTCCTCGCCTCGGTCCAGATATGGGCGCGCGAGCAGGGCCGGGGGAAATAGGCCTATTTCTTATCCCGGCGCTACCAGGACTTCTCTGCCGCGGCGTGCTCTCCGGCGATGCGTCCGAAAGCGATACATTCGGTGATGTTCCCTCCTCCGCCGGGGTAGAGCATGCCATAGACCGAGCCAAGCTCGCCGCACCCATAGAGGCCGGGGATAGGTCTTCCATCCGCGTTGACTATCTGCCCTCTGCTATTGCGGCGCAGACCCCGCATCGTGGCCGGAGCGCCAGGCCAGACCTCAACAGCACAGTAGGGAGGATTCTCTAGAGGGATCAACTGACGCGTTCCTGCCGAACTCCGGGTCCCTGTCCTCTCAAGCAGTAACGGTTGAAGTTCCTGACAGTCCGTTCCAGGTTGTCGGCGGGTATCCGCATTTTCTCCGCCAGGCCGCGTATGCTGTTTGCGGTCTTGATCCAGCCTCGCTCGACCTCCGCGCTGTTGTCGGCGCTCCAGTGATAGAGCCGCACGGGGCCGTCTCATAGGCCGATCTGCCGAGGGGCCACACCACCTTGTATCTAGGTTCTGCCGTATCCCCTTGTCCCACAGCTTCGCAAGCATCGGACTACGTCAGTTGCTCAGCCAGACGTTCTGCCACCTGAAGTTGTTGTAGCTGCCGAACCCGGGCTTGTAGTTGTTGAGCTTCTCCGAGGCCAGGAGGGTGATCGAGTTCCAGAGGAACAGGAGCGCGGGCACCTCGTCCAGAGCGATCTGGTCCATCTGCTTGACGACCTTCTTGCGTTCTGTCTCGTCGAGTATTGAACCCTGCTTATAGTACAGCTCGTCGTACTTGGGAGAGCTGTAACCCGGCGGGGCACCCGAGGCGCCAGCCCTGTGTGCGCCGGTCACGTACCGCTTGCCGACGTCGTACGGGTCGAGGAGATAGCGCGAGTTGCCCCGGCCAAAGGTCTCGAACTTCCCTTCCTGCTCCCAAAGGGTGATAATGGTGGCGTCCTGCACATCCAAAGTCAGGTCGATGCCCACCGTCCGCAGTTGGTCCTGCAGGAACTGGGCATTGCGCATCATGTCAGTGGAGCTCTTGACCAGCATCTTCCCCTTGAAGCCGTTTGGATAGCCCGCGTCAGCCAGCAGCTTTCTCGCCTGGGCGCGGTCATCCTCCTTTGGCGGCCTCCAACCGGGCATCTTGAGCAGTTCCTCGTTTGGGACACCCCAGTCAGGGAAGTGGCTGGCGATGTAAGCCTGGCCTTCGAGCACCTTGATGCCCGCTTCCCGGTCGACTGCCAGGTCGGCGGCTTTCCTCACTCGCACGTCGTCCCACGGCTTCGCTGTCTGATTCATGGAGAGCTCGGCGGAGTTGAGCGACACCGTTTTGAAGACCTGGGTGGCCGGCTTGGCCTTCACAATGGAGTCCACCTGACCCGGGGTGACCGAACCGGAGCCTGTCATGGTCACGTGCACGTTGCCGGTCCTGAAGGCTGCCGCCCTGGCTGTCCCGTCCTTTATGATGTAGATGGTTATGCCATCGAGGTAAGGCCGGTCCTTGATGAAGTAGTCTTTGTTCTTCTCCACCCTCCACATGACGCCGGGGGCATAGTCCTTGAACCTGAACGGGCCGGTGCCCATGATGTCCTTCTTCATGTCGCCCTTGGCCTGGATTACGTGCGGCGGCAGCATGAGCATCCATCCCTGGGCAAGCAACGGGACAATATTGAACGCCTGTTTCAGTGTGATCTTCAGGGTCACTGCGTCCGTGGCCTCCACCTTATCGATCGGCTTGAGGTACTCCGCCCTGGGGCTGCGGACGGCAGGGTCCATCATCCGCTCCAGGCTAAACTTCGCATCGGGGGCGGCGAAGGCCTTACCGTCGTGCCATTTAACGCCTTCAAGGAGGTGGAAGGTCAGCAGCTTGCCGTCCGTGCTGTATTCCCATGTCTTCGCCAGGTCACCTATGACCTTGCTGGGATCGAGCGGGTCATACTGGACCAGGCCATTGTAGACCGGCATGACCGGGTGGAGCAGGGCAACACCAGGGGCGCTGTGAGCGTCGAAGTTCGGGGGATCCCCGGCTTCATTGAGAAAGAGGGTGCCTCCCCGTCTCGGCTGCTCCGCTGCCGGCTTTGGGCTCGAAGTTGGCGCCGCCGGCTGCGGGGTTGGTGGAGCTGGCTTGGCTGGCGCTGCCGTTGGGGCTTTGGCAGCGGCTGGTGCTGCGGGCTTTGCCGTGGGCGCTGGCGCAACTGCCGGGGCGCAACCCGCCAGAGCCAGACCAAGGACGGTAAGAACCTGGACCGATAGGAGCATGTAATGTCTTGTTGCCTGCATATTTTGCCTCCTTATGCTTGGGGCCACCTTCCGCTACTCACCGTTACGCGGCTTACTGCTAGACAACCAACATGCAACCCCTCCTGGTGGCTGCGATCAACCTTCTGCTACTCGCCAATAATGCGGCTTACTGCCAGACAATCAACTCCCGGGGGAAGCCAGCAGGAATGCTTGCCCTCTCCCCCGGCGACCATTATCAGGATGTCGTCCTTGCTGGTACCGATAGGCAAGATGCCGTCCTCTCCTACATCCATGTACGTATCCGGATGTTTCTTCCTGAGCAGACGGTTGCCCTCAGAGATTTGCCGGAAAGGAATGCCCGCGTGCTCGAAGAGGAAGGCCTTGATGTCCTCTTTGCTGAACCCATCCCTGGCGATTGTGGCGGCGTGCTCAAGCCCCAGGCAGACGATGGGCGGGAAATTGCCGGTAAGGTTCTTGCCGCGCGGGTTATTCAACTTCCATGTATCTTGTTGCGACATTGCGAGCTCCATCTACCTACTTCCTAGTACAACGTAACATCTATTCATGCGTACGGTGGGTGGAGCCAAGTGTGACCCATCGGAAAGAACGCGGCTCGTGATAGTGGGTTGTCCCGCGATTTCGTCAGGGCTCCACCCACCCTACGGCTGAAACACTACCTACCTTCTTACCTGCTTTGTCTGCTTTCGTACCGTTCGGCACGTCTCTTGGCCGTTCTCTAGCCGTTCACTTTCTTCACAAGAAGCGGCATGATCCCGCCGGCTTCCAAGATCTCGAGAAGCTGGGGAGGGTGTCGTTCGCCCTGGATAGTGTCTCCAGAAGTGAGATTTCTGATCAGACCGCTGCGGACGTCAAGTTCGAGTTCGTCGCCCTCGTTGAATATGTTGCTCACTCCCTGACACGCCATGGCTGAAAAGCCGATCGCTACCGCGGTCCGGTAGAAGATTCTAGCGATGGAATCGGCTACAATGCAGCCTATTCCCAGTTGCTTCATGACGTCGTTCGCACTCGCCCTATGTGAGCCAAAGGCAAAATTCTGGCCGGCCACGATGCAGTCGCCGGGCCTGACCTGATTCCGCCAACCCGGTCTTATGGCAGCAAAGGCGGTGTCTTTGGGGGTGTGAGGGATATCGCGGAACATCTCGTTAGGAGTTATATCTGTCGTGCTGATATTGTCGCCAAACTTCCAGACTCTCCCCCTGATGACGCCACGTGCAGGCATGCTCTTCATCTCCTCTACAGCAACTTCCTGGGGTCCGTTATCTTGCCCATTACGGCTGAGGCGGCCGCAGTGGCCGGGGACGCGAGATATATCTCCGCGTTCGGACTGCCGTACCTGCCCTTGAAGTTCCGGGTCGTCGCGCCGACGGCCCGTTCACCATCGGTAAGGGCTGCCGCGCCTCCGGCGCAGAGGTCACAGGTCGGCGCCATCACCATCACCCCCGCGTCAACCAGAGTCGCAATGACGCCCGTCTCTATGGCTCTTCGGTAGATCTTCCAGGTGCCCGGGGCGAAGATCATCCTCGCCTTCAGTTTCCTCCCCTTGACAATCCTGGCTGCAATTGCCAGATCATCGTACCGCGAGTTGGCGCACGAGCCGAGATTGCACTGGTCTATCTTGAGGCCCTCGAGTTCCGAGACCGGCTTGACCACGTCGAAGCCGTGCGGCAGGGCCACCTGCGGTTCGAGAGAGGAGAAGTCCTCCTCGTAGGTCTGGTCATACACGGCATCGAGATCGGCGGACGTCGGCCAGAAGGCTTCCTTGCCGCGAGGCGTGGAGGCGACGTACTCCAGGCACTTCGCATCAGGCTCGAATGGGGCACACTTGGCTCCCAGCTCAATCGAATGGCAGGCGAGCGTCAACCTGCCGTCCATGCCCATGGTATCGATGAGCGGCCCTTTCCACTCAACTGAGTTGTACTGGGCCATAGAAGGCGTGTACTTTCCGATGATATACAGAAAGACGTCTTTGGCATCGACGCCATCCTGGAGCTTGCCGTTGCAGACGAACTTGATGGTCTCCGGGACCCGGAACCACAGCTCGCCGGTCAGGTAGGTCCAGGCCGTCTCCACGGCGCTGACCGGGGTCGCGAAGGCATTGACTGCGCCCGCCGTCGTTGAGTGCGAGTCCTTGCCGCACACCAGCATCCCTGGCCTGGCCATGCCCTCTTCTGGCACCGCCGCATGGGCTATGCCCGTGTTTGTTTCATGCAATTCGCTTATTCCGTATCGGTGAGCCAGTTCTCGCGACTGCTTGTAGATCTCTGCATCGGCCGGCTTGGTGTGACAGCCACGGTGATCTCCCAGCATTATGGCAAGGGCGTCCGGGTTGGCCAGCTTCGGCAGTCCGTTCGGCAGGCCGCCCTCAACCACCTTCTTGTGGACCTCAACAAAGCCCCCTTCGAGAACGTAGTGCAGGTCAACCTTGGCTGTGACGAAGTCGCCCGCCTTGACCTCTTTTCCGCCCGAAGCCCGGCTGAGTATCTTCTCCGCTATCGTCTTACCCATGTTCTCCTCAACAGATACATATGTGAACAGACGAGTGCTTGAGGGTTAACGAGCTCACTATCCCTCCTTTACGGGCTTGCCCGCCGGCTCGAAACCATTCGAGTCATCAAGATGTTCACGTCGCCCACCTGGTCCAGGTTTTCGAGCATCTCCATGAGTCCATCCACCCGTCGTTCATCCTTCAATGCCAGCATGGCATTTGCCCGGAATTTGTTGAGCACGTCCTGGCGGGTTGAAGGCCGCTCGGCCAGGCCGAGCAGGTAAGGGCCCGACCGGCTGAAAGTCCGCCCATCGCGGAGAGTCACCGTCACGAAGCCCCTTTTCTCCCCGAACCAGGCCTGTTCATCAAGGGTGTATTTCACGCGGCTGGCAAGGTCAAGCACCTTAGGATCAGAGACTTTGTCCGGCGTGAAGCTGAGCGGGCCAAGGTCGCCATCGAAGGCCAGACGGGCGAGCAGGTAGGGAAGACTGAAACGGGCGCTGTACGGCGTCGGATGGAGCTTTGCCTTCTTCGGCTCGAAATGGAGCTCTATGCGCGAGGCAGGTGCGCGACATTCAATCTCGGCGATATCGTCGGGGCGAAACTGGAATTCCTGGATCAGGGACTTCAGCGCCTCGATGAAGTGGTGCGTGCCATGGCCGGCGGGGTAGAACTTGACTACGTTGTTCAGCGTGTTCCACTTCACCCCGAGGCCATCGGCAAGGCGCGAGGCGTCCTGGAGGTCTCCGGCGATAACGGAAAGGAAGCCCTTGTCGCCCTCGTAGATCAGCCTGGGGCCGGTCAGGCCTTGACGCGCCCAGAGAGCCGCCACAATGCCACTATGACTTGCCCATCCAGGATAGAGGGGCTGGGCGTCGGCTCCCTCGTGATGGGATTGCGCCAGGAAGAGGCCGAGCCCGCCCACCAGGCCCTGTGCCCACACAAGACGCTGGGCGTCGATCCCAAGGAGAACGCCTGCCTCAACGGCGGAAGCGAAGAGCCCCAAAGTGAAGCTGCGAACGGAACCCCCCGAACGGCGCATCTTGTGGTGGATGGCGATGTCTGACTCTCCCCACGTTGCCTTGGCCGCGCGAATCCCATAACGGTCCAGGAGCTGGGCGGCGGCGATACGGGAAGCCACTTCATACCCAATCACGGTGGCTTTGATGACTTCCTTGCCGCTGCTGCTGACCGCCTGGCCGACCGTCAGTGCTGTGGCCACCACGTAGCGGCTCATGTGGCCCCCGCCGCCCCAGTAGTCGGTGTCGTCGTAGTCCGTCGCGGCGATGGCGGCGCCATTGGCGAGGCCGGCGTTGGCCATGGGAATCTTGCCGCGCTGGCCGAATACCCGCGCCTGTCTCGCACCCCCCATGCTCTGCGAGACCCGGTTGGCCTTCTTGAACCAGTCCATGGTTGTGCCGCAGAGCGCCACACCAACCGAGTCCAGGATATGCTCTTTCGCCTTCTCGATCACTGATTCAGGGATGTCCTCATAGGAGAGCCCTTTAGCGAAGTGGGCGAAGATCTCGGAGTAGCTTCTCTCCTCAGTGTTGTCCATTCCTTCTCCCTCTGTTCTGAGAATAGGTCTATGTGTCTCGCTAGCGACTCCCCTTTCTGATCCTGCCCTACGCAAAAACGTGCTGTGAAGGCGACGGACCCCGACCCCAGAATACGGGGTTACGAGCTACTGGGGCACTTCAGCTCCAAGACGCTTGCGATGACAATCGTCGGCCGGTGATGGCTACCACAGCCCGCCGACGCTGCACGTCAGTCCGCAGGACTCGACGATGCGCTTGAGTTCCTCCAGGCGCTCGTCGGACTGGCGTTTCGCGTCCTTATACTCCCAGTCCAGCCCCACGGCTCTGAACTTGCCCCCGGGCAACTCGTTGAAGCCGAGAATATCGAGCCGCCTTATCCTCTTCAGTGAGCTCACGTATTCCGCCGTCCCGCGGACGTTCACGTCGTCGTCGTTGTAGCCAGAGATGAGTGGCAGGCGCACGACGTACTCCGTGTCGACCTCCTGGCACATCCGGGCCAGGTTGCTCAATATCAACTCGTTGCCCTTGCCTGTACCCCTGACGTGTTCGGCATTGTCCACCTCTTCCCAGAAAGCCATGTTGTAGACCTGTCAGAAGATAACCGGGTAGGACGGCTTGACCCACCGTGTGCCGGATCATTTCTGAACTTACTTGTCGGCCAGCCAGACGTTGACGAACCTCTCCCCATCGTGCTGTGTCTGAGGTATCCGATAGTTCTTGACCTTCGACTGCCAGGCCCTCCACATCCCTCCGCTCCACAGCAGGACCACTAACGGGATCAGCTCCTCCAGTCTCTCGTTGGCCTGGCGTATGATTGCCTTGCGCTTGACCGGGTCCTGTTCTCGCGATTGAAGCTCGATGAGCTTGTCCAGCTCAGGGTCATTCAGGTTTGAGTAGTTGGACGGTGAGCCGCCCTTGTAGAACCTCTTGAGCAGAAGATCAGGCTCATTCACCGTCACGCTGTTTGGCCCGGAATGGCTGTCGTAGGCCCGCTTCTCGCGAAGGTCATAGAAACCTGCATCGTCCAGCGTCTTGATCGCAAGGTCGATGCCGATCTTGCCGAGTTGATCGCGCAGGAAGACGGCCTGTGCCTCGTATTCTCCTCCCATACGGTACAGGACTGATGTCTTAAGCCCGTTTGGATAGCCCGCTTCGGCCAGGAGCCTCTTGGCCTCGGCAATATCTGCGTCCTTTGGCTGGCGGTAGCCGGGTTTCTTCAGCAGTTCCTCGGTCGGGATGCCTCCCATTGCCTCCGGGATATAGCCGCCGATTGTTCCCTGGCCATCTGTCAGGATGTTCACGGCCGCCTGGCGGTCTATGCCGAGATGGACCGCTTTGCGTACTCGGATGTCCGTCCAGGGTGCCTTATCGACTGGGAGGAAAAGGGAGGGGAACTTGCCCACCGGATGGTCCGCGACCGTGCCCTCCTTGAACACCTCCTTAAGCCTCATCATGGAGACGGTGCTAAGTCCCACTATGAAATTCACCCGCCCGGCGCGTAACGCTGCGTTGGCAGCTGACTGATCGGAGACGAAGTAGGTCCGGAGGCCGTCCAGATAGGGTCTCCCGGGTAGGAAGTAGTCCCTGTTCTTCTCCAGCTCCAGTGAGACGCTCCTGTTGTGCCGCTTGAGCTTGAAGGCCCCGGTGCCGACCACGTCCTCCTTCATGCTCCCCTTCTTGTCGAGGATATGCTGGGGTATCATTGCAGCCCAGCTTATCGCCATGAAGCTGGGAAAGGCGGCGGCGGGATAGCTCATTGAGACCTTCACCGCGCTGTCGTCGGAGGCCGCAACGCTCTTTACCGCCTCCAAGCCCGGCCCGACCTGGACGTGCTTCTTCAGCTTCTCCATACTCAGCAGAACGTCCGCAGTAGTAAGCGGATTCCCGTCATGCCACTTGACGCCCTCCCTCAATTTGAAGGTGTAAGTGGTGCCATCCAGGCTCACGGTCCAACTCTCGACGAGATCAGGGACTATCTTTCCTGGCTCGAGGGGGTCATTCTGCAGCAGACCATTGTAGGCGGGAGAAAACGACCAGATGGCCGTCTGACTGGCGTCGCCATGCATATCGTAGTGGCGCGGTTCCGTCCGAATGCTGAGTTCCACGATACCCCCGTATCTTGGCTGCTGGGCGGCAGGCGTCAACGTAGGGGCCGGCGCAGCCGGAACGGGAGTACGTCCCTCTGCCTGCGGCTTCGCAGCCAGGTCCCCTTGTTTGGCGACAGGTGCGGCAGCGGGGGCGCAGCTTGCGACGAGCAAGGGGGCCGCTAGGAGCCAGACAATGGTTGGGAAGAGCTTCTTGGTTGCCATCGATACCCCTCCTTGTTTCCTGGCCTGTCACCCCACGACGCCACCTCATTCCGCGTCCCCGTCACCCTATTGGGGTCATAGTTGCCCTCGCCCAGCACGGCGTGGAGGAGGCAAGCTGCTCGGTAACACCCATCATAAACTTCTCTCCGCTCGTAATCTCTTCTTCCGGCCGCTCGAAATTGGGCACAGCCTGGCAGTGCCGCCTTGCGGCACTGCCAGGAACTCCCGACCGCGATCTGGCCTTTCCTGCACACGCCGGAGGCCCTACTTGCCTACACCAGCGCGTGCTCAGTTCTCTCTATCACCGAGTCCTGAACGAACCTGTTCAGGTCCACGAAGTGGGCGTTAAACCCGGAGATTCTGACCACCAGGTTCTGGTGGTTCTCCGGATGCGCCTGAGCATCCCTCAGGGTCTTAGCGTCCACCACATTGAACTGGATCATGTCGAGTCCCATGTGCAACGCCGCTTCGATATAGGTCTGCATCTTTCTCAGACCGGCTTCACCGGCGACGCTGGCAGGAGCAAGCTTCTGGTTGAAGATGTCCGACTTCTGCTTGCGGCCGTCGATCTTTGCTGCTGAAAGTACCGCAGCCATGGGGCCGTTCCTGTCGTAGTTGGCGTGAGGGCTGATGCCGCCGTCGGCGATCGGGTCGCCGGCCTTCCTTCCGTTGGGCAACGCGCCAACCTGACTGCCCAAGGACCACATGCGGGTGACCACGCCGCCGGACCGCATGGGAGACATGTTGCTTTCGTCTTTGACGCCACACATGTCCTCAGCGGCGGCGCTGAACACGTACTTGCCGATCGCATCCGCGCAGTCGTCGTTGTTCCCCCACTTGGGCGCGTTGATGAACTCCTGCCTCATCTCCTCGTAGCCTTCCCAGTTGGTCTTGAGGGCGTTCATCACCTGCTCCATGGTGTGTTTCTTGTCCTCGAAGACGAGCTTCTTCAGGGCGATCAGAGCGTCGACGGTATCGACCGTTCCCGGCTCGTTGACCCATGGGAGGCCCTTTTCCGGCAGGCTCATGATGTCCCTGCCGGCCTCAAGAGAGCGGTGGAAAAGACAGGAGGCAAACGGGCGCTTCAAAGTTTCAGCGCTCCAGTACTCGTATATGCTCTTGATGGTCGCTGACTTCCGCAACGCCCACCTGAACTGCTCGCGGTAAGCATCGAGGACCTGCTCGAAGGTGGTGAACTTGGAAGCATCACCCGTGCGCGGGCCGATCTGCGGGTCGTTGGCCAGGATCTGGAAGACGTCATCTGTCCCGGTCCCCTTTGTCTCCACGTTGAGCAGCAGCGGGTCCACCCCGTCGTTGAGAGCCAACTCCAGGGCCTTGATGGAGCGGACGGCCCAGGCGTCTCTCCGGGTGCGGCCCCAGTGGAGAGTCGGCGACGGGGAATGGCAGCCAACTACCGCCCAGCTCCGGGCTTCCTCCAATGTGAAGCCGTAGTGGTCCATCAGGCCGTCGATGACCACCGGGTCGTTCTTGATGGATGGCTGGCCGAGGCCACTCCGTACCACTTCTACCACCCGACGCCATACCTTCGGGTTCACGTTGGGGTGCCATCTGAACTTATGGTCCGGGTGGCTCACCCTCAGGTCATCCAGGGCGTCGAGGATGAGCAGGGTCAGCTCATTACAGGCATCGCTGCCATCCTCGGGCTTGACGCCGCCTATGGTGTAGGTGGCGAGGTAGCTGTTGCCCTGGGTCGTCCTGCGCCGGTGCACCGGAGCCGGGCGGCCCAGCTCGTCGATGTGGAGCAGGTACTCCTCTATCAGGTCGAGGGCCTTCTCTCTGGGCAGGGTCTTGTCAACGATGACGTCCTTCTCGTACCAGGGCCAAAAGATCTGGTCCGTCCGCAGGGACGTCCCGTGGCACATCATTTCGATGAGGTGGTAGGCCAGGAAACAGGTCCAGTGGCTCTGTATAGCCTCCCAGAAAGTGCGCGGGGGATTGGCGGGCACCCAGCCCATGTTCGATGAGATGGTCATCAGCTCCTGCTTGCGCTGCGGGTCCTGCTCCTTCTCAGCTATGTCTCTGGCGAACGCGCTGAATCGATTAGTCCACCGGAGCACCGCCTCGCAGGCGATGATCATGGCCGTGACGTCGTTTATCTTGTGGCGGGTCGCTATGGCGTCAGTGCCGCCCGTCGCCGCTGCCCATTCCTCTCTGAGGCCGGCAAGCTTCTCACGCAGCCCTTCAAGGACCTTGTTCAGCCCGATGTTCATGTAGATGTCATGGTCCGGCATGGTGCGCGATCCGGTCTCCCCGGGCAGGCACTCCATGTACCTGTTGGAAGCCGCGGCCACCAGCCAGTCCCTCTCGTCGAGGTTGTTCCTGACAATCGTCCCCAGACTGCGGGGCTTCCAGTACTCGACGATCTCCTTCCACTCCTCGAGGTCCTCCTCTTTGCACCGCTTGGAGTTGAGGTATTGCGCCGTGCTCCGCTGCTCCCACCCTTCAATAGAGATTGGCAGCGCGTGCGGGTCCTCGGCGTGGAACCCTACGATATTCTCGAAGGGCCTGATGAAGAGCGGCAGATTATCCAGGTAAAGGGCGAAAGCCTTGGCCCTGCGGATGGAGAGCGGTTCTCCCTCGGTCGCCTTCCAGGACTGCGTGTAGTACCGGCTCCTCAAGACCGACAGGAAGACCGGCTTCACGAAGTCATCGCCCACGTGGTACTTGGGGCAATGTTCCTTCTGCATCTGCTGGATTCTTGCTGATGGCATCTGTGACCTCCTTTGCTTCTTTCACTATTGCAGATTAGCCTCACAAGACTGCGTTGTCAATGCAACAAATGCTATAGCATATATAACTAATAGTTATTTGCCAGCGCCCTCCTAATTCCATAGCTAGCTTATCGGGCGCCTGGAAATTCATGAAAAATTGTTAGTTGACAAGGGGGTCCTGGCGGGCAGTCCTGGCCCGTGGTCCGGTCGGCGATGAGAGAGCTCTATCAGGCCAGGCGCGGATAATGGGTCACCAGCCCAATTGATGCGACTCAAGTGGAAGCGGCTCCCAAATGGGCATGTTGCCGGAGCCGCGCGAGAGCGGAGCCTCGTGGAGGGTGGAGAGGACGCGTTGAGAGGCGAGATGGGCTTGCCGAGGCACTCCGGCCAAGCCCATCTCAACGTTCTATTGGCCGGCAAGCCGGACGGCTTGCCCTATCTCCCTTTGAAAACCGGTTCGCGCTTCTCGAGGAAGGAGGCCACCCCTTCTCGGTAGTCCTCTGTCGTTCTGCAAATGTTCTGGGCATAGGCCTCGTACTGTAACTGGGATTCAAAGGTGCTTTCCATCCCTGAGTAGATCGCTCGCTTGGTGAAGGCGAGCGCAATAGGAGGTAGCTTGGCAATCCTCTGTGCCAGTTCGACAGCGGCCGTCTGCGTTTCATCGTGAGGAACCACTCGGTCGACGAGGCCAATTCGTTCTGCTTCGTTAGCACTGATGATATCTCCGGTGAACGCCAGCCGGCACGCCCTGCTGCTCCCTACCAGTCGCGGCAGCAGGTAAGTGGCGCCGTTGCCCGGCACAAGACCACGCCTTATGAAAGCTAGGGTGAACCTGGCTTTTTCGGAGGCAATCCGGATATCACAGGCCAGAGCCAGACTGAAGCCGGCGCCTGCTGCCACGCCGTTGACCGCTGCGATCGTCGGTTTGTCCAGGTTTCTGATAGCCAGCCCGAATGTGCCCCTCAAGTTCAGGAAGCTGCCTCGCGTTGGTTCTGCTCGCGCACCCTTTATTTGATCGGCATACGCACCTACATCGGCGCCTGAGCAGAACGCGTCTCCTTCCCCAGTGAGAACCATCGCCCGGATGGCGTCGTTGTCAGCCACTTCTTTCAACGCTTCTGTCAGACTCGTGCGAAGGGCCGGGCCGAGAGCATTCAACTTCTCTGGACGGTTGAGGGTTATCACGGCTACGCCGTCTATCAGGCTGAAGATCAGTTGCTTATAATCCATAACCTTTTTCCTTCTTCGATTCGGTGGCTAGTCTGGTCGATTCTTCTTCTCCAAAGCTAACGTACCCCCATTGCCCCAGGACCTCGCTGCCGGTGAATCTTGGCCTGTTGACGGTCTCTACGAATCTATAACCACTACCTCGTCCCCTTCTATACGGAACCGGTGGGCATAGTCTTCAGAGCACCATTCCATATAGCGCACCGCATCATCGAAACGCGCGTCGCCCTGTCGGAGGAACTCGGGGCGGAGTTGTTTGTCTATCAGGACCGGCAGGAAGGAAACGCGGCCTACCCCTTTCTTCGATAGTACGGCGCGTGCGACCAGGCTGCGCTTGGCGTCCACGCCGTAGGGCAGGTGAGGGTAGTCAGGGTCGAGCTCCGTCCCGTAGCCCTTGAGGCGCCTGATGCGCTCTTCGACCTGTTCCGGAGTGGTCGGACCCGGGTTGGACATGATGAAGTTGCTCAAGCTGTGGAAGCAGACTTTCCCCTTGTATACTTCGACGGCCTTGGGAAGATGGGCATGGTGTCCGAGGATGACATCGGCCCCGGCCTCGAAAGCGGCGTGGGCCACTATGGGCTGGTAGTCAGCCATAGCCCTGGGAATCTCGTGGAGCCCCCAGTGGAGGGATAGTACGACGACGTCTGCCTTCTGTCTCACCGCGGCGATATCCTCCTTCACCGCCTCCATATCCTCCTCGTAAGGCACAGTCACCACCTTCGGTGGGAGTCCGGGCTGGTACTCCTCGGCTTCGTAGTAGGTGTGAATCCTCAGGGGTGCACACCCTGGCTTCTTCGAAGTGGCGGCATAACCCGGTCGCAAGACTGAGCAGTAGGCCAGAAAGGCAACCTTGATCCCCTTTCGCTCCACGATGGCCGGTTTGCGGGCTTCCTGCAGGTTGCTCCCCGCGCCTGTGGTCGCGATTCCCTTCTCCTCCAACAGCGCTTTGGTATCCAGCAGCGCTTCTCCTCCCCAGTCCATTGTATGGTTGCTGGCCAGAGAGACAACGTCAAAGCCGCAACTGGTGAACACTGAGGCCATGTGCTTCGGAAGGCGGCTGTGGCTGCCAGCCTGGACCTGGTAGGCGCCACGTTCGGAGTAGACGCGCTCGCACTGGCCGAAGCGGATATCGGCTGCCGCCAGTGTGGGTCGCGCCAACTCGGCGTAGGCATCCGGGGGCTCATGCACCGGGCCCACATCGCCGCAGCCTAACAGAACAACGTCCCCTGGCAACGTATCAGCAACAGCCGCGGCTCCAACCGTCTTCCCGTCACACTTCATGTCTTCTTCCTTTCGTGCCTCTATTGGTCGCTATCTCGACCGTCTTCGGCAGAAACCAATGCATCCTACTCTATGACCCCTGCTGTCACATTGTCAAGTCGGGGACGGCCAACAATCCGCAGTATTCAATTAATCCAAGTGAGGATCTTTGGCTTGCTTTGCTATATTGTCACCGACGATCCTGCACGAAGTGAAACACTCGGCTATGTGGGCGCCGGGCCCCTGGTAGGGCATGCCTACGGGCCGGTCTGTCCACGGTATCTTCGTCCCTGCTGTTGCAACCTTGTTCTCTTGTTCTCATCGACAACGTTCTCCGATCATGAAATCCCGGGCATCACGGCGCCAACCAGACCTCCTGAGACCTGAAGTTGTTGTAGATACCGAGTCCCGGCTTATAGTTCCGCGGCTTGAGGTACTCGATTCGCGGCGAGCGCGTCTTGGGATCAAGCATTCTTTCGAGGTTGAACTTCGCGTCCTCAGCCGCGAAGGCCTTGCCGTCCTGCCATTTGACTCCCTTACGGAAACGGAAAGTGTACTCCTTGGCATCTGGGCTGATGTCCCAGCTCTCGGCAAGGTCGCCGATAATCTTCTCTGGGTCCAGGGGATCATACTGGACGATGCCGTTATACACTGGCATGAGAGGGTGGAGCAAATATATGGTGATCGACTGGTGGATATCGAGGTTTGGTGGATCGGCATTTTCCATGAGCAGGAGATTGCCGCCATACCTTGGTTGTGTCGCAACTGGCGTTCCTGTTGGAGCAGCAGATACCGGCGTTTGGGCTGCCGACTGAGTTGCCAACTCGGTTGCCTTGTCCGCCTGCTGCTGGACCTGCGAAGTGCAGCCTGTGAACGAAAGGCTAATTACCAGGAGAGCGCTGATCGTCACGAAGATCGAAGTGTTCTTCACTCGCATTGAAGGCTACCTCCTCGGCTACATTGGTGCCTAGCCAATGGTTTCACTGAAGGGTGAAGGTCTTCCATTCCCCGGGCTTCGTAACCGCGACGCTGGTGGCCGGGGCATCCTTCCTGACCGCCTTCGCAAACGCACTTGGCGCCTTCGACCCCTCTATATAGTGGCAAGGAACAGCCCACTTCAAAGACATCCAGCGACAAATGAGTGAGGCCTCCTCCGGGCTCATATCCGGGATAAAATCGCCGGAGACCCCGCCGATCGGAAGCATCGCCAACTGCGGCTTGTACAGCTCGCCGTAGAGCTTCATGTCGCCATAAATGGAGGTGTCACCGGCGAGATATATGCAGGCGCCGGATTCAACAAAAAGCATGAATCCGAAGGGAACTCCGGTGAGCATCTCGTCTCCCGACGGGAAGAAGGAAGTGTGTCTCGCATACACGACTTTGACCTTGATTCCGTTGAAGTCGCGCAGCTTACCGTACGTCGCACCGCGGAATCTTGTCCCATCGAGGCCCTCCTTCACCAGGTGACGCCTTACCTCGGCGCCGCACATAATGGGAGCATTCGGCATCCTCTTCGCAAGGGGGAGGATATCGCCGAGATGGTCGCCGGCGCCGTGACTCAGCAGAATGAGGTCGATGTCCTTGATGTCATCCAGGGGGACAGGCGATATGCCACGTCCCTTGTGTCCAGTGATGCATGGATCGATAAGAATTCTCCGGCCCTTCTCAGACACGATCTCGAATGCTGAGATTGCGAAGTATCTGACCCGAATCTTGCCCATAGTCCCTCCCTAGGTGCAATTTTCGCTTGAGTATCAAAGGACGAATGAGAAGGTTTATCTCCAGGAGTAAACCAATAAGCTACGCATCTTAGTCGGAGAGCTAGCCACCAAAATCGATGACAAAGCGCCCATCTTTTGCCAAGAGTACGACTTCTGCGCTGTTTGGCGAAGTGACAGGAAGAAACGGACCGATTTGAAGACGGGGTTCGACAAGGCAGGCAACGCGGCGTTGCTCACGGGTGAGGAACAATCATCTTCCTGCTCACCGGCACCCCTTGCCTCTGGTTTTCCATGTATCCCTTGCTTTGATTCCTGCCCGGATCGCCGCTGACGACTATGCCTATCCAGTCAGGCCTCAGGAACACCGGCACCAGCCTGTCCGGGTCTTCCGATTCGGCGAAGTCCTTCGAGATCAGTCCCTCTCCGGCTAGCTGATACAAGCTCACTTTGTGCCCGCTCGTCTGCCGGTCAAGGTGCTCGAGCACTCTGGCCGGAAACCTCACGCTCTCGTAGAGGTACTGCCGGATATCATCCTTCTTCCAGCCGCCCTTAGCGATGACGCTCGCGATGCTCGGTCCGAGACAGAGCAAGGGGAACATGAGGCCGTTTCGAGCCGATGTAGCCGTCCAGTAGCCCATCGATCTCCGCCCGATGATCTCGGCGATGGTCTCCATGTGCTCGAGGGGCGTGTTACCGCCGCTGTAGCACGGCGGGCTGATGCTCATGCAGCTCTGCACCGTGACCACGTTGTCGCCGGCCTTGAACCCGCGGTCCACGCTGAAGGGCTGCCAGTCCATCTCGCTCACCGCATCCTCGTTCTCCGCCAGCACCACATTGAACGTCTGCGCTATGCTGGCCTTGTCGGTCTGCCCCGGCGCGATGCGCAATCCCGGGATATTCCGCATGTAGAGCCGCAGGAAGCGGCCGATGCTCGTGTTCGCCTGCCGGCCCACCCGCATCACTGATGCTCCGTAGTTGAAATCCAGCTCCTTGATGACGGGCCCGTTGAGGACGATCAATGGCTCCCAGCCAGGTGTGCTTCCCGCGTCCTCAATTCGGAAGTCCGGGTCTCAGATGCACTCCACCACGGCGATCAGCACCGGCATGTACTCGGGGCGACAGCCCGCCATCACCCCGTTGACCGCTACGTTCCAGATGGTGGCCTGGCGGTTCTCGGGAAGGAGCACGCCCAGGACCTCGTTCGGCGAGCGGTCGGTGTAGCGCAGGAACTTCTCCACGCGGTCGATAGTGGGGGGCATGACCGGCAGTCCCTCCGACCACATGTTGCGGTGGAAGTACTCCTGCATCTCATCGAGGCTCCCCTCGAACACGATGTCTCTTGGCTCCGGCTCGGCGGTCCTTGCGGCACTCTGAATCGGAGTCGTCAATCCGATGATTACGTTGCCCGCGACCTCCTCTTCGACCTTTCGGCGCAACTCCTGCGCCGTGTCGATCATAGGTACGCCCGGATATTCGGCGATAGGGATGTTCTCCACGCCCATGGCCCTGGCAATGGCTTCTCCCTGCCTCACGAACCCGGAAGCGACGATGGAGACGGTGCGGACGCCGCTCTTCTCGGCGGTTGCCGCTGCCCGCACGACCGCGGGCGTACAGCTCCCTCAGGCCCCAACCCCGGAGACGACGAGGTCACAGCCATGTTCCTTCAGTTTCTCCGGAAGCGCCGCAAGGAACTCGCGATGCTTCGGCCCTGAGGTCCGGCCGAATCGGCGGTAATCGAGGAACCGGATGCCAGGGTACCTGTTCGAAAGGATTTTTCTGAGCACCCTGAACATCTCGTCGCCGCGGAACCCTTCGGTCCAGAGCTCGCAGACGGTCTTACCCCTCAGGTCTCCGCTTCGTTCAGCCAGTCGAGGGCTATCCCCAGCGCACTTCCCCAGCGGCCAGACCACCTGATACGAGTCCATCATCCGCGGAGGCTGCTGCGATCATTCAAGGATTATGCCAGGTAGTTGCATGTTTCCAAGCCCATGGTGAGGATGAGACAATTCGCACAAGGCCCTCAGCCTGCAACTGAACCTCAACTTGTAGCGTTTGCCGTGAAGCGCTGCACGAGGGCGGTGGTGTCAACAACACCGAGTTTCTGGAAGACCAGCGAGAAGTTGGCCTCGAGTTCCTGCCCTATCCCTTCGAGATTCCCTCCCGAGAGGCCCCAGAGATCCTCCTTGAAATCGCCGAATGCGTGCTTGCGGGCCTTGCGCAGAAACTGTTCCTGCGTATCCTTGGGTTTCCTTTCGTCCGCGTACCTCTCCAGCAGATGCCTGTCGATCCTCCCAAGCAACTCTTGCGGGAAACTCCGGCTATCGAAGATCACGTTCTGAAACCCGGTGGCCAGGTGGATTTCAGCAACACCCTTGCTCGGGAATACGTCTAGGGCCTCATCGGGGAGAGTCGAGTTCCCATGCTGGACTGCTCCGGCCATACCGAACTCCGCCCGAGCCACTCTGGATGTCTCCTCGAGCGCCTCGAAATCAATTTTCACCCGCGCCGTTGACCCGTCTCGCAGGGCCACTTCCTTCTGCCCCACCTTGGTTTGAACACTGATCTTGGAGATGCCCGGCGTGCCCGGCGCCAACCTGCTCAGGTATCCGCCCATGAAGGCTCTTACGTCGTCCGCCCTGCTGTTCCTGCTCGCGATGTCCCCGATTTCCCCACCCACCGAAACGGTCATTCCTGCGGGCTCCGTGCCTCTTATGAGGCTTGTCACGCCAGCGGTCACCGCGCAGTTCTTTTCCTCCCCGGGAGCCAGCCCTTCGATCTCGGAAAGCGTCGAGGCGTCCAACTGGATGTTCAGGAAGCCGGCGGCTACCGACTCCCGAATCAACTCAATAATGCCGGCAAGTTCCTTCTCCGCATCGGAAGCATATCGTTTGGGGTTCACCTTGAAGTGGTGTCCCTGAAGGAAAACAGGGCCCCTGAACGCCTCCTTCACCGCCGCCGCCAGCACACAGGCAGCGAACTCGGCGGGCCTCTGTTTGGTGTATGCTATTTCCGAACACGCGATGTCAAAGATGAAGGCGCCTACCTTGTGCCTCACGGCTGCCTTGAACACCATTCGTGCGACCTGATAGGTCATGCCGCGAATGCCAATCGCAGGAACCGTCTTGCCTGTGTATAACCCCTTTCCGGCGGCCGTATAGAGCCCCTGAATGCTTGCGGGATACGCTCCCTGACTGGCGGCCAGTCTCCGGATCTCCCGGCGGTGCTGCTCTCTCGCTTCCTCGGTTGAGGCAAACACCGAATTGTGGATCAGGCTGTCAATACCTTTCATCATTCCCCCTGGCCCCAAACTGGCGTTTTGTGCCCGGCCCATGTTCCCTCATTGCCTCCTTTACCGGCTCGCCGCGCCAGTCTTCTTGCTCTCCCGGGCAGCTCCAGGTGCTACACCGGAATGCCGCGCCCCGCCAGTTCCTCGGCGACGTCCTCGAGCCCTAATTCCGTCAACTTCTCCTTCTTCGGGATCCCGGTCTCGACGTGCCACCCCCGCATGGTGTAGTAGTCGTCCATCACCAAGTTGAGCCGCTTCTCGTCCAGCCACGACGAGAAGAGTTTGCGGTGGTAGTTGTTCCATGAGATGTCGTGGTTCCGCCGCCTTCCCTCGCGCACTTGTATCGCCCGCTCGAGGTTGCACGTCCGCTCACCCACCTCCTCCAGCCACCGGCTGTCGCTCATCTCAACCCCGGTTACGGCCCGGAAGAGTTTCGGGCCGTACGATGAATCTCCGAGAAGATCCGGGGTGTAGACGCAGAATTCCCTCGGGAGAGCGAAGCGGCAGATCGGGAGGCTATCGCTCTCCGCGGCCCGGTGCTGCAAGTGGATGGTAACCCCCGCTTTGCCGTCGGGGGTGCTCTCGTCGAAGGCCCACCTCGACCCGAACATCTTAAGTCCCAACTCCTGGCGCATCCGGCTCAGTTCCTCGTGCCTGTCGGGGGGGAAGTGGCCCTCGCCTTTCAGCGACTGTTCGACGTGGTTCTCGCGACGGACTCCGGTCGTAATGGTCAGCAGCCAGGACCAGCGTGGCGCGCCCGCGTGTGGGCCCGCTACATGGTTCTGCCAGTGCACGGTATAGCTCGGCTCGTTCTTCTGGGTGACCTCCTGGAATATCTCCAGCGCTTTCCGGCGCTCCTCGTCTGTCTTCGCGTCGTCGACAACGCTCTTCAGGTACCTCGTCTGACCCTCTGCCAGCGCGTTTCCGATGCCCTCCCGGTAGGCGATCTTCTTCAGATACGGCCGGAAGAAGTCGCCCGAGCCCATCTTGTCAACGGGGAGCCCGGTGTTCGCCTCCGTCCACAGCCCGGCGTCGATGAGCAGCCGCGCCCAGGTAGAGCCATGAAGCTTGTGCCTCGGGTACAGATGTCCCATCACCTGTGTGACCGAAAGACCCAGCTCCTGGCAGAGGAAGCCGAACTCCACGCAGTCCTTGCCCAGCTTCTTGTCACGTTTGTAGAAGCGCCACTCCTCCTCGACAACGTTTGAGATCTCGTTGCACTGGCCTCCCCCGCTCACCCCGTCATCGAAGCGGTAGGCCTGGATGCAGCTTACCGGGCAGCCGAAACAGCCTCCCCAGCGCCTCACCGCCCTGCCCTTCGCGATCTCGTCCCCAATGGCAGAGTCATCGATGAAAGGAACGACGATGGGACGCGTCTGGGTGAAGTGCTGTATGGCGCGTCTCGGGTTCTGCTGTTCGAGCCCCTCCGGCTGGCGCGTCACCATCCGAGCAAAACGGTCGTGGAGGTCGACAACCTCCCTTGGCTGGGCCACGCCGATGGCGCCCGTCCCGAGCACCACGACGGCCTTCAGCTTCTTCGAGCCCATCACCGCCCCGAAGCCGCCCTCGCCAGCGGCCGCGGCAAGGCCGGTCGTAATCACCGCCTCGCGGCAGAGGTTCTCTCCCGCCGGGCCGATGAGCAGCGCCCTCGCCCGCTTGCCGTACAACCTCTCGATCTCCGTGTCGGCCTCCCGCGTGGTGAGTCCCCACAGTCGGTGAGCGTCCACGATCTCCGCCCTGCCGTCGTTGATCCAGAGGTAAACGGGTTTCGCGGCCTTCCCCTGCACGATGATGCCATCGTACCCGGCGAACTTCAGCTCTGGCCCGAAGTGCCCGCTTGGGGCGCTGTAGAAGTAGCAGTCGGGGATGGTGTCCGGTGACTTGCTGGCGATGGAGAACCGGCCGACTCCCGGCCCCAGCGTGCCTGTGGCCGGACCCGTCATGATGATGAGCCGGTTCTCGGGATCGAAGGCCCCGATCTCGGGCATGACCTCTTCCCAGTAGATGCGCGCCGCTATGGCGCGGCCCCCGATGAACTTCGGCGCGTACCTGGCGGTGCTCTCCTCGCCGGTTATCCCCTTCGTCAGGTCCACCCTGAGGATCTTCCCGACCCACCCGTACCCCATTGCCATGCTCATATCCTTTCCCACCTCAGGGCCCCTTGCTGGCAGCTCGTCACGCACTTTGGGTCACCGCCGCACAGGTCGCACTTCACCGGGACGCCCTTCGCCTCGCTGAAGCGTAGGGGCGACGGGGTAAACGGGCACGCCGGAATACAGGCCTGGCAGCTGGTGCACTCCTCCTCGTTGATCACCAGCGCCCCGGTCTTCTCGTCCCGCGATATCGCCCCCACGGGGCAGGCCGCCTCGCACTCAGCGGCGCGGCACTGCCTGCACGTATGGGCCTCGGTGCGCCAGGCCTCGTATTCCCAGGTGAAGATCTGTATCCGGCTAAGCGCCGGGCTGACCACTCCCTCGTGCCAAAGGGTGCAGACCGCTTCACAGGTGCGGCACCCGGTGCAGAGGCCGGTATCGCAGACTATCCTGCCGCGGGTCAACGCGGCAGCCGCTTCATTACCCGCTGCTTCCACCACTACTGTCCTTCCTGATTCGTCTCTTACGCCCCATTCCGGGCTATCTTCTCACCGCCTGGCGCCGAGCCTGGCCTCGCAGCAAATCTGGCAGGATCTGCTCTTCAAGGGCTACTTCTCTGAGAACTTCCATGCCTGGAGAGCAGTCTGGCCGAAGATCCACTGCAGGCCATCCTGGCTCAAGTAGGACAGGTAATCCATGAGTGCGTGCAGCGCCACGCGGTAGCCCTCCTTGTGACTGACCGGGGGGAAATTGCTCCCGTACATCAAGCGCTGTGGCCCGAAGGCTTCGACCGCCATCTTGATGTAAGGAGGGACTTCCGTGAAATAGGGCGGGCGAAACGGGGCTAGCCTCTTGCAGAGCTCCCCCAGCCCTCCAAGTTTCATGTAAGTGTTCGGGTGCTTCGCGAGTGATAACGCGCGGCGATAGACTGTGTAGGGCGCCTGCTCTCCGCCGGGTTTGCCGAAGTGTTCGATGACAATCTTCAGGGCCGGGAAAGTCTCCACAATCCGGTGAAATTCATCCGACCCCAACTCCTCCGCGCTGCCCAGCAGGGACACGGTCATACCTAGCCCCTCGGCCTTCCGCCATATCGCGAGATTGTCCGAGCCCGGCGAGCGAGTCTTGCATAGCAGGCGGACGCCGGTGGCGCCCCTCGCGGCCAGATCCTCGAGCCTGGCGGGGGCATCTGGGCTGTTCGTGTCGACGACCACACACGCGGAGAAGCGACCCGGAAAGCGCCGCAGGCACTCGATGAGATAGTCATTGTCGTAGTTGCTCGCGAACTGGATCAGAACCGTCTTCGCCACTTCGTTGACGTTCATCTGGTAGAGAAGGACCTCGATAGGCTCAAACCAGAGCGGGGAAGCGTGGGCATGTGAGTCAACAACAAGCATTCCGTTCCTCCTGACTGATATTTCCACGCACCACAAGGCCAGGCATCAGGTCTCACTTACGGCGCCAGCCATATGTCCTGCGACCTATAGTTGTTGTAGTTGCCCAACCCCGGCTTAAAGTTTCTCACCTTCGGGTTAGCCATGATAGTGGCCATCCTCCACATCGATATGACGGCTGGCACCTCCTCCAGCAGGATATCGTCCATCTGCCTCACGACTTTCCTGCGCTCCGCTTCATCGAGCATAGCCGACTGCTTGGTGAACAGCTCGTCATATTTCGGGGAGTTGTATCCCCACACGCCACCCGAGGTACCCGATACAGCAGCTGTGCTCAGATACTTCTTGCCGACCTCATTAGGATCGTAGAGATACCTGGCGTTCGGCCGGTTCTGTATCTCGAACTTGCCCTCCGACTCCCATTGGACAACAATGCCCGGGTCCTGCGGGTCAATGGTGACATCGATACCGATCGTACGCAGTTGGTCCTGGTGAAACTGGGCAACCCTCAAGTGTTCCTGGGTGTTTCTGGCAAGCATCCTGGCCTTAATACCGTTGGGGTAGCCGGCCTCGGCCAACAGTCTCTTTGCTTCGGCACGATCCGCCTCCTTGGACTGCCTCCAACCCGGCCTCTTGACCAGCTCCTCTGGCGGGAAGCCCCAGTGAGGGAAATGGCTGGCCACAAATCCCTCGCCATCGCCCATTACCTTGATGGCCTGCTGCCGGTCGATGGCCAGGTCGACGGCCTTCCTGACTCGCACGTCATTCAATGGCTTGATCTTGTGGTTAAAGTCAACTCCGTAGGTGCCGATGGTGTCCCAGTCGTAGATGACCATCTCTGGGTTCGTCTTCTTGATTGCCTCAGCCTGGGACCGGGTGACCGCCGCTGAACTGGCTATGGTGATATGCACTTGACCGGTTCTGAGGGCGGCGATCCTTGCTGCTGCGTCCTTTATTATGTAGGTGTTGATCCCGTCGAGATAAGGCCGGTCTTTACGGAAGTAGTCCTTGTTCTTCACCACACTAAACATCACGCCCGACGCGTAGTCCTTGAGCTTGAAAGGCCCGGTGCCCATGGCGTCCTTCTTCATGTCGCCCTTCACCTGCAAAATCTGCGGCGGCATCATCATCATCCACCCGATAGCAAGCATGGGAAGAAGCGCGTAGGAGGCATTTAGGGTGAGCTTCAACGTATCCGCGTCGGGGACTTCCATCTTGTCGATGGACTTGAGGTACTCAGCCCTCGGGCTGCGTACCTTCGGATCCTGCATCCTCTGGAGGTTATACTTGGCATCCTCCGCGGTGAATGGCTTGCCGTCCTGCCACTTGATGCCTTTGGCAAAGTGGAAGGTGTAGGACTTGGCATCCGGGCTGATCTCCCATTTTTCAGCCAGATCCCCAATGACCTTCTCCGGATTGAGGGGGTCATACTGAACTATGCCATTGTAGATAGGCATGATGGGCCGCAGCAACGCCCCATTCACTGACGAGTGTACATCCAGGTTCGGAGGGTCGCCATACTCGTTGAGCGCCAGAATCCCACCATACCTTGGCTGTTCGCCGGCTGGCTTGGGCGTTGCAGCCGGCGGCGCGGCGTCCTTCGCGACGTTGGCATCTGTCGGCGTCACTGCTTTCGTTGGCGCGGCCGAGGCTGCCATCGGAGTAGGTGGCGCAGAAGTCGCCGGGGCGCAGCTCGCAAGAGCTAACGCCAGGCCTACAAGCACCTGGACCACCACGAACAGGTCCTTCTTCCTTGTCGTTTCCATTGGGACACCTCCTGTCAAACTCGTCCGGACGAAACGGCCAGCACACCGAGGGGGCGGTGCTTCTGCAGCAAAGAGCCAATGGCACTGACAACCGAGCCGATTCTTTCTGATTCTGTTGTGGATTCGAAACTATTACCTCCTCCTGTAGTTTGGGACTCTCTCGCGGATCACATTTTCGCCAGCAATGCGTCCGGACGTGAAGCACTGCGCCAGATGGCCTCCGTTGCCCGGGTACAACATCCCGTAGATGCATCCCAACTCGCCGCAACCGTAGAGGCCGGGAATTGGGGACCCGTCCGCTCCAAGGATCTGCCCTTTGGCATTGCGCTGCGGCCCCCCCATTGTCGCGGGAGCTCCAGGCCAGAGCTGCATTGCGCAGTAGGGAGGATTCTCGAGGGCGATCAGATTCGCTTGCTTCCTACCAAACTCCGGGTCGTGTCCTTTGAGACAGTAACGATTGAAGTTCTTTACCGTTCGGTCCAGGTTGTCGGCCGGCACTCCTATCTTCGCCGTCAGGCCACGTATGCTGTTCGCGGTCTTTATCCAACCCCGCTCCACTTCCTTACTGTTGTCCGCACTCCACTGGTACAATCGCGCAGCGCCAGCGGGACCGACGGTCACTGAAGGGAGCGGCCCGTTTTCCAATCTCCTACGATCAAAGATCAGATAGCTCGGCACCCGGGGATAGATGAGGCGGTGGGAATCGAAATAGGGGAGTTCGTAGTAGATGCCATGGATGTTGAGGTTTTCACTGGTGAACCGTTTCCCATCCCCGTCCACGATGATATGGCCAGACACGATAGGGACCGCTTCATCTCCTTTGGCATAACGCAGCTGCTGTCTGCCCCGGTAATCGGGGGCAAAGGCTATCGGGAAATCGGGGAATTTGAACATCAGGTAGGCAGAAAGACAATGCATGTGCCAGAGTTGAGCGCCGACTTCAACGGCCATCCTCAACCCATCGCCGGTATTCGCCTCAGACCCGCTCGAATAGGTAGGGTACACCTTGAGGAACTGGAGCTTAGCCTGCTCGTCGTACTCGAACCCTCCTGGTGCGAGCACTACGCCCCTTGATGCACCGATCCGCAACTTCCGATTTTGGCCGTCCTGAAGCGTCTGGGCCTCGACTCCTATGACTCTCCCCCTCCCATTGGTCAGCAGGTGAGTGGCTCTGGTTTGGTAGAGGACAGGGATCTTCCTGACCTGGACCTGACCATCCAGGAACTTGACAAGGCCAACTCCTAGGCCCTTGAACCGGTGCTTGGGGAGCGAGTCGGCGCCAGGCAAGTGAAGATAGTCAACAGGGCCGGGGCTGAGAAATGCACTTCCACCCCGTGCCTCAATCCATTCCAGGTTTGTAGCAGAGTATTCCGCGAAGCTTCGCAGCACACTGTCGCCCGTCCAGGAGATGCCTTGTCCCCCGGTGATGCGACAGAGCGCCCTCATGAAATCCAATGCGCCCTTGGCGTCCGTCGGCGTGATGAAGCTGCCGCCGGCCATACTCGTATTCGTATGGTGGGTCTCCTTGGGCTGCTTCTCCAATACCAGCACCTCCGCCCCATTTTCGGCGGCAGTAATAGCCGCGACCGGCCCAGCGCAGCCATAGCCGATGACGACGACATCGACGGTCCGATCCCACGATACGCTTCGCACAAGCATCAGATGACCTCCAAGCCATGTAGTTAGAGACTAACTCGCACTCGTATTCGACTAAGCAGGACCTGCTCGTGAACCTCCGTTCGGCGTGGCAGATCCGAATGATTAACATGCACGTTCCGATCCGGTCCGAGTCAGCCTGAACTGTCCCACTTTGAAACAACAACCTGTGCCGGATTTGTCGCCTTGTACTCAGACTTGTGAGAGGTGATGTGGAAGGCTTCGGGCACCTTGTCCAGCCCTTCCAGCACGTGACTGATCAATGGAGCAAGCTGAACCCGCTTCGTGGCTACCAGGTGCACGGCCCACTTGGTGAGTTTCGGCGGGCAGCTTTCCGAGGTGAGGTAGGTTATGCCGCGCTCCCTCCAACTGTCAATAGGGCAGGTCACCGAATTGCCTATCCAGGCAACCTGGACAACCTTGCCCAGATCCCTGACCATCGCCATCGCCTGGGGGAGAGTGGTCGTGCCGGCCAGCCCCTGCTGTGGGCTCCCGCCGGCTGCCTCGAAGACGACATCCGCGCCTATGCCTTCGGTGTATTCAAGGACTGCCTTCACTGGGTCCACTTCACGGGCATTCACGGTGTAGTCGGCCCCGAGCTGCCTGGACAGAGCCAGCGATTCCTGGCGCACGTCTACCCCGATGATCTTCCCCGCTCCGGAGACACGTGCGAGTTGAAGGCAGTAGAGTCCCATGGGCCCCTGCCCGATCACGGCTACTGTGTCCCCAAGTTGTATCCGCGCCGCTGCGATGCTCTTGACCGCCCCCGTCAGGGGCTGAATGCAGGCGCCCTCGTTATCGGTTACAGACTCCGGCAGCACTTCCAGAATCTCAGCGGGCACAGTCGTATACTCGGCGAAGCCACCGGCAATGTGTCTTCCCATCGAAGGGCCCTTCCGACACAGCCAGGGGGATCCACCGAGGCAGAGACGGCATTGGTGACAGGGTACTCTCGATTCTACCGCGACGCGTTCTCCCACCCTCACGTTGGTGACATCGGCGCCCACCTCCACCACCTTGGCGCAGAACTCATGACCAAAGAGAGCTATCGGAGCCTTCTCCGCGAGCAGTTTCTTGAAAGTCTCCGTGCCGCTGATGGCCAAGCCGACGGCCCGCTGAGCTTCGCTGACACTCGGCTGCACGACTCTAGGCTTGAGGATAACCCAGTCCGGCTTCAACTCCGGATAAGGTACTTCGTCAAGCCTCATGTCACCTATGCCGTGGAATCGCCATGCTTTCATCTGGTCTCCCTAATCCCTGTCCAGGCTAGTCTCTAGAAAGCAGAGGCCCTACGCCAAGCCGGGCACCCCGCAATCCATACTGTCGTGAACCCCGGCAGGGCTCTCGCAGCTCTGCGAGTCCGCGCCGATAGTCTTCAAACCATCGCGTCCTCCCGCAGTTTCATTATAGTTTGTGCTGTCAAGACAACTCATGCTACAATACTGTAGCCTCAGGCTAATACAGCTGTGGAGGGTAGCATGACGTTCACCCAGTTGCGATATTTTTGTGCCCTGGTGCGAAACGGGAACTACAGCGGGGCGGCAGAGGAGTGTTTCGTTTCTGAGCCGGTGATTCACCGTGTGGTACGGACACTGGAGAGAGACTGTGGCATAGAACTGCTGCAGAGAAAGGCCAAGGGGTTTAGCCTGACGGACGCAGGCCGTTCCATATATCAATATGGTCAACAGATGGCTTCCGTTATGGATGCTGCAGAGCAGTCACTTCTTGAAAAAAAGCGCGCCCTTCATGGGGATATCTCGATAGGAGGTGGCAGCACAATTCTGACACGCGTCATTCGGAACGTTCTTGCTCCTTGGATGTCTGAGCACGATCATATCCACGTGTCGATAGTCGAAGGGAGGGTATCCTACATGACGCGTCTTTTGCTGGACAACCGCCTCGACTTGATCTTTGGTTCAGGTAGTGTGTGGGCTGACGAGCTGCGATCAGAGCCGATATTCACGGATACCTTGGTGGTCATAGCGAACCCGAGTCATCCTTTCACAAAGCTCCACCCTGTCCCGATCCGCGAGTTTGCCAGGCAGAAACTGATTCTCGTTTCCCCGGGATCAAGAACGAGAAACTTGGTCGACGATATCGGCGCTGAGTTCGGCGCTCTTCTTAAGTCTCGCATCGATGTCGAACGTCAGGGCACTGCGGCCCTGTTGTGCGAGACCGG
The DNA here is from genome assembly GCA_016190665.1 of Chloroflexota bacterium. GTDB lineage: Bacteria > Chloroflexota > Dehalococcoidia > JACPQD01 > JACPQD01 > JACPQD01. Next base: position 35,619 of record JACPQD010000065.1, read on the forward strand.
CTTGGGGCTGGCAATCGTCCCTAAATCCCTCATTGTGCAGCGCGTCGAGAATGGGCGGCTTTCAATGCTTGACGTCGAAGGCTTTCCCAGGAGCCGCCCCTACTTCGTGGTCTATCGCAGGGATAAAGTGCTAACCCCTGAAATGCAGTCCTTGCTCACTGCAATAAGAAAGTGGGCACAGGATAGGGGCGCAAGCAAGACAACTCCGGCAGGCAACGGCCAGTTCGAGTCCTAGTTTAAGAAGCCAATATCATGGCTGGTTGTCTACCGCGCGTAAACAATTTGGGTGAGCCAGCGACTCAGGCTACTCCGTCCCCACCAATTTGGCTCATCGCCACTGCGTCAAGGAGGGTTGCGCTCCAGGTGCCCACGCTCTACGAGCCAGCTGAAGAAGCGCTTGAGCCTCCGATAATGGGTGGCGATGGTGCACTGGGAGACGTGGGACCCGGCGTCGCGGCTGCCGAACCACCGTTGGCGTTCCTGGAGATGCAACAGGTATTGCTCCAGGTGCTCAGTGGTAAGCTGGGGGACCGGCGGCCACTGTCCTTCCTCGGCGTAGGAAGAGAGGAAAACCAGCGACCCTTCCAGACCCTCGAGGTAGCGGGGAGAGTAGCGACTGGCGGCCCGCAGGGATATAAGGAACCCGCGCGAGGCCTCGCGGACGGTCACGCCTTTTCCTACAAGGAGGTGACCAGAAAGCTTTCTATTCAATTTTTATGTTAAGGCGGGGACGTTTTCTGAAGCTAAAAGTAGCGCATGGGGGATTCGAACCCCCGGTCTCCTCCTTGAGAGGGAGGTGTCCTGGGCCGCTAGACGAATGCGCCGCGCACGCCCCGATAGGCCGAGGGCCAATGGATATCTTAGGGCACCTGGCTTCCCCTTGTCAAGGACGGCCGCACCGGCCCGCCGTTCCCGGCCCCACCCGCTAGGAACGTCGCAGGCGGGAAGGGACTATCACGCGCAACGCTCTAGGCACGACGCGAAAGATGACAGGCGCATTGCCTATGGGTTTCCCATCGGCGTGGGCCGGCAAGGGGAGCTCAGGAGCGACCGTCACCTCCCGGGCGCGATACGAGGTCATCCGAATCTCCCTACGCGGTCTGTTCCGTGCGCTTAGAGCAAAATGGCGGACGAGTTCCGCTTTGTTACAATCGAAAGCGATCACGTCCAGCGCTCCATCGCCGAGATCAGCCTGGGGAGCTATGGTGAAGCCGGCTCCATAGTACGGCCCATTGGCTACGACTACCATGGGAGACTGCACCCTGGTCTGAACTCCATCGAGCACAATGGTGAACTCCGCATTGCGGTGGCCAAGGAACTTCACTGCCCCGTCCAGCGCCTTCTCGTACTTCCCCCCTTTCATCTCCTCGCCGATAGGGAATATGGAGGCATCCAGCCCTACTCCCGCCGCCTCGAAGAAATATGTCCCATTGGCGATACCTACGTCGATGTCCACGGCGTTGCCCTGGGCGATGTTTGACGTGGCCTCGGCCAGGTCCAGGGGCAGGCGCAGACTGTGGGCAATGTTGTTGTAGGTGCCGAAGGGAAGGATGCCAAGGGGGACGCCACTGCCAACGAGGGCGGCGGCTACCTCACTGACCGTCCCGTCGCCGCCGCCGACGATGATCAGCCGGTAACCTTCCTCGATGGCCTCCTGCACGGTGCGAGTCATGGCCTCCGTTATCTTAGTAAAGGCCAGATCAACTCTAATGCCGGCTTCGTCAAAGAGGCTTACGATCTCCGGCAGCTTGTTCCAGGCACGTTGGGCCCAGGGTATAGGGTTCAGGATCAGTCTTGCTCGCCGCATTAGCCTAGCGGCCTCTCCGGTCGCCAGCCGCTACGGCCATCGCCGGCAGAGGCGCGATAGGCAGAGTTAGACGAAAGGAGGCGCCTTTCCCTGGGTCGCTGTCGACACGGATGGTGCCGCCATGCGCCTCGACCAGCTCCTTGGCGATGGTGAGCCCCAGCCCAGCCCCGCCGCTGGTGCGCGTTCGCGACGCGTCAGCCCGGTAGAACCGCTCAAAGATGTAGGGGAGATCGGCCGGGTCGATACCCGGGCCCGTGTCCTCAACAGCTATCTCCACGGCTTTCTCCGGCCCGCCAAGGCGCTTCGCTGAAAGGGTGATGCGTCCCCCACCAGGAGTGAAGGAAATGGCGTTGCTTAACAGATTGCGCAGCACCTGGCCGATGCGCGCTTCGTCGACAAACACATTTGGCAGGTCCGGGTCCGCCTCCACGACTACCTGCACCCCCTTGGCGCTGACCTCCGGGTCGACGATAGCGGCCGCCTGTCGGAGGAGCGCCACCGCAGAGGCCGGCCGACGCGACAACTGGAACTGCCCGGATTCCACCATTGCCAACTGCTGCAAGTCATCGACCAGCCGCTTCAAGATGGAGGCTTCCTCATGAATGCCGGCAATGGCGCCAGGCGTGGGCTCCGTAACCCCGTCACGGAGCATCTCAAGGTAGCCCAGAACGTTATGCAGGGGGGTGCGCAGCTCGTGGGCGATATCGGCCACCATATTTCGACGCAGACGCTGCGCCATGTCCAGCCTTACCGCCATCGTATTAAAGGCTTCCGAGAGCTTCGCCACTTCGCCGCCAGCCTTCGGTACCCGCTGGCTGAGATCGCCTTCTTGCATCTTCTGCACCGCGGAGATGAGGCGTTCGATAGGAATTACGATGCGCCGGGCAAGCAGCAGGCTGACCACAAAGGCCATCAGCACGCCCAGGCCTCCCCCAAATGCCAGGGCGCGATTCACACCAGCCAGGAAGGCCTCAGCTCGATCCTGATCCTTTGGCCTGACATAGATAGTTCCGATGGTTGCACCATTGAGATCCGCGATGGCGAGCGATGGAGCGGTCCTTATCCTGGCTGTGCGAGACAAGGAGCTGCCAACCGCCAGCACTTTGTCCGTGTCCACTACAACCAGGCCCTGCTGGTCCACGATGACGATCTGGAGGTCAGCAGCCTCCGCTTGTCGCTGCACAGAGGTGGCGACCCCCGGCCAACCCTGCTCCGGGTGAATACGCCCGGCGATCCGGCTCAGCCGCCGATTCATTAGCTCGGCGCCCTCGCTCTCGTAGTCCCGAAACTCGCTGGTCGTGGCCAGGTTGACGACCACAGCGATAGTGACCACGGCGATGCCAAGCACCACGGCAATGATCAATAGCAGGCGGACCCAAAGCCTCCCCAGCATCCTAACTTACCTCGAACTTGTAGCCCACCCGGTAGACGCTCTTGATAAGGCTGCCTGCGCGGGGCCCCAGCTTGCGCCGCAGGTTCTCGATATGGATATCGACGTTCCCTTCCAGGCCCTCGACATCGGGTCCAAGAGCCTTGTCCACCAGTGCCTGGTGTGTGAAGGCGCGCCCGGGCTCACGGACCAGGACAGAGACTAGACGAAACTCACTGGGCGTCAGCGCCACCGGCTGCCCATCCACGCAGACCTTGCGATCAGGGAAACTGACTCTCAGTGGACCGAAGGACCGTTCGCCATGCTCTTTTCCGGCCTCCTGCTCAGGCCGGCGCAGAACAGAGCCTATTCGGGCGACGAGTTCCCTGGGGCTAAAGGGCTTGGCAACGTAATCGTCAGCGCCCAGGTCCAGGCCCAACTGCTTGTCGTCCTCTGCTGACCTGGCGGTAAGCATGATGATGGGCACCTCGGACTCCCGCCTGAGCGTTTGGCAAATGTCCAGGCCGCTGAAGCCCGGAAGCATCAAATCGAGGACGACAAGGTCCGGCTCTACAGTCCGCGCCAGTTCCAGAGCGGACGGCCCATCGTAGGCCGGCACCACCTGGTAGCCCTCACGCTCCAGGTATATGCGGACCATCTCGACGGCCTTCTGGTCGTCGTCCACTACCAGTATTCGCTGACCGGACATTCGCCGCCACCTCTGATTCATTCGTTTGTAAGCGGGGAGCACTCACAGCTTGAGAAGCCGCTCGAACCTCTTCTGACTGCGGAAAGGGCCGACGACAGCCAGGTTGAGCTTCTCCGTGCCCAACATATTCTGCGCTGCACGCGACAGATCCTCCGACTGGAGCGCGTCGACTTTCCTCACGACTTCGTCAACAGTGAGGATTTGACCCATCAGGAGTTCCTGGCCCCCCAACCACCCCGCCACACTGCGCGTATCCTCCATCCGTAGCAGCAGACGCCCTTTGCTCAGCTCCTTTGCCTTGGTCAGCTCAGTATCGGGTATCTGCTCATCTCTGATGCGCCTGAGCTCAGTGAGCACGGCCGCCACCGTTTCGCCGGCCCGCTTCGGGTCGACCCCGGCGTACACCGTCAGGGCCCCGGAGTCCAGATAGTGGCTTACGTAGCTTTGTATGTCGTAAGCCAGCCCCAGCTTCTCGCGAATCTCGAGGAAAAGACGGCTGCTCATGCACTCCCCGAGGATGACGTTGAGCAAATCTACGGCGAAACGGTCCCGGTGCACCAGGGAGACGCCCGGTACGGACAAACACAGGTGGGCCTGCTCTGTCTTTCTGAACTCGACGCGGAGTCTCGGCCCCTTGCGGCCGTCCTGGGCCGGATACCACGTCCTCGGTGTGCTTGGGGGCCAGCCGGTAAGGCAGCGCTCAATGCTGTCCACTACCTCCTCGTGGCTTATATTCCCGGTGACGCTGATCACCGTATTGCCAGGAGCGTACTGCTGGGCCATGTAGTCAAGCATCGCAGGACGGCTGATAGCGCTCACCGACTCTTTCGTCCCCGCTACGTCCCTTCCCAGCGGCTGGTCCGGCCACACCAGCTCATCTATGAGAGTGTCCACCCGCTGGTGGGGGGAGTCCATGACAGCGTTCAGTTCCTCAATGATTACCTGGCGCTCCTTCTCCACCTCCACAGGATCGAACTTGGACTCCCTGAGCATATCCACCAGAACATCCAGCGCTTGGGCATAGTGTGGGCGCGCCACTTTGCACCAGTAGACAGTCAACTCCCGATCCGTGCCCCCGTTCAGAATGCCTCCCACCTCCTCAATAGCCTCGCAAACCTCTTTCGCCGTGGCGCGGCGCTTGGTGCCCTTGAAGCAGAGATGTTCGATGAAGTGGGAGATGCCCGCATTCTCTCGATCCTCGTAACGGGAACCGGCGCCGATGAAGATACTGATACATACCGAATACGTGTGGGGCATGGTGGAAGTGACGACTCGAAGGCCGCCCGGGAGGGTGCTCTTCTGGTAAAGCTCCATGTATTGCATTACTCAGGCTCGAACTCTTGTCGTATTTGCTCACATTCTAGTGGTAATATCCTGCCCTGTCAAACTGGCGGAAGAGCTTTCAGCGGTCAGCAATCAGCTTTCAGTGTGCTGCAGGCTGATTGCCCCAACTCGGTCAGGGTTCCGCCAGATCCAGCGTCATCCCATCCCTGGCCGCAATGACTCTGACGCCCGTCTCCTCCGAGAGCTGCTTCGCCAGCTCCCAGGGTCGGGCGCGCCATACCGTCATGCCGAAATGGGTGAGAACGGCAACGCGCGGCCGCAAAGCGGTGATCAGCCTCCGGGCATCGGGGATGGAGAGGTGGTCGTAGGCGCTCGGCTCCAGACGCACCACGTTCATGATGGCCAGGTCACCCCGATATGCCCGGACGAGCGGCTCGAAATAGCGCGTGTCGACGATGCAGGAGAAGGTGTGTTCTGCGGTGCTGAAGATGGCCCCGTAGGTCTCGACCGAGTGCTGATGACGCAGGGGAGTCTCCAGCGTTACGTCGCCCACCCGATAGGTCTTGCCTTCCTCCAGGATAACGATATCCTCCGGGTAGGACCGCAAGTAGCGAAGTATCACCGGGTCTTCTTCCAGCGCATCGCGCGGCGCTAAGACCAGGCCTCTCTTGCGCAAGCCCCCTTCGGTCATCGCCTCGATCATGACGTTGATATCGCCCGAATGGTCGAGGTGTTTGTGCGAGAGGTAGATGGCTGCCAGCTTGCGGGGATTCAGCCTCCGTTTTGTGGCCTGGACGATGCATCCCGGCCCGGGGTCGAAGAGGATCTCCGTCCCCCCCAGGTTCATCCACAACCCTCCGGAAGCGACGATCTGCTGCGCCACCATTACCCGCGCCCCACCCGTCCCCAGGAAGGTAATGCTATCCATGAATTACTCCTGTGCCGTCGCCCTCCCCGCAGGACAGGCATTCCTGCCTGTCGCCGACGGTCTGGAAAGACCGTCCTACCCGGCGAGGATGGCCTGGATGGCCAGGGCTATGACGGCCCCGGAAACCGAGGAAAGGAAGTTGGTCGCGTCATTGCCCAGCCACCGCATGCCGCCCACCAGCCTGGTGACCTGGCCGCAGCCGTGCAACGCTTTCTCGGTTATCTTACGGCAGCGGTCGCAGTAGAAGCTGGCCTGGATAGTCGCCCCGATAAGGCTATCAACAAAAGCCCCCACCGTCCCTCCCACCATGCACACGGGAAGGGTCCACCAGGGCGCCGCTTGCCCTTGGAGCAGGCTCTCGGCCCACAGCGAGGACAGCGCCGTCAGCCCTATGAACAGGGAGCCGAGGATAACCATGGCCGTCCCCAGCGCGGATACGGCGCCAGACGTGCCGGGCGCCGCGACGCGCCAGGTAGAAATCATGCGAGGCGGAGTCGGACTCAGGACGCCCAGTTCAGTGGCCCAGGTATCGGCGGTCACTGCCGCTGCGGCGCCCAGGAAAGCAGCCAGGAGACGGTCGTCAGGATAAAAGATGTGGGCCATTCCCAGAATGCTTGCCAGCCCGCCATTGGAGATGGCCTGCCAGAACCCCCGAGGCCCAACATCGGCGACTATCTCGTTCATGAAGCCTTTTTCCGACTCCCGGTAAGCGCTTAAAAGGCCAGCGGAATAGACGAAAGCCAGGAGCACGACAAAAAGGGGCCAGCGGGAAGGAATGAAGATGACGGCGACAAACACCAGCAGAGCGGCGGAGGACAGGCTCAGAAACCGGAGCCGGTAGGCCAGAATGCCCCAGAACAGCCCCACCCCGGCAGCCAAAACGACGCTGGTCATAGCGTTTCCAGTATGGGCCAAACCCCCCGCCCCTGTCAACGGAGGGCAGCGTTGGACGCGGCCAGGCTCTGCCTAGCGCTCATTTCCCTTGACACCCCATTCCATTAAGGCTATAATGACGCTGAAATAACCACGGGTGCCTGGACATTCACCCTTCGGGAGGAAAGGGGGGAAGAATGTGACCGAAGTCGTGATCGGTGAGAACGAGAGCTTCGAGGCCGCCCTGAGGCGTTTCAACAAGAGGGTCCAGCAGGACGGCATCCTCGCTGAGGCCCGGCGCAGAGAGCATTTCGAGAAGCCCAGCGTCGCACGAAAGAAGAAGGAAGCCGTCAAGCGGCGCAAGAGCAGCCGAAACTCCTAAGCGGCCGACATATTCTATAAATTAGAGACACCTTATGGCTTTACAGGAAAAATTGGCCACCGACCTTAAGGAGGCGATGAGGAAAGGCGACGCCACGCGCCGCTCGACCATCCGCCTGGCGATGGCGGCCATCCACAACGCTGAAATTGCTCAAGGCAGGCCCCTCGCTGATGGCGACGTCTTCGGCGTGCTGGCCAAGGAAGTGAAGCAGCGCCGTGATAGCATTGTCGAGTTCGCCAAAGGGAACCGGCAAGACCTCGTTGCCAAGGAGGAGGCTGAGCTCAATGTTCTTCTCGAGTATCTGCCCCAACAGATGTCCCGCGAGGAAGTCGTGTTGGCAGCAAGGAAGGTTATGGGCGAGGTGGGAGCCCGTGGCCCGGGCGACAAGGGAAAGGTGATGAAGGAGTTGATGGCCCAGATCAAGGGCCGCGTCGATGGCCAAGTGGTCAATACTGTGGTCTCCGAACTTCTCTCGGGAAGGGAGGCCTAGGCGCTCCGCCTGAGGAATCCTGAGCGGGAATCCACGTCTGCCCATCCCCTCCGGCGGGGGACCTAAAGAAAGCGCGAGCAAGAAGGGAACAAGTAGCTGGCAGGCATGCTTGTTCCCTTAGCTGTATTTGATCGCAAGTTGTTATGGACCTCGAAGCGAGACAGGCAAATCTAATCTCAATAGTCAGAATCGCGAGCCTTTCCCTGGCGACGGGCGTGGTTCTGGCCATGATCCTTGGCTTTCAGATGCTGCCCACCAGGTATCAGTTCACGGAAGGCAGCGTCTCGCCCCAGACCATTAAGTCCCCCAGCCGGGCCGTTTTCACCAGTGGGGCTTTGACAGCGGCGAAGCGTCAGGATGCGGCTGCTCGCGTAGGCGCTGTCCTCGTTTATCGTCCTGAGATCGACCGCGAGCAGTTGAGAAAGCTGCGTCAGTCCTTCGCCAAGATCTCACAGGTGCGGGATTCCCCCGAGCTCAGCTCCGACGAGGAAAGGGCGCGCGCCCTGAAGCAGTTGACGGAGGTCGAGCTCTCGCCGAAGGCCCAGGACCTGGCGCTGACTTTCAACGCAACGGAATGGCGCCAGGCCGGTGCTGCAGCCGCTCGCCTCTTGACGGATGCTCTGACAGAGAGACCCACCGCCTCTCAGCTCCCAGTCATAAAGTCTCGGCTGCCCGACCTGATCGAGGGTTCCCTCTCCAGCGAACAGACCGTGGTATCCATCGAGCTCGCCGCCGCTTTTTTGGCTGCCAATCGGCTGTCGGACCAGGGCGAGACCGAAAGGGCTCGCAAGACTGCCATGGAGGCCACAGAGCCCGTAGTGGTGACCGTGGAGAGAGGGGAGACCATCCTTCGCGACGGCGAAATTGTCGAAAAAACGCATTTGGAGAAGCTGGCGGCCGTGGGGCTGCTCAATCGCGAACTGGAATGGCAAAGCCTTGTCGGCGTAGCTCTGTTAGCAGTTACGTCAAGTGTAATACTGGGCCTCTACATCTATTTCGTCCAGCCTCGTTCGCTTGCTAACGTGCGGCGACTTATACTTTTCTTCATAATCATCGCCGGAACCGTTCTGGCCGCCAAGCTTACCGTGCCGGGGCGGCCCCTGTGGGCACACCTTTTCCCCCTCGCCGCTGCCCCCATGTTGATGGCTACTCTCCTGGACGCCCAGATAGCCATAGTGTCGGCCGCCGTACTGAGCATATTGGTAAGCTACGTAGCCGGCTATTCGCCCGAGCTCATGAGCTTCTCAGCCTTCGGGCCCCTTTCCTCCCTGGAGCCAATATCGATGTACTTCCTGAGTGGGGTCGTCGGCTTGCTCTGGATATGGCGCGCCGAGCGGCTGAACCGCTTCTTTATCGCTGGGGCGGGCGTGGCCGCCGCCACTTTTGTTGTGACAGTCGCTTTCTGGCTCATGTCTCCGGACCGGGAGATCTCCCAGTTGGGATGGTATGCCGCCGTATCCGTCGGGTCCGGAGTCCTCGCCTCGTCCTTGACCATCGGTATTTCTTTGCTCTTGAGTCTCATCTTCGGCATAACGACCAATTTTCACCTGCTGGAACTGGCGCAGCCGAACCACCCCCTGCTGCGCCGTTTGATGATGGAAGCCCCGGGCACCTACCATCATTCGATTATCACCGGCAACCTGGCCGAACGGGGGGCCCAGGCAGTGGGGGCTGACCTGCTTTTTGTCCGGGTCGGCGCCTACTATCATGATATTGGCAAGGTCCTCCGGCCGTGGGCCTTCTCCGAGAATCAGATGCCTGGCGACAATATCCACGATCGACTCGAGCCAACCACCAGCGCCTCCATCGTTACCTCGCATGTCGCCGATGGGTTGAAGCTGGCGGACAAGTACCATCTGCCCAGCAAAGTGAAGGACTTCATCGCTGAGCATCATGGCACACGCCTGGCCACCTATTTTTATCGCCGTGCGCGGGAGAGGGGGGCAGAGGTAGAAGAAAGCGCCTATCGCTACGCGGGTCCTCGCCCCCGTTCCAAGGAGGCGGCCATCGTCATGCTGGCGGACTCCATTGAAGCGACGGCGCGCAGCGCCCAGAACCGCTCCCCCGAGGAACTGGACCAACTCGTGGACCGGATCGTGACAGAGCGACTCGAGGAGGGTCAGCTAGCAGAGAGCGACCTGACGCTTCGCGACCTGAACCTGCTCAGGGCTGCCTTCAAGGTAACCCTTAAGGGCATCTTTCACCCCCGCATCGAATACCCGGAATCTCCCCACGAGCCAAGGGCTGTCATCCAGGCCAAGGAGGGCAAAGCTAAAGTATGAGATTTGGCGTGATTCAGTTCCCCGGTACCTGGAGCGACTTCGATTGCCACTATGCCCTGGGAAATGTGCTGGGCCAGGATGTCCGCTACATCTGGCACAAGGACACTGATCTTTCGGGATTTGACTGCGTCATACTGCCCGGCGGGTTTTCCTACGGAGACTATCTTCGCGCGGGCGCTATCGCCCGTTTCTCGCCGGTCATGAGCACCGTAGAGCATTTCGCCGCCCATGGGGGGCTGGTATGGGGCATCTGTAACGGGTTCCAGATTCTTTGTGAGGCCGGACTTCTCCCCGGCGCCCTGATGCAAAACAATCATCTCCAGTTCCGCTGCCAGTGGGTGCACCTGCGAGTGGATAGCGTCTGCACGCCCTTCACCACCTTCTGCGGGGAGAGACAGGTGCTGCGCATCCCCATCTCCCACGGCGACGGCAACTATTACGCTGACGAGGATACCCTTGACCAGCTCGAGCGGGAGAACCGGATAGTTTTCCGCTACTGCACCCCTGACGGCGATATTACTGAGGCCGCCAACCCCAACGGCTCACTCCGCAATATCGCGGGCATTATCAACAAGGAAGGAAACGTTCTCGGCATGATGCCCCATCCGGAACGCTGCTGCGAAGAGCTCCTCGGGGGGACCGATGGCGCCTTTCTCTTTCAGTCTTTAATCAAGGATTGGGCCTCAAGAGTATGTCAGTAGGATAGCTGTCAGCTGTCAGTGGGCCGGGGGTGGCCTGATTGCCAATTTCTGATTTCTGATTGCTGATGGGTCAAGCCTTGAAAAGACCATCTGACTGGTGAGTTGAAATATGTCAATAGACAAGTCTCTGCTGGACGAGGTTGCCCTCAGCGAAGAGGAGTACGCCCTGATCGTGGAGCGGCTGGGCCGGGAACCCACCCACGTGGAGCTCGGCATGTTCGGCTCCCTCTGGAGCGAGCACTGCGGCTATAAGCACTCGAAACCTTTGCTCGGTCTCCTACCGACTACTGCTCCTCATATCCGGGTCAAGGCGGGAGAGGAGAACGCCGGTGTGGTGGACATCGGCGATGGTCTGGCCATAGTGATGAAGATGGAGTCCCATAATCACCCCTCAGCCATTGAACCCTTCCAGGGGGCCGCGACCGGCGTCGGCGGCATCGTGCGCGACATCTTCGCCATGGGGGCGCGACCCATCGCCCTGCTCAACTCCCTCCGCTTCGGACCTCTCACTGAGCCGCACAACCGTTATCTCTTTGGCGGCGTCGTGGGTGGGATCGGCAGCTACGGCAACTGTCTGGGCATCCCTGATGTGGCGGGGGAGATCTACTTCTCGCCCGCCTACACGCAGAATCCGCTGGTGAACGCCATGTGCGTCGGGATTGTCGAGACGGGCAAGCTTCTCAAGGCGACCGCCTCCGGGGTGGGCAACCTCCTCATGCTGGTTGGCGCCGACACGGGGCGCGATGGGCTGCACGGCGCCTCGGGCCTCGCCTCACGCACCTTTGGAGACGAAAAGGAGCTGCGTTCCGCCGTCCAGGTGGGCAATCCCTTCCTGGAGAAGTCTCTCCTGGAGGCTTGCCTGGAGCTGGCCCAGACGGACTACATCGTCGGGCTGCAAGACCTGGGGGCCGCCGGGCTCACCAGCGCGGCCGTCGAGTGCGCCGGCAAGGCAGGGACGGGGATCGAGATAGACGTGCTCAGGGTGCCCCGCCGCGAGACGGGGATGACGCCTTACGAAGTAATGCTTTCTGAGTCTCAGGAGAGGATGCTGGTCATCGTGAAGAAAGGCTATGAGGACAAGGTCCGGGCGCTCTTCGGCAGATGGGACCTCCATTCAGACATCATCGGGATCGTGACCGATGACGGCCTGGCGCGCATCAAAGAGGGGGACAAGGCCGTGGCTGAGGCGCCCGTCGCGCTGCTTACCAGGCCCCCCATGTACCGGCTGCCGGGCGTGAGGCCGGCGTGGCTGGACGCCGAGTTCGATCTCGCTTCACTGCCTGATATTGCCCCCGAATCGGCCGCTGACGTTTTGGTCAGGCTTTTGGCCTCCCCCACCATCGCTTCCAAGGAATGGGTCTATCGCCAGTACGATCATATGGTATGGACGAACACCGTCATCCCGCCGGGGGGGGACGGAGCGCTGCTCCGTGTGAGGGGCTCCAAGAAAGGCATTGCGCTGGCCTCGGACGGCAATGGGCGCTATTGCTATCTGGACCCCTACGAAGGAGGTGCCATCGCCGTGGCCGAGGCAGCGCGCAACGTCGTTTGCACCGGCGCCACGCCACTGGCCATCACCGACTGCCTGAACTATGGCAACCCCGAGAAGCCGGAAGTCTACTACCAGCTCGAAGAGGGCATCAGGGGCATGGCCGAGGCCTGCCGCATCCTGGGGACGCCGGTCATCAGCGGCAACGTGAGCCTCTACAACGAGACCGCCGGAGAGCCCATCTATCCGACGCCTGTGGTGGGCATGTTGGGCCTGATGGACGATGTGGACCGGCGTTGCACCATGGGCTTCAAGAAAGAGGGCGATCTGGCGCTTCTGCTGGGCAACCTGAGTAACCACGTCTCTTCGCTGAGCGGCAGCGAGTACCTGGAGATGGTCCACAACAAGGTGGCCGGAAGGCCGCAAATCGACCTGGACCTGGAGCAAGGACTGCAGCGCTGCTGCCTGGCGGCGATCCGACAGGGACTGCTGAGCTCAGCCCACGACTGTTCCGACGGAGGGCTTGCCGTGGCCCTGGCGGAGTGCTGCATCGCCGGAAACATTGGAGTTAAGGTGGACAGCCGGCCGGGAAGCAGGCTCGATGCCTTCCTCTTCGGCGAGGCCCAGTCCAGGATTATCGTTTCTGTGACTCCACAGAATCGGAAGAAGCTGGAGGCGCTGGCGTCAGAACATGGGGTCACCATGAAGATGCTGGGGTCCGTGGGCGGCGACAGCCTCGCTCTCGGGCGGGAATTCAGTGTGCCTGTGAGTCGAGTAGCCCAGGCGTGGAAAGGCGGCTTAGCTGCGGCTTTGAGGTAGTCCACCTAGGCCTGGACTTCTGCTATCACGGCCAGTTCCCCTTGGCGCCTTAAGACCCGAAGCGCCCCCGGCAACAAGGGGTGTCAGCTCGCTCCGCCTCGTCGTCGTCGCCTCCCCTGGGCACGACGATGCCGCTCCTGGCTAATATTGAATCTCGGCTCCTTGACGCACGGGTGGGCGTATAATATAATGTTGTTCGGAAAAGTTAACAACCGGATACCAAGGGCAGCCTATGAAAGTGTCGATGCGCGCAGATTACGGGTTACGAGCCCTGGTAGACCTGGCTATGCACTATGGGCAGCACCCTGTTCAGACCAGTGAGATTGCCTCTCGTCAAGCTATCCCCGAACCGTACCTCGACCAGCTTCTAACCGCGCTCCGCAAAGCCGGGCTCATCCAGAGCCGCCGTGGGCCTCACGGAGGCCACAGTCTGGTCCGAGAACCTGACCGGATCCTCCTGGGTGAGGTCGTTACTGCACTGGAAGGGCCGTGTTCTCCCCTCGACTGTCTCGACAAACCCGATGCCTGCTTGCGGTCAGGCGTGTGCGCCCAGCGCGAGGTATGGGAGTTGGTGAGAAGAGCCACCCAGAACGTGCTGGATTCGGTGAGTATTGGAGAGCTGGCGCTTCGGCAGTCGCGATTGGAGAGCCAAGCCGTCTATTATAGTATTTAGCGTTTTGGCTGGGGTTTTGTAGTATGAGGCTTGGACATGAGCGAAGTTGTGGGCAGCGTCCTGGAACTGGTCGGCAACACACCTTTGGTGAGGCTAAATCGGCTGCCTAAGGACGGTTCAGCCACCGTACTGGCCAAGATGGAGTCTCTCAACCCTGCCGGAAGCGTTAAGGACCGTATAGCCCTCTCAATGGTCCGCGCGGCGGAGGCCGAGGGACGCCTCAAACCGGGCGATACAATAGTGGAACCAACGAGCGGGAATACTGGCATCGCCCTGGCCATGGTGGCTGCCGTTAAAGGCTATCGGCTAATTTTGACCATGCCGGAAGGCATGAGCCTGGAGCGGTCTCGCTTGCTGGGGCGCTATGGCGTCGAAGTAGTCCTGACGCCGGCTAATGAGGGCATGCCGGGCGCAGTGCGCGCCGCTGAGGAGTTGGTCAAGGGAAACTCGAGGTATTTCATGCCGCACCAGTTCGAGAACCTGGCCAATCCCGAGGCGCATCGCGATACCACCGCCCGCGAAATCGTCGATGCCACTGGCGGGAACGTCAGCGCCTTCGTCGCCGGTGTAGGTACAGGCGGCACGCTTACTGGAGTAGGCGAGGTGCTCAAGAATGAGGTTCCAGGCGTGAAGGTGTATGCCGTGGAACCCGCTCGGTCTCCAGTCCTCAGCGGCGGGAAGCCGGGCGTCCATGGCGTTCAAGGTATCGGGCCCGGGTTCGTCCCGGCAGTTCTCAGAATGGATATTGTTGACTCCGTGGTCACCGTTTCCGACGAGGATGCCTACCATATCTCATTGAGACTTGCTCGGGAGGAGGGCATTCTCGCGGGCATCGCATCTGGGGCCAACGTTTATGGCGCCCTGATGGTGGCGGAGGGCCTTGGAACCGGCAAGGTTGTCGTGACTCTGATCACAGACACAGGGGAGAGGTATCTCTCCGTGCCTTTCTGTCATTAGGCGGGACCAAGCGGCCTGAACCTCAAACTCCTCGGGTCAACCAGCAGGTATCCTCACTCAAAAGGAATGGCAATGACATCCAGAGAAGAGATTCGCCTGACCTCGATGGTCAGCGCCGCGGGGTGAGCTGCTAAGCTCGGTCCGGAGGACCTGGCGCAGGTTCTGCGTCAATTGCCCGAGATACATGATCCCAATTTGCTGGTCGGGCTGAACACAGGGGACGATGCCGCTGTTTATCGGCTGAACGATGAGCTGTCGCTGGTGGAAACGGTCGATTTCTTCCCTCCTATGGTGGACGACCCTTACACCTTCGGCGCTATCGCTGCCGCTAACGCCGTCAGCGACATCTACGCCATGGGAGCTTGTCCTCTCATCGCTCTCAGCCTGGTCTGCTTCCCCCGCGAGTCGCCTGATCTACCCCTCAGCGCCCTGGTGGAAATACTCAAGGGCAGCGCCGACAAAGCGGCGGAGGCTGGGTTTCCTATCGTGGGTGGACACACTGTGGCGGATAAGGAGCCGAAATACGGGCTTGCCGTCACCGGGCTGGTGCGCACCGGCAAACACCTCACTAACGCTACCGCCCGTCCCGGCGACCAGCTCATCTTGACCAAGCCCCTTGGCACGGGTATCATTGCGACGGCCCTCAAGTCGGGCCTTGCCCGCCCGGAAACGATCTCGAAGGTGACCTCCATTATGACTACGCTGAACAAGGCGGCGTCAGAAGTCATGGTGGCCATCGGGGTGAACGCCTGCACGGATGTAACCGGCTTCGGCCTGCTGGGACACCTGACAGAAGTGACTCAGGCCAGCAGGGTTTCGGCTGAAATAAGACTCGCGCAGGTACCTGTGCTCGAAGAGGTATGGGGATTCATCGCCGACGGGATAGTTCCCGGCGGCAACTACCGGAACCTGAAGTACGTCGCCAATTGCGTCGTGTGGGATGAGGGGGTATCCGAGGACGCCAAACTGGCCCTTTGCGACCCGCAGACCTCAGGCGGGCTGCTCATATCTGTATCGGCGGACAAAGCGGCAGCTCTGAAGGAGGCGCTGAAGGCGGCGGGAGTGGAGACCGCAGCCGACGTGGGAAGGATATTGGCCGGTCCAGCGGGCAGGATTAGCGTGGTACCCTAGCGGTCCGGCATGTCGGACCGGTCTGACACGTCGGACTGCTGATCATGGACTGGGGAAGAGATGGCGGAAGACACGATCAACCTCGAGGAGCGCTATGCCCGGGAGATGATTGCTCATGCCCGGGAGGAGGCGCCTAACGAATGCTGTGGCATACTCGCCGGCTCCGATTCCCAGATAACGGAACTCTTCCGCGCGGAGAACTCCGAGGCTAGCCCGACCCGCTACAGCATCGCTCCAAAGGACCTCCTCCGGATCTACCGGGTAATTGAATACAGCGGCTGGGAGTTCCTTGGCATCTACCACTCTCACGTCGCAAGCGAGGCATATCCCTCCCCCACGGATGTCAAATTAGCTTTCTGGCCAGACTCCCTCTATTTCATTATCTCGCTGCTCGCCTCTCAGCCGAGCATTCGAGCGTTCAGAATCGTCGATGGTGAGATTACCGAAGTGAAGGTGGCTCAGGTTGTCGGGCAGACGTAACAGAAGGCTCAACCCCGTTGGTTGCTTCTTTGTCTTGATCGTGCTGGCAGCCATCTTCGGCGGTGCCTACTACCTCGTCAGCTTACCTATCAGCCTTCGAGAGAAGAGTCTCTCCGAACTCACCAGCGCTTTGGGCCAGCCCCCCATACTGGGGCAGCCCCAGCCCCCCACGCCTGTTCCCACGCCCACGATCGATATCGGAGCGCGCCTTTCTCAGGCTGATGACCTGTTTCAGCAAGGGCAGTTCAGGATGGCGGCGAAGGAGTACGAATCCGTCGCACAGTTGGACCCCCAGAACTCCACCGCTCTTGTCAGGCTGACCAAGGCCCTGGTGCTTTCGAATCGGCCTGCTGATGCGGTTAAGGTCGGGAAGCAGGCAGTGGCCCTGGCCCCAAGGAGCGCGGAGGCTTATGCGAACCTCGCTATGGCCTACGATTGGAATGACGAATATGACACGTCCATCACTACGGCGCTGAGGGCAATAGAGCTGGACCCCTCCTATGCGCCGGCTTATGCCTTCCTCGCTGTTGCCTACGCCGACAAGACGCGCTGGGAGAAGGCCCTCGAGTCGGCCCAGAAGGCGGTGCAGATCGACGAACAGAATGTCGACGCCCATCGTAGCCTGGGCTACGTGCTGGAGAGGCAGGCGAAACACGTGGCAGCTATAGAAGAATACAAGAAGGCGGTGGAGTTTAGGGAGACCTTTGCCTACATCCACCGGGACTTGGGGAGAATGTATCGCGACTATCCTCCCGTGCGAGATGCCGAGCAGGCTATAGCCTCCTTCCGCAACGCCATTCAACTCGACCCCGAGGACCCCAGGGGTTATTGGGGTCTGGGAGTGGTGTACTACAATCGAGGCGATTACGAGGAAGCCGTTTTCCAGTTCAAGAAGGCGGCGACGGCGGATCAAGACTACACCCCTGCCTTCGCCTCTATGGGGTGGGCCTATTACCGATCGAGAGACTATCTGGAAGCGGCAAAAAACTTCGAGACCACACTCCGGCTGAAGCCGGACGACGCGGAAGTCATCTCTGGTCTGGGCTGGACGTACCTCTTGCTGGAGCGCTACGCGGAGGCCAAAGACCAGTTTGAAAAGGCGCTGAAGTTGAACCCCAACGCTGAGCTTGCCAAACAGGGCCTGGCCAGCCTTAGAGCCAAAGGATACTTCTAAGCATACTAGTACAACGTAACATCGATTTATGCGTACGGTGGGTGGAGCCAAGCGTGACCCATCGGAAAGAACGCGGCACGTGATAGCGGGTTGTCCCGCGATTTCGTCAGGGCTCCACCCACCGTACGGCTGAAATACCCTTGTCCGAGCTTATTAGTGTTACACGGTACTAGCCCCTAACCACATTCGCGGCATGACCAATTTAAAGACCGCAGCAGTCTCCGAGACCGCTGCGGTCTTTATGCGTACCTTCCTCTACTTCACACATCCTTAACATGCGCGTGTTATAATTCTTGCCGGGATGAGCGGAGAAGACTCCATATGAACAAGAAGATACTCGTCGTCGACGACGATTACAGAACGGCGCACCTTGTTGAGATGTACCTGAAGAAGGACGGATATCGAGTGGCTATCGCCCACGACGGCAAAGAGGCGCTGGAACTGGCGGTGAAAGTGCGCCCAGACCTCGTTATCCTTGACCTGATGCTGCCCGAGATCGATGGCCTGAGCGTCTGCCGCAAACTGAGGGATGAATCCAGGGTACCCATTATTATGCTCACGGCGAGGACAACCGAGGACGATAAGCTGCGAGGCCTGGACCTAGGGGCCGACGACTACGTCACGAAACCCTTCAGCCCGCGGGAGCTGGTGGCCAGGGTGCGGGCGGTGTTGCGCCGGGTGGCCGAGGAGAACGATGTACCCGACGTGACCTTTGGTGGTGTGACGGTCAGCGTGGCCCGTCATGAGGTGACCAATGGCGGCCAGGTGATCGATCTCACGCCCACCGAGTTCAAGCTCCTGGAGACGCTGGTGCGCCACCCGGGGCGCGCTTTCAACCGCACACAGCTTGTCGATCAAGTCCTTGGCATGGACTACGATGGCCTGGAGCGGACCATCGACGTCCACGTGGCCAACCTGCGCCGGAAGATCGAGCCCGACCCTTCGCGGCCACGTTATGTTAAGACGGTCCTGGGCGTGGGCTACAAGCTGGAGGCTTCTCCCGATGTTCAATAGCCTTCGGCTTCGTCTCCTGGGTGGCTTCTTGCTGGTCGCCATCGTGACCGTGGGAGTCGTAGCCATCCTGGCCAGCCAGGTGACCGTCGGACAGTTCCGAGGCTACTTGCAGCGGCAGTTCGAGCAAGGACGCAGCCGTTACGAATTCGTGCTCGGAAGGTATTACTCCGACCAGGGGAGCTGGGAAGGCGTTCAATCCCTGGTCGACCGGATGGGGGAGATCTCTGGCGACCAGATAGTGCTCCTGGACTCGGACGGCGCCGTGATCGCCGATTCAGCCCGCCGTTTGCTCGGCCGTCAGGCCGAGCCAGGCTGGGTGGGCGGCCCGATCCCGGTCTTCAAGCTTGTGCCTCCTCCAGGCTTCGACTCGTCCGCGGACGACGCTCTGCCCGTGAAGCCTCCGCCGCCCGTGATACGGGGGGCACGGCCCGGTGCGCCCAAGGTCCCCGGAGAACTGGTGGGGACTATCTTTGTGAATCCCCTCGCGGCGCAGACCATCGATAGCTCTTTCCTGGATGCGGTGAACCGGTGGCTTCTCGTCTCCACCGCAGCGGCAGGAGCCTTGGCCTTGCTTCTGACGCTGGTGGTATCCCGGCGCATACTTGGCCCCATCGAGTCGCTCACCGCCGCGGCGCGGCGGATGGAGGGCGGCGACCTGAGCTCCCGCGTAGCGGTAAAGGGCAAGGACGAGATCGGCGCCCTCGGTCACGCCTTCAACACCATGGCGGAAAGCCTGGCCAGGAATGAGCGGTTGCGCCGCAACATGGTCTCCGACGTCGCGCATGAGCTGCGCACACCGCTGACTAATATCCGCGGCTATGTGGAGGGCTTGCGCGACGGTGTTCTCCAGCCTGGCAGGGAGACGCTTGATATCGTCTTCGAGGAGGCGCAGCTCCTGGGCCGCCTCATCGACGATTTGCAGGAACTGGCCCTGGCCGAGGCCGGACAGCTTCGCCTGGAACGGCAGCCAGCGTCACTGAACGATATCGTCGAGCTCGCCGTGGCAGCGATCCGTCCCCAGAGCGCGTCCAAGGGATTGCACATGGAAATCGACCTGATGACGGGCCTTCCGGCAGCCAACGTCGACGCGGAGAGGATCGGTCAGGTGCTGCGAAACCTCCTTAACAACGCCGCGGCGTACACTCCGCCCGGGGGAACTGTAGCAGTCTCCACGCGACAGGCGGAGGGCAGCCTTGAGGTTAGTGTGGAGGATGCCGGCGCCGGCATCGCGCCGGAGGACCTGCCCTATGTCTTCGAGCGCTTCTATCGCAGCGACCGATCCCGGTCGCGCGCCACCGGCGGGGCTGGCCTTGGTCTTACCATCGCCAGGCGGCTCGTCGAAGCCCACGGCGGCGAGATCCGGGTGCACAGCCAGCTCGGTCGCGGAACAACCTTCACCTTCACTCTCCCCGCTGACGAGCAGGTCACCTAGCCTTCACGTCGCAGCCCCGCGAGCCCCACATCACGCAGTCTCCCTCCTTACTGTTCCCGTCTAGGTCCGGAGGTCCGTGCTGCTGCCTTTTGCCCGTCATCTAATCGCAGTCTCCCAACGCCATGAGCTGGGCGACAGGTACACCCGCGTTGATGATCTTCACACCGAATTGATGGAGTCTTCATCGCTCCTTAACACCAGACGGTTACATTATGGTTGTGAGTCGCTACAGTCGTAGGGTGGGTGGAGCCCTGACGAAATCTCGGGACGACTGACTGTCACGCGCCGCGTTCTTTCTGGTGGGTCACGCTTGGCTCCAACGACCGTACACATGAATCTATGTTACGTTGCACTAGCCTGAATAAGCTGAAAGGAAGCTGACATGCCTCTGACCGAAGGTGTTCTTCTGGCTCTAAGGGGATTGAGCGCCAATAAACTCCGCTCCGCGCTGACGGCGCTGGGCATCGTCATTGGCATCGCTGCCGTCATCTCGCTCATGTCCATCGGGCGGGGCGTGCAAGAGAGCGTCACCGCCCAGTTCCAGGGCATGGGGGCGAATCTGCTCTTCGTTAGATCGGGCAGCACCACGAGCGGGGGCGTGAGGTCGGCATCCGGTACAAGCGCCAGTTTGACTTTAGAAGATGCTGAGGCCCTCATAGACCAAGACAAGGCTCCTGCGGTGGCGGCTGTTGCCCCGGAGCGGCAGACCTTCGGCCAGGCGGTCGCCGGGTCGGAGAACATGAATACCAGGATACTGGGAGTCACCCCCGAGTACGCACAGGTGCGGAACTACATCGTCGCCGACGGAGAGTTCATCACCGCTCAAGAGGACCAGGCGCGTTCCACGGTGGCCGTCCTGGGCGCCAACGTGGCCGCCACCCTTTTCCCAGATTCCAGCCCGGTGGGACAGAACGTGACCATAAACAAGAAGCGCTTCCGCGTCGTCGGCATACTGGCGCCCAAGGGAGGCTCCGGAATGGGCAATCAGGATGACCTGATAGTGGTGCCCATCAGTACCCTCATATACCGGCTTGACGCTCAACGCACGGCAAGCGGCGGGCGGACCGTCTCCACTATTAACGTTCAGGCGGTGGATGAAGCTTCGATAGACGCCGCCGTGCAACAGATCGGCGCCATACTGCGCAAGCGTCACCGTATCACGGGCGAGGACGACTTCTCAGTCACCACCCAGGAAGACATGCTGGCGTCAATGCAGCAGGTGGCCGGCACCATGACATTATTCCTGGGCGCCATCGCCGGCATCTCCCTCCTGGTGGGAGGCATCGGCATCATGAACATCATGCTCGTCTCGGTTACGGAGCGCACCAGGGAGATCGGCATCAGAAAGGCGCTGGGGGCGAAGCGCAATGATATCCTGACTCAGTTCATGATCGAAGCAACGGTGCTGAGCGTGGTCGGCGGCGGCATCGGCGTCCTCTTGGGCGCGCTAATCGGCAACCTGATCCCGGTGTTCATGAGCCAGTCCGGGTCCAGCACTCTGAAGACCGTGGTCTCTGCGGACATCGTTCTCTTCGCCTTCTCGGTCTCAGCAGCCATCGGCCTCTTCTTCGGCATCTATCCGTCGAACCGAGCAGCGAGCCTTAATCCTATCGAGGCGTTGCGGTACGAGTAGGGAGCGAAGTCTTACCACCAAGGAAGCTCCTCCATGGAGAGAAGCGGTAAGATGACGGTTCAGTTGGTTCACTCAAGTCACAGGGAACAGGCGCTGGAGCAGAGAATCGAACGCAAATTCTACCTGCCGCCGGACAAAGTGGATCTGGCTCGCGCACTGCTCGTCCACGGGAGACAACGCAAGGGAATTAAAAGATTCCAGAGCCACGTTCTATGAAGGCCACGTTTCCGGTCGCTCCGGGAGGTGTTCGCATGGGGACACTGGACCCCCGAAAGGCGCTGCCGGCGATCGCGCTGAGCGCCGTTGTCGGCGTGGCGGCCGCGCTCCGCTTTGCCAATCTGGGGTCGCTCGGATACGCGAACCACTATTACGCCGCGGCGGTCGCCAGCATGCTCCAGTCCTGGCACAATTTCTTCTTTGTCGCCGCCGAGCCGGGCGCAACGGTGACCGTCGACAAGCCGCCGGTGGGCCTCTGGATTCAGACGATCTCTGCCTATTTCTTCGGCGTCAACGGCTTCGCCCTCCTTCTCCCGCAGATCCTCGCCGGCATCCTGTCCGTGGTCCTGGTATATCACCTGGTCCGACGCTGGTTCGGGACGATGGCGGGGCTGTTGGCGGCGCTGGCGCTGGCGGTGACACCAGTAGTCGTCGCCACCGACCGCAACAACACCATGGACAGCACTTTGATCCTGACGCTCCTGCTGGCAGCGAGGGCCTTCACCAAGGCAACGGAGAGCAGCAAACTCCGCTTCCTGCTCCTGGGCGCGGCTCTCGTCGGGGTCGGCTTCAACATCAAAATGCTTGAGGCGTATCTACCGCTTCCGGGATTCTATGCCCTTTATTTCTTTGGATCGAGGGAACGCTTGTGGCGCAAGCTGCCCAATATGGCGCTGGCGACGGTGGTCCTGCTGGCCGTCTCACTCTCCTGGGCCCTCGCCGTGGACCTGACGCCAGCCGACCAACGGCCCTACGTGGGCAGCAGCGGAAACAACTCGGTGATCAATCTTATGCTGGGATATAACGGCATGGAACGGCTCAACGGAATGGGCGGGCGCGGCGGCCTGTTGAGCGCCCTCTTCGGCGGCGACCAGGCCAGCCCGAATCGTGGCTTCCCTCAGCCCGGACCTAATCCCGGCCCCCCGCCGCCATTCGCTGCTGGCGGCGTTCGGCGGCAGGGTGCAAGCGGGTTCCCGGCTCCGCCGGGAGCAGGCTCGGCGCAACAGGGCCTCGTCGGCCCGCGGCAACGGGGCGCTGACGGCTCGCCACAAGGCCCCGGCGGTCCCTTTCCACCGGGAATCCGGCCGCCAGCGAGGACTGGGTTTGGCGGAGGCTTCGGCGGAATCGGGCAGGCCGGCCCGCTACGGTTGTTGAGCGGGCCGCTGACTAAGGAAGCGAGCTGGTTGCTTCCCTTCGGTCTCTTCGCCGTGGCGCTGCTGGCGGTACGGGCGCGGCCACGCTGGCCGGTTGGCCTGCGTCATCAAGCTATGCTCTTATGGGGAGGCTGGCTGCTGGCCGGAGTCGCCTTCTTCAGCGTCGCGGGGTTCTTCCACGAGTATTACCTTTCCATTCTCGGCGCTCCGCTGGCCGCGCTCGTCGGGATCGGGGCCGTCGAGTTGTGGCGGTTGCGCGGCGAGCACTGCTGGCTGGGCATAGCGCCGCTGATCGTTGCGGCTGGCGTCACCCTGGGGCTGCAAGTCTTCACTGCGCAGATGTTCGTGGGCCGAGCCTGGTGGCTGGGGATAGGTGGAGGCCTGGCCGCCTTCGGCGCGATATTGTGGATAGCGGCGGCGTTTCCCATTCTGCGCCGCGTCTCCGTCCCCGGGTTTGCCTGTATCGTCGCTGCCCTCCTGGTCACGCCGGGTATCTGGTCAGCGCTGACCATGCTTAGTTCCAGCAGCAACCAGTCGCTGCCGGCCGCCTACGGGGGGCGTCCGTCCGGGCCGCCCGACCGTGGTGACATACGATTGAATCAGGCGCTCCTGGACTACCTGCAGGCGAACACTCAGGGCGTTAAGTATCTCATGGCGGTGCCCAGCGCCATGCAGGGAGTGGACTATGTGCTCGCCACCGGCCGCCCGGTGCTGTATCTCGGCGGGTTCATGGGCCGTGACGAAGTGGCCAGCAGCGAAGACCTCGCCCGCATGGTGGCGAAGGGCGAGCTGCGATACGTTTACTGGAACGGGGACGCTCGTCGCGGCGGCCAGGCGGGCAGCTCGGGCGTCTCCTCATGGGTGTCGGCAAGTTGCGTGGCCGTGCCCGGTTTTGACACTCGGACTCAGAATGCGGGGGCGCCTGATGGCACTGCGCCCGGCCCGTTCAGTGGGGCAAACGGTGGTCCCGGCGGTCCCGGCGGTCCCGGCAACATGAAGGTGACACTCTACTACTGTGCGGGGGGCGTGCCCTAGGGGACCGGGCGAAGAATTGCGGGGGGCCGTTTGCCGGGGCGCAGATGCTTTCCGTCTGTTGCCGACCTGCTGAGCTGAACCTCCCTCGAAATTACCAAAAGGGGGGGGTTGAAGGGAATGCCAACCACGAAAGCGGAGAATCGTTCTCATTCCCCTTTTGGGGGAAAGCAGAGGCAGCCAATTCAGATTGCCGTCCGCAACGTCGCTGTCAAGACCTATCGTGGGCCTATTGTCGCCGTTTTAGAAGTGGGCGGCAAGAAAAACCGGCGCAGTCCCCTAGCCGTCAAACCATGATTCGAGGTACAATCTGGATGAAACTTTTCTGGCGCCTGGATTGTAATATAAGTAAAGCGAGGGCGAGAAGGCCATGCGCCAATCCGACGAGTCCCTGGTTGAGGAGGCGCTCCTCCGTCCTGAGGTCTTCGCGGAACTCATAACGCGCTATCAGAATAAGGTTTACAGCTTAGCTTGTCGGATAACAGGGGATGCCGAGGAGGCGAAGGACCTCGCTCAGGAGACTTTCATCAGGGCCTATACGTCGTTGCCTGGCTTCCATAGGGGGGCGCGCTTTTCTCCCTGGCTTTATCGCATCGCCACAAACCTCAGCCTCAACTACCGGAAGCGGCGGCGAGAGGCGGTACCGCTCGCCGATAAGCCGCTGCCGGACGAAACAAGCTTGAGTCCTGAGGAAGCGGTCGAGCGGAAGGAGTCTCAAGAGAGGATACAGAGGGCGATTCTTGGCTTGCCTGGACTGTACCGGACGGTGCTGGTACTCAGGCATGTGAATGAACTGACCTACCAGGAGATCGCCCAGGTATTGGAGATACCTGTCGGGACGGTGAAGGCCAGGCTCTTTCGAGCCAGGGATATGCTTCGCGAGGTGTTGCGGAGCGAAAGGGATGGGACGTCAATATGAACTGCAATGAGATTGTCGAGTTGATTAACCTTGAGATAGATGGCGTGTTGCCCGAAAGTGAGCAGGAGACCCTTGCCCGTCATCTGCGGCTATGCCACGATTGCGCGGAGAGGGGGCGCCAACTGAGGGAGACTGCCCGGCTGCTATCGACATTACCGAAAGCTAGCTTGCCAGCCAGCTTCGCCCAAGCTGTCATGGCCAGGCTGCCTTCTATCAGTCGCAAGCCGGCGCTCTTCGATCTCCGGGGCTCAGTGGCAGCCGCCCTCATGGGTATCCTGGGGTTGCTTCTGCTGTTTCTGGCCGGGTACGGCGCTGGTTCGAATCACTACGTTTTCCCTCAGACTGAGGTTGAGTTGGACACGGAGCTAGCGCAGGTGACTTCTCCCCTGGAGGGCGTTACCAGCGAGACCGAAGCTGCCTTCGATAGCCTGCTGGATGCGATCGAGTCCGTCCCTCTCGAGTTCGTCATCGGGATGTGCCTGATACTTGGGTCGACTGCGCTCCTGTTTCTGCATTTGATGAATCAAGCGACAGAAAGCCCCACGGCCGCGCTGGTCAGGATCAGGAGACCGAGGCATCATGCATAGACCCGCCTGGCCCCTACTGGCAGGGTTACTTCTGCTCAATATTGCTGTCATCCTGGTTATGGCCTTCGTCGTCCCCTATGACGGCCCAACTTTGACTCTGGCTCCGGCCTTGCGAATGGAGGGAAGGTCGACCACTATAGGGATGCGAGGTCGTTACAGCATTCTGCCCCCCTTCTCGAACCCCGCAGTGGAGCCGAGACCGGAGACGACGAGGATCGTCACCAGCGACTACTTTCTTAGTCCTTTCGGGGTCCAGCAGAAGGCGTGGGCCGGTGTTGGGCTTTACATGGCCTCGCTGGTTGTCATGCTCGGATTGTATGCCCCGCTCCTGTATCTTTTCCCCTATCGCCTGCGGCGAGTCCGCGAAGCCATGGACAGCAGTGGGAGCCAGGCGCTGCGCACCATCTTGACGGGCATCCTTGGCTACATACTGGTGGCGGGACTGGTGACACTTCTGACCATAATAGTGATCGGGATGCCGCTGGCAGTCATTATCGTGTTAGCCACGATCCTGCTTTCTTTGGCGGGCCTGGCTGCTGCCAGCCTTGTCATTGGACGAGGTCTCGCCAAGGCCGTCGGCCTCAGGCCGGATGGGCCGCTGACTGAGCTAGTGTTCGGGATCCTCCTGCTTTTCCCGCTAAGCATTCTTCCCCTTGTGGGATGGGTGATGGTTGCGCTGGCTAACTCCTTGGGCTTCGGAGCGATCCTGCTCACGAAGTTTGGAAGCGAAGAGGGATGGACTCTGCAGGGTTAGCATCTGGTTTGCCTTCTAACAATGGGCGCTGTGAGGAAGCGCTAGAGGAGATGAAATGAGATTAAGGTTGCCTCAGTCCCCGCTGCATCCCACGAATACAACTCAGCAAGTCAAGGGTCGAGTTTTTGGTCTCAAGGGGTCTCAGACCGGTATCTTGGCCGTGGCAGCCATCGTGGGCATCCTGGCGGGCAACTTTGGCTATAACGCGCTGTTTCAAAGTCAAAAGGCTCCGGTGAGCGCTGTCCAACAAGTGAGTGTTGCCCGTGGCACCATTAGAGGTGTAGTCAGCACCACGGGGCAGGTGCAGGCCAACGCGATAGCCAATCTGACGTTTATAGCGGCGAGTGGGGACGCAAGAGGGAGAGTCGCCGAGATCTATGTAAGTGAGGGCGATGCGGTGAAAGCGGGGCAGCCGCTGGCCAAGCTGGATACGACGCAGCTTGAGTTCCAACTGGCGCAGGCTCAAGCATCGTTGAATAGCGCCCAAGCGAGGCTGGATGCGCAGGTGGCGGGGAGCCGGGCGGAGGACATATCCTCGGCGGAGGCGTCACTGGCCTCGGCCCAGGAACGGCTGGCGAACATGCTGGCCGGGTCGCGTACGGAGGAAATTGACGCGGCGAAGGCGGCTTTGGCCAGCGCCCAGGCCAAGCTAGACGAGCTTCGCGCTGGCGCGACTGCCGTTGATCTTCAAAGCGCGCAGACGGCAGTGGACAACGCCAACGCCACTCTGGTGAGCGCTCAGGCCAGGCTGAAGCAGCTGAAAGAGGGCGCGACGGCGGCCGATTTGCAGTCGGCGCGGAGCTCGGTGGAGAGCGCGAAGGCTAGCCTGCAGAGCGCTCAGGCCAAGCTGAAGCAACTGAAAGAGGGAGCCACTGCCGCCGATCTGCAGGCGGCGCAAACGACTGTGGACAATGCCAGGAGTAGCCTTCAGACGGCTGAGGCCAAGCTGAAGCAGCTCAGGGAGGGTCCGACGGCGGCGGACCTGCTGTCGGCTCAGGCGACGGTGGACAAGGCGAAGGCTAGCCTGGCCAGCGCCGAGGCAAGCCTGAAGGAGCTGAAGGAGGGGCCTACCGCCTACGAGCTTGCCAGCGCACAAGCGAGCGTTGATTCGGCGAGATCGTCCCTGGTAAAGGCGCAGAATGACTTGAGCACTTTGATGAAAGGGCTGGACGAGAAAATAATAGTCAACATTCTGTCGCTCTATGATGCCTATAAAGAGGCGGAGGACAAGCTGCGCGCGGACATTGCGGCCAATGCGCCGCCCTTCCAGATTGCCGAGGATACGCGGCTTGTGCAGAGCAGATGGGGAGCGCTGAAATTGGCGGAGAATGAGCTGAGCGTGGTGAGGCCAAATGTGACCTACGACCAGTTGAAGGCGGGGCGGGCCGCCGTGGAGTCGGCGCGGAGCTCATTGAACAGCGCGGAGGCCAAGCTGAAAGAGCTCCAGTCTGGCGCCACGGCGGCCGAGCTCCAGTCAGCCGAGAGTGCGGTCCTCAACGCGAAGGCCACGCTGGAGACGGCGCAGGCGAATCTGAAGCAGCTGCAGGAGGGGCCCACGGCCTACGATCTTACTGCGGCGCAGTCTTCCATTGACACGGCTCGCGCCAACCTGAAGAGCGCCGAAGCGAAGCTGGAGCAGCTGAAGGCGGGGGCAACGGAGGCGGACCTTGCGGGCGCTCAAGCCTCAGTGGATTCGTCCCGGGCCAGTGTGAGTAGCGCGCAAGCGAAGCTGGACCAGCTTATAGGGGGGCCCACCGAGGCTGACATCGTGGTGGCGCAATCATCGGTCGACTCAGCGCAGGCGAACCTGAAAAGCGCCCAAGCCAAACTGGCCGACCTGCGGGCTGGCCCGAAGGTGGCCGATCTGGTGTCCGGGGAGGCCGGTGTCAACCAGGCTACGTCTTCTGTGGCGGCGAAGGAGAGGCCCTACACCGAGCAGGATATAGCCATCCAGCAAGCGTCGATAGTGCAGGCGCAGAATGCCTTGAGCAAATCGAAGGCGCCCTACACTGAATATGATATCAGGATTACACAAGCCAGCCTGGAGCAAGCCAGGATCAACCTTGAGATCGCGAAGATGAACCTGGAGTATGCCACGCTGGTGGCCCCCAATGACGGCGTGATTACCGCCGTCAATATACAGGTGGGCGTGACGGCGGGCGGCGGTCAGACGGTCTTCCAGTTGGTGGACGTCAGCAAGATGAAGATCGATGGGTTTATCGACGAGGTGGATGTGGCCAAGCTGAATCTGGGGCAACCGGTGGATGTGACTTTCGAGGGACTTCAGGGCAGGGCCTTTAAGGCCGAGATCACCTACATTGCCCTTAACGCCACCACCACTTCGGGGGTCACCAGCTACAAAGTGTCGATGGAGCTGAAGAACAAGGAGGGTGTGAGGCTGGGCATGACGGCCAACGCCGACATCGTGGTCGAGCAGCGGGACAACGTCCTCGTGGTGCCCAACCGGGCCATCAGCACCTCGGGTAGGAGCCGGGTGGTGCAGGTGGAGGTGAACGGCAAGCCTGAGCCGCGCGTGGTCCAGCTCGGTCTGAGCGATGGGCAGAACACCCAGATAACGAGGGGCCTGCAAGAGGGGGAGATCGTGCTGGTCCAAACCTCCACCCGGGCCGCTGCGCCTCGAGTGCCGCAGGCAGGTATCGGTGGCGTGGGCGGTATGGGAATGCCGCTTCCACGTTAGGATAGGACGATGCCCGCGATGCTAGAGATAGAAGACTTGGTGAAGACCTATCATATGGGCGATATCGAGGTGCGCGCGCTCCGCGGTGTGAGCCTTCAGATCAAAAAAGGGGATATGATCTCCATTGTCGGGCCCTCGGGGTCGGGAAAGTCCACCCTGATGAATATCATCGGCTGTCTCGATCAGCCCACCTCTGGTTCGTATCAACTGGACGGCGAGGAGGTAAGCAGGCTGGACGACGATTCCCTGGCGGCGGTGCGCAACAGGAAGATAGGCTTCGTTTTCCAGAGTTTCAATTTGCTGCCCCGCACCACCGCCCTGGCCAACGTGGAGTTGCCCATGGTCTACTGTGGAGCACCCGACCGCCGCGAACGCGCCATCGCGGCCTTGACGCGGGTGGGCCTGGGGGACCGGCTCCACCATAAGCCTAACGAGCTCTCCGGCGGCCAGCAGCAGCGGGTGGCCATCGCCCGGGCTCTGGTCAACGAGCCCGCTATCATCCTGGCCGACGAGCCCACCGGCAACCTGGATACCCGGTCCAGCATCGAGATCATGCAAATCTTCCAGGCGCTTAACGCCGAGGGGATCACCGTGGTCTTCGTCACCCATGAGCGCGACATCGCCGAGCATACCAGGCGCATTATCCACATCAGGGATGGCAGGATCGACGAGGACGAGAGAGTGTCCAAACCAAGGATGGCGTCCGTGGAACTGGCCACGCCGGGCGCCGTTCCTGCAGCCGGATGCTAGTGTAGTACCCAGGAGGAAACCTGGTATGCCTATTACTGAAGGTGTTTTCCTGGCCCTCAGGGGTCTGAGCGCGAACAAGCTGCGTTCCGCTCTGACGGTGCTGGGCATCGTTATCGGCATCACGGCGGTCATCGCCTTGATGTCCATCGGGCGAGGTGTGCAGGAGAGCGTCACTGCCCAATTTCAGGGCATGGGCACGAATCTTATCTTCGTGCGGCCAGGCAGCACCACTAGCGGTGGGGTGAGGTCGGCCTCCGGATCGAGTACGACGCTGACTCTTGAAGACGCCGAGGCCCTGGTTGATGCTGATAGGGCCCCCGCGGTGCTGGCCGTGGCCCCGGAGAGGATGACTTTCGGTCAGGTAGTAGCCGGGCCTCAGAACATGAATACGCGAATAGTAGGTGTCACGCCGGACTACGAAACGGTTCGAAACTTCACCGTTGCCGATGGTGAGTTCGTTAACAACCAGCAAGTCCAGGGGCGCTCTACCGTCGCTTTGTTGGGAGCCAACGTGGCCACGACCTTGTTTGGCGACGTCAGTCCGGTCGGCCAGAACATCATGATCAATAAGCGACGCTTCCGCGTTATCGGCACGCTGGAGCGCAAGGGTGGCACCGGCTTCGGCAGCCAGGATGAGCAGATTTTCATCCCCATTACTACCCTTATGTACCGTTTGGACGCCCAGAGGACTGCCCGAGGCGGGCGGACCGTATCCTCTATTAACGTTCAGGCCGTGGACGAACAGTCTATCAACGAAGCTGTCGCCCAGATAGGCGTAATACTGCGGGAGCGTCACCGGATTACCCGCGAAGACGACTTCACGGTCATGACCCAGGAGGACACCCTGGCGGCTATGCAGCAGGTGACCGGGGTGATGACCCTGTTCCTGGGCGCCATCGCGGGCATATCGCTTCTGGTGGGCGGCATCGGCATCATGAACATCATGCTTGTCTCCGTGACGGAGCGCACCAGGGAGATCGGCATAAGAAAGGCGCTGGGCGCCAAGCGAAGGGACATCCTGACTCAATTCATGATTGAAGCCACCGTGTTGAGTGTCGTCGGTGGGGCGCTGGGCATCGTCTTTGGCGCCCTGGTGGCCAACGTCATACCCATGTTTATGAGCCAACAAGGGTCGACGCCGCTGAAGACAGTAGTATCGCCGGACATCGTCCTGTTCGCCTTCGGGGTATCGGCGGCCATCGGCCTCTTTTTCGGCATCTATCCTTCGAATCGCGCGGCGGGGCTGAATCCCATTGAGGCTCTCAGGTACGAATAAGGAGTCCCGGCTTGCGCTATGTGCTGGCGCTCATAAAGGCGGGGGTGGCTGTTCTGATTACCTGGATCGTACTATTCCTGCCTATGGAGGGGATGAACCTGCAACTCGTGAGCACGATAAAGGTGGTTACCGCTTTCGCGTGCCTGGTTTACATTGGCAAGCTGCTGTACGATACGCTGTTTTACAACCGATACATCCCATAGCAAACTGAGGAGGCAATGCAGGTGAAGTCGGGTTTCGGAAAACTGGTCTTGGTGGTATTCGTCTTCGGCCTGGGGATAGGCGGCGCCTTCGGCGCCGGCACCGTCTGGGGGAGCATCAATGGCGCGGGCAAGACCACTACGTCGGGCGCAACAGCGCAGGCGAACGCAGGCGCGGGCGCCGGCCAAACGGGGGCGGCCTTCGGGGCTCAGGGCCGGGGCACCACCGGCACGATTGACAAAGTGGAGGGGAGTGTTCTCACCATCACGACTCAGCAGGGGCCGGCCAGGGTCAACATGGCGAAGGATGCCACCATAACCGCTATGAAGCAGGTAGCTGCTGACGAACTGAAAGTGGGCGCGCGCATCCTGGTCACCGGTGACAAGCAGGGTGACGGATCGATTAACGCCACGGCGATACAGTTGATGCCCGAGCGCGCTGGTCGCGACGCGGCTGGCGCGGAGAGCGGCGCAGGCAGTGGGCGCACGGGAGGCGCAGGCGGAGCTGGCGGCTCCCGAACCAGACAGGGGTCAAACCCCTAGCAGACTGACAATCCCTCCTTTCCAGAAAGAGGCTCGGAGCGCCACGGCGCTCCGAGCCTCTTTGATCTCTTGTTCGCCCAGGTTTGGCTAGGAGTTATTGCCTTCTCCCGACCTCACCAGCAGCCAGTACTCCAGGCTGTCGGCCAGGGCAAGCCAGCTAGCTTCAATTATGTTCGTTGAGCTGCCGACCGTCCGCCATTCGTGCTCACCGTCGCTGGACTCGATGAGGACGCGGACCTGCGCCTGCGTCCCCTCCGTTTCATCCAGGATGCGCACCTTATAGTCTATCAGCTTCACCACCGCCAGACTGGGGTAGAATTGTATCAGAGCTTTGCGCAGGGCCGCATCCAGGGCATTGACCGGGCCGTTCCCCTCCGCAGCCGTGTGTATTATCTCCTCGCCCACCTTGACCTTTACCGAGGCCTCCGATAGCAGCTCTTCGTCGCAGATTGTGGGCGCACGACGCCGCTTTTCGACAATGACGAAGAAATCCACCAGCTCGAAGGGCGCCTGGTAGTCAGTCTGCGCGCGGAGCACCAGCAGATCGAAGGAGGCCTCCGCGCCATCGTATTGAAAGCCTCGATTCTCCAGGAACTTGATGCGCTCCAGCACCTTTCGGGCCTGCTCGCCTTCCAGGGAGACATCGATCCCCCGCTCTCTGGACTTGTAGATAATGTTGCTCTTGCCGGAAAGCTCCGAGACGAGGACCCGCTTGCGATTCCCCACCAGCGCCGGGTCGATGTGTTGATAGCTCTCCTCCGCCTTCATCATGCCCGACACATGCAAGCCGGCCTTGTGGGCGAAGGCGCTGCCTCCCACATAAGGCATGTGAGGATTCAGGCTCATGTTTGCCAGCTCGCTGACGTAGCGCGATACTTCGCTCAGCCGTCCAAGCTGCTCGTCCGTCACGCAATCGATACCCATTTTGAGCTTAAGATTGGGTATGATGGAGCACAAGTTGGCATTGCCGCACCGCTCACCATAGCCGTTGATGCAGCCCTGCACCTGGACCGCGCCCGCCCGGACCGCCACCAGCGAATTGGCCACCGCCAGCTCCGCATCATTGTGGACGTGGATGCCCAGGGGCGCGCCGCAGGACTGCCTGGCCGCCGCCAGCGCCGTGGCCACCTCAGTGGGTAGAGCGCCGCCATTAGTATCGCACAGGACCACGCAATCGGCGCCCGCCTCCGCCGCCGCCTTGAGAGTCTGCAAAGCATACTCCGGCTTGGCTTTGTAGCCATCAAAGAAATGCTCAGCGTCGTAGAAGACCCTCCGTCCCTTCCCCTTCAGATAGCGGATGGACTCCGCTATCATGTTCAGGTTCTCCTCCAGAGTGGTCTCCAGGAGGCGGGTGACGTGCAGGTCCCAGCTCTTGCCCACCAGGGTGACGACCCTGGTCCTGCCGTCGACCAGCGCCTGGAGATTGGGGTCCACTTCAACCTTGGTTTTAGGTCGGCGTGTGCTGCCGAAGGCCACCAGGACGGCATGAGACAGCGAAAGCCCGCGCGCCTTAACGAAGAACTCGGCATCCTTAGGGTTAGCGCCCGGCCAGCCGCCCTCGATGAAGTGCATGCCCAACTCGTCCAGCCTGCGGGCGATCTTGAGCTTGTCCTCCACAGAGAAGGAGATGCCCTCCATCTGGGCGCCGTCTCTAAGGGTGCAATCGTAGAGCTGAACCAAGCTACTGCCTCACTGCTACGAAAATAGGAATTCTCACATACCGCGCACTAAAGTACGCGGTATACCCTGTACTTCAGTGCGGGGTGTAGAGAAGCGATTTGTTAGTGCCAGCCGGCATGAGGGATTCTGTCGGCGATAGCGTCGCCCATCTCTCTGGTCCCCAGTTTCTTGCAGCCTTCCTGCATAATGTCATAAGTCCGGCAGCCATCGGCCAGCGCCGCATCCACCGCCTTCTCCACCGCGTCCGCTTCCCTGACCAGCCCCAGCGAGTAGCGGAGCATCATGGCGCTGCTCAGGACGGTAGCGATGGGATTAGCTTCGTTCTTGCCCGCGTGGCGCGGCGCGCTGCCGTGGATTGGCTCATAGAGGCCAAAGGTGGACACACCTGCCTTCGGCAGCCCGGCCAGGCTCGCGGAAGCCAACATCCCCATGGACCCCGAGAGCATGGAGGCCTCGTCGGTCAGGATATCGCCAAAAGTATTCTCCGTGACGATGACATCGAACTCGGCCGGCCCGCGCACCAACTGCATGGCGCAGTTGTCCACCAGCACGTGCCAGAGCTCGACATCCGGGTATTCGGAGGCCATCTCCATGGCGATCT
The DNA here is from genome assembly GCA_016190665.1 of Chloroflexota bacterium. Lineage (GTDB taxonomy): Bacteria > Chloroflexota > Dehalococcoidia > JACPQD01 > JACPQD01 > JACPQD01. The sequence goes on from JACPQD010000065.1 coordinate 69,656, forward strand.
GCCGCCACAATCGCGAGGTCTCCAGGACATTGGCCTTATCCACCGAGGCGAGCTTCCTGCGGCGCGTGCGCGCCAGCTCGAAGCCCACGCGCAAGATGCGCCTTATCTCCTCCTCGGAATAGGACATGGTGTCGACCGCCCGCCAGCCTTTGGTGGTCTGCCAGCGACGCTTGGGCCTGCCGAAGTACAGTCCGCCGGTGAGCTCGCGTACGACGACCAGGTCCACGCCCTTCAGGACTTCGGGCTTTATGCTTGTGGAATCGACGAGGAAAGGCAGTACCTTCACGGGGCGCAGGTTGGCGAACAGTCCCAGTCCCTTGCGCAGGGCCAACAGTCCGTCCTCCGGACGGACTTTGGCCGCCGGGTCGTCCCACTTGGGGCCGCCCACGGCGCCCAGCAGCACGGCCTGGGTCTTCTTACACATCTTGAGAGTCTCGGCGGTGAGCGCCAGTCCGGTCTCATCTATAGCCACTCCGCCCACCAGTCCGTAGTGGAGGGAGAAGTTGTGCCCGAATTTCTTGCCCACGGCTTGCAAGACCTTGACGGCCTCAGCCACCACCTCCGGACCGATGCCATCGCCAGGCAGGACTGCCAGCTCAAACTTCACTTATCTACCCTCCAAGTAGTCCAGCAGCACAGGCGCCAAGCCCGACCTGTCAGACTAGTCAGACCTGTCAGACGCGTCAGACTGCGCCCTTCCCCGACCCCCGACCCCTGACCGCTATCAGGCCTTGCTCGCCGCCAGCCTCTTCTTCGTGTACTCTATGAGCCCGCCCGCTTCCATAAGCTCCAGCATGAAATCCGGATAGGGCTTGGCCCGAAAGGTCTTTCCCCTGGTCACATTCCTGATCTCGCCGGTGCTCAGCTCCACCTCCAGGACGTCGCCGGCATCCGTGCTATCCACCGCCTCGACGCTCTCCAGAATCGGCAGCCCGATATTGATGGCGTTGCGATAGAAGATGCGGGCAAAGCTCTTGGCGATGACGCAACTCACGCCCGCTGCCTTTATGCAGAGCGGCGCGTGCTCCCGCGAGGAGCCACAGCCGAAATTCGTGTCCGCGACGATCATATCGCCCGGCTGGAGCTTCTTTAGAAAATTGGCGTCCAGGTCCTCCAGACAGTGTTTGGCCAGCTCCGCCGGGTCCGAAAGATTCAGATAGCGCGCCGGAATGATAACGTCGGTATCGACGTTGGCGCCGTATTTGTGGGCCTTGCCTTTGAGCATCATAGTCCGACCTCCTCCGGCCCGGCGATCCTGCCCACAATAGCACTGGCTACGGCCACGGCTGGGTTGGAGAGATACACCTCGGACTTGGGGCTCCCCATGCGGCCCACGAAGTTGCGGTTGGTGGTGGAGATGCTCTTTTCACCAGCGGCCAGGATACCCATATAGCCGCCGAGACACGGCCCGCAGGTGGGGGTGCTCACCACCGCGCCCGCCTCCACAAAGGCCTCGATAAGACCTTCCTTCAGCGCCTCCAGATAGATGCGCTGGCTGCCCGGGATGACGATGCAGCGCACGCGAGGATGCACCTTCTTGCCCTTAAGCACGCTCGCGGCGACCCGCAGGTCCTCCAGCCGCCCGTTGGTGCAGCTTCCGATGACAGCCTGATCGATCTCCACGTTGCCCACCTGGCTTATGGGCCTGGTGTTGCTGGGCAGATGCGGGAAGGCCACTTGAGGCTCAATCTTCGAAGCATCGTATTCGATGACCTTCTCATACCTGGACTCCGGGTCCGGCTCGTAAACGGTGTACTGGCGCTTGGCGCGGCTTTTCACGTATTCCAGCGTCTTGCCGTCGGCGTAGAAGAGGCCCGCTTTGGCCCCCGCCTCGATGGCCATATTTGCCATGGTGAAGCGGCCGTCCATGGAAAGCTCATCGATAGCCTCGCCGGTGAACTCCATGGCGGCGTAGAGAGCGCCGTCCACGCCAATGTCGCCGATAGTATGAAGGATCAGGTCTTTGCCGCCCACCCACTTGGCCAGCCTGCCGTGGAAGACGAACTTCATGGTGGGCGGCACCTTCATCCAGATCTCGCCGGTGGCCATGGCCGAGGCGATGTCCGTCGAGCCCATGCCCGTGGCGAAGGCGCCGAGGGCGCCATAGGTGCAGGTATGAGAATCCGCGCCTATCACAGCGTCGCCAGGAAGCACGAGCCCCTGCTCCGGCAGCAGGACATGCTCGATGCCCATCTGGCCCACCTCATAGTAGATGAGCCCTTGCTCATGAGCGAACTCACGCATCAGCTTCACCTGCTCCGCCGAGGCGATGTCCTTGTTGGGCACGAAATGGTCCGGGACCATGACCACCTTCCTGGGGTCAAAGACGCGCCGCACGCCGATGCGTCGGAACTCCGTGATGGCGATGGGGGCGGTGATATCGTTGGACAAGACCAGGTCGACCCGGGTGCTTATCAAGTCGCCGGGCCAGACGCTCATCCGGCCGCAATGGGCGGCGAGGATTTTCTCAGCTAAGGTCATAAGACTGATGGCTCCTCAAGCAGTGGATATCGGGAACTCCTGTCGGATGGCTTCTTTGCCCTCAAGCTCTCGCTCGGCCAGTTGTCGATTTGCCTCGATGACGAGCGCCACAGCTTCCTTAAGGTTCTCTCGCGCCTCCTCCAAGGTTCTGCCCTGAGTGTTGGCTCCGGGCAACTCTTCAACGAACCCAATCCACCAGTCGCCCTCTTTCTGGAAGACGGCGGTAAAACGATTCTCCATCGCTTTCCCCCCAGCCTTTCATTGTCGCGAGAACAGTTCCACCCCTTCACCCAACGCCCTCTTGATGAAGAAGTTGTTGTCCTGCAACATCTGCTCTATCTCAGCCTTCGTGTAGGGAAAGACGTCCATGCCTACCGGAAAGCGGTCGGGCATATAGCTTGTCATCCGGTCCAGAAAAGGGACATTTGAGTCCCTCAGGATGACTAGCAGATCGACATCGCTGCCAGGCACAGCCTCACCCCGCACCAGCGAACCGAAGACAACTACTTCCTCCACCTCGGGATGAGCGCGCGCCAACTCCGCGGCAAAGTCCCGCGTCGCAGCCCACACGCCTTCCTTATCGAAGTAGGTGATCTTCACAGAAGGCGACAATCGCATCGGCGTTCTCCAGGGCTCGCTTCGCTTCCGCCTCGGTATAGAGGTCAACGGGCGCTCCAGACGCGTGGGAGTTGGGATAGCGAGTCATGATGTAGTGTTTGTCCAGCTCCTTGGCCCTGTCAACCAACTCGCGGCCAACATTGAACTCCTTGGGCAAACTCATCAGGAGAAGAGCCACGACGTGCCCCCAGGCATCCGCGCCGAGCTTCTGGTAAAGCGCTTTGACCGCTTTCTCCGCCGCCTGCTGGGCGGCGAAGCAGGCCCACTCGAAATGGGCTGACTCGGCCAAATCGCGCGCTAGCTCCAGGTCGCTCTTCGCCTGCCGCAGCCAGTCCTCGCTCCGCGACGCCAAGGCTCACCCCGCTTTTCTCTTGGGTTTCCGTTCCGGCTCCGGCCCCCTGACCGCCAGCAGACGGTTGAGGGCATTCATGTAAGCCTTGGCTGAGGCGACGATGATGTCGGTGGCCGCGCCGCGGCCGGTATAGGCCCGGCCCTCGCTCTCGATCCTTATGGTAACCTCACCGATGGCGTCTATGCCTTCGGTGACGGACTTGACGCTGAACTCGGTGAGCTGGTTGGGAACGCCCACCAGGCGGTTTATGGCCTTGTAGATGGCATCCACCGGGCCCGTGCCCAGGGCCGCGTCCGCCAGAATCTCGCCTTCAGGGCCAATCAGGCGCACCGTGGCCGTGGGCATGGAGTGGTCGCCGCAGGATACCTGGACGTGGTCAAGCTGATAGGTTTGCGAGGCCGTGCGCATCTCTTCCGCCACCAGCGCCTCCAGGTCGCGGTCGGTTATCACTTTTTTCTTATCGGCGAGCTGCTTGAAGGCCAGGAAGGACCGGTTCAGCTCCTCGTCGCTGAAGGTGTATCCCAGCTCCTCCAGCCGGACCTTGAAGGCGTGCCGACCGCTGAGCTTGCCCAGGACCAGGGCGCTCCCCGCCAGGCCCACGTCCTTGGGGTCCATTATCTCATAGGTGATCGAGGCCTTGAGCACTCCGTCCTGATGAATGCCCGACTCGTGGCGGAAGGCGTTTGACCCCACGATGGCCTTGTTAGGCTGCACCGCGAAGCCGATGAGGTCGCTCACCAGCCGGCTCGTCTTGTATATCTCCCTGGTGTTGACGCCGGTCGTCGGGCCGTAGAAATCCTTGCGGGTGCGCAGCGCCATGACAATCTCTTCGAGGGCCGCGTTCCCAGCCCTCTCTCCGATGCCGTTGACGGTGCACTCCACCTGCCTGGCGCCCGCCTGGATGGCCGTCAGGCTGTTGGCCACCGCCAGCCCCAGATCGTTATGGCAGTGGACGCTGACCACCGCCTTGCGGATGTTGGGCACGTTCTTGAAGATGCCCTCGATAAGCGCTCCAAACTCGCCCGGAGCGGCATAGCCGACCGTGTCCGGGATGTTCACTGTCGTTGCCCCGGCCTCGATCACGGCCTCCAGAATCTGGTACAGATAGGCTGGTTCGGTCCGAGAGGCGTCCATGGGGGAGAACTCGACGTCCTCCAGGTAACCCTTGGCGCGCGCCACCATGTCGCGAGAGGTCCGGAGGATCTCCTCACGGCTCTTGCGAAGCTGGTGAAAAAGGTGAATCTCCGAGCTGGAAAGAAAGATGTGGATGCGAGGATGAGCGGCGTCTTTCACCGCGTCCCAGGCGGCGTCCACCGCCTGGGCCTGGGCGTGGGCCAGCCCGCAGATGACCGGCCCCCGGACCTGAGCGGCGATAGCCCGCACGGCCTCGAAATCACCGGGAGAAGCGATGGGAAAGCCCGCCTCAATCACGTCCACCCGCAGCTTCTCAAGCTGCCTGGCGATCTCCAGCTTCTCGTCTATGTTGAGGGCCGCCCCCGCCGACTGCTCCCCATCCCGCAGGGTTGTATCGAAGACGACGACCTTATCCATGGCGAACCTCCACAACTAGGAACAAACGTGCCGCTCCCGCGTGCCCACCAGGCTCTTTCCTCCACCGCGCACTAAAGTACGGGGTATATCGGTGTTCATCGTTTGCGCGGCTTTGCATCTTCATGACGCTTGTCTACCGCGCACTAAAGTACGCGGTATATCAGCTTTCGTGTTCTCCTGCGCCCGCTATGTTCGCAGCGCTTCTCTACCGCGCACCAAAGTACGCGGTATCTCAGCTTTCGTGTTCTCCTGCGCCCTCTGTGTTCAGGCGCTTCTCGACCGCGCACTAAAGTACGCGGTATGTCGGTGTTCATCGTCTTCGCGGCTTTGCATCTTCATGACGCTTGTCTACCGCGCACTGAAGTACGCGGTATGTCAGTGTTCACCCTCTTCAGGCGTCTTGCTGTCCCCCACAAAGCAGGCTCGTCATCTTTCATACTTCTCGGGCCGGTCACTCTGTGTTCTGATATACTCCGCGACATCGTTGATGGCCTCCTCTGGCACAGGTTTGAAAGCGTAATGCCTTTGCCAGAAATTGTTGACGTGCGCATCGAGTTTGATTTCCGGGAACTTCTCGAAGACCGCCTTGGAAGATATTCCTTTCAGCGCTTGCATGACTTTAGGCAGGCTGGCGAGTTCTGTTCTGACCATGATGTGCACATGATCTACCATCGTCTCGCAGGCCAGAAGGTCGATTCCCTTGCTGCGGGCTGTCTCCCGCAGAACATTCTTGACTGCTTCCGGGATCTCACCTTGGAGCAGCCATTTCCTTCGCTTTGTGGCGAACCAAACGTGGTAGAGAATTTTGTCCGCCATCTTGACGCCCTTGCACCGACGAACTCTCTATCCCGCGTACTTCAGTGCGCGGTAGCAAGAGGCAACCTTTGCGCCCATCGTTCGCCGCATCATCTGTCAGAGTCGTCTCTATCCCGCGTACTTCAGTGCGCGGTAGCAAAAGGCAACCTTTGCGCCCAACGTTCACCGCCTCATCTGCCAGAGTTGTCTCTATCCCGCGTACTTCAGTGCGCGGTATTCAGACGTCCTCCGCCTATCCCGTTGTACTATGCGCCAATTTACGCTTCCGGAACATCGAACTCCAGGACCTTGCCGGTCTGCGCATCTAATTTTATCGTGCCTATCTTCGTTTTCAAGGCCCCAACATCAACCTGTACAAGCCAGATGCCGTCCTCCCTGACCGCTTTCATGGGTCGCGCCCATGGATGGTATTTCTTGAGAAAAGACAGCGCCTTGCTCGTCGCTTCCTCGGCCGATTTCAGCCCGCCTGACATGTCAGTTGCCTCGTTGCCCTACTTCGGGTTCAGCCAGGGCATCATGGCGCGCAGCTTCTTGCCGACAGCCTCAATCTGGTGACCAGCAGCCTGACGCTTCAGGGCGTTGTAGACGGGCCGCCCCGCCTGGTTCTCCAGGATCCACTCGCGGGCGAAGGTGCCATCCTGGATCGCCTCCAGTATCTCGGCCATTTCCTCCTTGACGCTGTCGTTAATGATCCGCGGCCCGGAGACGTAGTCTCCGTACTCGGCGGTATCGGAGATGGAATAGCGCATGTAGTTGAACCCGCCCTGGTAAATGAGGTCGACGATCAGCTTCAACTCGTGGAGGCACTCAAAATAGGCGATTTCCGGCTGATAGCCGGCGTTCACCAGGGTCTCGAATCCGGCCTTGATCAGGGAAGTCACGCCGCCGCAGAGCACCGCCTGCTCTCCGAACAAGTCGGTCTCCGTTTCCTCGGCAAAAGTGGTCTCCAGGACGCCGGCCCGGGTGGCGCCAAGGCCCTTGGCATAGGCCAGGGCGATGTTCTTCGCGTTCTTCGAGACATCCTGGTAAACAGCGATGAGGGCTGGAGTGCCGACGCCTTCCTTGTAGAGCTCGCGCACGCGGTGGCCAGGCGCCTTGGGCGCCGCCATAATGACGTCAACGAAGGGCGGCGGAACAATCTGACCATAATGAATATTGAAACCGTGCGCGAAGACGAGGACGTTGCCCTTCTTGAGGCCCTTTTCGATGGAGCTGTAGTAGACCTGCTTGTGCAACTGGTCCGGGACCAACATCACGACTATGTCGGCGGCCTTGCCGACTTCCTCAGCGGTGGCGACTTTCAGGCCCGCTTTCGCCGCGGCCTTCCAGGGCTCGCTGCCGGGTATCTCGCCCACCATCACCTCGCAGCCGCTCTCCTTGAGATTCAAGGCATGGGCGTGGCCTTGACTGCCGTACCCGATAACGCCGATAATCTTGCCCTTAAGGAGGCCCAGGTCCGCGTCCTTGTCATAGTAGACTTTTGCCATCTGTCCTATCCTTTCTTTCTTCCTGGAATCCCTGGCGCAGCCTTCGGCCGTTGCGGACCGACCCTGGCTGACTGCGTCGACTCTTCTTCGAGAGATGCGGCTCCCGACATTCCCCTGACCAGAGAAACCCGCCCGGTTCGGGCTATTTCCTTGATGCCGAAGCCCTTGAGGAGCTGCAGCAGGGAGTTAATCTTTTCCTCGTCGCCGGTCACTTCAATAATGATGGAGTCCGGCGATACGTCGATTATGTTGGCCCGGAAGACGTCCACAATTTGAATGATCTCGCCCCGCGTGGAGGCGGTCGCTTTGACCTTGATGAGCGCCAGCTCTCGCGCCACCATCTCCTCCGCAGTGATGTCGGAGACCTTCACGGCCTCGATGAGCTTATACAATTGCTTGGTTACTTGCTCCACCGCCGTGTTGGCGCCATCGACGACTATCGTCATTCGGGAGACGTCGGGCATGTCAGTGTGCCCGACGGCAATGCTCTCGATGTTGAAGTTGCGGCGGCGGAAAAGGCTGGCGACCCGATTAAGGACGCCCGGCCTGTTCTCCACCAGAGCCACTATGGTGTGTTTCGGCGCGGCCATACTGAGACCTCTTTCTTCGGCGCCTCCATGACGTCGGCGAGCGAGGCGCCGGGGGCCACCATCGGATAGACGTTCTCCTCCGGTTCCACCACAAAATCGATAATGAAAGGCCCGGGGTGGTCCATGGCCGTCCGGACGGCGGCCTCCACCTGGGCCTTGTCGGTGACCCTCATGGCTGCTATGCCATAGGCGTCGGCTACCTTGACGAAATCGGGATTGTAGAGCGGCGTCCCGACGTAATTACGCTTATAGAAAAGCTCCTGCCACTGCCGCACCATGCCCAGGAAGCCGTTATTAAGGATGGCCAGCTTCACCGCCGCCTTCTCCTGCACAATGGTGGCCAGCTCCTGGATGGTCATCTGGAAGCCGCCGTCGCCGCAGATAGCCCAGACGGTCTCGTGGGGACAGCCTATCTTAGCCCCCAGGGCCGCCGGCAGCTCAAAGCCCATGGTGCCTAGGCCGCCGGAGGAGATGAAACTGTTGGGCTTATCGTAGAAAAAGTGCTGGGCGGCCCACATCTGGTTCTGGCCCACGCCGGTGACGATGATGGCATCGCCCCTGGTGACCTCGTGAATCTTATGGACCACATACTGGGGGATAAGCTTGTCCGTCTCCCGCACCGTCGTCGAGGGGTGCTCAAGACGCCACTGCTCCAGTTGCTTCACCCACTCGAGATGCGTCTGAGGCGATATCTCCCGGTTCAGCGCCAGCAGGACCTGCTTCACGTCCCCGACTATAGGAACGTTCACGCGGATGTTCTTTCCAATCTCCGCTGGATCGATATCGATATGAATAATCTGGGCATGCGGTGCGAAGGCGCTTACCTTGCCCGTGGCCCGGTCGTCGAACCGCATGCCGATGGCTATGATCAGGTCAGACTTGTCCACCGCCATATTGGCGTAGGCCATGCCGTGCATGCCGAGCATGCCAAAGCCCAGCACATGGCTGTCCGGGAAGGAGCCGATCCCCAGAAGCGTGTTGATGACGGGTATCTGTGCTTTCTCGGCCAGCTCCCTCAGCTCCTCATAGGCCCTGGAGATTATCACGCCGCGGCCGGCCAGGATGACAGGCCGCTTGGCCTCGTGAATCAGCTTCGCCGCCTTCTTTATCTGGGAGGGATGCCCATAGATGGTGGGCCTGTAGCTCCGCAGATTGACGCTGTCAGGATACTGGAAGTTGGCCTCCTCCACGAAAACGTCCCGAGGGATGTCGATCAGCACCGGGCCCGGCCTGCCGGTCCTGGCGAGGTAAAAGGCCTCTTTCACCGTGTGCGCGATTTCGGCAGCGTCCATGACCAGGTAGTTGTGCTTGGTGATCGGCACCGTTATCCCAGTTATGTCAACTTCTTGGAAGGCGTCCTTGCCGATGAAGGGGCGCGCCACCTGCCCGGTTATGGCCACTATGGGAGAGGAATCGAGATGAGCGTTGGCTATCCCGGTGACCAGATTAGTCGCCCCCGGGCCCGAGGTGGCCAGGCATACGCCCACCTTCCCCGTGGCCCTGGCGTAGCCATCGGCGGCGTGAGCCGCTCCCTGCTCGTGGCGGACCAGGATATGCCGCAGCTCAGGGAACTGGGGCAGAACGTCGTAGAGAGGAAGGACAACCCCGCCGGGGAAACCGAAGATAACCTCTACACCTTCCCGCTTTAAGCTCTCGCAGACTATGCGCGCCCCGTTCAAGCGCATGGTATCACCTCTAATCCCTGAAAACCGCCCCCGTGCTGGCTGAGGTCACGTTGGCGATGTAGCGTTTCAAATAGCCGGACTGGACTCTGGGCTCGAAATCGGGCAGCGTCGCTAGCCTGGCCGCTATCTCCGCATCGCTGAGAGCCACGTCCAGCTTGCGCGCCGGGATGTCTATCTTGACGATATCGCCGTCTCTGAGAGCGCCAATCGGCCCCCCCGATGCGGCCTCCGGCGAGACATGCCCGATGGCCGACCCTCGGGTGGCGCCGGAGAAGCGCCCATCGGTGATGAGCGCCACTTCCTTGTCCATGCCCATGCCGCTCAGAAGCGAGGTGGGCGTCAACATCTCCCGCATTCCCGGGCCGCCCTTGGGCCCCTCGTACCGGATAACTACCACGTTACCCGGCTTGATGGCCTTGTCCAATATCGCCGTGGTTGCCTCCTCCTCAGAGTTGAAGACGCGTGCCGGCCCCTGGTGGACCATCATCTCCGGCGCCACCGCGGCGCTCTTGACCACGGCCCCTTCTGGAGCCAGATTGCCGAAGAGGATGGATAGGCCGCCTACAGGCGAATAAGGATTGGAGCTGGGACGGATGACGTGGTTGTCGATGACCCTGGCCCGAGCAATGGTCTCGTCCATCGGGCGCCCCAGGACGGTCATCGCCTGAAGCTCCAGCAGGCCCCTTAGCTCCGACATTACCGCCGGTATCCCACCCGCCAGGTGAAGGTCCTCCACATGGTGCTCGCCGGAGGGGCTGATCTTGCAGAGGTGCGGTGTGCCCCGGCTTATCTCGTCCACGCTCGGCAAGGAGAAGGGCACGCCGGCCTCATGGGCCAGGGCCATCAAATGCAAGACGGAGTTGGTGCTGCCACCTAGAGCCATATCGACCACAAAAGCATTGTGAAGCGATCTCTGAGTGACAATGTCTCTGGGTGTTATGTTCCTTTTCAGCAGCTCGACGACCTGGCTGCCCGCCTCCCGGGCCAGGCGCACCCGCTCGGAACTGGTCGCCGGGACCGTGCCGTTGCCGGGAAGGGCTACGCCCAGGGCTTCCATGAGGCAGTTCATGGTGTTAGCGGTGAACAATCCGGCGCAGCTTCCGCACCCCGGACAGGCGAGCCTCTCGATCTCCTCCAACTCGGCCTCGGTCATCTCGCCCTTGGTCACCTTGCCCACCGCCAGAAAGACGCTGTTGAGGTCCAAGGCGGTGTCGCCCATGCGCCCCGCCAGCATGGGCCCGCCGCTGATGAAGATGGACGGCACATTCAGGCGGACCGCCGCCATGAGCATGCCCGGCGTGATCTTGTCGCAGTTGGTGACGAAGACCAGGGCGTCAAAGGCATGGGCCTCCGCCACCACCTCCACCGAGTCGGCGATAAGCTCGCGGGAGGGGAGGCTGTATTTCATGCCCCGATGGTTCATGGCGATGCCATCGCAGACGCCAATGGTGCCCACTTCGAAGGGCGTGGCCCTGGCGCTGCGCACGCCGTCGGCCACCGCCTCGGCTATCTGCCGGAGATGAACGTGTCCCGGAATGACCTCGCTGAAAGAGTTAACGATGCCTACGAAAGGCTGGTTGATCTCTATTTCGCTGCATCCAACGGCGCGCAACAGCGCCCGGTGTGGAGCGCGCTCGATGCCTCGCTTCACCGCGTCACTTTTCACCGCATTCCTCCTCAAACGCCAGACTGCGGAGTAAAAAATACCGTCCCCGAAAGGGACGGAAGCAAGAACGCCGGCGGAATTCTTGTCCAGAGTAACGGGGCTAGACGCCCGGAGACGAAGAGACTCCGCCGCTCTAGAATGGGCGTCATTTGCAGAACTATATCATAGGCGATTTCGCCTGTCAAGTGAAAAAAACGCGCGCAAAAGGGGATTTTCCGCAAAGACGGCCTTCATTTCTGTTGCAGGGGTGAGCACGCTGTGTTACAATGGCGCCAAAGAAAGGAGGCGCCTGGATGGACGTGCCCCAATTGCGTGACCTGTCGATCGTGATTTTCATGGTCCTGGGGATCATCGCTTCCCTTCTCGTCATTGTCGCCACCATCGTGGTCCTCACCAAAGTTACCTCCATACTGAGAGATGTCCAGGAGACTGTGGCCACCATCAAGGGCACGTCCAGGCTCATCTCCGAGGTGGTGGCCAAGCCAACCATCAAGGCGGCAAGCTTTGCCATTGGAGTCCAAAGGGCGCTCTCTGTTATCAGCGGCCTGCGCCGGAGAAAGGAAAGAGGAAAGAAGAATGGCTGATGAGGATCGGGGACCTGGTTTCTTCACCGGATTCGTATTGGGTAGCCTGATAGGCGCCTTCGCCGCCCTGCTTCTCGCCCCGCGCCCGGGGGATGAGACCCGTGAACAGATCAAGGCTGGCAGCGCCGAGCTGAGGAGGCAGGCGGACGAGCTGGCGGCTCGCGCCCGGGAAAAGGCCGACGAGATGGCGGTCAAGGCCCAGCAGACGGCTGAAGAGCTCATCGCCCGGGGAAAAGAGGCTCTGAAAGAAGCGGTGGAAGAGGGGAAAGCCGCGGCCAGCAAGGCCAACGCTGACATGCAAACAAAGCTGGAGCAGTACAAGCGCCCCGGGGAATAAAGGCGATTCCTAACGATTCCAGTAGGTTGGCGGAGTAAGGGAAATAGTGGCGGAGAGGGTGGGATTTGAACCCACGGTCGCCTTGCGACGACACGCGCTCTCCAGGCGCGCCTGATCGGCCACTCCAGCACCTCTCCTTGTCTCCCTGGCGGAGAGGGTGGGATTCGAACCCACGGTCCCCGAAGGGACACCGCTTTTCGAGAGCGGCACCATCAACCACTCGGACACCTCTCCAGGGCTTCTAAATTGTACTACACGGTGTTCCTTTCAGTAAAGTTCTGAATAGTGGTAGGCTGTTGGCCTTGTCAATGCTGGAGTCAGAACGCTGAGCTTTCAAGAGCGGTGCGGGCAATTGTTGACGCAACGCCCCGAAGAATCAAACCACTTCTTTGAAAAGAAGTCCTAACTTGGGCTAATTTTGCTCTTGACAAACCTTTTTGTATGCAATATGATATCCAGCGCTGGGAGGCTCCAATCGGGCCGCGGTCGATTCCCAGGCACCGGGGCAAGTAACGCTTCTCCCGAGGATAAGCAGGGGCTGAATCCAAAAGAAGGTGCTGTCCCACGGCAGTATCAGACTTGCAATGCTCAGGTATAAGAAGGAGGGTACTGAATGCGACGTTTCGTGACCTTTAGTAAAGGGTTGCGCATTCTCGTAATGGTCTCAATGGTTCTCGCACTAGTTGCATCCATGGCGGGGACAGCTCTGGCCCAGGCGCCAAAATTGGAGGTCACCCCGGCGCTCGTGCCGGCGACGACCACACTGGTGGCGAAGGTCACCGGCTTCAAGCCCAAGGAAGCCGTGGTGGTCCTCCTGGTAGGCGCTCTGGCGGGTGAGGACATAATCCTCACCGGCGGCGAGTGCAACGACAAGGGCGAGTTCAGCTCACCGGCCAAGAGGATCCCGCAGGTCGCTGAGATGGCGACCGTCCCCGCTGGGGTGAAGCCGGGCAAGTACACGATCAAGGCCACTGGCACCGCGGGCAGCACGGCCACCGCTGATATCGAGGTGGGCGTAGCCCCGACGCCGACGCCGAAGCCGGTAGCGACGCCGAAGCCCGCCGGGACGCCAGCGGCCAAGCCAGCGGGGACACCCGCAGCGAAGCCGGCGGCTACGCCAGCTGCGGCGGCGAAGGCCCCTGTGCCGAAGACCGGCGCCCCCATTCCCATCACCCTGATCGCCATGGCTGGCGTGGGGTTGGGAGTCCTCGGGTTCGCACTGCGCCGAAGGGTCTAGTAACTCAGCGCCGGCCCCTGCGAGTATAAGCGGCTCGTATGCAATAAGAGAAGCGCCCCGACACGTCGGCGAGCGGCTGGTTCGCGGCCTCGGACAGATCAATCACGCTCAGGCGGCGATGGCCGAGGACGATGGGCGGCCGGGCGACGACGCCGCTCGCGTCGGGCCCGCGGTGCGCCTGCCGGTCGCACATCGCCTGGACAACGGCGCAGTCGGGGTGTGCTTCCCAGTCGAGGACACCGCTGATACCGCACATGCAGGTCGAGGCATCGTACTACGAC
>JACPQD010000068.1 GCA_016190665.1 Chloroflexota bacterium
CCTGTCCCCCGTCTCGATCGTCATCGTAAGCTGGAATGTGCAGGATCTCTTGCGCCGCTGCCTGGAGTCTATCCTCGCCTCCGGCTCCGGAGCGGGCGCTGAGATTGTCGTCGTGGACAACGCCTCGTCCGACGGCGCGATGGGCATGGTGCGGAAGCGGTTCCCCCAGGTGAGGCTCGTAGTCAACCAATCGAATCTGGGATTCGCCGCCGCCTGCAATCAGGGGATGCGGCTGGCAGGCGGACGATACGTGATGCTCCTGAACCCGGATACAGAAATGCGCGGAGACGCGATCGACAGGATGGTCTCCTACCTTGACGAGCACCCCGAGGTGGGTATGGTGGGCCCGAAGCTGTTGAACCCGGATGGCAGCATCCAGTCCTCGCGGCGCCGTTTCCCAACTCTGGCAACGGCTTTCGTGGAAAGCACCATGATCCAACAGTACTTGCCCAACTCGCCGGAACTGAAGCGATTCTACATGCTGGATCGCAGCGATGACACGGTGCAAGAGGTCGACTGGTTGGTGGGAGCATGCCTGATGGCGCGGCGAGAGGTGGTGCGGACGGCGGGCGTGCTCGATGAAAGCTTCTTCATGTACTACGAGGAGGTGGACTGGTGCTACCGGATAAGGAAGGCGGGGTGGAGCATCGTCTACCTGCCGGGGGCGGAAGTGATCCACTATTATGGGGGGAGCAGCCAGAAGGACCTGTCTCGTCGGCACATTAATTTCAATACGAGCAAGTACCGTTTCTTTCGGAAGCATCATGGGAGGGTGAAAGCGGAGCTGTTGCGGGTCTTTCTGCTGGCGAACTACCTTTTTCAAATCATCGACGAGGGAGCCAAGCTGGCGGTGGGACACAAACCGCTCCTCAGACGCGAGCGGCTAGCGCTCTTGTGGGAAGTGGTCAGATCGGGGTTCAAGGGATGAAGGTCTGTTTCATTACCGGCGAGTATCCCCCCATGCGAGGCGGCGTGGCCGATTACACGGAGACGCTGGCCCGTGCGCTCCACGACTTCGGTGCATTGCCTTGCGTCGTCACTTCGACCCGGGCGGCGCCAAAGGCGCCGTCCTCAATCCCCCTCTATCCGGCCGTCGATAACTGGGGTTTTGGCGCTTGGGGCCGCGTCGAAAGGCTGGCCCTGGAGACGAAGGCGGATATTGTTCACCTCCAGTATCAAACGGCCGCCTATGGGATGCATCCTGCCATCAACTTCTTGCCCTGGTGGCTGCATCGCCGGCTGAACTGCCGCGTTGTCAGCACCCTCCACGATTTGAGGGAACCGTATCTCTTCCCCAAGGCGGGGAGGCTACGCTCGTGGGTCAATGCCCGGCTCGTTGCTGATAGTGACGCCGCCATCGTCACCAATGGTGAGGACCTGGCGGAAGCGAGGCGACTGGCCGCCCGCGCCCGTCTCATCCTCATACCCATCGCCAGCAGCATCCCGGTGTCTTTGCCGCCTGCCTTCGACCGCGACCTCGTAAGGTCGCGTTTGGGCGTAAACGCTGGAGAATGCCTGCTTACCTACTTCGGGATATTGAATCAAAGCAAGGGGGTGGAGTTCCTGCTGGCCGCGCTCCGCGAAGTGGCCGACCGCGGACAGCGCGTCAAACTGTTGATGTTGGGTGAGGAGATCGGCGACGCCGACCCCACGAACCGGGCGTACCGAGAGAAGGTCCTGACAATGATAGAAGACTTGAAGCTCGAGGAGATGGTGGTCCGGACGGGGTATGTGGCCGCCGACGCGGTGTCGGCTCACCTTCGCGCATCGGATGTCTGCGTGCTGCCCTTCGCGGATGGAGCTTCCTTTCGCCGCACATCGTTGTTAACGGCCCTGGAACACGGCCTGCCCGTGGTGACGACGTCGGGCGCCCCTGGCGGCCAGTCCCAGCTTGTCAGCGGCGAGAACTGCCTGCTGGCGCCACCCGGGGACGCCGAGACGCTGGCCAACGCCATCGGCGAGCTGATAAGCTCGCCAGCTTTGCGGGACCGTTTGGGGCGTGGCGCGGCCACGCTGGCGAAGGAGTTCTCCTGGGAAAGGATCGCCGAACAACACATGCAACTCTACCGGGCGTTGATGTCACGGGCGACGTGAATGCAGACACCCCAGAGACACCGAGAGCCCAGAGCTGGAAACACGCCTCGCCAACAGTTCCCGAGAGGACTCGGCGGACTCTGCGCCTCTGCGGTGAAAGGGGGGGGCCACGCAGCCTCAAACATGAGCGCCGGAACAGCGCGCGGCGTGGTGGCGCTGGCGTGCCTCCTTGCTTTCCTCTTGCGAGTCCTGCACGCCAGCGACCAGGGGATCTGGGGCGACGAGATCTTCAGTATCTGGTATTCCGGCATGAGCCTGCCAGACATAATAAGGCTGAATCTGGCCAACCTGGACGCGCACGCTCCCCTTTTTTATTACGTCCTCAAGTTCTGGACCATGGTGGCGGGCCAGAATGAGTTGGTCTTCCGCTTCCCTTCGGCCTTTTTCGGCGTGCTCGCCATCCCGCTAATCTATCTTCTGGGAAAGCATCTGGCAGACCAAAATACGGGAATAATAGCCAGCGTCATGATGGCGACGAATCCGTTCCAGGTCTGGTACGGCCAGGAGGCCAGAACCTACGCGCTAACGACGTTACTCACCCTTCTCTCGGTCTTGCTATTCTGCCGCCTGCTTCAGCAGAAGGGGCCCTTGTGGCTTTGGGCCGGCTATTGCCTCGTGACGTTGCTCAGTATCTCCTCTCACTACTACGCCTTCTTCATCCTCGCCGTCGAAGACCTCTGGTTGCTGCTACTGCTGAGCCGGGGTAAGCTGGAGTGGCGGCCGTGGGCTATCGCCCATGCTGTCCTTCTGGCGCCTCTTCTGGCAGGCTTGTGGCAAGTGGGTTACATGATGCTGCGCTATCGGGCGGAGCATCTGCCTCTAAACCCTCTGGGCACTGTTAGAGATTATCTGGTCCAGTACACCGTCGGTTGGTTTGTCGACCCTGTTTTCGGGGAGTGGGCCCTGGCGGCATTTGTCGCCTTCGCCGCGGTTGGCCTTTTGTGGCTATTCCGGGCGCGGAAGACCTGGTTGGGGCTCTTCCTTTCGTTCTACTTGCTCGTACCCATCTCTGGCGCCCTGGCGTACTTCTGGACCACGTCCGGCTTCCCTCCCCGCGAGCGGTATCTCGTCATCGTCACACCTGCGCTCTACCTCCTCGTCGCGGCCGGAGTGGCAGCGTCGAGGCGGCTTTCGCCCCTGGTTATGGGCCTCGCGATTCTGGTTGCGCTATCGCCTCAGGCATACGCCTTGGGGAATTACTACGGGCAGAGCCGTTACGCCCGACCTGACTACCGAGCCGTGGCGCGCCATATCCAGTCATGGGAAGATAAGGGCGACGCCATAGTGGCCATAGGCCACCTCACCGCGGACGTCTTTCGCTATTACTACAAAGGAAGCGCGCCCATCACCCAGTTTCGCTATTACCCAGGTGAGAACAGTCGAGAGGAGATCCAGCGCAAGCTTCACAGGCTGGCGCAAGAGAACAAACGGATCTGGCTGCTTCCTTCCGGCGACGGCCGCGACGACCCCGATGCTGAGGAGTGGCTCAATGACAACGCCTATGAAGTGGAGAACCATTGGCTGGCGCGAGCTAGGCTGGCCCTCTATGCGACAGGCCCGCTACCAAGCGAACAGCCATTGAATTCCGCGGCCAGACTGGAGACCAAGCTGGAACTGGCCAGCTACCGTATGTCATCCGGGCAAGCAATGTCGGGCGACATCCTGAGGCTGGCACTGAACTGGCGCCCCCTGGAAGACCTCGGTCAGCGCTACAAGGTCTCGGTCCGCCTGCGAGATGACCGGGGACATATCTTGCGGCAAGCTGACCGCTCATTGGGGGGCGCTCTGCGGAGCAACTTTCCCAAAGGTAGCGAGGTCATGGATAGAGTCGGTCTCCGAGTGCCTAACGGAATGATGCCCGGCGCCCTCTCAGTCGAGGTTGCCATCTACAGGGACAGTGATGGACGTAGCCTGAGCTTCCTGGACGCCAACGGTGCGCCCAGCGGGACATGGCTGAGCTTAGGTCGGCTGCAAGTCGTGAAGGGGCCAGCCCCGGCGTCACTGGACAGATTCGAGATACCCCAAGCAGCGAGCTACGATGTCAACGGCGACTGGCGCCTGGTGGGCTTCGGGCTGGGCCGGGACACACTCATGCCGGGAGAGAGGCTGACAGTCTCCCTGTTCTGGCAAGCGCTCACCAAAGCCCCAGACAACATAAAAGCGACCATCAAGCTGATCGACCAACAAGGCGCCGTGGCAGGGGAATCCCCTGTGCCGACAGAGCGCCAAGCGGTCCTTGGCTGGACAGAAGGCGATGTCTTCAGGGAACTCATAGACCTATCTATACCAGCAAACGCGACCGGCGGTAGGTATGTGGTGAGTCTGGCGCCAGGACTTGGAAGTGAGCTATCACTGGGCCAAGTCGCCGTCAAGGCCAGGGAGCGGCGTTTCGATATGTCGGCGGTGCAGCAATCCTCCAGCGCTGCCTTCGGCGCCCTCGCCCGGCTGCGCGGTTCGGATCTGTCCCGTGAAGGGTCTGAACCCAAGAAGGGAGCACTGGAGACGAGACCAGGGGATAAACTCACTTTGGTCCTGTACTGGGAGGCTCTGGGGGCTAGCGCCGAGAGCTATACAGTGTTCACCCATCTTCTCGATGGGGGCGGGCGAATGTGGGGCCAGCACGACGGGATTCCAGCTTTGGGTACAGCGCCCACCCCCGGGTGGGTCACCGGAGAGATCGTCGCCGACCGCCACGACATTGTAGTGAAAGAAGACGCGCCAGCGGGGGAATATGTTATCGAGGTGGGCCTTTACGACCCCGGTACGGGCAGGCGCCTGAGGACGGAAGGTGGCGAGGACAGGGTGATTGTGGGCAAAGCAGTAGTGAGGAAGTGACCGAAGGGGGATTGGCAAAGGCCCATCTTCATGGTAAGCTAGTCTCACATTGCAGCATTATATTGACAAGCGTTTTTGATCTTTGGCGCGTGAGGTCCCTCTGTGAAGTCATCAGAGTACGATTACTGACAAGAGTCCCGATCATGCGGCGCGTTAGTTTCTCACTGTAAAAGCCGTTATTGAATACTGGTGACTTGTGACGCCTGATTTGAACGGAACCTATTTGGACTGAACCACGGATGTCCCGACGCATCGGTATCCCGCACGGAGTCGGGAGACACCGATTCACACCGATTATCAAGGGTTCCATCTCGCGCCATCCTCAGGGATTGAGTCCAAATGATGTCCGTGTCTATCCGTGTCCATCCGTGGTTCTTAACGGTGTATGTGTCTCGCCTCACTATCCGAACCTATGGTTGTTAGGTGCTACTAGCACAGGCAACTGAAAACATGAATTGAGGGGTTTGTGGTGAGAGCCCAGTTAGTGAGTTTAAAGCGGCCGCCGGCCTGGGGAACTCCTCGCACCTGCGTAGCGATAGGGGCCAGCCTGGCGCTGGGGGCCGCCGGCGGCGTGCTCACGGCGGCGGTATCGCCTTTTGCTGGCTTCGCCGTCATCCTGGCGATGCTCCTCGTGGCAGCGGTGCTCATTAATACCCAGGTGGGCATTGTCACTGTCATCACCATCGCCTACGTTTTGCCCTTCGCCGTGACGCCGGTGCCGGTGGGCGGCGTGAAGCTCACCTTCCTGGACGCCTCGCTTTCCCTGGTCCTGCTGGTCTGGATTCTCCGTCTTATGGCCAACCGCGAGGCGCGGCTAATGGCCACGCCCCTCGACAGATTTGTTCTCCTCTTTCTAGGCCTGGCATTGTTCTCCTTCGTGCTGGGCATGACCGGCGTGACTGGCGAGGCGGCGCGGTTCTTCATGAAGACCATCAACAGCATCCTTTTCTTCTTCACAATTATCAACTGCGTCCGGGACCGAAGGCAGTTAGAGGGGACTGTAAAGGCGCTCTTGTTGGGTGGAACTGTTGCCGCCCTGTTGGGCCTGGTCTTCTATTTCATGACTTCGGCGGCAACCGAGTCCGTGTTGCGATCCTTGCGGGTGCTGGGCTACCCGACTACCGGTATTCTACGCTACATCGCCGGAACGACTACCCTCCGGGCCATCGGCACCAGCATCGACCCGAATATCCTGGGCGGCATGCTGATGGTGGTGATACCCCTGGGCGTGAGCCTGGTAATGAGCGGTTCATCCGCCTCCGGCCGACTGGATCGCCGTCTCACGGGGCTCGCCGTGGGCGTTATGGTGTTATGCCTCGTGCTCACCTTCAGCCGGAGCGCGTGGGGAGGCGCTGCCGCGGGCGTTGCCTTCCTCGCCGCCTTCAGACACCGCAAGCTCTGGCTGCTACTGGCCATCTTCGCCATAGCTCTCCTGCTTCTTCCTCAGGGGCAGATGGTCCTGGGCAGGATCGAAGCGGGCTTGACGATGCAGGACCGTGCCTCCCAGATGAGGCTTGGAGAGTACAAGGATGCCCTCAGGCTCATTGCTATGTATCCGTGGTTTGGGGTGGGTTTTGGGGAGGCGCCCAGCGTCGATGTGTACGTGGCCGCTTCAAGCACGTACCTGATGATCGCTCAAGAGATGGGCCTGGCGGGACTCGCCGCGTTCCTGGCGACAATGATCGCCCTGTTCTGGCATGCCCTACGCGGGCTGAAACGGGCAGCGGATGAATCCTGGATCGTAGTCCAGGATGAAGGCCTCAAAAACATCCAGTTCGGCGCCCTGGCGGGAGTGGTGGCGGCTTTGACGGCGGGCCTTTTCGACCATTATTTTTTCAACCTCCGCTTCCCCCACGCGATGGCCGTCTTCTGGCTCCTGGTTGGCCTGACTCTGGTCGCCGGTCGGCTGGGAGGTGTCTCTTCGCCACAGACTTCATGATTGCGGAGTGATATGGACAATCTGGAGAGGTTGCGCGTACCCGTCATCGCGGCCCTGCTGGTGGTCTTTGTAGCCGGCCTGGCTATGCTGACGCTTCAGCGCGGCAGCGAAGGCCGCCAGATCGAGATCATCTTGCCCAGTCCCACGCCGAGGGTGGCCACTCAGCCCCGCGAGGTGAAAGTCTACGTCAGCGGCGCCGTGGCCAGGCCGGGTGTCTATTCCCTCAGAGAAGGGGACCGGATAGAAGACGCCGTCAAGGCGGCAGGGGGCGCGCAGCCGACAGCCAATCTTTCGCAGGTTAACCTGGCACGCCGCATCAAAGACGAGCTGCAAATTCACATTCCGCAGACTGGAGAGGCGCTGCCGGCCTCGGCGCCAGGTGGCCAATCGCAACTGATCAATATCAACACCGCTTCCAGAGAACAGCTCGACACCCTGTGGGGCATTGGCCCGACGCGAGCCAAGAACATTGTCGACTCCCGGAGCGAGAAGGGCCCCTTCAAGAAGATTGAGGAACTGGTAGAGAGGAAGCTGATTCCGCGCTCCACCTTCGACCGCATTAAGGACCTCATCACTGCGGACTGATCGGGACAGGCGCATGAGGCTCATTTACTTGTCGGCCGCCCTCCTGGGCGGCGTCTACCTGGGCTCCTTAACAGCTCCGTCGCCGCCATTGATCCTGGTCACGGCGGCGGGAGCCCTTGCTGTAGCCCTCCTTCCTCACGACTGGCGCAAGAGCCTCCTCGTAATGCTATGCCTCGTTGCGCTCCTCCTCGGCATCTTCCGCTACCAGTCCACCAGATTTGTGGCGGATGAGAGCTCGATTTCCACCCATAATGGGCGTGATGCCGCCGAGGTCAAAGGCGTCGTCGCTGACGACCCGGAGATCAGAGACGCCGCCGTGAACTTGCGCCTGTCGGCTGCTGAGGGGAGATTCACCGATGGGTGGATGCCCGTCTCAGGCGTCATACTCGTCAGCGTCCGCCTTCTTCCGGTCTACCATTACGGCGATGTCCTCAAAGTTACTGGTGCGTTGGAGGCGCCACCAAAGTTTAGCGACTTCGATTACCGGGAATATCTGGCCCGCCAGGGCATCCGCTCCGTTATGCGTTACCCAAGGGTCCAGCTTCTCGAGAGCGGGCAAGGCTTCAAGCTGCTGGAATGGATTTATGGGCTGAGACGCTCGCTCGCGGATTCCCTCTCTGCCGCGCTTCCGGAGCCTCAGGCCGCCCTGGCGCAGGGTATAATCCTGGGAATCAGGGCCGGCATACCTGACGACTTGAACGAAGCCTTCTCCCGCTCCGGCACCATGCATATCATCGCCATCTCCGGCCAGAACATCAGCCTGATTGCCGGCCTCTTTCTGGTGTTCGCCGTCGCCCTCTTTGGGAGACACCGCCCATTCTACTTCATCTTTGTTTTGGCTATGGTTTGGCTCTACGCCCTTCTGACGGGCATGGCGCCGCCGGTGCAGCGCGCGGCGGTCATGGGCAGCCTCTGGCTCACCGCCGATTTCATAGGCCGACCGCGCAGCGCGGCGCCTGCGCTGGGCTTTGCAGCGGCGGCAATGGTGGGCATCAACCCGGACCTCCTCTGGGACGTATCCTTCCAGCTCAGTTTCGCTTCGATGGCGGGCCTGGCGGTAATCACGCCCGCGGTCCAGGAAGTCGTCGCGAAGTGGCAAGGCAACCCCGATGCAACTGAGGTCCGGGGCCCGCTCAGCGTGGTGGTCGACAGCCTGGCGGTCACCCTGGGCGCGACGCTGGCCACCCTGCCGATAATCGCTGTCGCCTTCCATCGCCTCCCGCTGGCAGTCCTGCCCTCCAACGTCGCGGCTTTGCCCGCGCTGCCCTTCATTATGGCCACCAGCGGCCTGGCATCGACAATGGGCGCCATCTTCCCGCCGCTGGGCGAGCTGGCTGGATGGGTCGCCTGGCCGTTCCTGACGTATCTCATGGTGGTGGCGACGTCCTTCTCGGCGCTTCCCATAGCATCGGCGGAAGTGGGCGGCGGAGCCCATTGGGGGTTCCTCTATTACTTGCTCCTCGGGGCGGCTCTCTGGGGGATACCGCAGTGGAGCGGGCTGAAGGCGAGCGCCTCCGGAAGTGGGGGAGCCGCCGCGCGGGCAATTAGAAGCGCGGGAAGCAGCGTCCGGAGATTGGGCGCCGCCCGGGTGGCCTTCGTGGCGCTGGCGGCAGCCTGTCTCGCCGTCTGGCTGGCCGTCGTTTTCGCCAGGGAGGACGGGCTTCGCGTCAGTTTCCTGGACGTCGGCCAGGGGGATGCCGCGCTCATTCAGACGCCCAGTGGCCGGAGAGTGTTGATCGATGGCGGCCCCAGCCCGCGGGCCATCGGCGCCCAGCTCGGCAAGAAGCTTCCTTTCTGGGACAACTCCATCGATCTGGTGGTGCTCACCCACCCGGACGACGACCACGCCAACGGTCTGACCGAGGTATTGCGGCGCTATCGGGTCCGTCAGGCGATGGACCCGGGCATTAAGCACGCCTCGCCGGTCTACCGTGAGTGGCAGCGACTCGTGAGAGACAAGAAGGTCGGCATCGTCATCGCCACCGCCGGCCAGCGAGTCGACCTGGGCGACGGTCTCACGATGGAGGTGGCCCATCCACAGGCGCAATTGATCAGCACCGAGTCAGCGGACGCCAACAACAACTCCATCGTCTTGCGGCTGACCTCCGCGGACATGAGCTTCCTCTTCACCGGCGACCTCGAGGAAGAAGGCCAGAGGTATCTTTTGTCTAAAGCGAGCAACCTCGACAGCACAGTATTGAAGGTTCCGCATCACGGCGCCAAAAAGGGGCTCGCCCCCGAATTCCTGGAGGCGGTGAATCCGCAGATTGCCGTAATCTCCGTGGGCGCCGCCAACACCTTCGGCCATCCAGCGCGGGAGACCCTCGAGAAGCTGAACGCGAAGATTCCGGCGGATAGAGTCTACCTCACCGAGCGGCAGGGCACAGTTGACATAACGGTGAAAGAGGGAAGGGTGTGGGTGAAGACGGAGAGGTAGCTCCACCCGGGAATGGACCACGAAATATACGAACGACACGAACAGGTCCTGGATTTCGCATGTTTGGTGTGGTTTGTAGTTAAGAGGAGCGTTTCATGAAACCCGAGAAGAGTCAGCCAAACGAGCAGGAGCCCCGGGAAGGGGAGATTGTCCTCTACACCACACCCAGCGGCGTTGCCAGAGTGGAGGTCTCCTTTCAGGATGAAACCTTCTGGTTGACCCAGAAGCGGATGGCGGACCTCTTTGGCGTCGACGTACGCACGGTCAGTGAGCACCTTCAGAGCATCTTCCGAAGCGGCGAGCTAAACGAGCAAGCAGTTATCCGGAGAATCCGGATAACTGCCGCCGATGGGAAGGCATATCTCACCAGTTTCTACCATCTGGACGCCATCATTGCCGTTGGCTATCGCGTCAACAGCTATCAGGCCACGCAGTTCCGTATCTGGGCCACTAAGACGCTACGTGAGTTCATGATCAAGGGTTTCGTCCTGGATGACGAGCGGCTCAAACAGGGCAAACGCTTCGGCAAGGACTATTTCGACGAACTCCTCGAACGCATACGCGAAATTCGCGCCAGCGAGCGGCGTTTCTATCTGAAGATCACCGACATTTACGAACAGTGCAGCATCGACTACAACCACGACGCGGAAGTCACCCAGACCTTTTTCAAGACCGTACAGAACAAGCTCCACTGGGCAATCACCGGCCGAACGGCGGCCCAGATTATCGCCGAGCGCGCCAACGCCTCCCAGCGGCACATGGGGTTGACCACATGGAAGAACGCGCCCCGTGGCAAGATTATGAAATCGGACGTAGGCATCGCCAAGAACTACCTGGATGAAGACGAAATCAAAGGGCTGGAGCGCATCGTCTCCATGTTTCTCGACTATGCGGAGAACCAGGCCGCCCGACACATCACCATGCGCATGGAGGGCTGGGTCAAAAAGCTGGACGCTTTCCTCCAGTTCAACGAATACGACATACTGAAGGACGCCGGCGCCGTTTCCCACGAAGTGGCCAAGCGTCTGGCCGACGAGCAATATGAAAGGTTCCGGGTCGTACAGGACCATGACTATGAAAGCGATTTCGAGAGGGATGTCAAAAAGATCACTCCCCCCAAAAAGCGTCGCGAGAAAGAGAGCAAGTGAAGCTGCAATTCGACTCCGAGCAGCAGTTCCAGGTTGACGCCGTTTCCGCTATTACCGAATTGTGCGATCGACAGCGGAGGCCGTCAGCCCGCAGATCGCCGTCATGTCCGTGGGCGCCACCAACACCCTCGGCCACGCGGCGCGGGAGACGCTGGCCAAGCTGGGCGCCCGGCCCGGCGCGGACCGGGTCTACCTCACCGAGAAGCAGGGGACTATTGACATAACTGTGAAGGACGGGAGAGTGAGGGTGAGGACGGAGAGATGAGTGGGGGAAGCGATGCCGGTACGGTGAAGCGGAGACGGACTGGACTTTGGGGATCGCCATCGCCCTGCCAACGTTTCCACCTTCGGGCGGTTCCCGCCGCGTTTGGACTAGCTTTACATAAACCCTAGACTGTGTTATGCTACAGAAAGCGACCGGGAGCTCGATCGTGGAGCACCGTCGAACCGCTTCCGGCCCCGCTTTGACTCCAGAATTCACCTGGAAGGAGACTCAAGTGCCACTCACTCCCAAACCGGAGCTAACCGTCGACAAGTTTCTAGCCGATGCCGTCGAAGCGTACCTGTTCAACGACCTTGAGAGCATGGCGGCTCTCGACCGTCACCCCGGTGCCTGTGGTTACCCAATGCTCTTGGCTACGCTAGCTGGCATGGAACTACTCGGCGGACTCCTCAGCTCAGACGAATTCTGCAGCAAGCGCGGTGCTAGCAAACGCCTTGAAAGTTATTGGGAACACTACTTTGCAGATGGAACCCTCTACGCCGGGCTTTCGTGTATCATGATCAAGCTGGCGAGGAATGGACTTGCCCACAGCTCGCTTGTGAAGCTGGGAATAAAGGTCGCGAAGCATTCAGATGACCACCTCGTCGTAGACGACGAAGACCCCCGAAACCCCCAACTGATCATCGACCCCATCCAGCTCTTCAGAGATTTCAAGGATTCTTACGTGCGGAGAATAAAGCCAATCCTTGTTGGCGGTGATAGCGAAACGAAACGCAAGATGCAGGGGAACCTCAACAACATGATTCGTATCTACGCTGCCGAACGGGATGGCCTGTTTTCAGAAACTAAGGTTTGCCTAGCCAACTTGCGGCGGCAACCGCCCGACGATGTCCGTCGGGCAACTGAAAGTACCGTCATCGCCAGGCACGTCGCAAGTGTTTCACCATACGTTTCGACCTCCGGCGGGAGTGTCACGCCTTTTGGCACTTCTGGCAGGCCGACATCCCACACGTAAGGAGCAGTCGAAGCCTATCTCACCCGCCCCGTCAAGGGATCGCTTCGCTCGGCGCTTGCCCTAACACGCGGCCTCGGCTGACTCTGAGGCCGGTCTGGACTCGTCGAACAGCATGAACGCGCGGACGGCCATTTGAGTATCCTCCGAGGCTATTGGTAGTAGTGTTGGTTCGACATGCTGTCTAGTGACAATTTGGTGCCTTCCCGTCATTGTCTTGGTACAATCCAGTAGAACGAAGTAATCGCTCCGGGAATAATGGCTAACGCGGGAGTCAAACCGATGAATGCGAATCACGTTCCACCAACTGCAGAAGTTGATCGTGACGTTCAAAAGCTGTACGAAAAGGGGCACGAAGCTTTTGCCGCCTCTGCACTAAGATCGGCCGAAGCATCGTACAAAAAAGTGCTCGAACTCCTGAAGGAGGACGAGAAAGGCCAACAAGAGAGAATTCACAAAGGTGCCCCCTACCACTACCTAGGGCTGACGTACCTTCTTGGGTATAAGAAGCCAGCCGAGGCGCTGGAATACTTTATCAAGGCGTATATAGAAGATGTGCTGAGTCAAAAGGAGGGGACAGAGGACGCCGCTGACGCCGGGCCGGCCGCGACTATTCTCAAAAACGAGTTCCAGCTAGACAGCAAATTCCAAGACGAACTTAAATGGGCTGCAAGGCAGTGCAAAGCCGAAGGTGCCAAAATCTGGGACTCCTCAACTCTCCTGAGTCTTGTTAAAGACTTCCCGAAGGATGCCGCTTCTCTTCTCAGACACAAGCACGCGCAGGAGCCCGAGATGAAGTCGTCCGTGGACGACCCGCCGGGATCTTGGGAGAAAAGAGTGTTCATCGGGGGCGACTATCTTCGACATTCGCGACTTGTGGACATTAAGCAAGTGGTTTTGGAAGAGGACTTTGCGCCCATCGTTGCAAAGGAATTCGCCATCCCTGAGGGACTGACTAGGCACCATACGCTCCTTCTGCTGCATTATTGTCGACTAGCCATATTTGAAGTAACTACGAACGCGGGTCAGTTGACAGAAATCGAGAGACTCTCTGACTACGAGGTGATACCTTTGTTTCTCTATGATGGGGAATCACATCCCCAAATCTCGAAGATGGTAATCTCCCATCACCTGTTTGAGAAACGCAGCAGGGGTTATCGAGATACTGGAGAACTCCAACAGGCTGTCAGGGATTTCTTGCGAGACCATGCCGGGTCGTGATCGCAAACGCAGATTCATTGGCAAGCGAAGACACGCTCCTGCTAAATGCGCGCATGACCCCTGTGAGACAGAGGGGCAGCGTCCGCGAAACCGAGAGTCCGATGAATGGCGCGTGTGGGGAGATGTTATACTAAGCTGAATGACGAGAGTAACTGAGCAAGGAGTCTCCTGTTGAAACGGTTTGATGGTCGTTCCAACGATGAACTGAGGCCGGTGAAGATAACGCCGGGATACTTGAGCTTTCCGGTGGGGTCGGCGTTGATCGAGATGGGGCAGACGCGGGTGCTCTGCGCCGTGACCCTGGAGGACAGGGTGCCCGCCTTCCTGAAGGGGAGCGGGTCGGGGTGGGTGACGGCGGAGTACTCCATGCTGCCGGCGTCGACGGCCACGAGAACGCAGCGAGAGTCCATGGCGGGTCGCCCCAGCGGCCGCACCCAGGAGATCCAGCGGCTGATAGGTCGTTCGCTGCGCGCGGTAACGGACCTCTCGGCGCTGGGCGAAATGAGCCTGACTGTGGACTGCGACGCCCTCCAGGCCGACGGCGGTACGCGGACCGCCTCCATCACCGGCGCTTACGTGGCCCTGCATCACGCCTTGCGCACGCTGCTGGAGAAGGGAGCGATCCGCGCTTTTCCGCTGCGAACGGAGGTCGCCGCCACCAGCGTGGGCATCGTGGAGGGCGAGCTGCTCCTTGACCTCAACTACGACGAGGACTGCACCGCCGAAGTCGACTTCAATGTGGTGATGACCGGCGAGGGGAAGTTTGTCGAGGTGCAGGGGACGGCGGAGCACAATCCCTTCACGCGCACGGATGTGGACTCCATCCTGGACCTGGCGGGAAGCGGCGTCAGGCAGCTTGTCGAAATGCAGCGGGTGGCCTGCGGGTTGTGAGGAAGCTCGAAGCACGGAGCGGGAAGCGAGAATCTCCAAAGCAGGCGCCCCTTTCGCTGTCTTTCCGAGTTCTCCAAGCCGGTGCGCCAGCCCAATGCGTGGCAATGAACCGGGCTTGACTGAAAGCGCTGGAAGGCAGCAGGAGCCCTCATCCCTGTCTTTCCGAGCGCGCGGTTGAAATAGTGCCAATAAGGACAGACTTTCTCGCGCGAGGTCCCGACTTCTTCGGGATCCCGATGCGTCGGGAAATCCGGCACCCTTGGCCAGCATCTCCCGGTTCATTGAAAGCGGGCGGTCGAATCTGGTCTGCCCTCGACAGGCTCCGTCCCGCGAGGTCCCGACGCATCCCGACGTAGTCGGGAAGGAATCTGGAAATCCGACGTTCCGTTGCTGCGGACTGATCGCCAATCGCTGATCGCGGGCCGGTGTTACGTCGGCTGCAGGCGGACAGGGACGTCCGCCGCTACGGTCGCAACGTGCGCCGAAAATCCGTTTATCCGTTGCCTGTCTATTGACGCCTTTTCCCAGCTTTCAGCTTGATCATTCATCATTCCGCATTCATCATTCATCATTCCCATGTGACTCAGGAACTGGCACGCGAATGTAAACGTCTGTTATAATGTTTCGAGCGTCTGGCATGGCTTGAGGGCGTTGAATTCTGGCACGAAAACGGAGGACGTACGTTGGACAAGATCGAGGAGCTTCTGCAGAAGCGCGCGCATATCATGGGGATGGGCGGCCCCAAAGCTGTCGAGGCGATGCATAAGCGGGGCAGCCTGACTGCTCGCGAAAGGATAGACTACTTCTTCGATCCCGGCACTTTCACCGAAATAGGCATGTTCGTTAAGAACCGCACCACCGCCTTCGGTATGGACAAGCGTGACATCCCGGCGGAAGGGGTCATTACTGGCTATGGCAAGGTTAACGGTCGGACGGTGATGGTGGGCGCCGAGGACTATACGGCCATGGCGGGCACCTTCGGCGAGTACCACGGTAAGAAGTTCTCCGCGGCTATCGACATGGCCAAGGACATGGGCATCCCTTTCGTTGGCATGAACGACTCCGGCGGCGCGCGTCTCCAGGAGGGCATGGATACGCTGGAGTGCTACGCCTGGCTCTTCCGATCGCAGATCCTGGCCTCGGGCATCATCCCGCAAATCGCGCTGCTCATGGGCCCGTGTCTCGGCGGTCAGGCCTACCATCCGGTGATGCAGGATTTCGTCCTCCAGTGCCGCGATACCGGCTTCATGGGCATCGCTGGCCCCGCCTTCGTGAAGACGCAACTGGGTGAGGATATCACCCTGGAGCAACTCTGCGGTTGGCAGGCCCACGCCATCAAGTCCGGCCAGACCCATATCGTCGTCGGCGATGACAAGGACTGCCTCGGCACGACCAGGGAGCTTCTCGACTTCCTGCCTCAGAACAACAAGGGGAAACCGGCTCGCCTGCCGATCACCGACGACCCGGACCGAGCGGACCCGGAGTTAAATACCCTGGTCCCTGAGCAGTCTAATATAGCCTTCGATATGCACGACGTTATCAAGCGCATCGTGGACAATGCCCACTTCCTGGAGATATTGAAGGACCACGCCCCGAACATAATCGTTGGTTTCGCCCGCTTCGCCGGCCGGTCGGCCGGCATCGTTGCCAGCCAGCCGTCGTGGATGGCGGGGGTCATCGATTGCGACGCCGCGGACAAGATAGCCAGGTTTGTCCGCTTCTGCGATCTGTTCAATATCCCCCTGATAAATCTTCACGATACTCCGGGCTTTTTGATCGGGTCGCGAGAGGACTGGAAAGGCATGCTGCGCCACGGCGCCAAGACGCTCTACGCCTACATCGATGCCACGGTGCCCAAGATAACGGTTATCCTGCGGAAGTCCTACGCCGGGGCTTACCTGGGCATGTGCTGCAAGGACACCGGCGCTGACGTGGTCGCCGCCTGGCCCATTGCTAAGGTCACCATCGTCGGCGCCGACACCGCCGCCAGCGTCATCTTCGCCCGCGAGATCGGCAGCGCCCCCAATCCGGAGGAGATGCGGGCGCAGCGCATGAAGGAATACTCCGACCTGTATGAGAACCCTTACAAAGGCGCGGAGCGCGGCTACATCGACGATGTCATCGTCCCCGCCGATACGCGGAAGTTCATCAACCGGTCGCTGGATATGCTGGAGAACAAGACCGTGGTGAGGCCCTTCAGGAAATACTCGAATATCAACTTGTAGCAGTTGCGCAGGGGCGCACTTGGACCGACTCGGCCCCCCCTGAATCCCCCCGTGGACGGGGGGACTGAGGGGGGCCGGTCTGCAGGCCTGTTGCGCAAAGGGATACTCCAGTGCGATAATGAGGCGCCTCGATACGTCGGGGCGCTTCGGCTTTGGGAGAATGGATTGTACATAAAGAAACGCAAGCTGGCAAGAGGGGTCGCCATTGTGGGCGCGGAAATGTCCAGGTTCGGCGCCTTTGACGATAGGATAACGCGCGACCTCTTCGTGGAAGCCTTCGGCGAGATGAGGAAAGCTGTGGACAAGGGTTTCGACCCGAGGGATATCGAGGCGGTCTACTTCGGCAACGCGGCCAACGAGCAGTTCGAGTTCCAGGGCCATCTGGCGCCCATCCTGGCTGACTGGGTGGGCCTGGTGCCGCGGGCGATCACGCGCATCGAGGCCGCCTGCGCCAGCAGCGGCGTGGCCGTGAGGCAGGGGGTCCTGTCGGTGGCTTCCGGCGTCAACGATGTCGTGCTGGTGGCCGGCGTGGAAAAGATGACCGGCCTCTCCGCCGAGCTCACCACCTCGGTCATTTCCCTGGGCTGCGATCAGGTTTATGAGGGCAAGGCGGGCTTCACCTTCCCCGGCCTCTATGCCGCCATGGCCACGGCCCACATGCATCGGCACGGCACGAGCGCCAGGCAGCTCATGAGCGTGGCGCTGAAGAACCACCGAAACGGCGCCCTCAATGCCAAGGCGCAGTTCAACGCCACCATCGCGGACCTGATGGCGCGGCGGATAGCCCGTTGCCGGGAGAGGGGCGAGCCCGCGCCAGGCTGGAAAGCCGAGTGGGACTTTCTCGAGGATGCCGAAGCCAATCCGGTGGTTGCCTGGCCCCTGCGCTTGTTCGACTGCTCGCCGGTGAGCGATGGCGCGGCCTGCCTTCTGCTTGCGTCGGAGGACATCGCCAGGCAGTTCACCGATAACCCGGTGTATATCATCGGAACAGGGCAGGCCAGCGATCACGCGCTGCACGAGAGACCGGACATGACTGCCATCATGGCGGCGCGGCGCGCCGCCAGCGAAGCTTACGATATGGCCGGCGTCCGGCCGCAGGATATCAAGATAGCCGAGGTCCACGACTGCTTCACCATCGCGGAGATCGTGGCGACAGAGGACCTGGGTTTCTTTGCGCCCGGCGCGGGAGGCAGAGCGGCGGAGGAAGGGCTCACGGCCCGGGACGGGCCGA
The DNA here is from genome assembly GCA_016190665.1 of Chloroflexota bacterium. Taxonomy (GTDB): domain Bacteria; phylum Chloroflexota; class Dehalococcoidia; order JACPQD01; family JACPQD01; genus JACPQD01. The sequence continues at coordinate 17,842 of JACPQD010000068.1, forward strand.
AGCCCATCAACACCTCCGGGGGATTGAAGGCTAAGGGGCATCCGGTTGGCGCTTCGGGCGCCGCCCAGATGGTCGAAATCTGGCGCCAGATGAGGGGAGAGGCGGGACCCCGGCAGGTGGCGGGCCGCGACATCGACCTGGCGCTGACCCACAATGTCGGGGCCACGGGCGGCACCTGCGTGGTCCATATTTTCGAGCGGCGGCAATGAGATTGAACCACAGATGGACACCGATAAACTCAGATACTTGAAAGCGCGAAGCGCGGAGCGGGAAGCACAAAGCGGAGGGGAGGAGCTTCTTGGTTCGGGTCCCTACCCTCTGCAACCTATAACCTGCAATCTGTGTCTATCAGTGTTAATCCGTGGTTCCGTTCCGAATGTAGGAGGCTTAAATGCAGAGACTGGCGGGTAAGGTGGCCTTGATCACCGGAGCGGGCGGATGGCGGGCGATTGGCGAAGCTACAGCCCTGCGGCTCGCCTCGGAGGGCGCCGCTGTGGCCGTGGCGGACTTGAAGCGCCCTCCCTTTGATATAGAGGATGATTCCGGCAAACGCCTCTGGGAAGGCACCAGCAGCGTGACCCGCGAGGTGGAGGCGCTGGGCGCCAGGGCGTTCCCTATCAATTTCGATATCACGGCCGAGGATCAAGTAGATGAGGCAGTGAGGGCCGTGCTGAAGCACTTCGGGCAGATTGATATCCTGGTGAACAATGCCGGCGCTTCCCCGGGCGGCGACAGAGTGGCCACCGTGGACCTGCCGAAGGAAGAGTTTGAGCGGGTAGTGGATATTAACCTCATCGGGACTTTCCTGGTTTCGAGGGCTGTAGCGCGGGAAATGATCAAGGCCCGCCGGGGCGGGAAGATCATTATTGTCTCCTCCGTGGCGGGCAGGCACGGGCGGCCGCTGCGGGCCGCCTACTCTGCATCGAAGTTCGGTCTGATCGGCCTGACGCAGGTGCTGGCCCGAGAGCTGGGACCGCACAACATAAACGTGAACGCTGTCTGCCCGGGCACCATCGACACTTCCCGCCTGGACAGCTCCGCCAGGGCGGTCTGCGCTGAGCAGGGCCTGCCCTGGCAGGAGGTGCGCGCCCGCATGGTGGCACAGCGAGTTGCGGCCACGCCAATTGGTAGGATAGGCACGCCGGAAGACATCGCCGGTGTTGTTGCTTTCCTGGCGTCGTCCGATGCGGATTTCATGGCCGGGCAAGCCGTCGTCGCCGACGGTGGATTCGTGACGATCTGAGAAGGGCCGAGGCCTTCCCCCTCCACCCTTCCCCCTACTCCTTTACGGCGGCACCAGCGTCCCTTGAGACGCGAGGAATATCCAGTAGCCTTTGCCCGCCTCCAGGTCTTTGAACCCCGATCCGTCTGGCTTCGCTACTCCCCATCCCCTTGTCGGGTCATAGCGGTAGGCCGCCAGCCACTTCCCCCGGACGGTGCTGAGGTAATTGTCCGCGGGCATGGTGGCTGCCGATGAAGTGTACCCAATCAAGCTCCAACCCCCCGGCAGTGCGTAAGCTGGCGGAGGCGAGAGTGGATTCGGCGGCCTCGGCCGCAGAGAGAGGGCCACCGGCGCCGTAGCGTACACGAAGTATCCCTGTCCATCCAGGATATCGGTGAGGGCGCCGTTCCAGCCCTCGTCGGTGCGGCTGGCGCTCTCCCAGCGGTCGTCGCGGAAGCCGGAGATCCTCGTGATGGCGGTAGCCTGCGCGAAGACCGATGCCACGGAGGAGTCCACCAGGGAACTGGGCACGGAGATTATGTTCCATCCCGGGAGTATTTCAACTGCGCGAGGCGTAGCCGTTGGCGTTGGCGCTGGGGTACGCGTCGAGGTAAACGTAGGCGTGGGGGTGCGCGTGGGGCTCGCCGTTGGCGTTCTAGTGGCCGACGCCGTGGCCGTTATGGTGCCGGTAGGCGTAGCCGGCGGCGCGGGGGGCCCTCCCGGCGTCGGGGTGGAGGTAGGTGCGGGCGTAGCCGTCGGCCCAACTCCGTCATTGGAGGCATACCCATATATGGGAACGGAGACGCCGCTTCTGAAAAGGACGCCCCCTCCTTCCTGGCCGTCCGACCGCGCCTCCCAGCCTGAGAGCGTGACGGGGACGCTGCGGAAGTCGATCCATGAACCATCCCTCTTTATCGCGAGGTGGACGACGCGGCCGCTGGCCGAACCATAACACGAGGGATGGCCCAGGTTTGTGGTGTTGTCAACGCGCTGGCCGACAGAGGCCCTGATGTCGGATAAATGGTAGTACAACGTCTGCCAGCCATTCTCGTGGTCGATCTCAGTTCGATAGTTCCCCACGAAAATGACCTTGCCCGAGGCTACCGGGCGCACCCACCAGCCACTGGCTTCCGGAGGAGAGCAGCCAGTGGAGGATGGCGGCTGAAAATCCAGCGCTCCCCAGGGAGTGCCGTATCCCCAGGCTTGGTGAGGGCCGTTAGTGAAAAGCCAACTCTGGCCGACCGGCCAAGGAAGTTGAAACCCGGGGTCGGCAACGGCGAGGAATCCCTGTGTCCTGGCAACAGGTATTGAAAAGGCAAACGAAGTTAAGATTATTGCGGCGCTGAGAACTAAGATTCTGGCCTGATATCCCAGGGCTCACCTCCGTCCCACCTGTACGGGCCCTTCACCCTGAACTTGATTCAGGGTTCAAAACAGGATAAGCCCAAGGCGTCCTTCAAGTCAAGTCCTATGCCCGAAGCTTTCAGCAACTTCGCAGCGGGGGATGTGGTCAGAGAGTGTCAAGACAAGACCCGAGACCGGCTCGGCCTCGAGACCGAGCCGGTCTCGGGAGCATATCCAATTTCGAAGAGTCACTTCGAGATTTGAAGGCGCCTCCGAGCGAAGAGCGCGATAAACAAGATGAAATTCACCAGCACGATGGTGGCTCCGGCAGGTATGTCGGCGTAGAACGAGGCAGTGATGCCGACGAGGACCGAAAAGACTGAAAGCATGGCGGCCAGCACCATCGCCGCTCTGAATCCCCTGGCGATCTGCAGAGCGCTTACCGCAGGCAGTACTAGCAGCGCCGAGGCAAGCATGATGCCCACTACTCTGATAGCGAGCACTACGGTTATGGCGGTGAGGGACGTCAGGACGACGTTGATGCGCTCGGTCCTCACTCCCGTTATCCGGGCGTATTCCTCGTCGAAAGTCGCCGAAAAGAGATCGTGGTACAAGAAGATAACGACAAGCAAAACGACCAGAGACAACCCCACGGACAAGTACACCTCTTGAACGCTGATGGCCAGGATGTTGCCAAAGAGATAGCTGAATAGGTCTACGTTGAATCCCCGGGACAGGCTGGCCAGAATCACGCCGCCAGCGATGCCCACGGAAGACACGATGCCGATAGCGGCGTCGCCGTAAATTCTGGCCTTCTCGGTGAGCTTCAGTATGGCATAGGAAGCCAGTACTACCGCCGGTATGGCCACATAAAAGGGGTAGAGGCCAAGGAACAGGCCGAGGGCGATGGCCCCGAAACTGACGTGGGACAGGCCGTCGCCGATGAGGGACAGTTTGCGGAGCACGAGGAAAAGCCCGAGCATGGCGCACAGCGCGGCGACGAAGGAGCCGGCCAGATACGCCCGTTGAATAAACTCGTAGCTGAAGAAACTTTGCATGGTTTTCAGTCGTGCTGGTGGCAGATCAGATGCTGAGAGAAGGGCCCGAAATACTCCCCCATCTCCCGGGAGCGGCAGAAATCGATAAAGCGCCCGTAGAAAACGACCCTTTTGTCCAGGTAGAGGAGCTTATCAGCATAGAGTCCGATGTGGGCTGTATCATGGGTAATTATCATTATCGTGACGTGTTTGTCCTTGTTCAGCCTGTCCACGAGCTCGAAGAAATGCTCGCGGGTCTGCGGGTCCAGCGCAGTGCTGGGCTCATCCAAAATAAGGAGCTCAGGACCAGACACCAGAGCCCGGGCGAGGAAGACCCGCTGCTGTTGTCCGCCGGAGAGAACGCCGACCAGCTTGCCTCTAAGGTCGACAATGTCCATGAGTTCGAGCGTTTCCCTGATGCGGGCCGCGTCCGCCGGCGTGAACCTTCTCGGATATCCTTTTCGGGACAGAAGCCCCAGTCCGACCACTTCTTCGACGGTGGCCGGAAACAGGGGATTGAAGACGTCAACTCGCTGAGGAAGATAGCCAATCCGTCCCCAGTCGTGGAAATGCCTGAGTTCGTGGCCGAACATCTTGACCGTCCCGAGCTGCTTGTTTTCGAGCCCCAGAATGACCTTGGCGAGGGTTGTCTTGCCGGCCCCGTTGGGGCCGGCCAAGGCCACGTAGTCACCCGCGCTCACGTCGAAAGACACGCCGGACAGAACTTCCGTCCCATCGTAGCTGAAGGACAGGTTCGATACCGTTAGCACGACGTCCATAATCACTGGCAACCCAGGCCTATCCTTAGATTTTCCAGGTCTTTGTTCAAAATGTCGAAGAAGGAGATACCTCTTTCGATTTCGTCCCTGGCTGCGTTCTCGGCGGTATTCAGCAGCAGCAATTTGGCGCCGGTCTCGCTGGCGAGGGTCTCCCCTATCCTGGCACTGACCAGTTCCTCATAGAAAATGTAGGAGATCTTGTCCCGCTTGATTTGCTCCACCAGCTTCGCCAGATCCCCGGCCGTCGGCTCGGAATCGGGCGAGATCCCCTGGGCAGCCATGTACTTGAGGCTGAAGCGATTGGCCAGATAGCCGAAAGCGTAGTGTCCGGCGTAGATGATCTCTTTCGTCTTGCAAGCGCTGAATGTGGCCCGGAAGGAAGCGTCGAGTTCAGCCAGCTTCCTGGCGTAATCGTTAACATTCTTCTCGTAGGCGGCTCCATGGCCCGGGTCCCTGGCGATGAGAGCATCGCCGATGTTTCTGGCCATTATTCTGGCGTTGTCAAAATCCAACCAGATGTGGGGATCGAGCCCGCCGGCCGGCTCATCTTTGTCGCGGAACACAGCGGGGATCATCTTTGTTCCCTTGCTGGCATCAACGACGATAACATTCTTGTTAGAGACAGCGCTGATGACCTTCTCTGCCCAGGGTTCCATGAACTTGCCGGTGTAGACGAAGATATCGGCCTCGCTGATTCTCACCACGTCGCTGGGCTTAGGCTCAAAGCTATGGGGCTCCACGCCGGGGGGCACGAGCTTGAAAACGGTAGCCTTGTCCCCTCCGACGCTTCTCGCCATGTCGTAGAGCGGGAAAATCGTGGTAACGATTCTTATGCCCGGGGGCGCAGCCTGACGAGCGCAGCCCGCCAGGGGGACGGCAGATGCCAGAAGGAGCATAAGGGCAGGAATTGTGGCGTGTCCGAGTCGTCTCGGGGACATAGAACTTGCTCCTCGATATCTAGCCGTTACGGCAACTCGGGCAGCGGCCGAGGAACTCCAGAAGGTGACTATCGATGGCGAAGCCAGTCTCGTGAGCCAGCCTGCTTTCGAGACTTCCCAGGCCGCAGCCGGCAAAATCGACCACCTTGCCGCATTCGGAGCAGACCAAATGGTCATGGTGCTCCGCGGGACTGATCACGAAACTACGGCAGCTATCTCCAACGTGGACTTCGCAGACAAGGCCCAGGTCGACGAGCATATTGAGGGTGCGGTACACGGTGACGAGGCCCACGCCGGGCTGGACCTGGCGCACCCTCTCATGGACCGCCTCGGGCGTCATGTGACCCTCACCGGAAGCAATGGCGGCCAGCACTGCCAGCCTCTGGCTGGTGAGTTTGTAGCCTTTGTTCTTGAGCCGCTGCGCAATCTCTTTCTCAAACGATGCCATAGATAATTGAAAACATTTTTCATTTAGCATATCTGGCGGCTTGTTCGTTGTCAAGGGATATTTCAAACAGATTTGTTACGTCCCTCTAGGTGAAGCGAGGAGCACGGAGCGGGAAGCGGGAAGCAAAGGGTTGTGTTGCTGAACAAAGCACGAGGTTGGCTTCTCGCTTGAGATATTCTCGCTCCTTGCTTCCCGCTTCTCGCTTCGTTATAATGGTGCTCGCCTCTGGAACGGGGTCCACAATTTGCGAGGGAGGTTTGCGCATGAGCGAAAGGGCGCTGGCCCGCTTGAAGGTCCTGGAGTTCTGCGATACTGTCGCGGGGAGCTTCTGCTGCAAGCTGATGGGCGATCTTGGGGCAGAGGTGGTCAAGGTGGAACGGCCCGGCACGGGCAGCAAAGCCCGGCAGCGTGGGCCTTTTCTGAGGGATATCCCACACCACGAAAGAAGCGCCCTTTTCCTGTACCTCAATACCAACAAGCTGGGGATCACTCTGGACCCGAGGATCGAGACCGGCGCCCGGATATTCAAGGATCTGGTGAAGAAGGTTGACCTTCTCGTGGAGGACACGCGCCCGGGCACGATGAAGAAGCTGGGGTTGGACTACAAACCGCTGGCGGCGCCCAATCAACGCCTTGTGGTGACTTCCGTCACGCCCTTCGGCCAGACAGGTCCTTATCGGCGATACAAGGCTTACCACATGAACATCTATCACGCCGGTGGTGACGGCTATCTGCTGCCCAGCGGCCTGGGATGGGAGCTCTATCCCGATAGGGAGCCGCTCGCCGGCGGCGGTTACCTGGGCGAGTACCAGGCGGGCATAAATGCCGCCGTCGCTACTCTTGGCGCCCTCTACGCTCGCGATTCCCACGGCCAGGGCCAGCAGGTGGACGTGTCCATTCAAGAATCGTTGATCGCCTTGAACCGCCGCGACATGGCGCGCTACGGCAATGAAGGCGAGTCCGAGAGCCGGGCGACGGGGATATTCCCCGTGGGCGGCCTCTATGAGTGCAAGGATGGCTTTGTAGAGATATCACTGATCGAGGACCATGAGTGGGCAGGCCTGGTGGCGCTGATGGGCAGTCCCGACTGGGCCACCGAGGAGCGCTACAAAACCCGGGCCGGTCGGGACGCGGCGGCAGCCAAGCTGCAGCCTCTCATCCGGAAGTGGATGCTTCAGCATACCAAGGAGGAGGTTTACCGGGGCGCCCAGGCGAAGCGCTGCGCCGCGGGCAGGGTGAGCACTCCGGAAGAAGTGGTCAATTCCGAGCATCTGAAGGCACGGGGGTTCTTTGTCGAGGCAGAGCATCCCGAGGCGGGGCGGTTGAAATATCCGACGTCTCCCGCCCTTTTCTCCAGAACGCCGTTCTCGATCCAGCGCACCGCGCCTCTGCTGGGCCAGCACAACGAGAAGATATACACCGAATGGCTGGGGCTGGATAGGGAGGAGCTGGTGAGACTCGGTGGGGATGGCATCATCTAATGGAAGGGGGAATGAACATGAACCGGTCCGCTTTGGAGGGCATCAGGATAACCGATTTCACCTGGGCGGGCGCGGGACCCTACGCCACCCTGCTTCTGTCATTCCTGGGCGCTCAGGTGATTAAAGTGGAGAGCAACCGGCGGCTGGATACGAGCCGACGTTCGGGGAGCCGAGGCGGCAAGCCAGTCGAGAGCGTGGACCAGTCCGCATCTTTTAACGATTTCAATCTCAATAAGATGAGTATCACGGCGGACCTGAAGCACCCTAAGGCGCTGGAACTCATCAAGCGTACCATCGCCGTCAGCGATGCCGTGATTGACAACTTCAGACCCGGCGTGCTGGACAGGCTAGGGCTGGGGTATCCCGTGTTGAAGGAGATAAACCCGTCCATCGTGATGCTATCTTCCTCAGCCTTCGGCGCCACCGGGCCGGACGCCTCTTACGGGGGCTGGGCCTTCATCTTCGCCGCGCTGGCGGGCCTGAGTCATATCACGGGCTACTCGGATGGCATCCCTACCGAGCTGAGGCTGGTCATGGACCTGACCGTAGGCAGCATGTCAGCTTACTGCCTGCTCGGCGCCCTCCACCACAGGAGAAAGACCGGAGAAGGACAGTTCGTTGACCTATCCTCCCGGCAGACGCTCAGTTGCTGCATGGGCGAAGTGCTTCTGGACTACGCGATGAATGGCCGGAACCAGGGCCGGCTGGGCAACAGCGACCCGTTCATGTGTCCTCACGGCTGCTATCCTTGCAAAGGGGACTACAAGTGGGTGACCATTGCCGTGGAGTCGGAGGAGGACTGGAGGAACCTCGTCACGGCGATGCGCCATCCTGATTGGGCCAGGGACGGGAGGTTCGCTGACGCTTACCTTCGCAAGAAGAATGAAGCGGAGCTCAATCGTTTGATCGGGGAGTGGACCAAGGACAAGACCGCCTACGAGGTAATGCAGGCGCTGCAGAAGGTCGGGGTAGCCGCGACGCCGACGATGAACGCGGAAGACCTTTTCAAGGATCCTCATCTGAGAGCGCGGAAGCTGTACACTCAGGTGAATCATCCTCTAATGGGCGCGCAGTATGTGGCGAATCCCCCTTTCAAACTATCCGGCACCCCGGCCACAGTCAGACGCCACGGCCCCCTGCTGGGGGAGCACAATGACTTCGTTTTCGGCGAGCTTCTGGGCTTGCCTGAGCAAGAGGTCAAGAACCTGGAGGAACAGCAGATACTGTTCTAGGACACGGCCCCCAAGCAAGAGGGTTGCGGCAACTTGACTAGAGTAATCCACTGGAGTACACTAGTTGTGAACACGGTAGCAGAGACCTTGCAGTACCAGAGAAAGGCGAAAAGCCTTCTCTCAAGGAACGAGCAGGAAAAGCTAATCGATCATTTATCGAAGAATCCAAAGGCGGGGGTCCTGATTCGAGGGACCGGAGGAATCAGAAAGCTTCGCTGGGGCAGAAGCGATAGGGGGAAGAGGGCTGGGATCAGGGTTATTTACTACTACCACAGTGAACTCATGCCCCTGTATTTGCTGACTGTATTCGGTAAGAGCGAGAAGGCCGACTTGTCGCAAGACGAGAGGCAGCTGTTGGCGCAACTTGTGAGACGGCTCGTACAGTATTGGAGAGGCAGCAATGAGTCAAGCATTTGACGAGATCCAGGCCGGCCTATTGGAAGCGATAGCCCATGCCTCTGGGGAGGAAAACCAGCTAGTTATCCATAAGGCGAAGCCCGTTGACGTAAGGGCGATACGCAAGAGGGCAGGCTTGAGCCAGCAACAGTTCTGTGCGCTGTTTGGCCTTTCCCTGGGCACGCTCCGGCACTGGGAACAAGGTGACAGGGCGCCGGAGGGCCCAGCCCTGGTGTTGCTGAATGTTATGGACAAGAACCCCCGAGCCGTATTGGACGCTCTGGCTCCTGACTGAAAAGGGACCATGATCTTCGAATATTTTGCGGATACGGATATGCTTGTAATCAAGCTCTCGGATGTAGCCAGCATCGAGTCCGAGGAGATTACGCCTGGAGTCGTGCTCGATTTCGATGAGCAGGAACACGTAGTCAGCATTGAGATAGAGGATGCCAGCAAACGAATCGACTTATCTCGCCTGGAATTGAAGGCGATGCCGATCTCGAACCTGATCCTGTCAGAACGTGTTCCTGCGAGCTGACCGCGTCTGTCGTTACCACTGAAGCGCGCCGTGTCACCCCTGCTCATCCTGTCCTCTGCCATGTTTGACGCCCGCTCCGCGCGAAACTCGCCTCGGCTTGCGCCTCGGCTTGCGTTGACAGCCCTCGCTGGCGATGCTACACTAAGGGACAATTTCTAAAGACTTTGGCCCTTAGTCAGCCTATCGGAGGCGAGAAGAGATGACACCAAGAGCTATCGCGTGGTTCCCTTTCATCAGCATGTTGGCTGTTGTCGGTCTCATTTTGTCCGGCTGCGCTCCCACAGCGGCGCCCAAAACGGCGGGTGAGCCGGCGAAAGCGGCACCGGCAGCCACTCCCAAGCCGGCCGCCGACGCGGGACAGCCCAAATACGGCGGCATCCTGACGCGCTGGCAGACGGAGGACCCACCCAGCGGCGATCCGAATCAAGAGAACACGATTCAGCAACAGCTCTCCTTGCGGCCCATCTACAGCGCCCCACTAAGGCTGGACCCTGAAAAGCTGCCCAAAGAGGCCGTGCTGCAAGGGGATTTGGCCGAGAAGTGGGAGAGCAGCGCCGATGGCAAAATCCTCACTTTGTATCTTCGCGACGGCGTCAAGTTCCATGATGGCAGCCCGCTGACGTCCGAAGACGTGAAGTTCACCCTGGAGCGTATGAAGAGCCCACCTGAGGGCGTCAAGAGCCCGAGCAAGGAGCTTTTCCAGCGCATCGCGAAGGTGGACGCGCCGGACGCCAAGACCGTTAAGATCGAGCTGGTGCGGCCCACCGCGTGGTTCTTGCAGTTGCTGGCCGACAGTATCAGCGGCATAGTCCCCAAGAGCATCGTAGCTGCCAATCAGAAGGCGCTGCTTCAGAAACCGATCGGGGCTGGTCCCTTCAAATTCAAGAAGTGGGACCGGGGCATCGCCTTTGAGACCACCAAGAACGAAAACTATTTCATAAAAGGCAAGCCCTATCTGGATGGCATTCGCTGCCTGATTATCCCTGACGCCACCACGCAGGTAGCTGCCTTCCGCACGGGCCAGGTCCTTTTCACCGGCCAGGGCACGCGGGGCTTGACCATGTCAGAATCGAAGCTGGTCGAACGGGACGTCCCGGGCACCAAAATAGTCAGCTACGTGAGTACCACGCGACAGGAACTCTATATGAACGTGCAAAAAAAGCCTTTCGATGATATTCGCGTGCGTAAGGCGATTCTCATGGTGCTCGATCAGAAAGCGGCCATTGATGCCGGCTACGAAGGGTCCGGTTCCAAGGGTGGCCCCCTGGCTGCTGAATGGGCGCTGCCCGAGACGGAGTTGAACAAGATGCCGCCTTACCGCGGTGTGAAAGACGAGGATGTCGCCGCCGCGAAGAAGCTGCTCGCTGACGCTGGCTACCCTAACGGCTTCGAGACCGGTTTCAACCAGGGCAGCACCCCCCAATACGAGGAGATGCAGCTCTCTATCAGTAGTCAACTGAGAAAGATCGGCATCAACACCAAGGTTCGCGTTCTCGCCTACCCGGTGGAGATGCGAGCCGCCGCGGCTAAGGCCGATTTCGATGTTATGCAGATTCCGAAAATCTCTTCCCTCCACGACCCTGACTCCTACTGGACGTCCGCCATTACCGGCGGCTCGGACAACTTCGCCAAATTCTCCGACAAGACCATCGATGACCTTTACGCAAAGCAGGCGGCCACGTTAGACGTAGCTGCCAGGAAGAAGGTCAATGATGAGCTACAACTCAAGATTTGGGAGTTGGCGCCTTCGTGGCCGGTACTGTGGCCGCGCTATATCGCTGCTGCGTGGCCGACAGTAAAGGGCTGGAACGGGATGGCCGTATTGCGCCAGAACCTGGAGTTCGACTATATCTGGCTCAGCAAATAGGCGTTGAGGGGGCGAGGCGCGGCAATCGCGCCTCGCCCCCTTTTCCCGGTAGGGGAAAGCGTGAGACAATACATTGCCAAGCGGTTGCTCCTATTCGTACCGGTCCTGGCGCTGGTTTCCATCCTGATCTTCCTCATCATGCGGATAGCGCCCGGTGATGTGGCGATATACATCCTTGCCGGTCCCGAGGGCGAAGGCTCCTTCACGGAGCAGCAGCTCAACGACCTTCGCCGCAGCCTCGGACTGGACAGGCCGCTTTACCTGCAGTATCTCACCTGGGTTGGCGGCCTTCTGCGCTTCGACCTGGGGGACTCATTGGTCAGCCAGAGGCCTGTCCGGGAGGAGTTAAGCGAGAAGCTGCCCCTCACCATAGAGCTCGCTATGCTCACCCTGTTCTTCTCTCTCGTCATCGCCATCCCTTCCGGAGTTATCTCTGCTATCAGACAGGACACGTGGGCGGACTACCTCTTCCGCGTGGTGAGCATCGGTGGGCTGACCATGCCGACTTTCTGGACAGCGAGCATAATCATGCTCGGCCTCATTCTGGCTTTCCGCTGGATACCTCCCATGGGCTTCGTCTCCCTGCTGGAGAACCCCCTGCAGAATATCCAACAGCTCATTTTCCCTGCCGTCGCCCTGGGCTACTTCTTCGCCGCGGTGGTGGCGCGCATGACCCGCTCCACCATGCTGGAAGTCCTTCGCCACGATTACATAAGGACTGCCTGGGCGAAGGGTCTGCGCGAGGGGGTTGTGGTCAGCCGTCACGCGCTGAAGAACGCTTTATTGCCGGTGATCACCATCAGCGGGTTTCAGTTTGGGACCCTCTTGGGGGGCACGGTGATCATGGAGTCCATCTTTGCCCTGCCTGGAATCGGCAGGGCACTGATCAACTCCGTGGTTTTCAGAGACTATCCAATGGTGCAGACCATCATCCTGCTGATGGCCATCTGGTTCCTTCTCATCAACCTGCTGGTTGATCTCATCTACGCCTGGTTTGACCCGCGCATCCGTTATAGTTGAGCCTAGTCGGACTTATCGGACTTGCCGGTCATGAGACGTGAGACAGCTCTTGGTATGACCCGATCTGACCTGAGACGACGGGTAAGCGCTTGGGCCGCCCTCTCGAGGTTTACCCGTCGCAAGCCTCTGGGAGCGGCCGGAGGCTTTCTCGTGCTGCTGGTCGTATTCGCCGCGCTTTTCGCGCCGTTTATCTCTCCTCACGACCCCATATTCATATACCGGGGCAAACAGTTCACGCCTCCGGGCGCCGAGTTCCTGCTGGGGACGGACAACGTGGGAAGAGACCTGCTGAGCCGGCTAATCTGGGGCTCGCGGGTCTCTCTCTATGTCGGGGCGTTTTCGGTGCTGATAGGCAGCTCCATAGGCGCCATGCTGGGGGTGACCAGCGCCTACTTTGGCAGGACCTTCGATACGGTGGTGCAGCGCGTTATCGATAGCATCATGGCCTTCCCCGCCCTGGTGCTCGCCATCGCCATCGTGGCGATGATGGGCGCCTCCACCAACAACGTAATGGCGGCCCTGAGCGTGGTCTTGATCCCGCAGGGCACGCGAGTCATCCGCTCCACCGCGCTATCCGCCAAGGAGAATCAATACATCGAGGCCGCGCGGGCCATTGGATGCAGCGACCTGCGCATTATCCTCCGCCACCTGCTGCCTCAATGTGTGGCGCCTTTCATCGTTCTGGCGACGGCTTCGGTGGGCTGGGCGATAGTTATCGAGGCCTCGCTGAATTTCCTCGGGGTCGGCACTCCGCCGCCAACGCCCACCTGGGGAGGCATGCTCTCCGGCGCAGCGCGGCGCTATGCGGAGAGCGCCCCCTGGATGGCCATCTTCCCCGGCATCGCCATCAGTTTCGCTGTCTTCGGCTTCAACATGCTGGGAGATGCCTTGCGAGACGTCCTGGACCCGCGACTGCGGACGGGCTAGGCGACTCAAAATCGCCGTCCCCCGTCCGATCACCCTCCGGGATGCCTGGGGAAGCGGAGCGCCACATACACAATCAGCGCGGTCGCAATGGCCAGGAAATAGAGGCCGGCCCCCACGGCCAGACCGATAGCTGAGACAGCCCAAACCGTGGCCGCTGTCGTCAACCCTATGACGGCACGCTCTTCCCGCATGATCGTCCCCGCCCCCAAGAACCCGATCCCTACCACTATGCCCGCGGAGATCCGGGATGGGTCCGTGCCAGGGCCAAAGCCTGTCGCCGATGCAATGGTGAACAGGCACGCGCCCACGCAGACAAGCGAGTGGGTGCGCAAACCGGCTGGCTTGTGGGCTAGCTCCCTCTCATAGCCTATGATCCCGCCAATGACGGCAGCCAGAAGAAGGCGGAGCACCAAGTCCAATTCCGGCCATGGTGTGAGCTGCCATGCTTGCATTCTCAATCTCCCTTTCGAATCGCGTCCAGACCAGGCCAAAGGCCAGCACCGGCCCAAGGGCTGATCAAGCGCACCCCTTGCGCAGCGGAGCGCCCCGCCGGTGTCGGCGCGCTGCGGGTAAGGGACGGAGCGCCGTGCCCTTATGCGGGGCGGCGATAACCCGTGGTTAACTCCCTAGCCAGACATGAGTGAACTTCTCGTCATCGTACTGAGCGTTGGGCAGCTTGTAGTCCTTCACCTTATTGTTCCAGGCCCGCCAGTACCCACCCCAGCACAGCGTAATAGAGATGTAAAGCGACTCGATCTTCTCGTTAGCCTCGCGCACCAGTTTCTGCCGCTTCTCCGGGTCCTGCTCCTTCGATTGAGCGTCTATCAGCTTGTCCAGCTCCGGGTCGCTGATGTTGCTCCAGTTGTCGTTGCCGCCCGTCCGATACTCGCGCATCAGGATATCATCAGCGTCGAGCACAGACACGGGACGCCGGTGGGTGAAGGTATCGTAGTTGCGCTTGTCGCGGATATCGTAGAAGGTGGCGTCATCCACCGTCTTGATAGAAACGTCGATGCCAATCTTGGCCATCTGGTCCCGGAAGAAGAGGGCCGCGCTCTCGTACTCCGTTCCTTTCCGGTAAAGCGTTGAGGTCTTGAAGCCGCTTGGAAAGCCAGCTTCCGCCAGGAGCTTCTTCGCCTCGGCGACGTCCGCGTCCTTGGGCTGCCGGTAACCCGGCCTCTTGAGCAGTTCTCCCACCGGGATGCCCCCGATGATCTCCGGGATTTGGCTGCCCAGCTCGGCCTGACCCCCCATGGTCACTTTGATGGAGTTCTGCCGGTCTACGGCCAGGTAAACGGCCTTGCGCACGCGGATATCTGTCCACGGCGCTTTATCGACGGGCAGGTAGATCGCCCGCCATTGGGAGTTCCTTACCTGCCCGGCGCTGGCCTCCTTGTACGTCTCCTTAACCGTGGCCGCCGCGGCATCACTGAGGGGCGTCCTGATGAAATGCACCTGGCCCGTCCTCAATCCGGCCAGCGCTGTCGCTTGATCCGCGATGAAGTAGGTGCGCAGCCCATCCAAGTAGGGAAGCCCAGGGACGTAGTAGTCCTTATTCCTCTCCAGCTCCAGAAAGGAGCCTCGGCTGAACTGCTTGAGCTTGAACCCACCCGTTCCGACAATGTCATTCTTCATGTTGCCCTTTCTGTCAATGATGTGCTTGGGCATCATGGCTGACCAGGCGATCGCCAGGAAATTGATGAACACGGACGTGGAGTAGCGCAGGGTGACCTTGACTGTGGAATCATCCGGCGCCTCGATGGTATTCACAGGCACCAGACCCGAACCTGACGTGGCATGTTTCTTCAGCCTCTCAAGGCTTAAGAGGACATCCGCAGTGGTGAAAGGATTTCCGTCGTGCCACTTCACGCCTTTCCTCAGATTGAAGGTGTAAACGAGGCCATCCGGACTCACCGTCCACTTCTCCGCAAGGTCGGGAACTATTTTGCCCGGGTTTAGAGAATCGAATTGGATCAGGCCGCTGTAGGCGGGGCCGACGGGGAACTGGACTATAGCTGAACTCTCCGTGTGCATATCGAAGCTGGGCGGTTCCGACCGCGTAGAGATGGTCATAATGCCCCCGGCTTTCGGTTGCGCCCCTGCCGGCTTAGATGTCGTGGCCGGCGTCCCGACTGAAGTCGGGATGGGTTTGGCCTCTGGCGAAGCCGCCGGCTTCGGGGCGGGAGTGGCGGCCGCAGGGGGGGGCGCGGTCGTAGGCTTGGGAACTGCCGACGGGGCCGCCGCGGGAGCACACCCAGCCAGGATTAAGCCAGGAACCAGGAGCCAGACAATTACCAATGATACCTTGTTAGTCGCCATCTCTTGCCTCCTTCGCTGTCTAGCGCTTGCCGTGCTGACCAAACACTGAGCCAGTCCCATAAGAGGACGCTATCCCGCGATCAATCGCCTCGTCCGCATTCTACACAAAGCCGTCACGGGCGTCAACACCTCTAGCCTTGACAGTCCGGGCAGAAGTAGGTCCCTCTCCCTCTGAGACGGATACGCTGGATGGACGTACCGCAGCGCGTGCAGGGAGCTCCCGGCCGCCGCGGCACGAGCAGCGCCTCCCAGTGGCGTCCCGGCTCGCCGTAGGCGTCGCGGTACCTGCTGAAAGTGGTGCCCCGGTTGGCCAGCGCCCGCTCCAGCGAGATCCTTATGGCGCAGTGCAACCGGTCCGCCTCCCAGGGCTGCATCTCCCGGGCAAGTCGCAGCGGATGGATACCGGCGTAGAAGAGAGCTTCGTCGGCGTAGATGTTGCCTATTCCAGCCAGGAAGTTCTGGTCGCAGAGCAGCGCTTTGATGGGCGTCCCGTGGCGCAACAGGCGCGTGTACAGCTCCTGGGGCGTGAACTCGGGCTCCAGAGGCTCCGGGCCGAGCTTCCCGACGACCTCGTTCTCATCCGCCACCAGCCACAAGCGACCAAACTTGCGCGGGTCGTAGAAGCCGAGCCGGCGGCCGTCATCGAGGGTAAGGACGGCGCGAAGATAAGGGCTGGCGGCCTCGGCAGTGTCTCTCAGCACGAGCGAGCCGCTCATCTTCAGGTGGGCCAGCAGGGTCTCGCCGCTCTCCAGCCGGAAGAGAAGGTACTTGCCGCGCCGGGCCACTTCGGCAATGGTCTGGCCGGGAAGACGGCGCTCGAGCTCTTCAGCGGTAGGCTGGCGCACGATCCCCGGCCAGAGCAGTTCCACGCTGACAAAGCGCCGCCCCACAAGGGTCGGCGCCAGATCGCGGCGGATGGTTTCTACCTCTGGAAGCTCAGGCACAACCTATCTGATGACCGGAAGGCCCTCCCGGTCAAAATCCTCATCGAAAGCAAAGACCAACGCATTGTATTTCTGAGCGACAACCGCTGTCGTCCAGTCCACGAGGCTCAGCCCGTTTCCCTTTCGAGCCACCATCTTCTCCCAGGCTAGCGAGTGAACGAGACGGTCGACCCAGACAATCCTGACCGCAGGCTGGATAGAATCCACCAAGGCTTGGAAGGGGATAAAGCCCAGGCGATGGACAATGAGAGCGGCACTCTCTACGAGGGTATAGGATGTGGTGAGGAGTTCGTCCTCTCTGTCAATGAGGGCCTGGTAAAGCAGCCGCGCCCTCTCATGATAGCGATCGGAGCGGGAAACCATAGCATACAAAGCAGAAGTGTCGATCAGGACCGTATTCGGCATTAGACTATGGCTCCCGCCAGGTACTCGTCGTGACGTTCGGCTACGTCGCCTGCAGTGTCCTGACCCATGCCGACGAATTTCATCGCCTTTTCTGCCTGGGCCAGTTTCCTGGGCTCCACCTCGACTCTTATCAGCTTCTTGTCCCAGGTAAGATACAGGCGGACGCCACGGAGCAGGTTGACCGCCCGGGCCGGCTCTCCTTCCCGGCGAATCCACTGGGCAGGCTTGCCCTTCTTGCTAAAAGGGAACCCGGTAGCTATCTGGACCAGCCTGATAAGGTCTTCTCGTTTCATTGCGGAGAGGCCAGTAATGGACGCCTCGGCCAAGGCAGCAGCGTCCTCCAGTGCCTCCACAGCCGCCTCAGGAGAGAAGGCTTTCCGGTTCCTGTTCATCAGCGCCACCTTGGCTTGAAGGCTCCGAAGCCGCTCCTCTTTTTCCCTTTCCGTCAACGTGGGAAGAGGATGCTCAGATGACCCCCGGCGCGGCGCAACTCGCTGCAATATTTCAGCGGCCTCGGGAAGAATGCTTTGCACCGTGTCCGGTTCTTCCCGGAACTTTGCCACCAGGGCCTGCACCAGGGCATCCTTCTCCATCGAACTCAACCCATCTGCTCTCGTGGTCATATCCGCCTTGCCTCAGCCAGAGATTCCGGTCTTCTCCATAAATTCCTGGACTAGCGCGCCAAGCCTTCGGGAGACCAAGTATTTCTTGCCTTCCTCAGTGCTTCTGTCAATAGCATACCCATCAGGGTTCGTCGCTTCTGCTCGAGCCCAACCACCCCACTTACGGGATGGAGTGTCAAAATATGGGTACGTCGG
Organism: Chloroflexota bacterium; assembly: GCA_016190665.1. Lineage (GTDB taxonomy): Bacteria > Chloroflexota > Dehalococcoidia > JACPQD01 > JACPQD01 > JACPQD01. The sequence continues at coordinate 35,557 of JACPQD010000068.1, forward strand.
TCCATAAACCCACCGTGGTTCATCAATCTCAACCTCCCACTGGGACAGCCTGCGGAGCGCCTCGGCATCTGGTATCCAGTAATCGACAGGGCGATACTGGTCAATTCGATACGGATCGATGTCCTTCCATCTTACGGCATTAAGCAGGTTCGTTTCCCTCAGATGAGTGGTCCGACGCATGAATTTGTTTATGATGCTGCCCGCAAAGTCTACAGTCACAGCGAGATCATCTCTCTTGATCCTCGCCACCCTGTCCTTCGTAAGGTCGACGCCTACAATGGAGAGGCGCTCCGGAATAACCGGGCAGACATAATAGTCGCTAGCCACCATAGCTGCTGTGGTGGGTAGGGACAGGACAGGGGGGCAGTCGATTATTATTGCGTGATATTGGGGTAGGGCCGGCAGCAACGCCTCTCTCAGGGCAAAACGAAGGCCCCCCGGAAAGGGCTTCCCTCCCTCCCACATCTTCAGCAGCTCATCGTCCAGGAAAGCAAGCTCGGCGCAAGAAACCACCATGTCTAGACATATTGCACTGCCACTCCTATCTATATTAGAAACCCACTGACAGTTCGGACAAACATAGTCAGTAATGACCCTCTTTTCGCCATCCAGAAGATCCCTGAAGAACTTGTAGATGGTATATCCCTTTGGCACCAACTCCTCTTGAATATGTAGTCCTCTGACCATCGCTGCTGTGAGATTCGCTTGCGAATCAAGGTCGATAACCAGCACCTTCTTGCCATGCACAAAGGCCATATACTCGGCCAACATCATGGCAATGGTGCTCTTGCCCACGCCGCCCTTCAGGTTGAGGATGCTGACTACCTTTGCCGCCACGTCCAGCCTCCTCCTTTGACAGAAATCCGCCTGATTCTAACCCGTCGCAGTAGCTCCTGTCAATTCGCATGCTCTGGCCCAGGGATCGCCACTCCATCTCCGCCGAGTTCCGCCCGTGAGATCACGCCTCGGCATCGGTTCCCTTCGTCAGCTTTTCGCGAATCATGGCCACAAAGGCTTCAGCTTGTTCGAGGATGTTGCGGGCCTCGGTCTGGGTGATCAGACCCGCCGTCTCGTAGATGGCACGGTGGCGCTTGTTGCGCATTCTGTCGAAGTAGGTCATGAGGTCTTCAAGGTCTTTCCCCATAGCCACCCGCATGAAAGCTAACGTTTTTTATCGCTTTCGTTGCTGGCCGTACGGAATCCTTGCGCGAACATAAAGGCCCGGGAAGCCTGCAACACGGCATCATAAGCTATGGCAAAGCCCCAATCCCGGTCCTCTGCCATCATCACTCGGGCCGATTTCAGGTCCCGCTCCGCGCGACGGATGGCATGCTCGACTTCCTCAACAGACACCTTTTCCTGGTGAATTCGCCGCGCCTTCAGCAGCTCATCGTAGGTCATCTAAACGACCCAGAATCATGATCTTCGGGCCTGAAAGGACGCGGGCCAAGAAGCCTCCATTCTCTGCGCTTCGCTGGCGAAATTCGGCCTCGTTCATGAGCGTGTAGTTGACGGGCCTGGCCAGCCTGTCTTCCACGCCCGAAAGGGCCCTGTGGAGGGCCATCTCGTCCGCGTTGCCCACTACCAGAAGGTCGATGTCGCTCGAGGCGACCGCCTCTCCCTTCGCCGTGCTGCCATAAACGAAGGCGCAGGCTATTCTCTCGTTGAATGGCGCCAGGGCTTCACGGAGCACGTCGGCCAGGCCGAAGGTCTTCGCCACAATCCCCTTAAGCTCCGGGTAGATAGGGGAGCTCTCGTTCGCGCGGTAGTAGACTTGCTTCCCCTGGGCTTCGCGGATGATGACGCCTGTCTCCGCCAGGCTCTTCAGCTCCCGCTGCACCGTTCCCCGGCCCGTTTTCACCGCATCGAGTATCTGCCTGGTGTAGAAGGAACGGTCCGCCTGCCCGTAGAGAAGGGCCAGGACCGCCTGCCGGGTCTTGCCGAAGAGACCTCTATGTAGATGTGCGTTCGTCAGATTACCCATTTCGGGTATCATTGTACCCATTTTGGGTATCATAGTTCAACAATGACCAATAACCAAGAAACCAACACCAGACGGCTCAATAATTCGCGCTTTCCTCGGTTATTGTATCTTGTGTCCTGGTTATTGTACCTTGTATCTATATCTTGTATCCTGGTTATTCGCGCTACTCCATCTCCGCCCAGTTACGCCCCACCTTGGTATCCACCTTCAAGGGGACGCTCAGCTCCAGGGCCTTGGGCATCCTCTCTTTGGCCAGCGCGGTCATCTCGGCCAGCTCGTCCTGGGGTACCTCGAAGAGAAGCTCGTCGTGTATCTGAAGGACCATCTTGCTGCGCAGGGTGCGGTGGTCCATCTCCCGCTGCATATCGATCATGGCCAGCTTCACGATGTCCGCCGAGGTGCCCTGCACGGGCATGTTGATGGCCATGCGTTCCGCCGCCGCCCTTATCTGCCGGTTGGTGGACTGTATTTCGGGGATGAAGCGTTTGCGCCCCAGCACCGTCTTGACATACCCCAACTCGCTGGCCTGGCGCTTGGTCGCGTCGAGGTACGCCCTTACGCCTTTGTACTTCTCGAAATAGGCGTCGATGAATGCCCTGGCATCTTCGCGCGAGAGGTCGGTGCCCTGCGAGAGGCCGTAGTCTCCCATGCCGTAGATGACGCCGAAGTTCACCGTCTTGGCTACGCGTCGCATATCCGGCGTTACCTGGTCGATGGGGACACCGAAGACCTGAGCGGCAGTGGCAGCGTGGATATCCTCGTCGTTGGCGAAGGCGGCCAGCAGGTTCGGGTCCTGGGACAGGTGCGCCAAGGCCCTCAGGTCGATCTGCGAGTAGTCGCTGGCGAGGAGCACGGAAGGCGTCTCCTTGCCGTCCTCGATGAGGCGGGCCACGAAGGCGCGTCTCACGCGGCGGCCCAGCTCCGTCCGGATGGGGATGTTCTGGAGGTTGGGCTCGCTGCTGGACAGGCGGCCTGTCGCCGTGCCCGTCTGGTTAAAGCTGGTGTGCAGCCGGCCCGTCTTCGGGTTAATCAGGCCCGGGAAGGCGTCCAGATAGGTCGATTTCAGCTTCGCTATCTGGCGGAAATCAAGAACGTGGGCCACCACCGGGTGCGTGTCGCGAAGGGACTCCAGAATCGAAGCCTCGGTGGAGTAGCCGGTCTGCGTGCGGCGGCCACCGGGGAGCCTCAGCTCGCCGAAAAGCACCGCCCCCAGTTGCTGCGTGGAGTTGATGTTGAACATATGCCCGACGCTGTTGTAGATCTCAAGCTCCAGCCGCTGCATCTCCTCGCCCAGCTCACGGGACATCCGGCGGAGCACTCCGACATCGATAGCGATGCCGTTGGTCTGCATGCGCACCAGGACGGGCACCAGGGGCATCTCCACCCCGGAGAAGAGGTCCCAGAGGTCGCCCTTCTTCAGCATCGGTTCAAAGACACGTTTGAGCTGAAGGGTCATGTCGGCGTCGGTGCAGGAATAGTCGGCCACTTCGGTAATTTCCAGGTCGGCCATGGTGCCCGACTTCCCCGCCTTCTTCAGCAGACCGTCGATAGCGGGCATCTCAACTCCAAAGCGCCCGAAGGCTAGGGCCTTCAAGCCCAGCGACTTCTCGCCCAGAAGGTGGGCCGCCACCATCGTGTCGAAGCTGAGATTATTGATCTCCGCGCCGTAGTTGCTGAGGAGCGTCATATCGTAGTTACCGTTGTGGGCGACCTTAGGGACGGCAGCGTCGGCCAGCAAAGGGCGTACCTTGTCCAGCACCTGCGCCAGGGACAGTTGTGTCCCCGACCTATGGCCGACGGGCACGTAATAAGCCACCCCCGGCACGGCAGCGAAGGAAAGGCCGACCAACTCCACGCGCATGGGGTCCAGGCCGGTGGTCTCCGTATCGACCGCGAAGCCTCCGCTGGCGGAAAGCTCGGCGATCATGGCGTCGAGGGCTTCCGGCGAGACGACCGTCCGGTAGTCCCTCTCCGTGGCGGGCGCCACCGTCGGGGCCGCTGGCCCCGGGCCCATGTCCAGCAGCGTCAATTGAGTCCCGATTCGCTCCGTCGGGGCGGCCGTCCCCGGCAGCTTATTGACCAGGGTGTTGAACTCCAGCTCGCGGAACAACTGGACCACGCGGCCGCGGTCGTAGTGGTTACTCAGGTGGGAGGCTTCCAGATCGAGCGTCATAGGGACATCGGTGACGATGGTGGCCAGCCGTTTGCTCTGCCGCGCGACGTCCTCCTTTTCTCGCAGAAGCTCCCGCAGCTTAACGGGCATCACTTCATCGAGATGGTCATAGATGCCCTCGACGCTGCCGAACTGCTGCAAAAGCTTGGTGGCCGTCTTCTCGCCGATGCCGGGCACGCCAGGGATGTTGTCCGAGGGATCCCCCTTCAGCCCCTTGAGGTCGGCGATCTGCTGCGGCGCGAGGCCGTATCGCTCAAGCACCGCCGCTTCGTCGTAGACTACTGTCTCCCCGAAGCGACCCTTGGAGGTCAGCACACGAACGTGGGGCGAGATCAACTGGAACGCATCGGCGTCGCCGGTGACGATGATAGTGTCGACGCCCTGAGCCGCCGCCTGGCGGCAGAGCGTACCTATGACATCATCGGCCTCGAAGCCGTCGATCTCGAAGATCGGGATGTTGAAGGCCTGGACCAGCTCGCGCACCCTTCCGAACTGGGTTACCAGGTCGTCGGGAGCGGCGGGACGGTGCGCCTTATAGGCCTCGAACTCAGTATGGCGAAAGGTGGGCGCCGGCCGGTCGAAGGCCACCGCCCCGTGGGTGGGCTTGAGGTCGCCGAGCGTCTTCAGCAGCATGCTGGCGAACCCGTAGACGGCGTTTACGATCTCACCGGTCCGGGGCACCGTGAGCGGCGGCAAGGCGTGGTAAGCGCGGTGCACCAGCGCATGGCCGTCGATCAGCATCAAGAGACCGTGTTGTTCAGCCATTTACCTGTCTCTATTAAAGGTATTAACCACGAACCACACGAAATACACGAAAAATGGGAATGACTTTAACATCGATATACAGGATGGACAGGATTAGGGTCGAAGGAATACTTGGTCCTGTCAATCCTGCTCATCGATGTGAGAGAACTGCCCGGTTCTGGTTATTCATTTGCGAAGTTGCTCCAATACTCGGGGACGATATTAACCACGAACCACACGAAATACACGAAAAATGGGAATGACTTTAACATGGATATACAGGATAGACAGGATTAAGGTCGGAGGAATACTTGGTCCTGTCAATCCTGCTCATCGATGTGAGAGAACTACCCGTTTCGTGTGGTTCGTGTATTTCGTGGTTCCGTTCACTCTCTACGTTATCCTGTGAATCCTGTTCATCCATGTTAGAAAAGGGGGAAAGTCCTAAGCTACCTTCTCGAGAATCCTGCTCCTCGTTTGGGTCGGGAGTCTGACGGGCGCAAAGAACTCTGCCGGATAAAGGTAGTCCTCTCCGGACTCATCGATGATTCTCACCTGATGGTGGCGCTCAGTCTCCTTGTCCGGAATCGTTTCGTAGAGTTTCCGCAGTTCCAGCGAGGCTTCGTAGCCCCGGTTATCGACGCAAAGCAGGAATCTAGGTTTCATGGCTGAATGACTTTCACATCGATATCCAGGATGAACAGGATTGAGACAAACTTTATCATGTCAATCCTTTCCATCCATGTGGGCAAAGGAATTAAGCCCGCGCGCGCGTTAGCGGCTGGAGCGGCCTGGTCGCTTTCCCATTTTCTTCTTCAGCTCATCTATTCCGATGGTCGGGGCGTCCTTTTCAGCTTCCTTAGCTTCTCGAAGAGTCCGAAGGTCCTCGAACTGTTCGAGTTGCTCCTGAACCTTCAAGAACTCCTCATAGGGCAGGACGGCATACTGGTTCTTCCCGCCCTTCTTGATTATCTGGGCATGCAATGTAGCCATGTCGCTGATCCTCCATTCATCGGTACGCGGTACCCCGATGACGAATTCGATAGATGATGACCATTTCTCCTTCAACGTCAAACAATACCCTGTAGTCTGTAACACGCAAGCGATACTCAGGGGAGAAGTCCGTGAGTCGCTTCACATCTCCCTTCAAATCGTTGCTCATTTCCTCAATCCTCGCAAGGACTCGGACTCGCGTGCGCGATGGCAGGCCCTCCATATCCGCCACTGCTTTCGGTTTGAATCGAACGTCGTATCTCATGGCCCTGACGGCGCTTTCGCTGTATGGTTACGAATTCAAACGAACAGCCACGGCCTTGGGGCGGTTGCAGTCGACATGCTCCGACTTTCTCCCGATGAAATCGGGATGCGTCGGGAAAACCGCGACCTGAGCCACCAGCACTGGCGTCTTGCTTACGAGATTATACCATTTCCAGAGAGGCGAAGGTATCAGACCGGCGCGGCTGGCGCTCCGGCGGCCATTCCCTGCCGGCGGCCTTCCGAAGAGAAGCAGGCGCCTGCCGCGAGCGGGCAATCCGCCCGCCAAATGGTGGACAACAATTGGCGAAAATAGTAGAAAATTGGCCCGAAAACTATTGACAAATTTGCGGGGGGGGGGGTAGACTGATAGTCGTTTTCATAAAGCCACGGCCATGAGGCGGATGATGAAGGGAGGTGGTGGCGAAAGCGGCCCGAAGTGACGGGCGTTCGAGAACGGAGGTGCAGCCACGAGACGAGCACGCCCAGTCGGCATTGCTGGGGCCCTCTCTGCCGTTACCCTGGTCTTTCTCTTGCAGGCGACCGTGCTGTTGGGAACCGGTAGGGCAAGCGTCACGCCGTATTCGCCGTCAATCATTCCTAACGGCACGAGTGACTTCATCGCCGCGTTTCTGCCATACTCAAAGGAACAGTACCAGCTGTACGGAGTTCCCGTTTCGGTGCAACTGGCGCAGGGAGCGCTGGAGAGTGGCTGGAGCACCACCCGCAGCTACAACAGTTTCTTCAATATTACGAACGACTGGCATAACCCGCCCTCGGATGTAGTCAACTCGCCCTATACAACCGCTGCCAACTGGTGGTCTTCTGCTAGCCACTGGTTTCGCTCGTATAGCGATGCCCGCAGTGCATGGCTTGACTACGGCTATTTTCTGAAGCACGATCCAAATTACACCTCAGCTTGGAACGATGTTGGGAATCCACGGCAGTTCTTGGTCGATGTGTTCCACACTTACGCACCTGATGGTAACCTCACAACCATCCTGAGCATCTACGATACCTACACTTCTCAGTACGGAGCCGACGGCAACGGAGCCAGTCCTCCACCCCCCTCCAACTGTCCCGGCCCTTCCCTCAACAGCCCTTCGGACGGCTATGTCTCCAGCAGTCGAACGGTTACTTTCTCCTGGAATCCCTCCAGCGGCTGTACCTTCAGCGGGTATACCTTCCGCGTGAAGAACGTCGCAACAATGGACTCCGGCGGCGCAACACTGATCGATATGGGTGAAGGGGGCACGTCGCGCACCGAGACCATTAATGCTTACGATAACACGGACCTGTATTGGGGCGTCCGAACGGCAAACCCCCTGAGTCCTAACTGGTCGGTGCGAAGATTCAGGATTGAGCCGAGCATTTCGGCCCCCGCCCCGGGGCCAGCACCGGCCCCTGTCCCTCAGCCCCAGCCGGGCATCCCCACCCTTCTCAATCCGTCCGATGGTGCCTCTTTCCAAGTCGGCCAGACGATCGCCTTCTCGTGGTCGAACACCGGGGCAAGCCAGTACAAGTTCGAAGCTTGGAACGATTCCGCGCCGGGGGTGGGTCAGTGGCTTCGCGTTAATGCTACTGGCTACTCCTTTGCCGCCGACCGTGCTGGGTCATGGCGCTGGCAAGTCCGCTCCATAAAGACGGACGGGGCGGAAGGGGACGCTCCTCCCACAAGAAGCTTCACAGTCCAAGCGACCCCTGTCATCGGCGCCTGTGATGTCGACTTTGTGGCAGAATCGGCGACCAGCGGCCCGGCTCCTCTGACCGTCCGGTTTGCTCATCGCAACCCAAGTCCGGGGATCAGCAACTGGCGCTGGGATTTTGGAGACGGAGGTTCAAGCGCTGATCCCAGCACCAATCACATCTACCAGAACCCCGGAAGCTATACGGTCAGCCTGACTGTTTCAGGGCCTTGCGGCTCAAAGACGGTGACCAAGCCAAACATGATCACCGTCTCGCCATTCCCCGGGAACCCGGGCCTCGTGGGCTCGTGGAACTTCGACGAAGGCTCAGGGTCAACTTCGGCTGATCTATCGGATAACGGCAACACCGCGCAGCTTGTGAGCGCCACCTGGACAACCGGGATCAGGGGCGGCGGGGTGCACTTCGGAGGCGAGCGCGCCGCCGGTGTTAGAATCAATGCATCATCCTCTCTGCAATCCAACACCTTCACTTTCAGCGCTTGGGTGCGCCCCAGCGCTTCTCCGGAGGTCATAGCAATCGGTACACAGGGGGAATCGAACGTTGGAGAGCGATGGGCACTCAACCAACGTAGCGACAAAGTGGAGCTTATGGTTTGGTCGAGCGGCGGGAGTAGCAGTGCGATGAGTGAGGGTGGGATGCTCGCCCAAGGACAATGGACGTTCATCGGGGTGTCCTTTGACGGTCTCAACGTTAAATTCTATGATCAAAAGGAACAACGGGGGGCCACGCGTACCCTACCAATCGGCGGCATAAATAGCGGCGTCTCGACTTTATACCTGGGCTCCACTTTCGGCAGTGTCCACAATCAGGAGTCGTTTAGAGGCGACATGGACGAGGTACGTTATTACAACTCAGTCGTGGTCCCGGTGCCTTCGACTCCAACGCCAACACCTGCTCCTACCTTCACCCCAACACGAACCGCTACACCCACGCCGACTTTCACCCCTACGCCTACTCGCGTGCCCGCCACCGCCACTCCAACGCCGTGCGTCCCGTCTACCGTGCCGCCAGCGCCCACATTGTTGGCACCGCCCGACGGTGGCAGCGTCAGCACGACTACGCCCAGTTTAGCTTGGGCGGCAGCGCCAAGCAGCTATTGCGTAGACTACTACAACATCCAGATCGACAATACCTCCGTTAATGCCTGGGCGGCCGGACAGAGCTACACGATACCCTCTGGAATCCTGGCTTGGGGCAAACAGTACAGATGGTGGGTGTGGGCGCACAACTCGCAGGGCTTCGGCAGCGCGAGCGGCCAATCCTTTTGGGTGGGCGTCACTGCCACCCCTTCCCCGACGGCCACGCCGCAGCCCCCACCCTGGACACCCACTGCGACCCCACCCCTCCCCGGCGGAGGGGGAGGCTTCCCGCCAACGCCCACTCGGACGCCCATACCAACGCGGACGCCGACACCTACACCGACGCCGCCCACCGATCGAATTCGTCTCGCCGAAGGCTGGAATCTCATTTCCATCCCCAAAGCCGTGGCAGACAGCAGCGTATCCGGCATCCTCGCGGGCGTCGGCACGGTGGACAAAGTCTACACGTACTCTGGCGGGACATGGCAGGTGGCGACCTTCGCTGGTGGGGCTTGGAGCGGGAGCCTGACCGACCTCAAGCCCGGCCTTGCCTACTGGGTGAAGACAACCACAGCCACCACCGTAGCCTTGAGCTACAAGCCTGTGGACCCCTTGGAGCCGCTGCCGACCTACTCTCTGGAGGCGGACTGGAACCTCATCGGATACACAACCCTGTCTCTGCTGCCGACTCAGCCGGTGAGCGTCTATCTGAACAGCTTATCGGGAAAGTGGACGGCGCTGTACAATTTCGATTCGCAGACGGGCTATGGCATGGCAAAGCCCGGGTTCGGTTTCCCGAATGTGGAGCTTTTCCGGGGGTACAACATTTACCTGACGGAGCCGGGCACCCTGGTGCCGTAGCTCAGACGCCGCGCGGGCCTCATTTCTTACGAGTGGGCCCCTTCCCAGTCGGGAAGGGGCTCGCTGCATTACCCAAAACCGCTTGGCAGGCACCCTTATGCCCCTCGGCCCGGTCTGGTACCGCCCGCTGCACTACAATGGTTTCGTGCGCCAGCGAGCCCGCGGCACAGGCGAGGGCGGCCTGGATATCTTCCCGGGTCAACCGTGGGTACCCATCCAGTAACTCCTCGGTGGTCGCTCCCTCGCTGAGCTTGCGAGGGATAAGTTCGACCGTGATCCGCGCGCCGCGAATTACGGGCTTGCCCGGCACCTCGGAGGGGCCTGTTTCGATACGATCGGCAATTATGGTTCAGTCCTCCCGGAGATCGGTCCCTAACGGCCTCAGCACGATTGTACCTCAGCGTGGCCCTTGAAACATGCGTATAGGACGGGGGTCTCACGCGAAGACGCGAACGACGCGAAGGGCTTCTTCGCGCAAGCGTGAGAGGGGAAGGAGGCATTCATCACTCATCACTCATCACTCATCATTTCAGACAGCTTTCAGCAATCAGCTTCCTCCCCTGCGGCATGGTGGCGCAAACGGCCTCAGCTCCCTCGCAGGACAAAGACTAACCAATGACGAGCCGGTTCAACCACCCGCTGTTCAGAAACTTCAAGTTTCTCTGCTCTGCACAGGGTTCCGGGAACCCTGGGGTACTCGGGATGACAGTATGGAGTGTCAATCAGCAATCATCATTCATCACTCCGCATTCATCATTCATCATTTCAAAGCTCCTATCGAATTCACTGCGCAATAAATGATATACTAACTTGCATACAATGGCGGGAGACGAGTGGTCAATTGTTTCCTATGTCCAGGAGAGCGGACGAAAGCCGGTCCAAGAGTTCCTGGAAGGTCTTGATGCCAGGACTCAGGCCCGTCTCATTGACTCGATCAGAAAGCTCAAGACGCTAAACGTCAACGCCAGCGAGCCGCTGGTCCGTCATCTCGAAGGGAAGGTCTGGGAGCTCCGGGAGATAAGCGCTGGAAACGCTTACCGAGTCCTATAGTTCCTTTCCAAGGGCCGACGAATTGTCCTGCTGCACGGTTTTCAGAAGAGGACGCCGAAGACGCCTCGCCGCGAGATAGCGACTGCTCTTCGACGAATGAATGCTTTCATGCTGCGCGAAGGGGGTGGATGAGGGCCATGAGGCCAAAACGGGACTACATTGCGGAGGGCCAACGGGCCTATGAGGAATACGAAGCGAAGTTCCTCTCCGATCCGGAGAATCGCCGAATCTACGAAGAGGAGTCCGCCAAGAAAGACTTGTGGCTTCAGCTTATTGAAGCTCGTCATGCCGCAGGTTTGACCCGGGCCGAGGTGGCCGAACGACTTGGTGTCTCCCCGGCGCAGATTGCCCGCATCGAAAACCGTGGCTATGACGCCTACAGTCTGAATACCCTGCGCCGCTACCTTCAGGCGCTGGGCGGCGGCTTCAGGCTGCGAGTCTCTGTGGAAGCGGTGGCCAAGGAGAAGGCAAGCGCGGCGTGATATGTAGCGGCAGAGACTGTTCGGAGCGCTAGAGAACACACTCGGATCAACCAGGATGCGGTCCTCGATCTAACCTCCGCTTCTGGCGCCTCTGACCGCCTCCAGAAGTTCCTCGAAATCGGCGTCTTCCGGCCAGCGTCCCATCAGCCCCGGCCGCCACGCCCCCTCTAGGGTGCACTGCAGTCAACCGACACCAGCGCGTTTTCATCCTTCGTGGCGCCGGTGTCAGCCGGCATAGGCGATTCATCATTCAAGGAGAAACAGATGGCGACTCACGGCAAGATCACGGAAGAGGGCCTCGAGGAGCTGAGAAGAAAGATCGGCGTCGAATACCCCATCAACGAGCCTTACAACGAGTACGCGGGCAAAGACCAGATACGGCATTTCTGCCGCGGCATCGGCGACACCAACCCGCTGTACCTGGACGAGGAGTACGCGAAGCGGACACGCTACGGAGGTATCATCGCACCCCCCGGCTTCCTCTACAGTTTCTTCTGGGGGGCGTGGGATACGCGGCGCGGCAGCGGCCTCCCCGGCGTCCACGGCCTGCACTCGGGCGACGACTGGGAATGGTACCGACCCCTCAAGCTCAACGACCGCATAACCGGCAAGCGGCATCTCGCTGACATGGTGGAGAAGTTCGGCGAGTTCGCCGGGCGCTGTTTCATCCAGATAAGGCAGGTCAACTTCTGGAACCAGGACGGCGAATTGTTGGGCAAGCAGCGTCTCTCCAGCTTTCGCGTCGAACGACACGAGGGCAAGAGTCGCGGCAAGTACGCCGGCATCAAGAAAGCCTGCTACACGCCGGAGGAGCTGAAAGCTATCGAGGCCGACTACGACCGCGAGGAGATCCGCGGCGCCAACCCGCGCTACTGGGAGGACGTGAAGGTCGGTGATGAAATGACGCCGGTGGTCAAAGGCCCCTTGACCGAGGTCGATGGCATGGCCTGGGTGATGGGCGCCGGCTCGCCCCACATCCGCGCCTTCAAGTACCTGCTGGAGTACCGACGGCGCACCCCGGCGGTCTGCGTCCTAAATCCGGAGACGGGCGTGCCCGAGATCGTCGAGCGGGTCCATTGGGACAACTACCTGGCCACGGAGATCGGCATGCCCGCCGCCTACGACTATGGCTCCCAACGCGGCGGGTGGGCCAGCCACCTGCTCACCAACTGGGTCAGCGACGAGGGCTGGGTGAAGAAGATGGACGTCCAGTACCGGGGAATGAACTTCATGGGCGACACCACCTGGGTGCGCGGCAAGATCACCCGGAAGTACGTCGAGAACGGCGAGCGCCTCGTGGAGTGCGAGATCACCGCCACGAACCAGCGGGGAACCGTGATCATGCCCGGGCATGCCACGATGGTCCTGCCGTCTAGTGTCTAGTTGCGCAGAAGAGCGCAAGTTTCCTCTCCCCTCCGCGGGAGAGGACTAAGGTGAGGGGGCTTTCCGGTTTCACCCTCACCCTACCCTCTCCCGTCGAGGGAGAGGAAAGAGAAAGAACCGGCGTTTGGCCCGAAAACATGCTACGTCTACTTCTGCAACTTGGTACTAGGGAATCCGGGCCGGTGAGGTTGCCCACGGGGTAGGGGCGACATGCGCCCTCGGGTGGGGGAGGGTGTCAAACCTGAACGGGTTTGACACCCTCCCTTACAGCATCATTCCGCATACATGGCTGCTCATAACAGCAGTGTGTCTAAGGGCGGGAAGCTGGTACGTAGACAACCCCAACGGTCGAATCCCGCAATCCGAGCCTCGCCCGCCGTTTCATACCGCGGGTTTACTTTCCCCCGATTCCAGTGCGCTGAAAAGCCACGCCCGTATCTCCTCCCTGGGATTTCTTGCAGAGTACCAGTATACACTATTACACTTAGTGTAAAAAGGACTATTGACAAACTACTCCGGCCTGAGTTAAGATATAGCTGATAAATATGGATGTTGTCTTCGCGAGCGATGAACTTGATAAGTTGGAGACAGACCCCTCCTTTACCGCAGGATACGCTGAGGCAATAGTCAACGCATTCCGTAAGGTGATGCAACTGATTAGGAACGCGCCCGATGAGCGAGATTTCTACGCTTTGAGGGGCCTGCGTTTCGAAAAGCTGGCTGGGTCAAGACGGCGCCAACACTCCATGAGGCTCAACGACCAGTATCGCCTGATAGCTGAGCTTGACAAGAGGGCATCTGGTACCGTCGTAAAGATCGTGGGGATCGAAGACTACCACTAGGAGAGGGCATGAATCAGAATAGAAAGCCGGCGAAAGTCTTTCCTCCTGGGGAATTCGTGAAGGACGAAATGGAGGCTCGGGGCTGGACGCAGACGGACCTGGCGGAGATCCTGGGGCGCCCGGTGCGAGTAGTGAACGAGATTATCTCTGGCAAGAGAGGGATTTCCCCGGAGACGGCTCAAGGCCTCGGCGCGGCCTTTGGCACCAGCGCCCAACTCTGGCTGAATCTCGAAGCCAGCTATCAGCTTTCGCGGATCGATTCCACGGATGGTCTCGTTGGAAAACGCGGCGCACTTTACGCCAAAGGGCCGCTGAAGGAGATGGTCCGTCGAGGGTGGATCAAGGGCTCTGAGAACATCGATGACCTAACGAAGGGCGTCCTGGGCTTCTTCGAGATACACAGCATCGAGGACGAGCCCAGGTTCTCGGCGCACGCTGCCCGGAGGTCAAGGGCAAGTGAGTCACTTACTCCGGCCCAAACGGCGTGGCTATTCCGCGTGCGGCAGCTCGCCCGCGGGATTTCTCTTGATAACGACTACAGGAAAGACCTCCTGGACAAAGCAGTTGATAAGCTCCGCCGCCTTCTCCCCGGCGAAGCTGGCATTGCGCATGTTCCCAATGTTCTGGCCGAAGCGGGGATACGATTCCTGGTGGTCGAGCCCTTGCCAAGGACTGGCATAGATGGAGCGTGTTTCTGGCTTGACCGTAGGTCGCCGGTGCTGGTTGTCTCCTTAAGGTTCGATCGCATAGATTACTTCTGGCATACGCTGATGCATGAGATTGCGCACGTGAAAAACGGGGACGGCGCTACCCCAGCGCTGGATATTGATTTGGTTGGGCAGAAGGCTCGCCATTCCGACACAAAATCGGAGCCTGAAAGGAGGGCGGACGAGTTCGCAGCACAGGCGCTCGTCCCACAAGATTCTTTGGAGGACTTCATAGACCGCACTCGCCCCCTCTACTCCAAAGCGCGAATAGAGGTGTTTGCTAAGAAGGTGGGCGTGCACCCCGGGATCGTTGTTGGCCAGCTTCAGTATCGCGCCGAGATCAGCTATGCCTACAACCGTGAAATGTTGGTCAAAGTGCGTGACGCCATCACGCGGTCAGCCCTGACAGACGGGTGGGGACGGCTGCCGGCAGCGGCGTGAGGGAAGAGGCGAGGCAGAGCACCAATGGTTTGCCAGCCAATGTCGGTTTGGCAGAGTGACGGAGGAAGAAGGCATGTTTCCTTGGGATCACGGATCGAGCGGACAAGTTGAAGCTGTGTTGCGACGAAGGGGATTCAAGTACGGCGGAGAAGGCGACCCTAGGAAGCTCATCTTCCCAAGCAATAGGGGATTGAAGGATAGCGAAGAATACTACAAGTTGATGAGCAAGATCTCCTTTAGAAAGCTGCTCAAGCTGGTGGAAGAGAAGTCCGGCCTGGTTGAACGAGCAGACCTTGTCCGCATTTGCTCTGAGCCGAAACTAAGCCACCGTCTGAGATTCCTTGAAGAAAACGGGATGGCGAACCGATCGGGGAACGATGCGTGGCAGCTTTCCCAAAGCGGAGCTGCCTTCGGGTACACGCTCGAAGCATACGTGGCCCAGGTATGCGAAGCAGAATTCGCGGGGCCGTCAAAATGGGGAGTTCAGATCGAGGGGTTGAAGTGTGGCGGCGACTTTGACGTGTTTTCATGGTTTGACCCTGCCCTAGCCTACATCGAATGCAAGACAACGCTGCCGGACAAGGTGCCCGAGGCGCAAGTGCGCAATTTCCTCCAGCGGGCGGAAGAGCTTGCGCCTGAGTTAGCTATTCTGCTCGTGGACACTGACTCTTCCTTGAATCCTCTCTTGGAGACGATCAACAGGATCGTGCTTCCGATCATGCGCAAGGCGAGCGGCATCGCAGACCCGGAATGGCAGCCGGGCCGGCCCTTTATGGTGCCTCCAAGGGGATTCGATGGAATTCACTTCGGGCTGCAGCGTGTGTTTGTTGTGAATGCCAAGCCCAGCATAGTCGGAAACATACGTTTGTGTCTGCGGTATTATTCGACGGTTGTGAGGCACAGTTCTTTTTGGGGAGGGCCCCGAAAAGACTACCTAACAGGGGAGGTCTTCGATTACTGAGGCAGGCATCCGCCGCGGCCTGCACATGGATGGTGGGGATGGAATGTGGCAAGTCCCGCAAAACCGGCGGTTTTGCGGGACTTCCCGTTTCCTATTTCCCCCTTCCCGCTTCGGGAAGGGGGCCAGGGGGTTAGGTTTTTCCTACCGCTTCCGCGCCGGCCTCACGCCGCCGCTCTGCGCCGCTCCTGAACTCCCGAAGGGCAGCCACCGAAGCAGGGGCAGTTTGAAGTACTCCGACCACGGGGTATCCTTGATCTCTTCTTCCTCTTCGGGGTCCAGGGCACCTCGCTTCTTCATGATGCGCAGGTACTCCAGAGGGAAAAGCTGCTTGTATTTGGCCGGGGAGAGGACGCCCGTGAAGATGGACGTATTCAGCGGGAACACCTCCGGCGCCAGCACCGCATAGTAGATGTGCACAACAATGATGAAAACGGCCAGGAAGAGCGCCAGACTGATGTGCAAGGCCACCAGTATGGCGATGAACAGGGGCGGAAAGAAGCGGCCCACCACCTCCGCATGGTACACGAGGATGCCACTCAGAGCCATCAAAGGCGCGCCCGCCACGACCACCCAGTAGTCGATCTTCGCACCGTAGCCGAACCGCCCGTACCTGGGCTCGCTCTTGAGCAAGCCCATGATGTAAAGGACGGAGTGGAGGAAGTCTTTGGCGTCCTTAAGGGTGGGCAGCATGGCCAGCGGCGGCTTCTTGTCCACGACGACCCACCGGAAGACCAGGTACAGGGCGTGGTAGAAGATGGTGAAATCGAGGAGGTACCCGATGTAGTGGTGCGCCACACCCGCCTTCTCCACGCCGCCGAAGAGCGCTATCCACCACTGGGCAGTGGGCCACTCCGGGAAGGCGCGGGGGAGGCCAGTCATGCCCAGCAGTATCATAGCTACCAGCAGAGTGATATGTTGAAGACGTTCGTGAAGGTCGAATCTCCGTATGGGTCTCTGCCTGTCCTCGTCTTTCACAAGTCCTCCTCGCAAACTAAGCATGCTCTCGCCAGCGGCGATTGAGCGCCCAGCGCGTCAGCTCCATAAGTATCGTCACGGCCGTGGATAGCACCGTCATCACCATCACGGCGTATACCAGCCAACGGACAACCGCCACGCTGACGTCGGCCGCTTCCTTCTCCGTGAAGAACTTGGCGTACTCGGCCTCCTCGGTGATGTGCATCGGTTTCAGCGGCACAACGTCGAGGAAGATCAGGACCATCACGACCAGTTCCACGATCATCACCAGAGTGGCGAAGGCCCACTTCTTCATGTTTGCGCCTCCTGCGCTCCCGCGGTACCCCGGTTCAATCTATCCGCTCCTTGGGGAGGACGGCCAACAAGATAACGGAACAGATGATATAGATCACCACCGGGGTTACAAACTGGATGAGCTCACCCGTACTGATCCCAGCCTCTTTCATAGGGATGACCGAGCTCAGCCGGCGCAGCATTTCCGCCGAGGCAATCATGTCTCCTCCAATCGCGAACAACCTGCAACCTTGCTATTTTAACACCGCGTCAATGGCGATGACAATGACTTGTCGGTTGTAACGAAAGGCCGCATCAGCTTCAGCGAGTCCTTGACTCCTGCTGCGCGCGATTGTACGATGGGTTCAGAGAGCCTCCCATGGGAAATGCGAAATGCAGAATAGGAAATGCGGAATGATCTTACCAGAGCGAAGAAGCGAGTGTTCCGGTATCAGGAGGTCAGCATGAGAAGGCAGAATCTTTTTCGATATTGCGCGTTGGTCCTGGCGTTCACACTGATGCTTCTTTCAGTTCCGGCGTGTCAGGAGGAGGCAGGCGCGCCCGGGAGCAGCGCCCAGAACACATCAACAGGCGCCCGCCCTCAGCCTACGGCGCCTCCGAGGCCGGCAACCCCGCTGACCAGTGATTTCAGCGCTGCGGTCAGGCTGGTGGCGCAGCGCGTCAAGCCGGCGGTGGTGCAGATTACCAACGAACAGGTGCAGGTGGACCTCTTCAACCGGGCGTTCAGGGTGCCGGCAGGCGTGGGCTCAGGCGTTATCTACGATAGCCGGGGATATGTCCTGACCAACAACCATGTCGTGGAGGGAGCCCAGAGGCTCCTCGTCTCGCTACCTGATGGCCAGTCCTTTGAGGGCAAGCTGCTGGGGCGTGATCCCCAGACGGACCTGGCGGTGGTGCGGATCGACAGCGCCAATTTGCCTGTGGCCGAGTTGGGCGATTCCGACCAGCTTCAAGTGGGCGATTGGGTCGTGGCCATAGGCAACGCCCTGGGCCTCACAGGTGGTCCCACGGTGACGGCAGGCGTTGTTGGAGCCTTGGGTCGGACGATACAGGAGCCAGGTGGAATCAGTGGTACCGGCGGTCCTTTCCTTTTTGATGTTATCCAGACCGATGCGGCGATCAATCCTGGCAATTCCGGCGGGCCGCTCGTGAATCTGGCGGGTCAGGTCGTGGGGATCAATACCCTGGTGGCGGGCGATTCGGGGTCAGGAGTGCAGGCGGAGGGCATTGGGTTCGCCATCGCCGTGAACACAGCGAAGCCGATCGCGGATCAACTGGTGTCCACAGGAAAAGCGGTGCATCCCTATCTGGGCATCCAGTATCAGTTCTTGACCCCGGCTGTCGCATCCAGACTGGGCGTTCGCCAAGCCCAGGGCGTGTGGGTCGGCGCGGTCACCCCGAATTCGCCGGCTGCTTCGGCAGGCCTGAGACGCAATGACATCATCACGGAGATGGACGGAACGGCGCTAAAGGATGATTCGCAGCTTTCGAGAATCATAGATGGTCGCAAACCCGGCGACACCATCACCCTGACCCTGGTCCGCGACGGACAACCGGTTAAGGTCCAGGCAAAACTGGGGCAGTTGCCCGCGTCGTAGCGGTGTGAGAGCGCCTAACGCGCTCCGGTGGCGACGCGTGCGTTCACAGTCGGTAGTCATCTACGAGACGTTGAGACAGCTCCTGGAGAACGGCGAACGCCCCCTCCACCAGCTCTTCTTCAGTGCTCGAAATGGGGCAAGCGCCCGGCCGCTCCCCACTTTCGCCTGCCGCGCCCACCCTGCCCACGTTCTTGAGACAGCAGCGCGCCGGAGCGATCAGGGCTTGACGGGCAATCTGCACCGGCGCAACTCCTGTCTCCTGTGAGACCACCGCCCAATAACCTTCGAGGCGCGAGGCGAGCGTCTCCACTGTCTCAATGCCCAGACTGGCGGAGTCTGTAGGGACGATGCCCCAACAGATGACGCCTCCCTGCTTCAAGAAATCGGCCACGGAGCTGGCGTATGCCTTGGCCATGAACTGCATCTGGTAGGCATCGAAGGATAGGATGCGGGTGCCCAACTCCAGAAGATAGGCCAGGTTTACGTTGGCGCAGAGGTGGAGAGATGGTGGGCCCTCCAGACCTTCCAGAAACTCCCAGTATTCCTTTCTGGCTTGCACGTCGTCGTAGCCTGATAGGCCGCTGAAGACCCACCCCAGGCCAGGCTCATCCGCCCAGACGAAGGCGTTGCCATTCCTGGCTCTCAGCTGGCGGCACTGGGCGTTCATCTTTCGCTGGATGAAATCGAAGAGGAGGGTCTTGACGCTCTCATCGTAGATGATGGGCCTGAGGTTCTCGTCCACGACCCTAAAGCCGAAGCTGACCGGGCCGGTAATCTGACCTCTGATGGCGGTGCAGGCGTTCAGCTCCCGGGAGAGGAAGGCTTCGTAAACCGAGGAGTCCTCCGGGCTTAGCTCAAAGAAGGCAGGATCGGTCGTCCGCTCCGAGTAGGCGGCCAGCTCCTCCTGGAACTTGCCGGAGTCGAAACTGACCCGCTTCGCCTCTACATCAATGGCGATCCCGGGAAAGCCCCGCGCCGTCTGGGCGTACATGTCCTCGTGGAAGCTGACGTTGGGGAGCTGCGGCCAGAAGGGGATGTCCAAACTGAGGGCCAGGTCCAGGGCTTTTTGAACATCTTTGTGGGGCATTATCCCCATGGCCGTGGTCTTGCAGTTAGCCTCGAAAAGCAATCTACTCTCCGGAGACTAGCTGGGGGTTACCTTTGATGCGCCGGGCGAGAGTCTGGCCCAACTGCGCCGCTCTTTCGATGTCCTTCTCGTGAGGCGGCCCCGTGATGTCCAGGATATCAACGACCTCGAATCTGAGGGCCTCCAGGGCGCCCTTGGCCTGGGAGCCGGCGCCACCCCCCCATCCGTAGGAGCCAACGAAGGCCGCAAGCTTCAGACGGGGACGAAGGGCCTTGACCAGCGTCAACCCGCTGGCGGCCACAGGATGCAAACCGCCCAGCAGAGTTGGCGATCCGAGGACGATGGCGCTGGCATCCACCAGGTCTCTGGAAATCTGGGATACGTTTAGCACCAACAGATCGTAGGGAACGGCCTCGATGTCCTCGGATGACAGGCTATCAGCCACCGCGTCTATTAGCTTGCGCGTGCTGTCGAACATGGTAACGTAGGGGAGCACCGCCTTCTTCTTCAATGGACCGCGAATCCAGTCCTCGTAGGCGCGCAGTATCTCCGCCGGATCGCGGTGAACCGGGCCATGGCTGGGCGCGATCACCGCGGGGTTGACGGCCCTGGCCTTGTCCAGGCCCGCCGCGGCCATCTTGGTGTAGGGCATCATGATCTCGGCGAAGTAAGTCTTCGCTTCGGGAAGGACGATAGGGCCCACCTCGTCGGCAAAGAGCCGGTCCGAGGCGACGTGAGCACCAAAGAAATCGCAGGTAAAGAGCACCCTGTCCTCAACGGCGAAGGTGAACATGGTCTCCGGCCAATGAAGCCAGGGAGCCTCGATGAACTGAAGGGTCTTGCCCCCCAGGTCTATCGTATCGCCCGTCTTGACGGCGAGACATCTATCCTCCGGGACGCCGTGAAAGAGGCCGGCCATCTCGACGCCTTTCTTCGTGGCGATCAGCCTGGCGTTTGGCGCTGACGCCAGGACCCCAGGCATGCAGCCACCGTGGTCGGGCTCGGCGTGGTTCATTACCAGGTAGTCCAGCGTCTCCATGTTAGCCACCCCAGCTATCTTGGCCCGGTACTCTTGCTCAAAGGGGCTGTAACCGGTATCGATGAGGGCCAGTTTCTCGTTGCCCTTCACGAGGTAGGAATTGTATGAAGTGCCGTAGGGCAGGGGAATGAGGGCATCGAATACCCGGCGCTGGAAATCCTCAATTCCCACCCAGGTAATCCCGGAGGCGAGCTCCACTGCCTTAGGGGGTATGGCCATCTATCTCGACCTCCTATTTGGTCTCACCATCAATTCGTCAATGAGCTCTTGCAGCACCAAGGCATTGTTATGGTCGGTGTCCCTGGCGCCGTACACAAGAGTCACGTTATCCCTGGCCGCCATTTCGGCTATTCGCTGTAGCAAAGGGGTCTTATCAGAGCCACACAATTCCTCGAGGTACCGGCGCCGGAACTCGGGCCATTTCTGCGGATCGTGGCCGAACGAGCGGCGGAGGACGTCGCTGGGCGCCAGGTCTTTCAGCCACTCCTTTATGCTGGCATCTTCGGACCGGATGCCCCTCGGCCAGAGCCGGTCGACGAGTATCCTTGTTCCATCCTCAGGCTGGCTTGGCTCGTAGACCCGTCTTATCTGCAGCATCAGGCCTCCAGCCGCAAAAAACGACAAACCACAAGGATGTTAATATTAAGTATACCATCCATGTGGCCTGTCTATTTACCTAGTTCGCTCGTGGGCCTTGCGGAATCTGCGCTACGAAAAGCGGCTGACCGAGAAGTACAGCCAGAGAAGCGCAGCCCTTCCTGTGGAAGCTCATTGGTCTTAAGCGCGGACCTTCACGTCGCCCCCAATGCCGATGACCACCTCTTCCAGGGGGATATCTTTTCCACTCAGGGCTATCGCCTGTCTCGCCATATAAGCCAACCCGGAGCAGCAGGGTACCTCCATATGCGCCACGGTGAGGCTCTTGACATCGGCCTGGCGCAGAATCTGTGTTAGCTTGGCAACGTGCGCCTGGAAGTCGTCCAGCTTGGGGCACGCTATCAGGAGGGCATGATCCCTGAGGAAGTGCTGGTGAAATCCAGCGTAGGCGAAGGGGACACAATGGGCGGCCAGAAGCACGTCAGCCCCCTGGAGAAAGGGCGCTGTGGGTGGTACCAGGGTAAGCTGGATCGGCCACTGGCTGAGCGCCGACTCCGACGCCGCGGACGTCTTGAGCGCCGCGCCGTCCCTCTTCTCAAACCGCCTCACCGCCGCCGAAGGGCAGCCGTGAGCGACGCTGTGAGCGAAGGCTGCGGAAGGACAAACGCCTGCGGCGACCCTAGGTTGGGCCAGGTGGCGCTCCACCGCCCCCTCGTCGAAGTCCTCGGCCTCCCTTTCGATGATGGTGATGGCGCCCTGGGGGCACTCGCCGAGACAGGCGCCAAGGCCATCGCAATACCTGTCCGCGATGAGCCTGGCCTTGCCGTCGATAATCTGTATCGCGCCTTCGGCGCACGAGGGGATGCAGGCCCCGCAGCCGTTGCATTTCTCCTCGTCTATGGTCATTATCTTGCGGAGCATTCTGGTTGTCAATTCACACCTCTCTGAAAACCGATTGGGATAAAGTCGACCAACTTTCTCCCCACTGAGTAGATAATAGAGCAGAATGTGAAAGGCTTCCATGATCTGGATCATATTAAGAGGCGCGATCACCAGCAGGGTGGAAGTCTCTATTCTCGCGGCGGGCCTTCGCTCAGCAGGCTCAGTTTCGATTGATCGAGGATGACGATCTTCCCTCGGGCGGAACGAATTACGCCCCCTTGTTTCAGTCGGGCCATGAGCCGGATCGCTGTCTCGGCGGTGGTGCCGGACATATCGGCTATCTCCTGTCTCGTGAAAGGCAGCGTGGGACCTAGCTTCGATGACAGCCGCAACAGTGTCCGCGCGAGGCGTTGCTCGACGCGCTCGCCCGCCAGGTCCATCAGGCGCGCGTGGGCATCGCGGAGACGGCCCGCCAGGACGCCAATGATTCTCAGCGCCACCTCGGGTCGCGCGGCCAGGAAGGACAGGAAATCCTCCCGCCTCATCGCCAACACCGTGGTATCCTCCTGCGCCTGGGCCGAGGCGGGATAAGCCTTGTTTTCGAAGACGGCCACCTCACCGATTATCTCGCCCCGGCCGAAGAAGGCTAAGATGACCTCCTTCCCCAACGAGGACTGCTTAACGACCTTGACCTTGCCCGCTGAGACCACATAGAACCAGTCGGGCGGGTCGCCTTCCCAGAAAATGAACTCGCCGGGGGGCGCCTTGCGCTCGACGGCGAGGCCGGTCAACTCGACCAGCTCTGCGTCGCTCAGGCCAGAAAAGATGAGAGATTGCCTTAATACCGTGGCCTTTGCGTAATTTGACAAATCGCCGCTCCGCCCGGACGGATCCGGTTTGAAGGAATTATATCATACCGTGCTTCGACAGGCGGCGGGACGCTGGCGGACACATGGAAGGGCATAGCTTCATGTCCTTCAAAGCGGTTACCGCAGAGACACAGAGAGCAAAGAGATAGAAATCAATAAGCTCACCGAGCAAGTCCCCGGAGCAGCTGGGCATCAAACGCATCGTCGACGGTCTCCGAGAGGACCAACCGGACTCTCCGCCTCTGCGGTGGAAAGAAGGGGCCTATGTCCTCGAAAGGCGGTCCTCCGCAGGTTCCGGCGCAGCAGTGCAGAAGACGCATGTTGACATAACACTCATATTGACAGGAGAAGGGCCAGGGGTTAGCATGTCAGAGGGTCGGTTAGAGGCGGGGAGCCCAGCGGCGACAAAGCTGGAGGAAAGGAGCAGACAATGACGCTGAGACGCGTCCTTGGCATGGCCGGCGTGATAGCTCTTGTGCTTGCTATGGCGCCGGGGGCGGCTCTGGCCCAGGAGGGGCCGCCTGATTGGACTGAGTTCGGATTCGCTAAGGTTATCGGAACGCGTAAGATCGATCCGGCGCGGCCGCAGGCCCTGCGCGTCGGGCCTTACGCTATCACCATTCCGGCCGGGGCCTTTCGGAGGCCGGTCCGTTTCGAGGTGCTCGCCGGCGTGCCTCAGGATTTCGCCGCCGGGGCGCCAAAAGGGGAGACGCCGCTGCTGGCCTTCGCCTTCCGCGTCACGGACGAGGAGACGGGCAGGCTTGTGGCGCGCTTCGCGAAACGTATTGCCCTCATTGCTGATCACAACCGCATATCGCGGGACAGCAAGTTCCATAACATTATGATCGATGGTTCGTATCGCGTGAACCCGGCCGGGCTTCGGGCGCGACCCGGGCAGTTGCGGCATCCCATCGCCGGGGCTGGGGCGTGGGTCATAACCGTCCCCACGCCCGGATTCGCCTCCTGGCCGTACGTGGAGCCGGTACTGAGGATCTTGCAGCGGGGCAGGGTGGCCACGTTCGTCACGTGGTTACAGAACAACAGTTCTGAGAACCTCACGCAGGTTGACATAAGACTAAGGATACCGGAGGGCGCCATAGTCATCAAGACCTGGGCGGGCGATCCGGAGAGCAACCGCGCCGCCAGCGACGGGACGTCCGTGGGCTGGATCAACACCTCCGTGCCCGCGGGCGGGCTCCAGGGCCCCTTTGTGATGCAGGTGAATACCGGAGGCAAAGCGGTGAGCACCAGCGCATGGATCCGATTCAAGGCCGGGACCTTCGGCGGCGAGGCCGTCTCGGAGACTGTTCGCAGCCGCGGCGCTGTGAGGCCGGGCGCTCGTCTGACGGCAGAGGCGCTCAGGAACGCGGAGTACCCCTCGGAGTTCACCAGGAGCCGCCGGGCGCGCCTCGTCGAAGGCGCCTACGAGGAGACCATCGTGCCGGGCGCCGCCAGCAAGATCCGTGTCAGGCTCAGCGACTGGGTTGCCTCCGGGGACCTGGACCGCGATCGACTGGCCGATGCGGCCGTAGTTCTCGCGACCGACCCCGGCGGCAGTGGAACCTTCTATCACCTCATAGCGGTTCTTAATCGCAGGGGCGCTCCGGAACCTGCGGCCTCGGTGCTTCTCGGCGACCGAGTGCAGATCAGGTCGGTCTCCATCGCGTCGCGGATGATTGTGGTGAACATGGTGACGCAAGGTCCCGGCGACCCCATGGCGCAGCCGACGCTGGAGGTAACGCGAAGATACCGGCTGGAAGGGAACGAGCTCAAGCTGGTCTCGATGTAGTTATGTCACGTTGACTGAGCCCGTTCTGCTTATTTGTCATAACATTTATTGTGCGAAGTTAAGGATGGACGGCGTCAGAGGCGCCCGGCCCACTCGGACTGGACTTGAGCTTGGACGGCGCTGAAAGCGTGACCGCTGAGGGCTGATAGCTGACTGCTCCGCCATCACACATTGAACAGGATGGTTATCACATCGCCATCCTTGACCTCGTAGGTCTTGCCTTCGAGACGCAACAGGCCTCGCTTGCGGGCCTCCGCCATGCTGCCGCACTTCATCATGTCCTCGTAGCTCACCACTTCCGCCCTGATGAATCCCTTCTCCAGGTCGGAATGGATCTTGCCCGCTGCCTTGAGCGCCGTGGTACCCTCCCGGATAGCCCAGGCGCGGTTCTCGTCCGGCCCCACCGTGAGGAAGGTTATGAGGCCGAGAAGCTCGTAGGAACCGCGAATCATCCGGTCCAGGCTTGACTCGCCGCTCAGCCCCAGGGCGGCGCGGAACTCGGCAGCCTCCTTCTCGTCCATTTGCGCCAGGTCCTCCTCTATCTTGCCGCACAGGACGCCCACCCGGCAGAGTGGCCTCTCGTGGCGCCGACGGGCCGCCTCCTCTATGGACGGCGCTTCCGCAAGCTGCGCTTCGCCTATGTTTATCAGCAGGAAGAGCGGCTTCGCCGTCAGGAACTGGTAGTTTTCGACGGCCTTAGCCTCGTCAGCTTCCAGGGTCTGCTCGCGGATCGGCTTTTCCTTCTCCAGCCCATCCTTGATCCTGGCCAGGAGTCTCTGCTCCCAGAGCGCCGCCTCCCTATCCGACGCCTTGCCGCTCTTCAAAGAGTCCTGAAGTCGCTGAAGACGCTTCTCGATGATGGCCATATCGGAGAAGGCCAGCTCCAGATTGACCGTGGCGATATCCCGGTCCGGGTCGATGGAGCCTTCGATATGAGGGACATTCTCGCCGGGGAAGGCCCGGACAACGTGGATGAGGGCATCCACCTTGGAAAGCTCAGTGAGGAACTGGCCGGCTATCCCCTCGCTCTTGCCAAACCCGGCGGCGGCGCCGGCGACATCGATGTACTTCACCTCGGCCGGGACGAGCCGCTTGGGCTTGAAAATCGCGGCGAGTGCCTGGAGACGAGGATCAGGGACCTTCACGACCCCGATGTTCGGCGCTCCGCCCGCGGCATAGGCCGCCGTCTCGGCCTGGCTCCGGGTGAGGGCGTTGAAGACAGTCGTCTTGCCGCTCTTCGGCAGACCTATGATGCCGAGTTCCATCGCACCTTTCTCTTGCCTGGACGCCCATACAGATTACTCTCAGGATCACGTTGTGCTAAAATGGTGAGAGCCATGTCGCCAGCTATCGCACCGTCGTCCGCCCGAAACCTGCCAGATGTTCCTGTTTCACCTGCTTCGGGCAGAGGTAGATGAAAAGCCTCAATCCCAGGAGCACGATGGCCAGGTCATCCACCTGCCCCAGCAGGGGCACGAAGTCAGGCATGAGATCAAAGGGGAGGACCAGGTAGACAAGGGCCAGGGGCGGTATGATCTTGACAATCCCCGGCACCCGATCATCGCGCATGAGGCGCCAGGCTAGCCGAGCGTCCCTGGTGAGTTGAACGACAAATGAGATTACGTTGCCGAGGCTGGTTGGTCTCGCCACGCGCGGTCCTTTCTTAAGTGCCAACATTATACTCTAAGGACAGCCCTGAATCAAAGTTCAGGGCAAGCCGATTATAAAGCCAGGTCCTGTTATGTTCTACATTCTCTACGGTGATGACAGCTTCTCGATCCAGGGGAGATTGAGCGAAATAAGAGGCCGCCTCGGGCCGCCTGACGCTATCGTCAACAACACCTCCGTGTTCGACGGGCGGCGTGTATCTGTGGGCGAACTCACCAGCGCCTGCAATACAATGCCCTTCCTGGCCGAGAAGCGCCTGGTCGTGGTTGAGGGGTTGCTCTCCCGCTTCGAGCCGGCCCCAGGGCGCGGCGGACGCAAAGCCCCTGTTTCGGCGGAGGTCACGAAGGAGCTGACAGCATGGCTGCCTCTAGCGGACCGTGTCGCAGTCATGCCTCCCACCACAGCGCTGGTCCTCCTGGATGGCGCGCTGAGGGGAAGCAACAGGCTGCTCGCTGCGCTGAAATCCAAAGGCGAGGTGTGTCAGTTCCCCTTGCCCAAAGGGCCAGCCCTCCATGGCTGGATTCAGGAACGAGTGGCGAAGGGCGGCGGAACCATTTCACCCTCGGCGGTCCGACTGCTGGGCGACCTGGCGGGAGGCGACCTCTGGGCGCTGAGCAACGAGATTGATAAGCTGGCGCTTTACAGTGCGGGACGGACCATCGAAGACGGCGATGTCCGATCGCTGGTCAGCAACGCTCAACAGGCCAACGTATTTGCCATGGTCGACGCCGTCGTCGCCCGCCGGCCCTCCGCAGCTATCTCGCACTTGCACCGGCTGATGGACCAGGGGGCGGCCCCACCCTACATCTTGTCCATGATCACGCGGCAATACCGGATGCTGGCGCAGGCCAAGGAGCTGACCGCCCGGGCATCGTCGCCAGCAGAGATTGGGAGACAGTTGGGGCTCACCAATGACTTCGCCCTGCGCAAGACCCTGGAACAAGCCAGGGGCTATTCCCTGGCGCAGCTCGCCAGCATCTACCAGAGGCTCCTGGAGACGGATGTCTCCATCAAGACCGGGCGCTGGGGAGGGGAGATCGCGCTGGATCTCCTTATTACGAACTTGTGCTCAACCCGGGGCGGCGCCACCTAGTGGCGTGTAACACTAATATCGGACAAGGGTATTTCAGCCGTAGGGAGGGTGGAGCCCTGACGAAATCGCGGGACAACCCACTGTCACGTGCCGCGTTCTTTCTGATGGGTCACGCTTGGCTCCACCCGCCGTACGCATGAATCGATGTTACGTTGTACTAGTCATGCCGCATCGGATTGTAGCACGCGACCAGGTGGTTTGGCGCAATCTCCTTCAGGGACGGGGCGGGCGAGATGCGGCACTCGGTGACAGCTTTGATGCATCTGGGCAGAAAGGCGCACTGGTCAGGCATATCCACCAGATCAGGCGGCGAGCCTTTTATCGTGCGCAGTCCCTTCTTCGGACGGTCCAGGCGCGGCAGCGCTTCCAACAGGGCCCACGTATAGGGATGAGTGGGTCTCTTAAACAGCGTCACGGTGTCGGTGTGCTCGGCTATGGAGCCAGCGTACATGACCGCCACGTCGTCGGCCGTGTGCGCGATAACCCCCATGTCGTGAGTGATGAGGACGACAGACATGCGCCGTTCCTCTTTCAGGCGCCGGATCCTTTCCAGGAGCTCCGCCTGCAGGGTGACATCCAGGGCCGTCGTGGGCTCATCGGCGATGACTATCTCGGGATTTAATACCAGGGCCATAGCGATCATCACACGCTGGCACATGCCGCCGCTAAGCTGGAACGGGTAACTGGAGACCAGCTTACTGGCTGAGGGCATCCCGAGCTGCTCCAGAGCCTCAATGGCGGTTTCCCTGGCCTCCCTTCCTCGGAGCGAGGTATGACTTGTGATCATCTCTTCCACCTGGCTGCCCACCGGCAGGACCGGATTGAGCCCGGTCATTGGGTCCTGGAAGATGATGGCGATCTTCTTGCCCCGGATATCCCTCATCTCCTCATCGCCCAGGCTCAGCAGATCGCGCCCCTCAAAGTTGACGCGTCCACCAACCGTTTTCCCTGGAAAAGGGACCAGCTTCAGTATAGATAGGGCGGTGACTGTCTTGCCGCACCCGCTTTCGCCAACGATGCCCAGGGTGCTCCCCTTCCTCAAGCTGAAGCTAACCCCGTTTACCGCCTTCACTACCGCCCGGTCCGCTCCTTTGCGAGTGAAGAAATAGGTGCGCAGGTCCTCGACGCTCAATACAAAAGATTCGTCCATTTCGCAGCCTCAAGGCAGAAGGAGGTGTGCGCCATGAAGAAATTATAGCAGACGGCAGGGAGTCTCGCCGCAAGGGCGCCGCTACGTGGGCGTCCTGGGCAGCCACGCGCGGCCGCGTTACCCGCGGCTCGCGGGCGAAACCTTTCCCTCGGCGAGGACAGGCTCAATCCCGATGGCGATAAGCTCCAGGAGCCGCTCCAGCTCCCAACCCCTGGCGGCGGATATGACGATAGTCGACAGAGCTTCCGGCCCTCTGTCGCGCCCCGGACCGGCGCCAAACTTGGGATCACCGCCCGTGAGCAAATCCGCTTTGTTCAACACCAGCAGGCGCGGCTTATCCGCGAGCCCCAATTCGTTAAGGACCTGTTCAACGGTGTGGCTTTGTTCTACCGCGTTTTCATGAGTTATGTCGACGATGTGAAGGAGGAGAGATGCCTCTTCTAACTCCTCCAGCGTAGCCCGGAAAGCAGCTACTACCGTGGGTGGCAGCTGCTGGATGAAGCCCACCGTATCCGTGATGAGAACCTCATTACCTTTGGGCAGCCGTAACCGGCGGGTTACGGGGTCCAGGGTGGCGAAGAGCTTGTCTTCCACCAATACGTTCGCGCCCGTCAGGGCGTTGAGCAAGGTGCTCTTGCCGGCATTGGTGTAGCCCACAAGGGCGACGACGGGCACGCCGTGCCGCGAACGACGTCGCCTGTAGAGGCGGCGATGGCTCCTGATTTCTTCGATCTGCTTCTTGAGCCGCTGGATCCTGAGCCGGATCAAACGGCGGTCGGTCTCCAGTTGGGTCTCGCCGGGGCCTCTGGTGCCAATGCCGCCGCCCAGGCGCTCCAGGTGAGACCATTGGCCGGCCAGACGGGGCAGGAGATACTGGTGTTGGGCCAGCTCCACCTGGAGCCGCCCCTCGCGAGTCCGAGCGTGCTTGGCGAAGATGTCCAGGATGAGAGCCGTGCGGTCGATTATCTTGACGCGGAGGGCATTTTCGAGGTTGCGCTGCTGCAGAGGAGTCAACTCGGAGTCGAGGATAACCGTGTCGTAGCCGAGGGTGGCCTTAAGCTGGGCCAACTCCTCCATCTTGCCCGTGCCAACGTAGAAGTCGTGCGTCGGGACAGGCAATCGTTGTATTACCTTTCCCACGACTTCCGCGCCAGCGGTCCCAGCGAGCCTGGCCAGCTCCTCAAGGGAACTCTCGGCGGTCCAGGCCGTTCTCTCCCTGGTAGCATCCACCGCCACCAGAAGCGCCTTCTCGGCAGGGGTTCTTACCGGCAAAGGCCCTTTTGGGATCTTGTCCCTCCCACCGAAATAATAACCAATCACCAAGATACAGGCGCCAAACAATGACCATAACCAAGAGACAAGCACCAAACACTGCGAGACCAGCCAATTTGGCTATTTGTATCTTGTATCTTGTATCTTGGTCATTGTCTCTTGCCTACCGCGGCACGCCACCTCGACATACGCGCCATCGCTTCCTCTATGCGATCATCCGGCGTGGTCAGCGATATGCGAATGTAGCCCTCGCCGCTTGGCCCATAGCCATTTCCCGGCGTCACCACCACGAGCAGCTCTTCCAGCAGTTGGGTGCAGAACTCAATAGAGGTATAGCCGGTGGGTATCTTCGCCCAGACGTAGAGGCTGGCCTTCGGCGGGTTCACCTTCATGCCGATGCTGTTGAGCGTTTTGACCACAAGGTCGCGACGCCGCTGGTAAATGGCATTGTGCTCCTCGATGCAGTCCTGCGGCCCTTTGAAAGCGGCGATGGCCGCCTGTTGGACGGCCTGGAAGATGCCCGAATCCAGATTGGACTTGACTCGCATCAGGGCGTTGACCATCTGCTCGTTCCCCACCGCCATGCCGATGCGCCAACCGGTCATGTTATAGGTCTTGGAGAAGGAGTGGAACTCCATCCCCACATCGCGGGCGCCCTTCGCCTGCAAGAAGCTGACGGGGCGGTAACCATCGAAGGCCACCTCACTGTAAGGACCATCGTGGCACACCGCGATATCGTAGCGCTTGGCGAAAGCCACTACCCTTTCGAAAAAATCCAGGTCGGCGACCGCCGCTGTGGGATTGTTGGGATAGTTGATCCAGAGGAGCCTGGCGCAGTGGGCGACGGAGGGAGGCACCGCATCCAGGTCCGGCAGGAAACCGTTGTCCTCCCTGAGAGGCAGGAAATAGGAGATGCCGCCAGCGAACATGGTGCCGATAGAGTACACCGGATACCCCGGGTCCGGGACAAGCGCCGTGTCCCCGGGGTCGATGAAGCACAGGGCCATGTGCCCGATGCCCTCCTTAGACCCGATGAGGGGCAGCACCTCTCGCTCGGGGTCCAAGCTGAGATTGAAGCGGGCCTGGTACCAGTCAGCTATGGCGCGTCGCAGCTCGGGAAGGCCGTCGGTCTCCGGGTAGCGGTGGTTTGCAGGGTCGCGCGCCGCGTCGCAGAGGCGGTCGATTATGTGCTGCGGGGTGGGAATATCGGGGTCGCCTATGGCCAGGGTGATCACGTCCTCCCCTTTGGCCCGCTTCTCCGCTATTTTGCGGCTTATCTCCACAAAAAGATAAGGCGGCAACTGCTCCACGCGCTTCGCGAACTTCATAAGAAACTAGTCCTCCATCGCCGGTCTAATGTGGCGGGCCTGACAGACAGTTGGAACCACAGACGAACGCAGTGGACGCAATGGACACAGGTAGACACGGCGGACCCGCTGACCGCTGAAAGCTGACAGCTACTCATCCGGCCACTCCCCTTCGAAAACGAACTCTGCAGGGCCGGACAGAAGCACCTCACCTCGTCCGTCCCAGGACACGGCCAGGGCGCCCCCTGGCAAGGTTATGTTAACGTTATCAACGGTCAGCCTGTGAAGGTGGCCAGCCACTGCCACAGCACAGGCGCCCGTGCCGCAGGCCATAGTCTCCCCTGCCCCACGTTCCCAAACGCGCGCTCTCACGCTTTCCCGGCTCAGTACGTTGGCGATCTCGAAGTTGGTCCGCCTGGGAAACAATGGATGGCGTTCCACCTTGGGCCCGATGATGTGCAGCGGGAACTCGTCAACAGCCTCCTCCAGGAAGCACACGGCGTGGGGGTTGCCCATCGAGACGAAGGTGAGCTTCAGCTCTCTGCCATCTATCCTGATCGGATAGTCGGTTATGTAAAGTTCATCTTCCCGCCCGGCGATTGCGACAGGTATGGCCTCTGGTCTCAGCTCAGGGTGTCCCATGCCCACCTGCACACTGGCTACGCTCTTATCAGACGCCATCGTGAAGCGCACTCTCCTGACCCCGGCCAGCGTTTCGACGGCGAGTTGGCGGCCGTCCCCTCGGCCCAGCCCCCGCTCCACCACATACCTGGCAAAGCAGCGGATGCCATTGCCGCATATCTCCGCCTCCGAGCCGTCCGGGTTGAACATGCGCATGCGGAAATCCGCAATCTCGGACGGTAACAGGAGGATCAGGCCGTCCGCTCCCACGCCAAAATGGCGGTGGCACGTCGCCACGGCCAGGCGTGGCCAATCGCGGTCTATTTCCCTGGCATCGACGACAACGAAATCGTTGCCCGTGCCGTGCATCTTGGTGAAGTGCATTTGAGACCAGTCTTATCGGGTAGTATACAGGGGGTAAAGCTCAAGTTCTGGCATGGGATAATGCCTTCGGTTAAGAGTTACAAGGATAAGCTCATTCACTACAGCAGTAGCTGCTATCACGGCATCGATGAGGTCAAGCGTAATCCCCTGACGCCGGTAACTCCTGATGAAGTCGCTAGCGCGATCAGCCACAACGCGGGTGACATCATAGCCAAAGAGGGAAGCGAGGAACTCATCAGCGGCTGCCGTTTCGCTCTGCCTCGCGCCCCTGCTGACTTCCAACCGTGTAAGCACGGATATTCCAAGCCACTCGTCGCGCCCAAGCCCGGAAACGACGCGTGTAATGTCTCTTCTATCGCGCAGATACCAGATAACCACATCGGTATCAAGAAGATACATCTTCCGGCGTTTCTTCTGTCTCAAAGATCGGGCGCGTCCGCCATGTGCTTCTGAGCTCTGCTATGAACCTGTCTAGATCCTCCAGGGTGTTAAGGTCGGGGTAGTCCTCGTCCCTCCAGGCGCCGGCGGCCGCCTCCAACGCCTCTCGCTGGCGTAATAGAGCCAGCTCCTTCGCTGTCGCCTGGACAATCAGTTCGCTGCGATGCTTACGGGGGACCCGACGTCGTAGCTCTTCAAGAACATCTCTTGGGAAGATTACGTTAATGCGTTCGCGATTTGAAACTGCCATTTGGACACCGCCGATCAGTTATCTGAGTATAATTGTACGTCATTGATATACATCGTTCAATCCGGGGAAGATATATCGTTCCGGGGGTTTCTCCGAGTCTGGGACTAGCGGCGTTCGTCTACCGCGAAGCTCGTCGATGAACCTCTCCACGTCCTCATCCGTCATGAGGTCGGGATGGTCCTCATCCTTCCACGCGCCCGCGGTGGCTTCCAGCGCCTCTCGCTGGCGCAATAGAGCTAGCTCCTTCGCGGTCGCCTGGACAATGAGCTCACTCCGGTGCTTGCGGGCACCCGCCGCCGTAGCTCTTCAAGGACATCCTTCGAAAATATTACGCTAATGCGTTCGCGCTTCGTAATTGCCATCTGGACGCCACCGATCAATTGTCTGAAGGCAATTATACATCATCCATTTACATCATTCAATCGCGGAAAGACACTAACCGCAACTGGTAGGTTACTATGTCCTGAGGGCGACCCGTGGCCACGGCGACGTTGAAGAGGGCGCCCATGCCTTCCGGTATGTCGCTGCTGGCCGCCAGTCCGTAGTCCACGGCCACAATCTGCCCCTCCGCATCATATCCCGTGACCCCCACCCTGACGCTCTTGGCCGCCGACGAGCCAACGTTTCTTATCTCGCCCTTCACATAGAAGGCGCCCCACTTTTCTTCGACCTGGACGTCCACCGCCGACAGTAAGGGATCGTCGGTGGTCCTGGAGGCAAAGGCTGGCTTTATCGCCAATTCCCATCTATCCCACGCCTCGGTCGGCGCATAGAATTGGAAGGGCGCCTTGGCGCCCGCGGCGATACTGGTAGAAGGCGGCAATATGACTGCTCCACCGGACTGGACTATGGTTGTGCCACGAAAATAGCCATACCTGATAGACACGCCAGTGCGCTCGATCCCTTTGTTCTTCACCTCGCCCAGGTAAACGCGCGAGCCGTTGGCAGCGACGAGATCACGGAAACTCACCAGTTCCAGCGGCGAGTCGATTGTCACCGGCGGCCCAGGAGTAGGGCTAGGACTGGGAGTCGGCGTCGGAGATGTGCTGTCCCTGCCGGACACGGGGAAATAGAGCCGGTACGGGGACTGCGCCCCGGTGGACTGCGCGGCCCAGGCGAAGACGCCCATGCCGAGCGACAGAAAAAGGACCACAGTGGCCAGCTTCAACGGGATCATGCCGCGTCCCGCTTCATGGTGAGGATACCCATTACTTGTTCTGCGATCGCCCCGGTCCCCTCCCCCACGTCGAACCACCGTATCCGCTCGTCCTTGAGGCGGAACCAGGCATACTGGCGTCGCGCCAGATGGTGGGTATGCGTCTTGATCTGCCCAATGGCGGCTGTCAGGTCGATCTGGCCCGTCAGATAGAGGCCGATCTCCCGGTAACCTGGGCTGGAAAAGGAAGGCAGCTCCAGGCCGTAGCCGAGTTCCATCAAATGGCGCACCTCCTCGATCAGCCCCTCCTGTATCATCTCTTCCACACGCTCGTCAATCCGCCGGTAAAGGTCGTCCCTGTCCGTCGTCAGCCCCACGATGGTCGCGTCCCAGCGTTGTCGTCGCCCTTGCCCCCGCGAGAAGGGCCTGCCCGATATCTCGCAGACCTCCAAGGCCCGGATTACTCGCCTCAGGTTCCTCGGGTCGATTCTCTCCGCAGCAAGCGGATCCTTCGCTAGAAGGTCTCGATATAGCGCTTCTGATCCCTCGGTGGCGGCCCGGGCCGCCAGCCGTTGCCGGAGCTCCGGATTGGGGGGCACAGAGGGAATCTCATAGCCGTGCAGCAGGGCCCACACATACAGGCCCGTGCCACCCTCCAGGATAGCCGCCTTGGCGCGCCCCTGAGTTTCCGCAATCGCCCGATCGGCTGCGTCCTGATAGAGGGCGAGATTGAAGTCCTGGTCCGGGTCCACCACGTCGATCAGGTGATGCGGTATGAGCTTTCTCTCCTCTTCGCTGGCTTTGGCTGTGCCAATATCCATGAGGCGGTAGACCTGGCGGCTATCCGCTACCACTATCTCGCCATCCAGCCTCTGGGCGAGGTGCATGGCCAGGGCGCTCTTGCCGACCGCCGTGGGTCCTACGATAGCTAGAATGCGGTCCATCAACCCTTTTTGATTCTGGCCGTCTGCTCCACGATGCTGACGAACTCGGCTGCTTTGAGGCTGGCGCCGCCGACGAGCGCTCCATCGATGTGCGGCTGAGAGATGAACTCAGCGATATTGGCGGCGGTGACACTGCCGCCGTACTGGACGCGCAGGCCCTCGGCGAAGCCGTCTCCATAAAGCTGGGCAACGGTCCGCCGTATCAAGCTGATCGTCGCATTAGCCTGGGGGCCGGTGGCCGCCTTGCCCGTACCAATGGCCCAGATGGGCTCGTAGGCAATGACGAGCGAGGTCGGCGCCTCTACTCCAGAAAGGCCGCCCCTGACCTCTCTCACGATGACTTCCTCGGTCTTGCCTGCCTCGTTCTCATCGAGCCTTTCGCCGACGCATACAATGGGCTTGAGGCCGGCCTTCAGGGCGGCCTTGACCTTCCTGTTGACCAGCTCGTCCGTCTCGCCGAAATATTGCCGCCGCTCGGAATGGCCGAGGATCACGTACTCGCAGAGGCCACCAAGCATTAGCGGGGATACCTCGCCGGTGTAAGCGCCCTTCTCCTCGTAGTGCATGTTCTGCGCGCCAAGCTTCACCGCCGAACCCCTTATGATCTGGCCCACGGTCGTCAGCGAGACGAAGGGTGGGCAGAGGACCCTCTCCACCCCAGTCAAAGCTGCCAACTGGGCCTGCATCGCCCTGACCAGATCGGCCGCTTCGCTCACCGTCGTGTTCATCTTCCAGTTGCCGGCGATGATCGGAATACGCATGATAAGTCCTCCTAAGCGCCGTACTTCTCAAGCTTAAGGGCGTGAGCCATGGCCAGAGGCATGGCGTCCGTGGCGCGGAATCTGCCCAGGCCACCGCCGAGGCAGGCGCGTTCCGAGAACTCTATGGCGGCATCGGTCCGGCACCATGGTGAATGGAGCAGAAAGGGAACGGGGTGCCAGCTATGGTTTTTCAGCGCCGCGGGCGTGGAGTGGTCCCCGGTGATGATAAGGACATCAGGCTGCAAAGCCGTTATCCGCGGCAGTAGTGCATCCACGGCCTCTATGGCGGCGACTTTTCTGGCGAAATCGCCGTCCTCGCCGGCGCTATCGGTGGGCTTGATATGCAGGAAGAAGAAATCGAAGTCGGCGTAGCGGCGCACTAGTGTAGCCACCTCGTCCTCCGGCGTTGAGCCCGTCTCCAGGACGTCCATGCCCACCAGCTTGGCCAGGCCCCGGTACATGGGATAGGCAGCGATGGCCGCCGGCTTGAGCTTGTAGATTTCTTCGACGGTAGGTGGATGGGGATGCCTGGAGAACCCTCGCAGCAAGACCATGTTCGCTGGCTGCACGTCCTGCAACGCCGATCTGGCCTTTTCGACGAACTCGTTGGCTACGCGCGCCGCCTTCTGCGCGGCGGGAGAGAGGGCGCGCACCGGCGCCGCCGGCAGGCCGGTCCTCTGCGGGTCGGACTCAGTGAGTTCATCGGAGAGGCCTTCACCGCGGAAGACCAGGGCGAAGCGATGTTCCTTGACCGGCAGGACAAAGAGCTGGGCGCCCTCCAATTCGATCTGGGCGAGTTTGCGGCAGACCTCCGCGCTCTTCTCCGAAGCTATGCGGCCGGCCCGGCGATCGGTGACGAGGCCCCCGTCGTCGACCGTGCAGAAGTTCCCCCGCGCCGCAAGGTCGTTCTGCTGGAGGTCGAATCCGACCCCAAGCGCCTCCAGCACGCCGCGCCCGATATCATATACCACCGGGTCATACCCAAAGAGGGCCAGGTGAGAGGGCCCGCTCCCCGGCGTGATGCCCGGCGCCATCGGGTCTGTGAGGCCGCATACGCCTTCTGCCGCCAGAGCATCCATGTTGGGAGTTCTGGCCGCCTCCAGCTCCGTCTTCCCGTCCTGAGGTCGAGGTAGGCCGCCAAGGCCGTCCATCACTAGAAGGACTATCTTTGACGGCGTCGATATGGCGAGGCTCTTCATAAGCTCAAAATTGCTCACGTCTATCCTCATGAGACCGAATCAGTCCCTCTTCCCCAACCCCTGACCCCCGGCCCCCAACCCCTGGGCATAGCAAGCTATGCCCCTACCTGTCGAGTAGCGCGGCCACGCCCGGGAGGACCTTCCCCTCCATGAATTCCAGCGCAGCGCCGCCGCCCGTGGAGACATGCGTCATCTTGTCGGCGTAGCCCATCTCCTGGACGGCCTCTGCCGTGGAGCCGCCGCCGATGATGGTCGTCGCCTTCAAGTCGCTGAGCACGGCGGCGATAGCCTCCGTTCCCTTTCGGAACCTGGGAAACTCGAAGACGCCCATGGGGCCGTTCCAGATGACCGTCTTGCAGGTCCGCAGTTCCCCACTGAAAAGCACCAGCGTCTTCGGCCCGATATCCAGCATCATCCATTCGGCGGGCATCTTGTCCACATCGACTACCCTGGAATTGGCCTCAGCGTCAAACCTATCGGCGACGACGGCGTCCGCAGGCAGCAGCAGCCGGACCTTCCCCTCCCCGGCCTTTTTCATCAGGGAGCGGGCGAAATCCAGCCGGTCGTCTTCCACCAGCGACTTGCCCACCTGGAGTCCCTGCGCCTTGAAAAATGTGCAGGCCATGCCGCCCCCTATGATTAAGGAGTCCACTTTCTCCAGAGCCTTTTCCAGGACGCCGATTTTGTCGCTTATCTTAGCCCCGCCGACCATGACGCAATAGGGATGGAGGGGATCGCTGAGGGCCTTCCCGAGGATGCTTATCTCTTTCTCCATCAGCAGGCCCGCCACCGCAGGAAGATACTGGGCAACGCCGGCGGTTGACGCGTGAGCGCGGTGAGCGGCGCCGAAGGCATCGTTGACATAGATATCAGCCAACTGGGCCAAAGCTTTGGAGAAAGCAGCGTCGTTGGCCTCCTCTTCGGCGTGGAAGCGAAGGTTCTCCAGCATGAGGACCCCGCCGTTGCGCAGCTCTCTGGCCACCTTTTCGGCCTCAGGGCCCACACAGTCCCCGGTGGTCTGGACAGGCTTCCCCAGGAGCTGGGACAGGCGTTTCGCTATGGGCGCGAGGCTCATGGAGGGCACAACCTTGCCTTTCGGGCGCCCCAGATGTGAACAGATGATTACGCGAGCTCCGCGTTCGGTGAGATAGTTGATGGTGGGAAGCGCCTCCCTGATACGGATGTCGTCGCTTATGGAACCCGTCTTGTCGTCCATGGGAACGTTGAAGTCGACCCTGAGCAGGACCCTTTTGCCAGCGACGTCGGTATCCCTGATGGTCTGCTTCTCCACTCTGGACCCCTCCTTTGGCCTTTCCCGCTACTTCAGCTTTGAGATCTCCTCAAGCTTGTCTTTGATAGCCCTGACCTCCTCCACAACCTGCGGGTCGAGGTCGAAGGCGCTAATCCCTTTGCGGTCGGCCTCGGCTATGCTGGCGCTGAAATTGAGGAAGCCCAGCAGCTCGAAGCCGGGAAGATTCTCCACAATGTACTGGCGGTCCGCTTCTTCCCGGACCTTGTTGCCCACTACATAGCACTTACCTATACCGAGGTCCTGGGCCAGCTTCCTCACTGCCTCCGCCGTCTGGATAGAGCGCTTGCCCGGCTCGACGACCACAATGAAGGCGTCCACGGAAGCCGCCGTGCCTCGACCCAGGTGCTCGACGCCAGCGTCCATGTCCATGATGACGACATCGGGCCTTCCGATGAGAATATGGCTCAAGAGGTTCTTCAGCAGCGCCGTCTCGGGGCATATGCAGCCGGCGCCACCCTTCTTCACTGATCCCAGGATCAGGAGCTTGATCCCGTCCTTCTGGGCGCCGAAGCGCTCCGGGATATCGTCCACTCTTGGCGTCAAGGTGTACAACCCGCCGCTGGATCCCGGTTTGGCTCCCGTCCTCTCCTCGATGAGGTCCTTCAACTCAGCTATGGGGGTTATCGTAGCAGCAACATCAGGCGCTATGCCGATGGCCGAGGCAAAATTGGCATCTACGTTGGCATCGATGGCGATAACCGGGCGGCCCTCAGCAGCATACAGGCGGGCCAGTAGGCCCGCCAATGTAGTCTTCCCCACGCCACCCTTCCCGGCGATGGCCAGCTTCATAAGATGGCTCTCCCTTCTTCTTCAAAGACGCGACGCTTAGCCTCATTATATCCTTTCAATATGCCCTTTGCACCATGAACGCGGCCACCAGTCTGAGTTCGGCCCTGGTCTCGTTGGGGATGCCTGTGGCGTCGAGTTCGACCACCGCTTCGTGGTAGAGCCGAGCGGCCACATGCAACAAGGCAGGCTCGGTCGAGTACCCTGCCTGCCTGCTCGGTATCAACGAGGTTATGGTTAGCTCGTCGGGACGCCAATGCCTAATTCGTCGAGTAGTTCCTGGGCGCTGGTTATCTTTGCCGCCATCTGCTTGAACAATCTGGCGACAAGATCCGCGATTCTTTCATTGACATACGAAACAGATACAGCGTTATCGCTTCCCATCAACCACATGGCAAACCAGTTGTCCCCCAAGCCTATGGGGCCAGAGAACATGCCCGGAGCAGAACTCAGTCGAAAGCGATGACCGCATGCTTTTTCTAGTCCTTTCAGCCTGGCGATGGCGTCTCCAACCGATTCCTGCATGCAGAGGTCGCTCATTTCCTGCCTTGTGCTTGATGCATCGTACAGGTATATGAATTCTCTCTTGCTGTCTCTGATTACTGAATCAATTCAGTTCTCCAAGGCCTTATTGAACTCGACCTCGTGCGGCAGTTTCTCGGCGCCGGGTCCAGAGTATGCCCTCGGACCGAAGAAGAGGGACGGCGTTCGCTGCGCGATGCACAGACGGGTCCTGGCTGAGACAACCATGCTCGTCCCCAGTTCGTACATTTCCTGCCTCGTCTGCGTTATGATGGGCTCGCGTGATAGTTTTCGAGCGATTTCGCTTGTGATACCCTCGGCTACCTTGTTCTCGAGCTCGCTGAGCGTCGAATAATGGCTGTAGAATGGGATGTAGGGTACAATGTCGTCGGCGGGGCTGACCGCAGCAGCTTGGCCCAGGAATATTCGCAGGTCCTCTTCTCGCTCCTTTTCTTCCCATTGCTGCAATCTCTTGACCAAGATCAGGATCGGCTTGCTGGCTTTCACCGCCTCCTCGTACTCACGCTTGACGGCCTGCCGAAGAGTCTTGCCGACGATGAGCAGGAAGATGTCGCAGCCTCTCACTTCATCCAGATAGCTTTCCTCCAGGAATTTGCTCATTGGAGTAAACCCCTCAAACCACGTCGGCTCCAACCGCAAGCTCTGAACGGTTTTCGCTACGACCTCGCGCTCGTATGCCAGTTCCCGGATGTAGGAACTGATAAAGACCCTCAGTTTTCGCATCTAACCGTATCTGTGCCCATGGAATTGCAGCTCTCAAATATCCCTGTCTACGAGGTAGCGGCCCCAGTCAATCATCATTTGCTTGTATGCCGATTGCGGCAGGTTGTTCAGATGGCGCATTGCGTTCTCCACGCGTGTCACGGCTAACGTCTGGGCCCGCTCAACCCCGCCCAGCTCAACCAGCAAGGCCGTGGCCGCCGCTATGTCAGGTGGCGAGGCATCCTGATTTCCGAGCACTTTCTCGATGCGCTCTCTCTGCGCACGGTTCGCTTTCATGAGCACATGGCGCACTATTATCGTCTTCTTGCCCTCTTTCAAATCAGAGCCCACCGGTTTGCCCAACGTTTGTTCGTTGCCAACCACGCCCAAGATGTCGTCGCGAAGCTGAAAGGCCAGTCCACATTCGCTCGCGAAGCAGCCCACCTCTCTTACGATGTCCACGTCAGGGTCTGGTTGATTGAGCGCAATCATCGCTCCAGCTTGAGCCGCGAACTCATACAGGACAGCGGTCTTCTTCCTCAGCATTTCTAGAATCTGTTCTTCATCCAGATCTTCCACGGCCATCGCGGCGTACTGTATGTCCAGAGTCTCGCCTTCGACCAATGTGTCCTGAACGTTGGTTGTCAGCCTTCCAGCCAGATGCAAGGCTACTTCAGCGCGTATCGAGGATGGCCCGACGAGCTCGCACAGAGCTGATGTTGCCCACCCCTGCAAGATGTCGCCGGCCAGGATCGCCAAAGAGACTCCATAGTGTTGGGCCTCTTCTTGCGAGTAACCCAGCTCTTGGACGGCTCTGCGGCGAAATTCCTCGTGAATCGTCGCGTGTCCTCTCCGTGTTGCGTCCCTATCTATGACATCGTCATGAATGAGGGTCCACGTGTGATACATCTCAACGGCAGCCGCCGCCGGTATTGCCTGGGCGATCTCTCCAGCCACTGCGCCACACGAGTAAAGCAACAGGGCTGGTCGCAGGGACTTGCCGCCGAAGCCCAGAGCGTGTGAGACAGCATCGCGGAGGTGGGGCGTCTTCAACCTTTGAAACCTTTCCTCGGACATAATGTATCTGTACACCATATCCTTGTGCGCAAACAGAGCCCTTTCTACGCGGTCTGTCAACGGGGTCATGCTAAGTCCTCGCCTGCTCTGGAATTTGTCAAGTGGAACAAGTGCACAGACATCGCGCGTCTTCCCAAAAGCAGGGATGTTTCGCTGTCAGGGTGCGAAGTATCCGTGTGTGTTCTAGCCTTCCGACCTGGCCCCGGCCAGCGACCCCGACGAAATCGACGCCGGAAACGCCGCCACCACGCGTCGGGCTATCCCCGCGGCATCGAGCCCGTGCTTCGCGCGCAGGAAGTCCTGGGGACCGTGCTCGACGAACTTGTCGGGCAGTCCCAGGCACTCGACGGCGACGTCGTTCAGACCTTCTTCCTGCAGCAGCGCCAGAACGGCCGCGCCGAAACCTCCGGAAAGCGCGTTCTCTTCGACGGTCACCAGGCGCCTGGCCTCGCTTGCCGCCCGGCTGATGAGGGCGGAATCCAGCGGCTTGGCGTAGCGGGCGTTTATTACCGCGGCCTGGACATTGCCACGATCCAGCTCCTCCGCTGCCTGCATGGCGGCAACTACCGTGGAGCCGATGGCCACGATAGCCGCGTCATTGCCCTCGCGCAGGACCTCGCCGTGACCGATGGGCAACTCCTTCAGAGTCCGGTCCAGGGGGACTCCCAACCCCTTGCCACGCGGGAAGCGGATAGCCATGGGCCGATTCGCATTGACCGCCGTGTAAAGCAGATGTTGAAGCTCGTTCTCATCTCTGGGCGAGGCGACCACCATATTGGGGATGCAGCCGAGGTAGGAGAGATCAAAGGCGCCTTGATGGGTCTTGCCATCCTCGCCGACGATGCCGCTCCTGTCCAGCGCGAAGACGACGGGCAGGTTCTGTAGACAGACGTCGTGCACAATCTGATCGAAGGCGCGCTGCAAGAAAGTTGAGTAAATAGCGACGATGGGGATGAGGCCCTGACTCGCCAGGCCAGCGGCGAAGGTCACGGCATGTTGCTCGCAGATGCCCACATCGAAGACTCGGCCGGGGAACTCGTTGGCCACGGTCGATAGTCCGGTGCTGTCCGCCATAGCGGCCGTAATGGCCACCACCCTGGGATTGTCCCGCATGATGCGCAACGCGCTGTCGCCGAAGACTTCGGTGTATGAGGGCGCCCCGATGAAATCGGGACTCTTGTGGCCCCCATTCGGGGGGACGCCGTGGAAACCTATAGCATCCTTTTCGGCGGGGCGATATCCCTTCCCCTTTTTCGTTATGGCGTGCACCAGCACAGGGCCATGCTCATATTTTCTCGCCTGCCGGAGTGTCGCAAGCAACTCTTCGATGTCGTGGCCATCCACCGGGCCCATGTAGTTGAAGCCAAACTCCTCCCAGATCATGGAAGGCATGAGCATCCCCTTCAAGCTCATCTTGGCCCGCCGGAAGGCTCGCCAGAGCACTTTGCCCAGGGGCAACCTGGTGATGACGTGCTGGGCCTCCTCCTTGGCCCAGAGGTAACGGTAGTCCAGCCTCAGACGGTTGAGCATGCTGGCCAACGCGCCCACCGAGGGAGAGATGGCCATGGCGTTGTCGTTGAGGACCACTATGAGGCGTTTCCCCAGGTTTCCCGCGTGATTGATGGCCTCGAAGGCCATGCCGCCGGTCATGGAGCCGTCGCCGATAACCGCGATGACGTGGTAGTCCTCGCCGGCGAGCTCCCTGGCGACAGACATGCCCAGCGCCGCGGAGATAGAGGTGCTGGCGTGGCCAGTCCCGAAGGCGTCGTGAGGGCTTTCACCTCGCTCGGGGAACCCGGAGAGGCCGCCGGCCTGGCGGATCGTCGAGAAGGACCCGATGCGCCCGGTGAGCATCTTATGGACGTAGGCTTGATGTCCCACATCCCACACTATCTTGTCCCTGGGGCTATCGAAGACACGATGGAGGCTGATGGCCAACTCGACCACTCCCAGGTTGGAGGCGAGGTGGCCGCCGTTCTCCATTACCGTATCTATTAGCTCGTCGCGGATTTCACTGGCAAGCTGCCGAAGCGCCGGCAGCGAAAGTCCCTTAAGGTCGGCTGGCTCCGAAATCCCGTCCAGAATTCTAGGCACGCTCCCCCCCCTTCCCGACGCGGGCAACAAGCCCATCTTAGCAAGACAGGGGGGCAATGTCAAATTGGGGTTAGAGGTTAGAGGTTAGAGGTTATGGGGAGGGCAGCCCTCCCCTGAGTTTCGGTGGAAGCTCGTCGCCAGGCTCACAGAGCGTCGAATACTGCGTCGTCACCGTTGTCCCATACACGCACCAGGCTGGGGTAGTCTTCGCCGCGGAGAACAGCGGCGCCGTCTCCGTCCTTCTCGCCTGGCAGAGGGACACGTCGCTCTCGCAGGCTTTCCAGGTATCCCTCGATAGCTTCCTCGATGTTGGCTAGCGCTTCATGCGTCGTTTCTCCCTGGGAGACGCATCCGGGGAGCGCGGGAACGTATGCGGTATACCCGCCCTCTGGCTGTGGCTCGAGGACTACTCGGTACTTCATGTGGCCCTCCTGGGGTGGGAATGGCGTTCTCTGGCACCAGTATAGCACGTCAGGCGGCCTCGCCGCCCTCTGGCAGGTCAGGGAAAACGCAGGCCGCTGCCCTGGTTTCCTCCTGATAGCTGAAGGCTGACCGCTAACAGCTCGTAAAACCTGTTCGCGTCGTTCGCGCATTTCGTGGTTAAAGCCGTCCCTTTTTCATCATTCATCATTGGTATGAAAATAGGAATTCGCACACACACCGCGCACTAAAGTACGCGGTATTGACAGAGAAGCCCGGTATTTCTTTGATCCGCTCGCGGGGGCCAAAATTCTCTTTTGTCCATTGCCCGGGTAGAGCTCTCGAGCTAATATCCTGTGATCCCCAGCTTCGTGCGAAAGCCTACAATCGGCTTCTTCCTTAAGAGCGTGTGGCATGTCCAAAAGCCACAATCGGCGTTAGCCGAGTCACTCGCCGAATGTGCCGCCCTGGCAACACCTGATTCCCGCCGTAAGCCGGGGATCCAAGAGGCGGTGCTAATGTCCGCGAGCACGGCGAATACGCGCCTGGAATGCGTCGGCCTCGGCGCGCGTCAAGCTGCCGTCGGCCACCAGACGATTCAGCAGTGCCCCGGTGCCGAAGACGGTCACATCTGGATTCAAACTCATGCATGCTTGCCTGGCAAGGGCATCGTCGGTGGCTATGTCGAAGCCTCTGGAGCAGGCGATGGCGATTGAGGCGGACTCCCCCTGTCCGAGCTGACCCTTCATGGTTAGTTCCGCGTATGCCCAGACCTCCTCGGACGAGTCGTCGACCGACACACGCGATAGATGGCCTTTTCTTTCCAGGTCTTCGAGGAGATTCGCCAATCGGGCGCCTTTTGCCGGCCACCGGCGGGCTTCCTCAAGGACCTGTT
Source organism: Chloroflexota bacterium (assembly GCA_016190665.1). Lineage (GTDB taxonomy): Bacteria > Chloroflexota > Dehalococcoidia > JACPQD01 > JACPQD01 > JACPQD01. Next base: position 80,427 of record JACPQD010000068.1, read on the forward strand.
CAGTAATGCAGAGGCAACCGGGAGGAAACAGCAGCGCGACCTTCTCCAAGGCATCGGCGACGTACAACCTTGAGACCACGTCGTTATCAAGAATTATCCTTCTCGAAAAAGGCATCTGCCCGACCATTCAGACGGTCAGGCCGGCACCAGGTCGTCGGCGGCAATGTCCTCGCCCAGTTCCTCCCTGAGCTCGTAGTAGTTCTTCCGCAGCAGCTCAGCGAGCTTTTCAAGAGATATCAGCTTTGCCCTGTAAGCTTCGTAGGCGAGATACTTGTAACTTCGAGGCAGTACCTCGGGCGGTTCGTCTTGCTTTGCGGAATATCCCAGGAGCCGGGCAATCGGAGAGGACGGGATTTGCTGTCCGCGAAGTTCATCCCACCTGGTCGACGACATGTGCCTCAATGAGACCAATCGCCATCCCATCGCTTCAAAACTCACTCCGAAGTACACGGCGAGTCGAAGAACAATTCGTGACAGCGCATTCTCCCTTTCGACGGTGACCAGGCGCGCGAGCAAGGTCCCTACCGTCTTCCTGGGCATAAGGAACGCAGCGGCAAACGCGTCGGCGAAGCGTTCGGCCGGCTTCCTGCTTTCAAAAGCGGGCAGAAGATCGATGTGAGCCAGATGGTCCCGGTGGGCGACATAGTGACCGTATTCGTGGGCTATCGTGAACGTGCGCCTTTGTGGAGGATGATTGGAGTTAATGAGAAAGCACGGGGCGACCCCGCCGTCCACGGCCAAAGCGCCTGAGAAGGCGTCTTGCTCCGGCAGGTGGAATACCCTGGCGCCCCTCTTCTCTTCAAGCAACGCGGCAATGTCTTTGATAGGCTCACTGTCCAAACCGAGCAAACCTCTCTCGGCGGCTGCCAGTTCCTCCGCGTAGGCCCAGCCGGGTTTGTAAGCCGAGTAATCCGGTGGACATGGAACGTCCGGCAGCTTCATGAGCCTTGCGAGATTCCGGTAGTCCCGGCACAGCTCCTGGAAGGTGCGGACCGTCTCGCTGGAGATAGTGTTGTCAGCAGCCGTGAGCAGGACCGAGAAGGCTGTGTCTGTCTCGTCATTCTCAAGGAAGAACCCTAACGAGCGATGATAGAGTTTCGCCAGTTCATAGAGCTCTATTCCCGATACCTTCCTCTTTCCGCTCTCAAGCTCCGACATCGTGGACAAGCCCAACCCCAAAGCTGCCCCGGCTTGCTTCAAGGTCAAGCCGGCGGCCCTTCTTGCGAACTTCAGTCTGGAACCAACTACCTCAGGCGAAAGCTCCGATATCATGCCCTCTCCCTCCCGGACTTCGGAAAAACAGAAGTTTATTTATCATAAGTAAATTACTACCTGGATTTTTCGCTGTCAATAGGTGGAATACTCAATTTGGCCACAATTGTTGTCGGCTTGTGCGCCAGCCGCTGGCCCAGCGCTCCACCGATAATGGACCTTCAGTGAGTTCAGGGCGATGTGCCGGCGGATGCGGGTCTCGTGCTGGAGGCGGCCCATCACAATGCCGGGCGCCACCCCTACGTCCTGAGCAAACCGTTCTATAACAGGCCGACTGAAAGCGCCGTTGACATGTTGAGAGACGCTGACCACGCTGCTCCAGTGCGCTTGCTGCCACTGATACTCACCGAGTCGAAGGCCCGGAGCCCTGACTCCCGCGTACCCGTACTCGACGGTCCGTAACGACAAGAAAATGGCCGAGCTCGCTGGCGTGAGTGGCAAGAACGTGGTTGAGGCGGGCAATTTTGAGGGCAAGGCTGGTACTGGAGAGCCGCAAGAAGATCACTCCGACATGGGGGAGTCCGCGCCGGAAGACCAGTTCACCGAAGTCACGGTCGTTGGCGATAAGAACCCGGCCTTCACGCTGGGCGATCTCGAGGATCTGTTGGTCCGCAAGAGATGGGGCATAGTCGCTGGCCACCGTGGTGGCGTCATGGCCCAGACTCTTCAGATAGGCGGCGAGGCGAGCGTCCGAGCTTTCATCAACAAGAAACTTCATACCCGGGCCATGCGGGGTCCAATGGCTTTGCGTCGAGTTTGGGCCGGGCGCCCTGCCTCTACAGCGGCACGGGCATAGGCGAGGCAAGCTTTGATGTCTTCTTTCGTTAGTCGCGGAAAGGCTGCTAACAGGTCTTGAAGGTCGGGGTTCTCCTCCAGGTGCCGGAGGACCACCTCCACAGGAATCCGGGTCCCTTTGACCACCGGCTTGCCGGCCATAACGCTTGGGTCCCGCATGATCCGGTCTTGATATCGTTCTGGTGTCATCATCGTTCCCCCACTCTTACGTACCGTGAGTATAGCAGGTTCTCGTTGAGCAAACAACGAGCTGTCAGAACAAAGATGAGTGCTGAATGATGAAAACAGCCTTCAGCCACCAGCCGTCAGCAGGCAACCCCCGGCCTCCGGTCCCTGACGCCCGGCCTGCGACTTCGCGTCTTCGCGTGAGCCCCGCCCCCGGTGTGCCTCATTCCGCATTCAGCATTCAGCATTTCTCGTCCCCCGCCCCTCTTTCATCACTCATCATTCATCATTTCAGGCTTGGGCCGGGGGTGGAGGGCTGATCGCTGAAAGCTGAAGGCTGACCGCTTTTTCATCATTCAGCATTCATCACTCATCATTTCTCTTCAGCGTCCGGCAGTTCTCGGTCACGGTGCGCACGACGTTCTCGGAGGTGCCCTGGCGGGATCTCTATCGCTTACTCCCTGCCTTGTTCGTCAGACGGCGGTTCCTGTGAGAACTATCGTCAAGTCTTTCTTGAAAACGCACAACATTCTATTGAGCGAATGCCAGGAATATGTTAGACTGGTGAATGCAATATTGTTGTCGTCCGATTGCAGAGGGAGGGAACTGTGGGCGCAGCAAGCGGTCACACACCAAACGGGCTGGCGTTACGGATCAAGAAGGCACGTGAAAGAGTCGGCATGACGCAGGAAGACCTTGCCCTTAGAGCAGGTCTACCGGCGCCTCAGAGCATGTCGCAGATTGAGAGGGGGGAAAGAGCCGTCAAAGCTATCGAGCTGGGCCGCATTGCCGAGGCGCTGCATTTGAGCATCGTCGATCTGGTGACGCCGGCGCCCGCGCCCGCCAAGGTACTGTGGCGCAATCCGCCCGTCACGGGACAAAGCGATGCGGAGGCCAAGTTCCTCGAAAGATGCCGCAACTATCGGCTGGCTGAACAATGGGCGGCGGTGCCGGCCCCTCCCCCTCTTAGACAGGCGAGTCTGCCGAAACGTCTGGACGATTATCAGTTTGCCGAGGGGCTGGCTTCGGACATTCGAGAATGCTACGGATTCGGGAAGTACCCGGCGGCAACGCTGGTCCGAACCTTAGAGGAGGACGTTGGGGTCAAACTGCTGTATGAGGCGAACCTCGAAGGTTCGGCCGCATGTTCTTACCAGGATTTCGGCGCCGCGATGCTCATAAACGCGTCAGAGGTCCCCTGGCGAAGGAACTACAGCATCGCTCACGAACTGTTCCACCTCGTGACCTGGAACGCAATGCCGCCGGAGACACTGGAGGCTGACGAGGAACGATGGCCGAAAGTGGAGACCCTGGCCAACGTCTTTGCTTCGGCACTGCTGCTGCCGACCGAGGCGGTCGAGAGACGGGTACACGAGAGGCAGAAGAATAGGTCTCTGAAACTGATCGACCTCATAGAGCTGGCGCGGGTATTCGACGTATCCACCGAGGCGCTCTTATGGCGCCTGGCCAACATGCGGCTGCTAGCCAGGCGAAAGGTGGAAGACCTTCTCGACAACCCTGAGTTGAAAGCTCTTGATCTTGCGTCACTTCGCGAATATCCGTATAGAGAGCCCGAGCTCGTACCCTCGCGATTCCTCAATCTTCTCGTGACCGCCTATGCGAAGGGAGAGGTGTCTCTAGGGCGCATAGCGGAGATGACGGGGATAAGTCTGGTCGAAGTGCGAAGACGGCTGAAGGCTTTCCGCCAGGAAGGGAACCTTGGGCAAGCTGAACTGCGTGTTGCTTGACGCCAACATTGTGATCGAGACGCACGAGTTGGGAATTTGGGAGGAGCTGCTGGATTCGGTCACTGTCACCCTGCCGTCCGTCGTGATTGACAGAGAAGCCCGGTATTTCTTTGACCCGCTCGCGGGTGCCAGCGGCATAGCGCTTCGGCGGCTGTTGGCCGAGGGCCGCCTCCACGTGATTGAGGCCACCGGAGGAGAACTGCTGGACCTCAGCAATCAGTTCGACAGGGTGTTCATAGAGCGGATCGACGAAGGAGAGGCTGAAGCACTCTCCGTATTGATGGCCGGCAGACTCCCTGGCTATCTCTTCTGCACCGCTGACGCTCCCGCTATTCGCGCCTTGGCACTGCTCGATATGGCTGAGCGAGGGACTTCGCTGCAGAGGTTGCTGTCATCCGTCGGGTTGACGAAGCGAGTCGAAGCGCAGTACACAGACGAATTTTTCAAGCGCGTCCTGGAGGAAGGGCAACGTATGCGACTCCAGGGCATCGGTCTCGCCCCCGGTTCTCGCTACAGGGTGTAAGAGTAAGCTCGATGAAGCCTCCTTCGCCACATTTCAGGGAAGTTGTGGCGCTGCTCTCGGAGATCTGCTTTCACCTGCTGCCAGGGTACCGTCGGCTCATCCTTCGCCGCCCTGATCTCCTCCTGATAGCTGAAGGCTGACTGCTGACAGCTCGTGGAAGCTGTTCGTGTGGTTTGTGTATTTCGTGGTTAGACCCGTCTCTCATTCATCATTCATCATTCATCATTCATCATTTCTCGTCCGCCGCCCCTCATTCATCATTCATCATTCAGCATTCATCATTCCTCGTCAGCTCTCCTCGAACTCGAACGTTTTGAACTTCAGCGTCCGGCAGTTCTCGGTCACCGTGCGGACGACGCGGGCATCAGGAGCCTGGCGCGACTCAGAAGTTGGTCAACTCCGCAAAAGCCCTTATTGCAAAGCTATCGGTCATGCCTGAAACATAGTCCAGAACCGCGTGACGATAGTCCTTTTCTTCGGCGATGGCATATACGACGTCGTTAGAAAGCCTCATCTTGTTCCTCTCTTGTGGGCTGAGGTCAGAATACTTGATGATCCAGTCGTCGAGGAACGTTCCGACCAGAAGAGGAAGTCGCTTCTTTCCATTATGTAGCCTGGACGCGGTCTTTGCCCCCGCGTGCAATCCGCAGAGCGACTGGTAAATGGATCGCAGGATGAGATCCGCGTACTTGTTGAAGTACCCCAGGCGCTTGTGGACGTAGATATGGTGCTCGCTGAATTGTCTCACCTCCCTGAGCAGGTCGAGGTAGCGGCGCGAGAATCGAATGCCCTCCTGCGGCGTACTGCTGTCGCACAAATCGATTATGAAGTTGTGCATTAAGATAGTGTTGTTTATGTCTCGGAGGGGCACATCAGTGGCTTTCCTGATGGCCGTTCTCAGCTCGCTCAATTGGCGATAACTCAAGATGCCGAGTCTAATTGCATCCTCGATGTCTCGGCCGAGATAGGCTACCTTATCTGCAATCTTGACGACGCAGCCCTCCCACGTATACGGGGCGCACTCGCTGGCGCTGCGAATCTTATAGAGGTCGATGGTTTGGTCTCTCGGCCTGATAGAATTGTCATCCACTTCGCCGCAGTGGCAAATTATTCCGTCCCTGACGGCGTAAGTAAGGTCCAAGTTCTTCTGCCTGCCATGCGGGTCCGGCAAGGTCTCAATCTTGTCTGCGAACCATAGGCTGTTCTTTTCATGCCAGAAGCTGTCCTGCAGGTCTTCGGCTGCGATACTCTTGAGGACCTTCTCCCCCGTGTGGCCAAAAGGGGCGTGGCCAATATCGTGACCGATCGATATCGCGTCGGTGAGCTCGGTATTCAGGCCCAAAACGTTGGCGATAGTGTGGCTAACCGAGGCCACGTGATGGACATGTTCTATCCGGGTGCAGATATGGTCGTTCCGCGCTGCCAGGAAGACCTGTGTCTTGTGTTTTAGCCGCCTGTAGGCCAAAGAGTGAAGGAGACGATTATAGTCACGCGCGAACGGACTGCGCGGGTCATCCTCCCTGGCATAAAGTTCAACCTGACGAGCTATGTACTGGCTCCATCGGGGATTCGCTGGGTTGGCGGCGACACCTTCGAAACTCTTGTTCAAACTGCGATCTCCTAGTTTGGGAAGCCCGCGATTTGCGGGCGTGCGAATGCGGTTGATGGTGAAGCGATTCACACCTCGCTGGCGCTGGTAACCACCTCGAAGGACACGTCCAGGGCTTCGAAATGGCGCTGCCCGCAACGCACCTTATCGGCTTCGCTGGTCCGCAACTTCAAGAAGTCGCGTGTTCCTTTCGTCTCGCGCACGAGGTAAAGCGTCTGGTCGCCGTGTTTCAGAATGGCCCAATCGGGATTGTATTGGCCCACGGGCGTTTCTACCTTGAACCAGTCGGGGAGCTTGACGAATAGCCTGATATCCTCCCGCTCGTCCAGTGTTCGGGCAAACTCGCGCTCGATTTCCGAATCGTACACGACGTACTCGTAAACGGACTTCTTGACCTGTTGGGCCGCCAGGTAGTTGATGACCTCCTCATTCTTGAATAACAGCATTTCCCATTCGGCTTCCGCGCCAGCTCCAAGGAGGCGTTCGTACTTGATGCCGTCTACCAGTAAGCGGTGGAGCTCGTATTTGACCACGGATGCCACTGCATCCATGAAGCGCTGGGGATTATTGAAGAACTCATCCAACCGACCGGACTCCTTGAGGATGCGGACGAGTGTCGAACGAGTCAGTTCCGTTTCGTTTTGCAGGTAGGCCAGCAAATCGGGGAGGGGACGGGTGTTGTAGTCGACACCCTCTTCCGAAATGCTGAGGGCTGTCGTGGTGACGCCACGGTTAGCGACCTCCACCTGACCGGTCTCGACGCGTATTTTGGGGATTTCGATGCGTTCCACGCGCTTGATCCCGTCGACGGCGCGGCGGACCAGATCCTCTGTGTCAAACTCAACGCGGTAGGTAGTCTTGGGCTTGATGCGCTCCCACAGCGCCTGGAACTCAGGGCTGAGCTGAACCTCTTTGCGCAGGCGGTTGGGGCCCTCGTCTTTCTCCTTACGGATGTGGCGCTCGATCTGGCAGGACGCCAGGAGATCAATAACCGCCGGTGCAATGTCGGCGTGGACGTCGGGGAGGCCGAGGCGGAAGTCCAGGCGGCGCGGGTCGAAGGCCGGTTGGATGCGTCCCTCCGCATCGAGAATCTTCTGCTCTACCAGGGCGTTGCGGATTTCCTCGGCGGCCTCACGCCCGATAGGCTTCTGTTCCCCGTCAACGATTCGGGTCAGTTTGCACAGCGCCATCAGGGGCACCTTGCCGAAGGTGACGCCGCACTCCTCTTCGTACTCGGTTTGCAGGCCGCGCGCAAAGTCTTCGTAGCTCTCATTGGCGAAGACGTAGAGCTTGTTGACGGATTCGTCCGAAACGCGGAAGCCGTTCTGGTCGACCGGCAAACGAAGGCCCCGTCCGATCGTCTGGCGGCGTTCGCGCTCGGAGCTCATCTCGCGCAGATTGCATATCTGGAAGACGTTAGGATTATCCCAACCTTCGCGTAGTGCGGAATGGCTGAAGATAAAGCGCAGAGGTTCTTCGATGCTGAGCAGGCGCTCCTTGTCTTTCATGATCAGGTCGTAGACTTCGTCGTCAGCCTGGGTATCGCCCCGCGTGTCCTTCAGGACGCCCTTCCGGTCCTGGGCGAAATAGCCGTTGTGGAGCTTGTCGACCGGCTGTTTCAGCCATTCCAGCGGCTGGTAGCGGGCGTCGTTGGCCAGTTCCCTCAACGCCTGTTCAAAAGCCAGGGCGAACTTGCCCGCGGTTGGCTTGCCCTGCTCGTCGTAATCGCGGTAGTTGGCGACGCGATCGATGAAGAACAAGGTGAGCACTTTGATGCCGCGCGCCTGCACCTGAAGCTCCTTTTCCAGATGGCGCTTGAGGGTGTGCGTGATCTGGACCCGCCAGACGTCCTCGCGCAACCCGCCGATTTGCTCGCCGGTGCGTAGGATGCGCCCATTGTTGAAGCGGATGTACTCGTTCCCCGGTTCGGCGTTGATCTCGGCGATGGAAAAGCCGTCCTGGTAGTGCGCGCGCTCGTTGGAGACCGAGTAAAGGTCCGCACCGTTCCTGACCATGATGGATTTCTCTTTGGGGCCGTTCTCGGTCTGAACGTGGATGCGCAGCCTGGCCTTGATGCCGGTCTTATAGTCGATTTGCTCCACGCGCACAAAGGCGTCGTTGGCTGTGCCCTCGGCGGTAGCGCTAGCGACCACAATCTGCTTGACAAGCTTCAACTCGAAGGCGCGCACCGGGTCGAGTCGATAGACCAGGTTGTAGGGGTTCTTATGCGTGGCCGAATAGCGGAGGGTGCATAGCGGGTTCAGGGCCTTGATGGCTTCCTGGGCCTTGTCGGTGCTGTCGACGCTTTGAGGCTCGTCGATGATAACGATGGGCCGCGCCGCCTGAACGAACTCAATGGGCTGACGGCCGGAGAGGCGGTCGCTCTCCTTGTAGATGACGTTGCTCTTCTTCTCATCCTCCGTGCCAGCGAAGTTTTTCCGGAAGGCGTCGATATTGATCACCAGGATTTGCAGGGTGTTACTGACGGCGAACTGGCGTAAGCGGTTGACCTTCTTCGCGTCGTAAACGAAATGCTCGAAGGACAGGTTGTTGTAGAGGGCGCGGAAGTGGTCGGTGGTGATCTGGATATTCTTGAGCACGCCCTCGCGGATGGCCACGCTGGGGACGACGATGATGAATTTCTGAAAGCCATAGCGCTGCGACAGCTCGAAGATGGTGCGCAGGTAGACGTAGGTCTTGCCGGTGCCGGTTTCCATCTCCACCGAGAAGTGGGGACAGCGCCTGGCAGAATCCGCCGGGCCATCGAACAGCTCCCAGGCGTCCAGCGGCGCGGCCGGCTCCGGGATCTCTATGTCGTTGCGCGTCTGCACCGCGCGCGCATTGTCGAGAAGCTTGTCCTCAGACATCAGGAGCCGGTTAGCTACGCCCAACTCCGTCCGCGCCTGCCCGGCGAAAAGCCCACCGTAGTCCCCCACCTGGATGACGCTATACTCGGGTGGGCCCTGGGGCTGGCTCACGAAGAGCTCCGTGATGGCCGCGATCGCGTCCAGTTGGAACTGCTGGTTAGGGTCGAATTGCAGCTTCATTTCGTGCCTTCGCCAGAGCCGTTTTGAATTATTCGAATTTTTCGAACAGTTGCCGTTTCCACCAGCTCGCCGCTGGGAGTCGTGTACAGGACGATCTCACCTTCGCGCGGCTCCTGCTCACTCGGCTCGGTCTTCTTTGGGTTCATGGGGGGACCCCCTCAATCACCAAGAACGGGAAATACGCGAAATATACACAGCTTTCAACAGGCTGATAGCTGAAGGCTGACTGCTGACAGCTTGCAGAACCGGTCCGTGTGTTCCGTGTATTCCGTGGTTTATCTTTTCTTACACCGTCTTGAAGCTGGCAACGCCCTTGGTCTTGAAAATCTGCACAGCGTTGGCCTTGAGTTGGTCATTTCCGGCAAAGCCGGCGTCCAGGCAGACCACCCGGGAAGGTTTCAGGTCGGCCATGGCGCGGATGGCATCCAGGGTGAGGTCTTTTTCCAGACAGACCAGCATCGTGCCCTCCGCCACGCTGTAGACCGGCTTGCCTGCCAGATCAAGGGTAGCGACTGGCGTGGTGAGCTGAAAGCCGCTCTTCAGCAGGATCTCGTAAAGGATATCCTGCGATGTGCGCCCCTCCCGGATGTGTTCGATATGCAGCCCGAGTTGCCGCTCCAGCGCCGCGGCGTCCTTCGATCTCTGAGCGTCCCAAGCGTTGAAGTTTGACTCAGCCAGCTTGAAGGCCTTCATTCCAAGAATCGCAGAGCCGCTGCCATCCGTCGGTCGGAGAAGGGGCTTGGACTCGTTCATCCCACCAATCACGCTTCGGATCCGCATCTCCGTGATATCCGCGATTGTCTTAAGTTCTCTCTCGGGTGCCGAGAAGGGTTCAGGTAACTGCACCAGGATGAAGGTACGGTTGCCGCCGTCTTCATCATTTTGCTTGATTACGGCATGGCCTGTCGGCCCGCTACCCGCAAAGAAATCAAGGACAATGTCACGACCATCAGGCGTGGTGGCAAGCTGGAGCATCCGTTGAATGAGGCGTGAGGGTTTGACCGTATCAAGGACGTTGTCGGTATTTTCGAACTTCACGTGCTCAAGCAATTCCTTCTTTGCCTCTTGGGTGTGACCGACAGTCTCGTATTGCCACAGTGTCTGTGGCACCATACCCTGCTTGACTTCACTCAAGAAGCGCTTCAGTCGAGGCATATTGTTGCCGTTAGGTCCCCACCAAACGCGCTTATCAGTGTCCAGTTCTAGGAACTTTTGCCGCTTGACTCTCCAGTAGGTTCCAATAGCCGGCTTATACGTTCTGCCACCAGGGCTCGTCACCTCGTACTGACCCTCGCTATAGTAGTTACGAGCAGTTAGGTCGCTCGAGGTCCAAGGCCCTCTCGGATCGTTATCCGGACTGTCATACCTTGCATCAGCTTCAGCACTTCGGGACAACAACTTCGGCTGCCACACTTCTCCGCTGCGCGCATAAACCATAATGTAGTCATGATCTTCAGAGAAGTGTCGAGCGGAATTCTTAGGGGAGAATATCTTCTGCCAGATTATGGTGGCAACGAAGTTCTCCTCTCCAAACACTTCGTTGCAGAGCTTCCGAAGGTTATCCACTTCATGGTCATCGATACTAATGAATATGACTCCGTCTTCCCGCAGCAGATTCCTCGCCAGATACAAGCGCGGGTACATCATGTTGAGCCACTTGGAATGGAAGCGCCCGTCGGCATCGCTATTGGTGCCGAATTTCTTGCCCTCGCTGTCCACCTGGCCGGTGTATTCCAGATAGGTCTGGAGGCTCTCAGTGTAGTTGTCGGGGTAGATGAAGTCGTTGCCGGTGTTGTAAGGGGGGTCGATGTAGATCATCTTGACCTTGCCCAGATAGGACTTCTGCAGGAGCTTCAGCACCTCGAGGTTGTCGCCCTCGATGAGCAGGTTCTCGGTCGTGTCGAAATTGACGCTTTCCTTCGGGCAGGGCAGGAGCGTCCCGACGCTGGGGGCCTGAATGGTCTTGAAGCAGTCGGCTTTGCCCGGCCAGTTCATGCCGTAGCGTTCCCGGCCCACGTCCACCGTCTCACCCAGAGCCAGCTTCAGGCGCTCAAAGTCGATCTTGTCGCACTCGGTGCGGGCCTCCGGGAAGTAGCGGAGAAGCTCCGCCCTTTTCTCCTCGGTGATATCCTGCGAGCGCAGGTCCAGCTTATCAGGATCGGTCATGGCAACTCCTTGTTAACCACGGAAGACACGGAATACACGGAAACAAGAAGCCGTGTGACGGTTCATTTTACGCTCCACCTCAACACGAAGAGGGGTTCCTGTTCGGTCAGTTGGCTCAGGCGCTGGCTGATCTCGTCCAGCAAGGCATCTTTCTGCTTGTCCAGTTGGCGGCTGGCCTGGTCATAGGCGCGCCAGGCCTCCTCACGCTTCGTCTCCAGCCGGCGCAACTCGCGCTGGCGCTCCAGCTTCTCGGGGAGGTTAGGGGCCAGGCGTGCCGCCCTCTTGGTCTCCTTGATGGCGTCGTCCAGTTCGGCAAGCTCGGCTTTGAGGGTGTTGCGCCGGTCCTCGGTCCAGTGATCGAGCTTATCCATTTCGACTTCGAACCAACGCCCGTTGCGCGCCGCCATCTCCTCCAGTAGCGCCTTCTGTCTTTCGTCGTGCATGCGACGCAATTGGGTCGACATGTCCGGCGCGAGGTCCACGCGAGCCCCCTCTTCGCCGGGCAAGTCAAAGAGTCGGTGACATTGAGCTTCGTCCAAGGGTTCGCCAGCGTCAGTCATACCGGCGAACACGAGATGATCTTCACTTTCCAGGGCGCTGACAGAGAAGCGGATGCAACTCAGCCAGCCGGCCTGGCCGACGAGCGGTTCAAGGATAGTGATGTTCTTCCGGCTGTTGCTGTAATTGAAGGTGACATCGCGGCACGGCGCGGCGAGGCTCTGTGCCTGGGCCAGGAGACGCCGGGCGAGCGGGTGGCCGACGCGATAGGTGTTGGCGTCGTCCACGTTCTTGCCCATGCGGTAGGGTCCGGGGTGGATAGCCTCGCCCGGAAACGGATTCCGGTGCAGGGTAAAGCTGAAACCGCTCTCCTCGAATCGGGCGTGATCGGCCAGGAGAAACTGAGTGACCTGCCATAGCTGGTTGGTGAAGCGGTCGAGGAAATCATGGCTCTGGATGCGGACCTTCTCGATGACTTCCTGGTCGAAGTTGTCCAGCAACTTGTCGCGGGCGTCAAGCTGACCGGCGGCGATCTCCGCCTCCAATTCGCGGCCAAGCTGGTCGAATTCGAACTGGATTTGTTCCGGGGTCCGGCATTGTTGGTAGATAGCGGCAATGCGTCTCTCGAAGTCGACGCCGGACTCCACCGCCCCCAGCACTTCGTCGCTGGCCCCGAAGACGCCGCTGAAGAGCCGGAACTTCTCGTCCAAGAGTTCATAGACGCGCTGGTCAGCGGCGTTGCTCTTGTTCAGGAAATTCACAACGACAACATCGAACTTCTGACCGTAGCGATGGCAACGACCGATGCGCTGCTCGATGCGCTGAGGGTTCCACGGCAAATCGTAGTTGACCACCAGATTGCAGAACTGCAGGTTGATGCCCTCGGCTGCAGCCTCGGTCGCGATCAAGATGAAAGCCTCGTCTCGAAAGTGCTCCACGAGGGCGGCGCGCATATCCGCCGTGGGCGAACCGCTGACGCGGTCTGTCCCCGCGTGCTTCTCCAGCCACCTGCGGTAGATTTCTTTCGATTTCTGGTCGCTGTTGGCGCCATTGAAGAGCATCACCCGACCGGCGAACTCGGTCTTCTGTAGAACGTCAAACAGGTATTCCTGCGTGCGCCGGGACTCGGTGAATATCACCGCCTTCTGCTGGAGGGTGGCCGCGCCCTGGTTCTTCTGGGCCTCCGCCGCGGCGGCGAAGCCCCGCCTCAGTGCTGTGAGAAGGACCTCGCCCTTGGAGTTCCTGATGATCGACCTGGCCAGAGCATGGAATTCCCGCAACTGTTCTGTTTCCCGGTGAAGCTCGGCGAGCTGCTCAGGGGTGAGAGAGGCTCGCTCGGCGGGAATTGTGCCGTTTTCGCCTTCGTCCCACTCGTCGGCCAATTCGTCCAGCCCTTCCCAGTTGTCCCTGAGCTCCGATGGTGGGGAGTCCACGGACTCGGCGGCGGACGCGGCGGCTTCCAGCCTCTGCGCCATTCCATCTAATGTGCCGGAGATGGCGTAAGTTGATGAGGCCAGCAGCTTACGCAGGATGAGGGTGACGAGCTGGCGTTGGCTGGCCGGCAGGGCATAGAGGGCAGGCTGTTGAAGATAGCCGGATACGAGATCGTACAGCCGCTGCTCTTCGGGTGTGGGCACAAACTCCTGTACCAGAGCATGGCGGTTCGTGAATTTGACGTACTCAAGGACCTGGCGGCGCAAAGTCCGTTTGCATAGCGGCTTGAGCCGTTCCTTGAGCTCGGTGAAATCCTGGTCGTTGGTCAGCCGGGTAAAACGAGCGCGGTAGCTCTTGAAATCCCCGAAGGCATAGTCATCGATGATGCTGACCAGCCCGTACAGTTCCAGAAGCGAGTTCTGGAGCGGCGTGGCCGTCAGCAGCACCTTGGGGACCGGCGCGACCGCCTGCTTGATGGCGCTGGCGATCTTGCTGGAGGTCTTGTAGACGTTGCGCAGGCGATGGGCTTCATCAATGACGACCAATGCCCACGGCGTTTGCCGAACGTACGGCTCTTTGATGCGGGCGAACTGGTATGAGCACAGAATAACCGCATCTTGCTGGAATGGGTTCAGGTTTCCGGCGCGGAGACCTTCGTTGAAACTGCGGTTCTCGAGGATAACCGATGGCAGATAAAACTTGTCGGCCAATTCCTGGCTCCACTGCTTGCGGAGGTTGGCCGGGACGATGACAAGAAGCCGTCGCTTTCGCTCCGCCCACCTCTGAGAAAGCAATAGGCCCGCCTCAATCGTCTTTCCCAGGCCCACTTCATCGGCCAGGATTGCCCCGCGCGAAAAGGGGCTCTGGAAAGCGAACAAGGCGGCTTCCACCTGGTGCGGGTTCAGGTCGACCTGCGCGTCCGCCAGGACGGAGGACAGCTTCTCAACGCTGTCGGATGAGCACCGCTTGGTGAGCTCGTGAGCGAAGTACTTGGCATGGAAGTCGGTTAAACTCACCAATCGTCCCCGGCGGCCCTTACGAATATCTTTTGCGCCGCCTTAGTCTAATGCAGATAGCCGGGAGTGTCAAGGGAAGAATGATGAGTGCTAAATGATGAATGATGAAGAAGCGGTCAGCCTTCTGGCAAATGATGCAGCCGGATACATGCTGGCCAACGGCAAGGGGAAAACGCTTTGACGCCCACGCCAGGGAGGACTGGGAAATCGCGTCGAATTCTGTCAACACTGTTGACAGAATTGGCCCATCAGATTCTCTCAACACTGTAGAGAGAATTGGCGCGTCGAATTCTCTCGACGCTGCCGAGAGAATTCCCTCCCATGGGGAGGTGATGCAGACTTGGCGGAACCTTAGATTCTGGCAAGGCAAACCGCCAGAGTGGACACAGAGGTCCGGAAGTTTGCGGCTTCGCGGCTTCGCGTGAGGGTACGACGTTTCTGGTTTCTGGTCTCTGGTTTCTGGTTTCCTGCTTCGCGGCTTCGCGTGAACCTCTCCCGGGCTTGAAACATGGATACACAGGATTTTGCATTCCGCCCATCATCCTGTCTATCCTGCACATCAATGTGAGTAGAATAAGCCTTCAGCCTTCAACACGGAATCTGTCTGCGGCTTCGCGGCTTCGCGTGAGGGTACGACGTTTCTGGTTTCTGGTTGCTGGTTTCGGCCGATCTGTGAGGCCAATACTGTCGCGACGGCCACAGTATGCCCGTCCAGGGCCAGGAACTCCACTCAAAGGCTTCCTCTTGCCGGTGTACGTGGACGACAGTTGCGACGTCGCCAGCCCGGAGTCCTTCCTGAGGGAGATCGGCGGTCAGTACAATGCGACCGTGCTCTCTCCACGTGCTCTCTCCTGGACTGGCAAGGCTAGCACTAGACTGCAAGCCGCAGGTCCGCCGAGACGGGCAGCTCGAACAGGTCGCCGCGCAGAAGGCGGGTGGAGAAGAACAGCACCTCCAGGTTCTCAACTTCACCAGTTTCCGGGTTGAGACGGGCTATGATTTCGTCCCCCAGCTCTTCGGAGTCCTGTTCCGGGTAGGGAGCGCGCTTGTCTATATAGAGGATGTCAGCCTCTCTGTCGTACCTGAAGGTCAGCTTCTCTGCCATTCTACTTCTCCGTGCCCGCAAGTCTATTATAACAGGTTGAGCCCACCCCGCCTTCATTCATATCGATGGGCAGGGTGGACAGGACAAGAGACGGACCTGAACATACTTATCAACATGGATGTGCAGAATAGACAAGATAAGATTTGTATGATTTCAATCCTGTTCACCCTGGACTCCGATCCGGGGTTCATCCTGTTCATCCATGTTCAGCCTCTCATGGGGCAGGCATCGGAGGTCCGGAGACCGTTTGCGTCTTCGCGGCTTCGCGTGAACACACCCCCGGTCCGCTCATGCCGGGCCGACATCCCAGCATTCCCCGCACCTTCTTCTTGTTGTTGACTTTCCCTCCCGAATGAACGCATACTGGTTTGATTTCTGCCTATCGGTGGTACAACATCGTGCTCAAAACCTCAAACCTACTGATCTTCGTCACCAGCTTCTTTGTGGGTCTTTCCGGGACCCTTCTGCCGGGGCCCTTTCTCACCATAACCATCGCCGAGAGCGCGCGGCATGGGGTAAGCGCCGGGGCGGCGATGGTCCTCGGACATGGCATCGCTGAGCTCAGCCTGGTGATAGCGCTGGCTACGGGCCTGAGCCGGGTGCTGGGAAAGGACCTCGTTACAGCAGGCGTCAGCCTGGTGGGCGGGGCCTTCCTCTTATGGATGTCCTTAGGTATCCTGGGCGCCGCCTTGGGCCCTCTGGACCCCTTCGAGGGCGGGCAGGCCCAGGCTGCGTCTCCTTACTCCCTTGTCTTTACGGGCATCGCCGCCAGTCTGTTCAACCCGACGTGGCTGATCTGGTGGGCCAGCATAGGCACAACTTATGTCCTTTCGTCCCTCAAGAATGGAGTTGGCGGCCTGGCGTCGTTCTACACCGGTCACATTCTGGCGGACAGCTCCTGGTATCTCCTGGTGTCCTTCGTGGTCGGCGCAGGAAGGATGTTCGCCGTCGGCCTGGTCTACCGGATCATTCTGGCTGCCTGCGGCGCCTTCCTCATCGTCCTGGGCCTCTATTTCCTGGCGGGCGGCGCGCGCGTCTTGGTTAAGATGCTGAATAGGAACATGGATGCACAGGATAAACACGATTGAGGGCACGGTACTAACCACGAAATACACAAAATACACGAAACATAAGGTTGTAGGTGGGGAGCCGAAAGCTAATCGCTGATTGCTGAAAGCTGTGAATAACATGGATATACAGGATGAACAGGATTGAGGGCACGGTACTAACCACGAAATACACAAAATACACGAAACATAAGGTTGTAGGTGGGGAGCCGAAAGCTAATCGCTGATCGCTGAAAGCTGTGAATAACATGGATGCACAGGATAAACAGGATTGGAAGAGAAATGATGAATGAGGAATGCGGGGTGATGAATGCCCGACGACCCCCCATCCGTATCTATCCGTGGTTCGGCTCGTTCCCCTGACCCCTGCCCCCTGCGCGCAGCGCCACGCCATCCGTTTATCCGTTGCCCCATTCGTTGACACCGCAAAACTCGTTCCCCGGCCCCCGGCCCCTGACCCCTGGCCCCTGCGCGCAGCGCCACGCCATCCGTTTGTCCGTTGCCTTATCCGGTGACACCGCAGACTCCGACCCCCGACCCCTGACCCCTAACCCCACGCGGCCGCGCCGCGTTTGCATCGGAGCCTCCCGCCCTGCTATAATTTCAATCTCTCCCCTGGGGTGAGCACATCCTCTTGACGAATTCGGAAAACTACGGTGAAGAAGCTGCTTTCGGGCAATGAGGCTGTTGCCCTGGGCGCCTACCATGCAGGCGTGACAGTAGCCGCTGCCTATCCCGGCACGCCAAGCACAGAGATACTGGAGAATCTCGCCCGCTTCGACGGCATTTACGCTGAGTGGTCCACCAATGAAAAGGTGGCCATGGAAGTGGGGATGGGCGCAGCCTACGGCGGCGCTCGGGCACTGGTTTCTATGAAGCACGTCGGCCTCAACGTAGCTTCGGACCCTTTCTTCGGCGCCTCCGTCACGGGCATCAACGGTGGCCTGGTCGTCCTTTCCGCCGATGACCCCGGTATGCACAGCTCCCAGAATGAGCAGGACAACCGGCACTACGCGAAGTTCGCCAAGGTACCCATGCTGGAGCCCGCCGATAGCCAGGAAGCCTACGAGCTTATGTCATTGGCTTTCCAGGTAAGCGAAGACTTCGATACTCCGGTCCTCTTCCGCACCACCACCCGAATCTCGCACTGCAAGTCGGTGGTCGATGTGCCCGAGGGCTTGCAGCCCCAGCCAAGGCCCATTGGCTTCAAGAGGGACCGCCAGAAGTACGTCATGGTGCCCTCCCATGCCCGGCCCAGACATGCGATTATGGAAGAGCGCCTGGCGAAGCTGGCGGCCTATTCCGAGAGTTTCCCACATAATAAGATGATCGCCGGCGAGCGGCGCCTGGGCATTGTCTCCTCGGGCGTTGCCTTCCAGTATGCCAGAGAGGTCTTCCCTGATGCTTCCTTCCTCAAGCTGGCTATGCCTTATCCGCTTCCAGAGAAGCTGGTCCGTCGTTTCCGACGGCAGGTGGACCAGATCGTGGTGGTGGAGGAGCTGGACCCTTTCATTGAAGAGGGGCTCCGCGCCATGGGCATAAAGGCCGATGGAAAGAGGTATTTCCCCATTACTGGCGAGCTCAGCGTGGAGACGGTGAGGAAGGGAGCCCCGACGCTCCGTCTGGCGCCGGCGCCCTCACGTCCTGGGGAGGCCACCGCCGTCAAGCTGCCCGCTCGACCGCCCCGACTGTGCCCCGGCTGCCCGCATACTGCCGCCAACTATGCTCTCAAGCGGTTGAGTCTAAAGGCGCCTGGACTCGTCGTCACCGGCGATATCGGGTGTTACACGCTGGCCGTCTATCCTCCGCTCCAGACCCTGGACACCACGGCCTGCATGGGGGCAAGCATCGGACAGGCGCTGGGACTGGAGAAAGCGGGCGTCCAGAGCCGCATAGTGGCCGTCATCGGCGACTCCACCTTCATGCATTCAGGCATCACGCCCCTGGTGGACGTGGTCTACAACCAGGGGAAGACCACCGTTATCATTCTGGACAACGGCACCACGGCGATGACCGGGCACCAGGGCCACCCGGCGACGGGCGTCTCAGCCCGCGGTGAGCAAGCTCAGCGCGTTCCCCTGGAGGACATATGCCGCGGCGCGGGCGTGAAGGACGTCAACGTGGTTGACGCCTTCGATCTGCCGCTTATCGAATCTACCATCAGGCGCTGTACCGAGACCGCCGCGCCGTCAGTGATAATCGTTCGCGGCGACTGCGTTCTCAATGGCAAGGTCTTCGGTACCGCACTGGCCGTCGACGCTGATATCTGCAACGGGTGCCGCTCCTGCCTGCGCCTGGGTTGCGCCGCGTTGGTGAAAGAAGGGAAGAAAGTCCGCATCGATGCGACGCTATGCGTGGGCGAGATCTGCGGCGTCTGCGTCCTGGTCTGCCCGCAAAAGGCCATTCAGATGAAGCACAAAGCGGGAGCACGCGAAGACGCGAAGAACGCGAAGCATGAAGCATAAAGCACCAGCGCGAAGCGGCGAGGAGCTATGTCCTCTCTGTCCACCCTGTCCACTCGTGGTTCCAGAAGCCGGCGCGAAGCATGGTTAGGTGAGTAACACAACCAAGATCGATGTTTTGATGGCCGGCGTGGGCGGCCAGGGGATCGTGTTGGCCAGCGATGCCCTTGCGGAGGTGGCGATGCTCGCGGGTTGGGACGTGAAGAAGTCCGATGCCCTGGGTATGGCCCAGCGCGGGGGCAGCGTGGTCAGCCACATTCGCCTGGGCGACAAAGTGTATTCCCCCATGATCGAAAAGGGAAAGGCGGACATCTTGCTGGCCTTCGAGAAGCTGGAGGGCGCCCGCTGGATCGGACATCTGGCGCCGGGCGGCATAGCTATCGTCAATGACCAGGCCATCCTGCCACTCTCCGTGTCCTCCGGCGCCGAAGCCTATCCCGCCGATGACGAGATCGTCGGCATCTTGAAGTCACGGACGGAGCGGTTCTTTGTCGCGCCGGGAGAGGCCATTGCCAGGGGACTGGGCAATATCAGGACGTTGAACATGATTATGCTGGGTTTTCTTTCCACCATCTTGCCCATCGACCTTGAGATGTGGAGGGAATGCATCCCTCGATATGTACCTTCGAGGTTTTTGGAGCTGAACTTGCGAGCCTTCGCCGAAGGCAGAGCCCGGGCGCCGGAGATGGTCGCCCGCCTGCGGCCGGTTGGGACAACGCGCTGAGAAAGAAGGATGAGGAGCGGGACGGCTGATACCACCGACTATGATGCTTTGAGACGGGCCTTCGACAAGTCTCCCTTCGCTGCCTTTCTGGGGATGAAGCTCCTGGACCTGGCGCGCGGGTATGCTAAAGTATCCCTCGTGATGGATGCTAAATATCTCAACTGGGACCAAAGGGTCCATGGGGGCCTGGTTTCCTCTCTCATCGACCAGGCCTTCGGCTGCGCCCTGAATACCCTTGACCGTAACTATGTCGCGGTACAACTCAGCATCAGCTTCATGTCGACGCTCAGGGGCGATGAGACCATCGTCGCTGAGGGTCGCGTGGTCCACGCTGGCATGAGCCTTGGGGTTGCGGAGATGACGGTGAAGAACACGCAGGGCAAGACCATCGCCACAGCCACGGGCACCGCCTTGGGCATGGCAAAGTGAGGTGAAAGATGATAGTGGAGATGCGCAAAGGCGCGAGCAAGGCGGAAGTCGATCAAGTCGTCAAGCGGGCCCGATCGCTGGGCTTCGACGTGCAGCTTAACTGTGGAACTGATATGGTCGTGGTGGCCATCCTGGGCTCCAACACGGGGCAGGTTTCCACAGACGTCTTCGCCGTCTTGCCTGGCGTCGAGGCAGTGGCCCGCATCATGAAGCCTTATAAGCTGGCCTCGCGGGAGTTCAAGCCGCAGAACAGCATAGTGAACGTGAATGGCGTCGAGATCGGCGGACAACGCATTGTAATCATGGCGGGACCCTGCGCTGTGGAAAGCGAAAAGCAGATCACGGAGACGGCCCGCGGCGTCACTGCGCTGGGGGCCCGGGTGCTGCGCGGCGGCGCTTACAAACCGCGCACCTCTCCCTTCAGTTTCCAGGGGTTGAAGACGAAGGGGCTGAAGATGCTGGCGCGGGTGCGGGAGGAGGTCGGCGTCCCCATCGTCACGGAGGTCACCGACTCGCGGGACGTGGCTCTGGTGGCCAGGTACGCCGATGTGCTCCAGGTGGGGGCCCGGAGCATGCAGAACTTCACTCTGCTCCAGGAGATCGGCAAGAGCAAGCATCCCGTCGTTCTCAAGAGGGGCCTGTCTTCCACAATCACGGAATGGCTGACAGCCGCCGACTACCTTCTGGCGGAGGGTAACGAGAATGTCATCCTTTGCGAACGTGGGATACGGACCTTTGAGGAGTCTGCCCGCTTTTCCCTTGACATCTGCTCCCTCCCGGTGGTGAAGAAGGTCAGCCACCTGCCTATCATTGTGGACCCCAGCCACGCCGCGGGCCATTTCGACCTGGTGCCGGCCATTGCCAGGGCCGCCATAGCCGGCGGCGCTGATGGGCTGCTGATCGAGGTGCACCCCAACCCTCAGGAGGCGTTGGTGGACGGCCTCCAGTCTTTGACCCTCCAGAACTTCGAGAAGCTCATGGTTGACCTGAGGAAGATCGCTGAAGCCGTGGGCAGGTACATCTAGACTCTTGAAGCGCGAAGCGCGAAGCAAGAATCGGCCTTCTAACCTATTGCGCCCGAGAGAGAACCAAAGGATGAACACGGATAGACACGGAGAAAAGCCGTCGGGTGGGTGGAGCCTTGACGAAATCTCGGGACGACTCACATCACGTGCCGCGTTCTTTCTGATGGGTCACGCTTGGCTCCACCCACCGTACACATAAATCGATGTTACATTGTACTAGACTCTAGAAGCGTGAAGCACTGAAGCACGCGAAGACGCGAACCATGGCACAAGGAGCAGGGAGCAAGGAGCGCAGCACGAAGCAAGAAGTACGAAACAATCAACGCGAGGGCAACCGACCGGAGGCCCCGCTTCGCGCTTCGCGTCCCGACTCCGTCCCGACTGAAGTCGGGATGCGTCGGGACTTCCCGCTGCGCGCTTCCGAACAGGCATGACCAGCCTGGTGAGCGACCTCTTCGGCGTCAATGTCACCATCAAGGGCGCCTACTCCCTGAGAGACAAGGTTATTGGCCTCTTCGTCCTTACCCGCCCCGCACTGTCTCTTTTGTCCCCCATAAACGCGGCCAGCGCCGCAGTGCTGGCTCTGGGCGGGTATCCTCCTCTCCTGACCTGCATCCTTGGCTTCATTTGTGTCGCCCTGGCCGCGGGGGGGATCAACACCTTCAATGACTTTGTCGACCGGGAGCGGGACAAGACGGTCTGGCCAGGCCGGCCGATACCGAGCAAGCGGGTCTCTGCCGGGCACGCGCTGGCGTTGGCCCTGGCGCTCTTTGCCGGCGCGCTCGTCATCTCCTGGTTCTTCTTCAACCAGAACAGTTATGTCAACTTCACCGTACTGGCCCTCGCCATCTTGCTGGGCGGCGGCTATTCGATGTTCTTCCGTGACAAAGTGGGCTATCTGTCACTCCCGCCCATCAATGGCCTGATTTATCTGGGCGGCTGGACCGCCTTTGCCCCGGAGACGCTCTTCACCAGCTTCCTGCCCTGGTTCCTCTTCCTTCACGGGCTGGTCTGGCAGGCAGCTCACATCATGGTGTACTCGCCGGTGCACCCGGTGAGCAAGTCCGAAGGCAAGCTGCGGACCGAGAAGAAAGCCCTTTTCTTCGTGCCCACGCCCCGTCTCGCGGCCGTTCTCGGCATGGCCTTCCTGGTCTTGACCGTGGCCATGAACGTCCTCTTGCCCTTCCTGACGCCCCTCGGACCCGTCTACCTGTCTGTGGTCGCCCTTTCAAGCGTCTTCGCTTTGATTGCCACTGCCGCTTTCCTTAAGGACTTGAGGAGCAGAGAGAAGGGCATCAAGGCCTTCGCGTCCGTATCTCTGCTGAGATTGGGCATCTCCGGAGCGATCCTTCTGGACGTGCTATTATTAATCGGGTAGACCGGGTTCTTGCGAAACGGGGGTGCGTCAAGTAGCTTCCAGGCCTGGTGGATAGCCATCACCTGCTGCCTCAGTCTCACGGTGTCCTCCGGCACGGGCTTCTACAGTTTTGGGGTGTTCTTCAAGCCCCTCCTGGAGGAGTTTGGCTGGGGAAGGGGAGCTACCTCCGCGGCCGTCTCGGTCTACTGGCTGACCATGGGCGTCGGCGCCGACTGGCTGAGACTGAATACGCATCTTCAGTGAATGTGAAATAGCGAGTCGTGGCTTTTAGAGGGGGAATATGGACCCAACGGCGACGAGACTGGCATACTGGAACATCAGCCCGCCTGAGGTCTGGATCGGCGGGGCCGTCTTCACCGTTGCCTTTGCGCTGATCTTCTACGGGCTCTACCGACGTATCCGTCTCTGGCGGCTGGGAAAACCGGCGGACCCCCTTGGCCATTGGGTCTGGCGGGGCTGGTCCCTCATCTCCTACGGCTTCGGGCACTTCCGCACTATCCGCGAAGCATACCCGGGGACGATGCACCTGCTCATCTTCTGGACCACCTTCGCGTTATTCATTGCCTCCCTGGTGGCGACCGTGCCGGAAGTGGCCCTACTGTTGTCCACGGTGATGACGGTACCCCAGATCCTCGTCACTTATTTCAGCGGTGCCTTCTACTTGTGGTTCTCCCTCCTCACCGATATCATCGGCGTCCTCTTCATCGTCGGCGTCCTCATGGCCATCTACCGACGCTACTTGATTAAGCCGGACCGGCTGGACTCTCTCTTCGATGACGGCCTCGCCCTGGCCCTTATGCTCTTTGTTGGCGTAACAGGGTTCTTGACCGAGGCATCCCGGATGGCTGCCAATGAAATCGCACCTCACCCGGACTGGGCGGCGTGGTCCCCGGTGGGCTATGCCCTGGCGCGGCCCATTGCCGGGATAGGCAACGAATTCCTCCTCCTGATGGTGCACAAAGGAGCGTGGTGGGTCCATATCTTGCTCACCGCCAGCCTCTTCTCCTACGTTGTGGCCTCCAAGCTGCTCCACCTTTTCGTTTCGCCGGCGAACATCTTTCTGCGGCCCGTCTCTCCTAAAGGCGCCTTGAAGCCGATCCTCGACATGGAGAACGCCGAGAGCTTCGGCGTGGCGAATATCCAGGAGTTCAACTGGAAGCAACTGCTGGACCTGGACGCTTGCACGCGCTGCGGGCGTTGCCAGGACGCCTGCCCGGCCTGGGCCAGCGGCAAGCCCCTTTCTCCCAAGAAGCTCATCCAGGGCCTGAAGTCGGTGCTTGTGGAACGAGGGCCCGCACTTTTGAAGCGGGCTGACCCGCTCGACAACAAAAAGGACATGATCAAGGATGTCATCACCGAGGACGTCATCTGGTCGTGCACTACCTGCGGGGCGTGCCATGAGCAATGTCCCGTCCTCATCGGGCAGATCGACAAGAACGTGGATATGCGGCGCAACCTGGTGCTCATGGAGTCGCGCTTCCCCGAGGCGGCCATGAACGCCCTCCGAAGCATCGAAGCTCGGGGGCATCCCTGGCGAGGCACCACCGCCACGCGCACCGATTGGACGAAGGGCCTGGACATCAAGGTCTTCTCCGAAGGAGCGCAGGCCGAGGTCCTCTACTGGGTCGGCTGCACCGGCGCCCTCGAGGACAGAAACCAGAAGGTCGCTCGCGCCTTCGCCAGCCTGCTGAAGCAGGCGGGGGTCGACTTCGCCATTCTGGGCGCGGAGGAGACCTGCTGCGGCGACCCGCCGCGCCGCATCGGCAACGAGTACCTCTTCCAGATACTGGCGCAGCAGAACATCGAGACCTTCAAGCGCTACGGCATCAAGAAGATCGTCACCGCATGTCCTCACGGCTACAATGCCATCAAGAACGAGTACCCGCAGTTTCGCGGACACTTCGAGGTGCAGCACCATAGCGAATTCCTCTGGGACCTCCTGCGACAGGGCCGGCTCACACTTTCCCACGGCCTGGGCGCTGTGCTAACATATCATGACCCCTGCTATCTCGGGCGCCACAACGACGTCTACGATGCGCCGCGGCAGATCCTGCGGGCGATCCCGCAAGCCAGGCTGGTGGAGATGGGACGCTCCGGCCGCACGAGCTTTTGCTGCGGCGGTGGTGGTGGGCACGCCTGGATGGAGGAGACGCTGGGCCGACGCATAAACGAGATACGTACCGAGGAGGCTCTGGACACGGGCGCGGCCATCGTGGCGACCGCCTGCCCGCTTTGCCTGACCATGTTTGAGGACGGCATCAAAGCAAAGGGCGCTGAAGAGTCCATCAAGGCGATGGACATCGCTGAGCTGATGCAGCAGTGTTGTGGGGACGGAACCTGGGATTAACACTGATAAACACTGATTGTGGGCCGAACCCCCGCCTCGCTGCAGACATATGAGGTACGCCTGATCTGGCATGGCGCCGCACCGTTATGGGCGCTGTCAAGGTCCATCCTGTCCATCCATGTCCGCCAATGTCGTTCTAACTAGCCGGGAGGTGGGAAATGGGGCTTTCTGATCTTTTTGCCAATTTCACGCCGAGGGTCCCCTTCACCAAGGAACCCATCGACGAGACCGAAGAAGTCGAAGAATACGACAAGGGCGCGCGCATTTACATCTGGCCCCTCTACAAGCACTTCGTCTGGAAAGTGATGAAGCGCGGCATACGGCGGGGCTGGGCCCTGGACATCGGCACGGGCACGGGCCTTCTGCCGTTGGAACTGGCCAAAGTCAAGAACAGCGATCTCCAGGTCGTGGGCCTGGATATCTCCGACACTATGATTCACCAGGCGCGACGGAACGTGGAGCGCGCCAAAGCCGAGGACAGGGTCCATTTCATAGTGGCTTCGGCGGCATACCTTCCTTTCAAGGATGCATCCCTGGACATTGTGGCCAGCAACGCCTCTCTCCACCGTTGGAACGAGCCCGTGCAGGGCATCAATGAGATCGAGCGCGTGACGAAGCCGGAGGGCGCCATCATCATGCGCGATAGCCGGCGGCTGCCTCCGAATCTCTTCTGGCGGGCCTTCCAGTTTCTGGTGACCTCGTTTATGAACGAGTCCCACAAGGAGGCGTGGCCCCAGGCAGTCGCCGCCGCCTACACGATCCCTGAGGTCAACGAAATCCTGGCCAAAACGCGCCTCCGACCGTGGAAAGTGTTCATCGACCTGATGTTCATAGACCTGTGCATAGAGTCCCGGTGATGCGCGAAGCGGGAAGGGTGACGGGTGTCGGGTGACAGGTGACGGGGGTCGGCAACCAGCGTACAGCATTCTTCAGAGCTTTCAGCTTTCAGCGGGCCGATGGCTGAGCGCTGACGGCTGACAGCTCGTTCATCATTCATCATTCCGTACGGAGGGAATCATGCTCAAGCGTTTTCTCTATCACGGCCTCACCGTCAGCGATCTGGACAGGTCTGTTGCCTTCTACCGGGCCCTCCCGGACGTGAAGCTGGAAAAGTCCTATGAGGTATCCGGCGACGCCCTGGAGGAGGCCACCGGCTACCCTAGGGCGCATGTGAAGACCGCCCTCTTAAGCCATGGGAGCCATTTCCTGAAGCTCACTCAGTACCTGTCCCCCCAAGGCAAGAAGGAGTTCCGGTGCCGGATCAACGACCTTGGCGCTTCTCACGTGACGATGCTCCAAGACAATCTTACAGAGACCTATGAGGCGCTACGGGCCGGGGGCGTCAAGTTCATGTCGCCGCCGGTACACCCGTTTCCGGTGACGCGTCCGGAGGCGGTATTCACGTATATGCTGGACCCTGACGGCTGCATCGTGCAGTTGAGCCCTCGCAGCGTCGGGATACACCATCACGCCCACGCTATCACCAATGAAGAAGGGGTCATAGCCTTCTATCGAGACGTCCTGGGCATGAAGACGGGGCGGATTCGCGACATCACCGGACCGGGCATCTCAGAAGGGACGGGCCTGCCCGATTGCTTTGACAGGGAGACAGATATGGTCCTGGATGGCGGGCCGCCCGAGTCGATAGAGTTCCAGTATTTCGTGCATCCGCAGGGGAAGAACGTCAACGAGACCAGGCTATGTGACGCCGGTTGCTCCTCGGTCGCCTTCGAGGTGGATGATATCCAGCGGTCCTATGAAGAGCTTGCGGCCAAAGGCGTCCGGTTCCTTTCCCGTCCGGTGAACCTGACCGCTGAGGGCGCCGACCTGTGGATGGTCTATCTCCTCGATCCTGAGGGCTACGTTCTGGAGCTGAGGTCGGGCGGAGAGCCGGTGTAGGTTGGGGAGGGCGTCCGACGCCGCTGTCGCGCGAGGGGCGCTTGAATATCTTGACATGCCGCTTCCGTGTGTTATACTGGCGGCGGCGTTGGCAAGCAAAGGGGATACAGTGGCGCTTCTTGTCGCTCGACGGCAGTTGCGCCCGCGAAATGGCATTAGCTGCGTATCACCGCTGATCATAAGGGAGAGGAATGGAGAATAACTATCAAGCCAGTCTTGAGAAGGCCCTCGCGAAGACGGAAGCCGACGCCGATGCGACGTTGAAGGCCGCGGATTCCACCGTCAAATCGTTGAAGAGACTTCGCGCCAACGCGCAGGCTGGAAGCCTTCGGGACTTGAAGAAGACGATGGAATCGGCAGAGATGGCAATCGCCGCGCTCAAGCAGCAATTCATGAATATGAAGGAAAGCTGGGATTTCGACTGTGAGAACTATGTGGCCAGCCATGCCTACGTCGATGAGATACTGGAGATGTCCAGGTCTCTCGGCGTCGGGATATTTCAGCAGGATGAGAGGCTCTATTGCTACCCTTCTCTCATCCGGATTCTGCCCAACGACCTTGCCGTTCAGATTGACAAGAAGAAAGAAAGAACCCTACGCCCTTCGGCTCTGGTGACTCACCTCAAGACCCTGCAAGACAGGCCTGTAAGGTTCAAGGCCGACGCCTTTCTGGAGAGCCTGTTTTCCGCTTATGAAATCCTCATGAGAAGCCGGGGAAAGGACCAGGTCGGCAAAGGGATTGTGGTCCGTCTTCTTGAGGTTTACAGCCTGCTCACGCTGTTGCCAGGGCAGTCAAGGGATTACTCTATCCAGGAGTTTGGCCGCGACCTCTATTTGCTCGACCAGAGCGGCGTGGCCCGGACGAAGGGCGGGCTTCGCGTCAGTTTCCCCGCGAGTACGGGCACGAGGTCGATGCGGGGGGCCATTCGCGTCATCACCCGCGAGGGGCAAGAAAAACGATACTACGGGATCTCGTTTATCGAAGGCTAGTACCAAGTAACACTCACGTTTACGCTTTACGAAGCCCAAGAATAGGAACATGGATAAACAGGATGAACCCTGGATCGGAGTCCAGGGTGAACAGATTGGAATCGCGCAAATTATCTTGTCTATCCTGTACATCCATGTTGATAATCGGCTAATACGTATCGACGTCTGATACACCATGCTAGGAGTCTGTTGTCATGTGCACAACGCCGGAAGAATGGCTGCGAACCATCCGCACGGAGTATCTAAGCGCTTTCATCAGGAACGGCGGCGCGGCGGTGAAATTTGTTGTGCCCCTGGAGGATATCCCCAGCAACGAATTGAGTAACATGCTGCGCCAGGCTTCAGAACAGGAAGGCTACCTCTTTACCACCGTTGATGCCGCATCGACGAAGGTCCACATGATCGACAAGTTATTCCACAGAATAGCCGCGCAGATTGACTGGGATGATTTGTCACGCGACTTCATCAAGGAACTTCTTACACAAGAAGGCCTCCGATTACCTCCGGCAGGCGGAGGCATGGACCTTCAGAGTCTTGCTGAGCTGAACCGTCGAGAGCAAAGGTTCCTGCGGAACGACATAAAGGAATGGCTGGAAGGGAGAATCTTTCACGATTTTGAGATGAGCCAGGAGTTTAGGATCGCAATGATGCGGCTCTGTCAGGACCAGCTCGAGCCGGCGGGTCCGAGCGCGTTCTTGAGCGACACGGTGAAGGAATGGCTGCGGGGCGAACTACGATTGATCTCGGCTCTCAAGGAAGCTCTCATCTTTCAGAAGATAGTGAGATACAACGCCCGCCACATGCTGTTTTCGCTCGCCCATTGGATAAGGATGAACGGGAGGAGCGGCCTCGTTGTCGCCCTCGACATCAGTCGCTATCTGGTCTCCACAAGATCGCATGATCCCGAAGAAGGCTTCTTTTACTCCATTCCAGCGTTGCTGGATGTCTATGAGGTCCTTCGCCAGTTCGTCGACGGGACTGATGAGATGGAAGGCTGCCTCATCGTGGTCCTTGCCCCGCCGGATTTCCTCTATGACGAACGGCGAGGTCTGAATCGCTACGATGCGCTGAAAATGAGAATATACGACGAGGTGAGAGATCGAAGAAGACAAAACCCTCTGGCATCGCTGATACGCCTGGGGACGAGAGATCAATGAGCGTGTCCGCAGAATGAGGAGCGGGATGAATATCGAAGAACAAGTCAGGAACAGACGCGCCATCGAGGCGCTGCGCAACGGCGTGCCGAATCGAGATGCTGTCGCCGTGCTGGGATGCAACCAGCCCGAAATAGAAGACCGTTTTCGGGGACTACTGCGAAAGGCGCGGCAGGCCGTGGGGAGCGCGGATAGAAACGAAGGGATCATCGTGGCCGGGGACTTTGGCGCCGGGAAGTCCCATCTTCTGGAATATTTGGCGCATCTCGCCCTGGAAGAGAATTTCCTGTGCAGCAAAGTGGTGGTGAGCAAGGAAACCCCCCTGTATGATCCGGCAAAGTTCTACCGGGCAGCCATCAGGAGCGCTATTGTCCCCGGCAAGCGGGGAAACGCGATGACAGAAGTCGCCGCTGCTTTGGACCCCAATAGCGGCATCTACAACAATTTTGAGAGATGGCTGTATGAAGAAGCCGGTCTCAATGGGAGATTCGCTGCCACTGTCTTCCTGTTCCAGCGAATACCCAGCGACCCGGAACTCAGCAACAGGATCATTCGGTTCTGGTCAGGGGAAAGGATGAACGCGGGCGAGATCAAGAAGTATCTGAGGGTTTACCGCGAATCGGTAACCTACAAGATCGATAGCATTCCCGCCAAAGATCTCGCTTTGCAGAGCTTCAGATTTGCCCCGCGCCTGATGGTGGCAGCCGGTTACTCCGGTTGGGTGCTGCTCATCGATGAGGTGGAATTGATCAGCAAGTACTCGCTGATGCAGCGAGCAAGGTCGTATGCCGAATTGGCTCGCTGGATGGGCAGACTCGAGGGGTCTGATTGCGTGGGTCTAGCGGCAGTAGCTTCCATCACGTCGGATTTCCAGAGCAAGGTCCTGGAAGAGAAAGACGATTTCGAGAAGGTTCCCGCCAGGCTGAGGGCCAAGGGCACGGAAAGCGGGCTTCTCCTGGCAAGCCAGGCCGAAAGAGGAATGAGGATCATCGCGAACGAGTTGACCCATCTGAAGGCGCCCGATAGCGCAGTAATTGACGATACGTATGAGAAGGTGCGATCAATACATGCCAGGGCTTACGATTGGTCTCCGCCTGACGCCCCTTCCGTGGAGAGGTTGACGACCACCCGCATGCGCCAATACGTGAGAGGGTGGATCACCGAATGGGACCTCAAGAGACTTGATCGGGAATACAATCCGGAGATCCAATTTACTGCCCTTGAACAAGACTATACTGAGGATAAGAACTTAGAGGTTCCCGCGGAAGGCGACCAGGATTTCACTAACCAATAACCAGGATACAAGCACCAGACAAGTTGCAATAACCAAGATACAAGAGCCAAACAATAACCAATAACCAAGATACAAGAACCAAACAAATCCCAATAACCAGGATACAAGAACCAAACAAATCCCAATAACCAGGATACAAACCAATAACCAATAAACTAGGATACAAGTACCAAAACAAGACTTCAATAACCAATCACGAAGGTACAAACACCAAACAAAGTTCAATAACCAATTACCAAGATATGAAGACCTGTGCGGTCATTGAGACCAAGCGACCGGTTACTATTTGGTCAGTGTATCTTGGTCATTGTTTGGTTATTGTATCTTGTATCTTGTATCTTCTATGGTAGTCATTTCGGAGACTTCAACAAATGCCTATACCGTTTCGTGACGCCGACGAGCTGGATGATCTGGGGCTTGCCGGATATCTCAAGATTCAAGCCGCCCGGGAAGGATCAGGCTACCTGGCGGCGCTATTTCTGATCAATGCGCGCGGTGAGCCGATAGAGTTCACCTATAACCGCATAGATGCTCCTCATACTTTTCTTTGGCGAGAGGAGGATATCCGGCGCCACGCGGCCAGAAAGCTCACCGCATCACTGCTCTCGCTGTGCCCAAGGACGCCACGATTGATTCTCTGTCTTGCGGAAGAGGTTGCCAGCGAGCTTTTCTGTCAGGATATCCAACTCTCCATTCCAGTGTGCCGGATTGCGCCGGCTATCAAAGCGGTGCCCTATTCTGCAACTGAAGTCCTGGATACCGTTGAGGCGGAAGCACCGATGAACCTCTTCTGGTATCCCGCCAAACCCCTTGATGACGCGGTGGAACTCAAGCTCCTGGATAGATTGATGGCATGCGGTTTGCTCGCAGAACCGTTTGAGCGGGCGCTGATTGGGCTCAAGGAAGTCTATCCGGAGACGGGAGAAAAGCCGTGACCGCCGGGGGCGTCTGGTGGAAGGAAAGTGACCTTGTCAACACGCCGGATGCGCGTTGGTTTGGATTTCTCCGACGGTCTATCGAGCTCGATGAACATGTCCCGCGACGGCTGTCTGTGCCGTCCCTGCGTCTTTCTGCGCCAAAGGCCTTCGGGACGAGGCACGAAGATGTTCCGCGATCCAATTCGCGGGGAGTCGCGTTCACTTCAAACAGGGCAATGAGTCTCTCTTGTGATGATGCAGCGTGGGGTGACCATGCGCGGGGCAGCATCAGCCTCGCCCGTGGTCTGTCGAGGGAGGAAGCGCACCACTTCGGGGCATCAGAGCTGACGGGACCAGGTTCTGCTGACCGGGCTTCTCGCGGCGGTTACGGCACTCCGGAAACCGAGATACCCCTTTGGTGGCGGCTGGCTTTCCTTCTTCAGCCGCCAACCGGTCTCCTGCTGTCAGGGCAAGGGCCTACGCAGTGGCCAAGGGCCTTGTTCGACTATCAGATCGACGGGATAAAGACCCTGCTTTCACGAGATGCCCTTCTCCTTGCGGACGACATGGGCCTCGGCAAAACAATCCAGGCGATAGGCGGCCTGAGGATTCTTTTCCTTCATTGCCTTGCGGAATCGTGTCTGTTGATTGTCCCGGCCGGCCTGGTCAACCAGTGGCGAAAGGAGATTCACCTTTGGGCGCCAGAGCTGCGGGTCTCCACCGTGCGCGGGCCCACGGAGGAGCGCACCTGGCAATGGGCGGCGCCCGCTCACATATTCCTCACCAGCTACGAGACCTTCAGATCGGACTGCACGGAGAATCCGCAATCGCCCCCTCGTCGCCGCATATGGGACGTCGTCATTCTCGACGAGGCGCAGAAGATCAAGAATCGTGATGTCGAAGTAAGCCGCAAGTGCAAGCTCTTGCGTCGACAACGCGCCTGGGCGCTCACCGGCACGCCGCTCGAAAACCGGGAAGATGATCTTGCCTCGATCCTTGAATTCGTCACGCCCTTGAAAGAAGGCGAAAGGCCGCCGCGTTTTGCACCCGGTTTGCAGTTGCGCGAGGCGCACAAGGCGCTGCAGCTTCGGCGGAAGAAACGCGAGGTCCTTCCTCAACTTCCCCCCAAGACCGTAACTCACATATCGTTGACCATGAACGGCGAGCAACGTAAAACCTATGAGCGGGCCGAAAAAGAAGGTATCATCCAACTGAGGGAGAGTGGGAATTCCGTCAGAATCGAAAACGTCCTCGAACTCATCATGAAGTTGAAGCAGATATGTAACTTCTGTCCCTCGTCGGGAACTTCGGCGAAACTTGATGATGTGGTCGAGAGGCTGAGTACTCTGGTGTCCGAGGACCATCGGGCCCTGCTTTTTTCGCAGTTCACGGACGCAAGCTACGGCGTCCATGCGATAGCGTCGAGGCTGTCCCGCTTCAAGCCGCTTCTTTACACAGGCAGCCAATCTACACTTGATCGGGAAGCGACCATCAGGAGGTTCAGAGAGAATCCGGAGCAAAAGGTGCTTATTCTTTCGCTCCGCGCCGGGGGACAGGGGCTCAATTTGCAGGATGCTTCTTATGTCTTCCACTTTGACCGCTGGTGGAACCCGGCGGTCGAACTGCAAGCCGAGGGTCGAGCGCACCGTATCGGCCAGACCATCCCCGTTCACGTATATAAGTACACTATCGAAGACACCATTGAAGAGCGGATCGACAACGTCCTCAAAGAGAAACAAATGCTCTTCGATGAACTGGTCGACGACGTTTCCATCGATCTGAGATCGAGCCTCTCCAGCGAAGACCTTTTCGGTTTGTTTGGCCTGACGCCGCCTCTGCGGTGAATGTCCTTCCGAGCTCTATCAGGCTGCGGAACGCAGCCGGATACCTGAAAGGACGTGCATGTCCTTGAAAGCGGAACCCTGCCTGATATCTGAAAGGACATGGCCTGTGTCCTTGAAAGTAGTCACCGCAGAGACACAGAGTGCCCAGAGATGGAAATCAATAAGCTCATCGAGCAAGTCATCGGGGGCCGCAATGGAAGTGCCTCAAACGCATCGTCAACGGTTTCCTAGAGGGACCATTTCCTACGGCTGACAGAAGCGAGTCGGGAGAAGTGAGTATAGAGAGGGAGGCGGGAGAGAACTCCTCTCACTCCTCACTACTCTTCCCTCGTTTCTGCGTCTCCGCGGTGAATGTCCTTGAAAGCGAAGTAGTCACCTGGTCTCCATACCCAAGGCAAAGTAAATAGCCGCCTCGATTTCTTCCAGCTTGCTGGGAGCCTTATCCATGCTCAGGACAGATCGTCCTTGACAGGCACACAAAATGTGCTGTATTGTAGTCGCAACGTATAGCGGGGACGTTTAACGGGGTAGGACGAAGGGGGGAAACGTGGTCCAAACTCGGGTGAAGCCACAACTTGATGCAGTTCGATCTATGACAAAGGCCCAATCAGTGATTGCCCACGTGGTTGGCGGCGTAAGAGAGCCGGTGCTTTCCACCAAGCTCGTGAAGCTCGTGTACCTGGTAGATTATCTGTACTACCAGCACTTCGGTCGCACGCTGACTGGCTTCGACTACATGTGGGATAACTTCGGTCCCAATGCGACGGGGCACGCCATCGTAACAGAGGCTCACCGCCTGACGGCTCAAGGCGTTCTTTGCTCAAGGCAGGAGCCGAATATCTACGGCAGCGAATCTACCAGATTCTCTCTGAATACAAAGCACCTGCCGGCGCTGGCGCCCCAGGAGCAGGCCGTCGTTTCAGATATCCTGGCGCGTTTCGGTAAGATGGGCTTGCGGGAGATAGTCGCCGCCTCGAAGCGAACCAAACCCTTCAAAGCCGCTCATCAGTACGAGGTGCTGCAGCTACGGAGGATCGCGGAACCAACGTACACTACCGCGGAAGACCTTGAGGCGCACCAGGAGGAGCTTCGAAAAGAGGGCACGGTAGACCTGGACCAAGTGAAAGCTAGACTTGGCATCATCTAAACGCGAGCTGCGCTTTGGGGCCTCCGCGTGGCGATTCTTAGGGGCTCAAACGCAACAGACCAGGTCGTATCTTCTCGACGAGTGTGTTTACCTGCGCGACAACCCCCACCTGGAGCCTGACAACCCGAAGAAAACCCTTTTTCTTGCCCCTCCCGCAGTCATGAAGATGTACGCCAATGATTCTCACTGAATAATCTGCGATGGCCGTACAGACAGTCTCCTGATCGTCAACATCGGCGAACGTTCAGAGGAGCCCAGGCTGTTTCGCCCTCCAGTCGCCTGAGCAGCCTTCAATTCCCGGACATGCGTAGGGGAGGGTCTGAACCCTGTGGGACCTTGCCCATCTATTGCCCCGCTTTGCCGGCCTGCACCAGCCTGGGCGAAAGCCGCCTATTTTCAGCCTGCTATGCAAGCGCAGGCGAGTCGAGGTCCAGGTGCTCTCTGATAGCTGCGCGTACGTCCTCCCGGATCTGAGGCTCATCCAGATAGCCCAGGTGCCTTCCCAGGCGCTGCCTGGAGATTGTCCTTATCTGGTGCGCCATGATAATTGACGCCAATGGCTGACCTGCTTTTCCTGCGACTAGAATGATCTCAGAGGGATACAGACGGCGCCTGGTTGAAGTAAGGGGCAGGACGGTAACGTTGGGCATAGCCTGATTGAATTCCTCGTTGCTCACTATGAGCACCGGTCGCGTGCCTTTTTGTTCGGCTCCTGCCACGGGGTCAAGGGTAGCTTCCATTACAGCCCACTGAAAAGCTGGCATCAGCCTATCCTCCGGGCAGTTTCGGCATCCGCGTTTCGAAAAGTGGCCTCCATTTCCTCCACGTCTTTGAGCAATAAACTGTCCTTGGCCGCTTCTTGCCACATTGCCTGCCGCGCCTGCCTCCGTAGCTCCTTCAACTCTTTGACCAGTGCCTGCTCAACCAGGGCGTTCTTGCTGGGCGCTACCCCTCGAGCCACGATCTCGTCCAAGGCGGCGAGAACATCAACATGCAAGCTGAATGTTGCCTTTTTTGTCTTTCCGCGCATAAGAGCAACCTCCTCTGGTCCTCATGATAGCATTGACTTCCATGTTTGGCAATCCTTTTCAGGAAGCAGGTTTCTGCAATAATCTCTGGAAGCACGCAATCGTAACTCTCGGATAGGTCGGATGAATGCGTAGGGGCGGGTGTCAAACCGCGGTTTGACACCCGCCCCTACAGATTTGCTCCCGCTTGTCGGGCTGCCGCTTACGCCTCCTTCGGCGCGAACTGGTCTCTCAGCACCCTCTTGAGGATTTTCCCCATCGGATTGCGCGGGAGCTCGTCGATGAACTCCACCAGTTCGGCCTTCTTGTAGCTGGCCAGCCGCTGACGCGACCACTCGGTAATCTCTTCTCTGGTCAGTTTCTCCCCCTTCCTGGGGACCACAACGGCCATTACCTTCTCCCCCCAGTCCAGGTCGGGGATGCCGATGACGGCCACGTCGTCCACCTTCGGGTGCGACTGAATGACAGCCTCGACCTCCTCCGGGGAGATGTTCTCGCCGGCGCGGATGATCATGTCGGTGGCGCGTCCAGCCAGGAAGAAGTAGCCCTCGTCGTCCTTGTAACCCATGTCGCCGGTGTAAATCCAACCGTCCTTGATGGTCTTGGCGGTCTTGTCCGGGTCCTTCCAGTAGCCGCTCATGGCGCGCGGTCCCCGAGCCACGATCTCCCCGACCTCGTTGGGCGCCACTTCCACGCCGTCCTCGTTGACCACCCTCATCTCGACGTCGGCCATGGGCTTGCCGATGGAGGAGAGCCGTTTGAGCTTCCGCTCCTTCTCCTCGGGCGTTCCCGTGATGACGTGGTCTTCGGGGGACAGCATGGTGATGGTGGAGGCGGTCTCGGTCTGCCCGAAGGCATTAATGAAGCGGGTGTTGGGGAAGATGTCCAGGGCCTTCTTGATGACCTCCAGCGGCATGGGCGCGGCGCCGTAGGTGATCACTTTCAGGCTGCTGAGATCGTGCTTGCTGAATTCAGGGTTGTCCATGAGCTGTTTCAGCATCGTGGGCACCATCATGGCGCGATTGACCTTCTCCTTCTCCACCAGTTCCATCCACTCCCTGGGGTCGAACTGGCGCTCCATGATGAGGGTCCGGCCGCCGTAGATCGCGGCCATCATGGCTTGAATACCGGCGACGTGGTAGAGGGGTACCGTGAGGATGTTCTTCTCCTCGATGTCGGGATCGGCGGGCGTCACGTTGTCCATAACATAGATGGAGAAGCTGTTGTGGGACAGCATCACGCCCTTGGGGAAGCCGGTGGTGCCCGCGGTGTACATCAGAATGGTGGTATCCTCATCGGCGATGTCGGTGAAAACGTCGTCCGGCGAGCTGGAGGCGAGGATATCCCCGTAGAACAGGTAGCCGTCCCGCTTCTTGTCTAGGGAGATGAAATGCTTCACGGTCTTGAGGTCCGGCCTCATTCCGTCGACCATATCGAGATACCTGTCGCCCACCAGGACGACCAGGGCGTCGGCGGTATTGAGCATGTAGGTCAGCTCGTTGGCTTTGGCCCTGAAGTTCAGCGGCACGAAGATGGCGCCCAGCTTGGCCACCGCGAAGTAGGCCTCCACGCACTGATTCGTGTTGACCTGGAGCAGCCCCACGCGGTCGCCTGTCTTGACGCCCAGTTTGGCCAGCCCGTTGGCCAGGCGGTTGGCCCGGTCCTTAAGCTCAGCATAGGAGACGCGCTCCTTCTCGAAGACGATGGACGGCCGGTCCGGGCAAATCGCCGAAGAAATCTCCAGAAACTCCGTGGTATTCATGCTCTCTCCTCCGTTCCAATTCCAGTCTCGGCCAGCAGCCGGGCGCCGAGCCTTTTCTCCAGGTCCAGTCCCTCTTGCGCGCCCATGTCCAGTCCCTCGTTGATAGCCCTCTTGGCGTATCGGAGCGCCGTCGGATTCAGGCCCCGGAGCTTATGGGCTACTTCGAAAACGGCCGACACAAGGTCGGCTCTGGGCACGACGCGATTCACCAGACCGATCCTGAGGGCGTCTGCCGCTGTAACCCGGTCGCCAGTGAGGAGGAACTCCAGAGCCTGGCTTCTGCCCACGAAGCGTGGCACCGTCTGTGTACCCCCGGCGGCCGGAATCATGCCCAACGCCACCTCGGGCAGGCTGAAGACCGCATCCTCGGAGGCCACTCTCAAGTCGCAGCACGAGGCAATCTCGACACCGGAGCCGATAACGAAGCCGTGCAGGGCGGCGATGATCGGTATCTCGATGCTCAGGAAGAGGCCCCAGATGTCCCGCTTCCATCTCACCTGCCGGGCGATGACCCGCGAAGGCGATGTGCCGAACTCCGTCAGGTCGGCGCCGGCGCAGAAGGCCTTTTCGCCGGCGCCCCGGAAGATAACCGCTCTCAGTTCCTGGTCGTCTCTGACAGCGCACAGCACTTGGAAAAGATCATCGCGCATCTGGATGTTAAAGGCGTTGTGAACGTGGGGGCGGTTCAGGGTTACGAAACCCAGGCTGTCCTTCTTTTCGTAGAGGATGGTCTCGAAGTTAGTTTGCACCGCTTGCCTGACCCACGCCGCTCGACCCCACTGGTGGACTTGGTGGACGCCAGTGGACAATCATCCCGATCAGTTGCCAGCGTGCCTGGTCAGAATGCACCCTTCAATCTGTGTCCATCCGTGTACATCTGTGGTTCAAACTCAGTAGCTGCGCACCACCGACCGGACGTGGGCGGTCAGCTCATCGAGGTCTATCTCATTGTAATGACGGCCGATATCCCCCAGATGGTGGGCGTCACTATTGCTCAAGGTTATCAGGTTGTACTTCTCGGCCACTTTCATCAGGGCCGGCTTGTTCATCTGGGCGTCATGGGCGCCGTTGTTGATCTCGATGCCGTGGATGCCGCCCACGCAGTTGAAGCCCCTGGGATAGTAAGCGGGGTAGGCGGGATGCACCCAGAAACGGAAGGGGGTGCCATCCGGCAGACACAGCTCAACCATCTGCTCGTACTGGTCGTAGCCCACCTCGACCTCGCGGCCGGGGATAATGAGCACTGCGCTGTCGAAATGGCGCTCCACAATCTCTTTGACCTTGCAGCCGTACTCGCGGTTGTCGTGCTCGGCGATACCGATGCCATCCAGGCCGCGCGCCTTTACGCTCGCCAGTATCTGGCCGACTATCTCGATGGTGGGTTCAGCGAAGCGTGTCGCCTCCAGGCAATGCGTGTGCAGGTCCAGTTTCAATTTCAAAGAGCATCCTCGTACGGGGCCATCTGCCCTCATATTCGGGAGTCTACTTTCGGCGTCCAGCGCGCCAGCAGCGGACGAGCCCAGCATTCAGCGTTCAGTTGCAGGGCACCGCCCTGGCATACAGTTCCTCCAGGTCGATCTCGTTATGACACTGCCCAATGTTGGGCAACATGTGAGCATCGCTATTGTGCAGGAGGATGAGGTTGTGCTTCCGGGCGACCTCTTCCACCTTGTCCTTCTCGATATGATAGTTATGTAAATGATTCTCTATCTCGATGCCGGAGACGTTTCGGATCCGATTGACGAAGTCCCCCGGGTAGCCGGGGTGCGCCAGAAAGCGGAAGACGGAGTTGTTATCGAGGTAAAGCTCCACTACCTGCACGTAGTTCTCGTCAATCTCCTGGCCCGGGATGATGATGAGATCAGGATCGAAATGCTCCCGCACCATCTCCTTCACTTTGAAGCCGTAATCTTTGTTGTAGTGCTCCGTGATGGCGATGCCATCCAGGCCGCGCAGCTTGATCCGCTCCACGATGGAGGCGACGATATCGAGGGTGGGCGCCTTGTAGCCCGAGGCCTCGTAGCAATGGGTGTGAAGGTCCAGTTTCAGTTTCAATGAACGTCCTTGCTAGACTTCGCTAGACCGGCCCGGTCTTCGAGACCGGGCCGGTATCTATCTCGTTACTTTCCTTTGTATTCTGGAGTCCTTCGTTTCAGGAAGGAACGAAGCCCTTCCGCCCTATCCGCCGTCGTCTGCAGGATAACGGAGAGATCGGCCTCCAGCCTCATCCCCTGGTCAAGAGGTCTATCCAGGCCCTTGAGGATGGCTTCCTTGGCATAGCGAGCGGCGATGGGCGCGTTGCGGGCTATCTTTACCGCTAGCTCCTCCGCCGCCGCCAGCGCCTCGCCGCTGGGCGCAACACCGTTCACGAGGCCAACACGGTAGGCTTCGCCAGCGCCGATGACGTCCCCCGTCAGTATCATCTCGACGGCCTTTCCCCGGCCGATGATGCGGGGCAGGCGCTGCGTTCCGCCGCACGTAGGAATCCTTCCTTCCTTGATCTGTCGCAGGCCGAGCTCCGCGCCTTGGGATGCGACGCGCACGTCGCACGCCAGAGCCAGCTCCAGCCCCTCATCGAGGACAGGGCCGTTGAGGGCTGCTATGACGGGCACTTCCAGACAAGCCAACGCGTCCACGGCGCTGGCCACTTGCGCCAGAAGCCTCGACAAGTCAGGGCCCGGGACCCTATCGATACCTACTGAGAATGCGTCACCGCCGCCGATGACTACCACCCGCACCTCCTCGTCGTAGCCGATGTCACCACAGGCAGAGAACAGCTCAACAGCCATGTCGCAATCGATGGCGTTGGACGCGTCCGGTCGACTGAGGATAATGCGGCCTATGCGGTGGCGCTTCTCGTAGAGGATAGACTTGTAGTTCATTTCGGTCCGGGCGCAGTGCGAGGCTCGATTTCCGGGTAGCAGTTCGCCAGGGGTGAGTAATACCCTGGGAAGGCGCAGGATGAAGAAGACCGCGTGTTCACTAAGCAGCGTGCTCTCTAAGAGATGCCAGGCATTCGATACGGCTGGATTCCATCATAACGCACGCGTGATCAGAGTGTCAAGGAAATCGTAGCGGCCTTGTTGCCAGAAGCAATGCTAAGGTATACACCTGGATTTCATCTCGAATATGGCCTGCTCAATCTTCCTCTCGGCATCGGCCGCGCCTCTCTGTAGCCTGTCGTAGGCCTCTTCGAACTGCTCTTCCAGCTCGAAATCAGACCTGCCCCGGTCGATAACATAGGGCAAGTAGTATTTCGAATAGCGCTGGAACCTGAATCGCAGCCGCTCTTCGTGAGACATCGCCTTGTAGCGCCCTATCGTCTTGAGTATGTCTTCCCTGTCCTCAGGTAATTTCCCCGCGATCTCAAACAACATATTCGTCAGTTGGCCGGTCTCGATCTCGCAGGGAAAATCCAGGCTCCGCACCAGCAGCTCGATCTCATCTACCATATCGTCATCGCTGGGACAGCCGAATGCTCCATCTTCGTAGCGCTTGTAGAGTGGGGAGCTGCGCTGAATGGCGAGGCTCCGCAGCCGGATCAAGTCCGGCCTCATCTGGTTCAGGACCACTGCTGTCTCCACCATATGCTGGTCCCGGAATCCCTTGCCGCCCAGCCCGGGCATTACGAAAGCGACGAGGCGAATCTTTGCTTCGACCACCTTCCGCCCTGCCCTTATGTGCTCCTCGGCGGTCACCCCCTTCTGCATGAATTCCAGCACCGCATCGCAGCCCGACTCCACCCCTACCAACACTCTGCTCAAGCCGGCCTCCCGCAGTGCCCTCAGCTCCTGCACAGGCTTATGGGTCAGCGTCCTGGAGCGGGCGTAAGAGGTTATCCTCTCTATGGAAGGGAAAGCGGCCCTCAGGTATGTCAGCACCTCCAGAAGCTCCGGCGTGCGCATAATGAGGGCATCAGCATCCTGGAGGAAGACTGTCCTCGCCCCGGAGACCAGCCACCTGGCCACATGGGTGAGGCTGGCATATCTGACATCGAGCGCCTGCTCTCCAACCGAACCATCATCATAGACCTCAGGGTGCTTCGAAAGGACCTCTCTGACCACCTCTCCGGGTTGGCCCGGCTTTGCCGAGGAGAGCATATGTGAGAGCCTCTCAATGGCGTCGATGTCCCTCTTTATCTCTTTCTCAGTCCGGTATTCGAATTTGACGCCTTTGTAGGCAGAGCAGAAGAGACACCGGTTCCAGGGACAATGGCGGTTGATCCTCAGCATCAGGGAGCCCTGCTCGCCGATGGCGCCCATCGGACCGATATCAAAGCAGTAATCGTCGCCGGGCGCGTCTCTCATTGGCAATTCCCCAGGTCATCGGAGTGAGGACGCGCGGCCGTGCGCCCTTGTCGACACTGTAGGACGCCGGGACCGGATTGTCAAGGACGCGGTTCGTTTGAGAAAAGGGCGCGTCTGAGCTATCATTGAGTGTTGGCCGCTTACAGAGACAATCTTGTGGGAGTCCTTGGAATGAAGCTGGTCAGTGACCTGCATGCCTATGTATGGGACGGAAACGACAACAACTGCAATACCTATGTCTTCGCCCGCTGTCTGAAGGACGGCAGGCATGTGGTTATCGACCCCGGCCACATCGTCACCCCCTATGTGAGGGAGCCGGGTCTGGACCGATTGACCGGCGGGATGGAAGAGGACGGACTCGACGCGAAGGACATCGGACTGGTGATTGCTACCCATGGCCATACAGACCATTGTGAGGCGGCCGACGCCCTAAGACAACGCAGTGGCGCTCTCGTGGCCCTGCACCAGGCCGATGAGCCGTTGTACCGGCGGTGCGGCGAGGCCGTGGACGTCTATCTGGAGGAAGGGGACCTGGAGCTCGGCGCGGACCTTAAGTTGGGGTTGCGCGTCTACCATTCGCCGGGCCACTCCCCAGGCCACATAGCCCTTTACTGGCCCGCCGAGAAGGCGCTCATCGGTGGCGACGTCATATTCCATCGGGCCACGGGCAGGGTGGACCTCCCCGGCGGCAGCG
This sequence comes from Chloroflexota bacterium, assembly GCA_016190665.1. Taxonomy (GTDB): domain Bacteria; phylum Chloroflexota; class Dehalococcoidia; order JACPQD01; family JACPQD01; genus JACPQD01. The sequence continues at coordinate 122,272 of JACPQD010000068.1, forward strand.
CCAAGCTGCTGCAGCAGAGCATAAGCAGGCTCTCCGAGCTGGATGTTGAATACCTGCTCTGCGGGCATCCCTACGGCCATCCCGGAATCATCGAGGGTAGGGAAGCGGTGCGGCGAAACTTCGACTACGTGAAAAGGAACATGTTCTGAGGCAGGCGGAATGGACAAGGAAAGGATAAAGAGCGCCTTCGAGATCGCCATGGAGAGGGTGGCCGGCATGCCGACGCTAACGGCTGAAGAACTGGCGCGGCAGAGGGAACTGGAGTACGCTCCGCGCGGCGAGGCCATCGCCGAAAGGTATCTGAGGAATGCCTTACGAGAGGCAGACCTGGAGTTGGAGCTGCGCCGCTACGAGAATGAGGAGAGGCAGATAGTCAGAAAGGCTCTGCTGGAGGCGCTTTGCGGGGCGATAGGGCTTGAGGATGCGGACAGGAGCATACGAGCGATTGCCGGGATACAGAGGCTGGCCGCAGCGGTCGACCTCGAGGACGCTAAGCGGGAGTCGGAGTCGCTGTTCGCCGAATTCACGATGGAGACCGAGAAGCGCAGCGCAGCACTGATGGAGCGAGAGAGAGGCCGGCTGGAGGCCCTCGGGATAGCGGGTTCGGCGGTCAAGCCCAATCTGCAGGCTGCTCGGCACCTCGATCCGGAGCTGAGATCGGGATGCGCGATGAAGCTTGAGGAGTTGAAGCAGCGGCTCCAGAAGCAGGCGGGCGTTTTGGATAGGGTTAGGTACCCCGCCTAGCCGGCCATATAGGGAAGCAGCCACCCGAAGATAGCGGCGAAAGAGATGGCCAGGGTCAGAAAGCCCTGCAGGTGGCGCCGGGATAGCACCGACGCGGCCAGCGCCCCGGCAAGCGCCATGACGAGCACCGCCGCAGTGAAGGCGAGGTTGGGGCTTCCCAGACCGGCGCCGGGCAGCAAGCGCTTCGCGAGATAGTAGAGCAAGCCCAGAAATCCCCCGGCCATCCCCAAAATCACCGGGACTGCCAGGGCCAACGCGGCCAGAACATGCGTAGGCGTCACCGCCCTGGGCAAGAATCTTTCCAGCGTCTCTATAAGGGACGCGGCCCTATATAGCATCAGCGCTCCCACGACCACGGAGATGCTGCCCAGGACGAAGCCGCAAGCGGTGCCGGCGATCAGTTCGGCCACGATCCCCCGTCCCGCGGCCCGACAGTTCTGGCTAGATAAACCTTCATCCCCTGGCGACGCAGATTCTCGAAGATTCTCTCCGCGGTGGCTTTCTCGTTGAGCAGGCAGTAAAGCGTCGGGCCCGATCCCGTGAGGACCACCCGGGGCGCTCCCCCTGCCAGGAAGCGCTCCCTGAAGCCAGCCAGACCCGGGAAGAGGGCAGCGGCGCAGCGCTCGAACCCATTACTCAGGAGATTGGACTCCGGCTCCCCACCTTCGCGAATCAGGTCGGCCAACCTCCGCGTCGCCGCACCAGTGGTGAAGTCCCCTGGCTGGAGCGCGCCATAGAGCTTAGCCGTTTTCCCGGCCATTTCCGCCGGCGGCTTCAACAAGACCACCCAACGCTCGCCCAGGGAGGGCAGCGGCGTTACGGCTTCGCCGCGGCCTTCTACGAGGGCTGTGCCGCCCCACAAGAAGAAAGGGACGTCCGCGCCCAGGCGCGACGCCAGCCCCAACAAGTCGGCCCGTGGCAAGCCCAACTGCCAGAGCGTGTTGAGACCCACCAGCGTAGCCGCAGCATCGCTGCTGCCCCCACCCAAGCCCGCCGCCAGTGGGATGCCTTTGGTGAGGCGCACCGACGCCCCTCCCACGCAGCCCACCTCCTCCGCCAGCAGGGTGGCGGCTTTCATCACCAGGTTATCCTCTCCGGAGAGAGCGGGAACATTGCAGACAAGCGTCAGGCTTTCCGCATCTTGAAAAGTGAGCCTGTCGGCCATATCGATGGTCTGGAGTACACTGGCGATGTCATGATATCCGTCAGGCCGCTGGCCGAGGATATCGAGAGTAAGGTTTATCTTGGCGTAGGCGCGCAGTTTCAACATCCCGCTTTGAGTCCCAATCAGGATGGCCTTATTGTATCACTCTTCAGAGGAGCCAGGGAATATTGCTAACCCCTTCGTTGAAAAGACTCATGAACGACTGAGCGAGCGCGCAGGACCGGCCCCTTCACAAGCAAGCGGCCAGGTCTACCGCCAGGAGGCGCGACGCCAATGGCGCAACAGCCGGGCAGGGGATTCCCGATAGCCTCGGGATGGCGTGCAGAAGAGGATGCCGGGAGGATTCAGCTTTTGTACGAAGAAAACTGTAGCTGACAATTCTTAACTCTTGGCGCAGGGTGGCTTGAAGGGAACGCTTTCGGAAGGAGTCCACCAAGAGGGATTGGGGTCGGGTCAGCGCGCCTGCGTCAGTTTCTCGGCAGCCGTTTCTCCGGTAGGCGAGGACTCGGGCGCGCCGTGGTACCGGACGAAATAGGCCACGGCCTCCGCCTTGTTCTTCAAATGGAGTTTTTGCAGAAGGCGGTACACGTAAGTGCTCACCGTTCCCTGGCTCAGGAAAAGCCGCTCGGCGATCTTCGCCGTGGTCAGACCTTTGGCGATGAGCTCCAACACTTCCCTTTCCCGAGTCGTCAGCGACGATTTCTGCTCGGTCTGCCTGAACTCCTTCATGAGTCTGGCAGTCATTTCACTCGACAGTATCGCCTTGCCGGACGCCACCTGCCGCACCGCATTTGGAACATCCTCGACATCGCTTCCCTTCAGGAGGTAGCCATCGGCTCCATATCGGATCGCCCGTATCAGATTCTCCTCCTCTTCGGAGACAGTCATGAGCAGGACCTTAGCGCCAGGGAACTTCTGCTTTATGCTCACCATTGACTCAAGACCGTCACGTCGAGGCATGAAAATGTCCATGAGAACTACGTTCGGCTGAAATTGAGCCACTTTGTCCTCGGCTTCCAGGCCATCACCTGCTTCGGCGACAACCTCGATATCAGGCTCGCCGCTGAGGACAGCGCGCAGACCGCTGCGCACCACTGGATGATCATCGACGATAAGCACCCTCACTGATTTGTTGGCCTTGTTAGATTCAGACGACACCACTCAGGACCTCCACGCGCACTTCAGTACCCATTACAGGCGAGCTGATACTTGACCGATCAGTCCAGCCCGCGTCACAGCACTAATTGAGGTCATTCGAAAACCAGGGCGGCAGGCGGCGGCGACAACGGGGTCTAGAGCGTACAGTAGGAAGGGGCTCGGAATTCCTCCGTTTGAAAGGACTGAGGAGAAGACCGCAGCAGCAACGTCCACGCGAAAGAAACTGGCCAGAGAGAGGGCTGGCCGTTGCCCGCGGGTCTGCGCCACACGGGCGCCAGCGAACAAGACCGTTGCGAGCACAGCAGGCGACGGCACGTAGTGAGGAGCGGCAGCGCGGAACCCTGAAAAGGCAAAGGAAACCTGTCGCCCTCCGCGCGCCAACTTGCCAGTAATCCGTTTGATCGTCCAGCGCCCGGGTTGAAAACGCTGGACTCTCTGTACCGAAGTACCCATGGTAACTGCCTATCCCCTAACTCATTGTAGGCTCTCTCGCGCCGTAAGAGAATACGCCGCTTTACGTACTTATGCCCGTATGAAGTACTGATTCTCCACTGCACCCATCATACGCATCAGCGTGAGCACTTTTGCGCAGACGGCCTGCTTCGCAGCGGCAACCATGCGGCTAGATTGCTCAGAATGGGATCACAAAGCGGTCGGCCGGCGGGCGTTCGCACCATTCGCACCAGCGCAAATTGACACGAGAACCGCAGATAAGCTATAATTCCAAGGACTTCATCGAGGGAGACGATGCCTCGTGCCTAAGAGAACTTATCAACCGAAGTCTATTCCGAGAAAGCGGGAACATGGCTTCTTGAAGCGCATGAGCACGCGCGGCGGGCGCGATGTGCTGAAAGCCAGAAAACTGAAGGGACGCCACAAGCTGACAGCAGTATGATGGGCACCTGCCGGGGGAACGCCAACGGTCCAGATGGGAAGAGAGGAAAGGCTAAGAGGGCGCGCCCGCTTTAAGCGAGTCCTGGGCGAGCGGAAGTCATGGTCCGACCACTTGTTCATCTTGAAAGCTTCCCCCAACGAGCTGTCGCTCAATCGTTACGGATTCACGGTCAGTAAGCGTGTGGGTGGCGCCGTGACGCGAAATCGGGTCAAGCGCCGGCTAAGGGAGGCGCTGCGATTGACGTCAACCCGGCCTGGCTGGGACGTGGTGTTTATCGCTCGAAAAGCTGCCGCAGATGCGGATTTTCAAGCTGTGAAATCGGCGGTAGAGAATCTTCTGTCTCGGGCCAGGATCCTTGCCCCCACGCCGGCGGCCGCTGCGCCTCCCGTCACTACCGAGGCAGATAAGAGTTGAAGAGTGTCATCCTGCGTCTCATAAGGTTCTATCAGGTCGCCATATCCCCACTCTCTCCTCCCACCTGCCGCTTTGTGCCCTCTTGCTCCCAGTACGGCTACCAGACCATAGAGAAGTATGGCCTGGTAAGGGGGCTCTGGCTGGCGGCAAAGCGCCTTGCCCGTTGTCATCCCTTTCATCCCGGAGGCTTCGATCCCGCGCCGTAGGCGGGACTTCCCTTCCGGGTTTGCAGGGCCAGCAGTCTGCTGGAAGCTGGCAAAAATAGTGCACACTTCGCGGCTTCACCAGTAGAATTGAGGAATATTGACTCATATCTTGATGTTACTTTCAAGCATGGGAGCACGTAAGGCCCTCGGGCTAGCGGTTGCTGCCTCGTTTTTCGTTATCGTCGCCTCAGCGGGCTGCTATGGGTCGACGCCTCAATCAGGGTGGTCCGGCCCAATAGTGCGCGACGGGGTTGTATACGTCGGCTCCATGGAAGGCAAGATGCTCGCGTTGGCCGAGGCCACAGGTGAGAAGAAATGGGAAGTCGCCTTGCCCAGTGAGGAGAAGCCGAGCCAGGTCTACAGCACACCGACGCTGGCCGACAGCGCGCTTTACCTCGGCGCGTATGACAAGAAAATCTACGCCCTGGATGCTGGCACCGGCGCCAAACGGTGGGAGTTCGAAACGGGGGGCCCGGTGGTCGGGAACGTCCTGGTGGCCGCCGGCACGGCCTACTTCGGCTCCGGCGATGGGAAGCTGTACGCGCTGGACGCCGGCAGCGGGCAGAAGAAGTGGGAATTCCAGACGGGGGAAAAGATCTGGTCCACCCCGGCGATCGACGATGGCGCCGTCTACGTCGGGTCCACGGACCGCAAATTTTATTCACTGGACGCTGCCAGCGGGGCCAAGAAATGGGAGGTAGCGTTCCGCGGGGCCGTGGCGTCCACTCCGGTCGTCAAGGGAGACAGGGTGTACATTGGCGCTTCCGATAGCTATTTTTATGCGCTGAATACGAAGAATGGCGCTATCGAATGGAAATTCCAGGCGCAAAATTGGTTCTGGACCAAGCCGCTTCTGGTCGATTCCACCCTCTACGTCGGGTCCCTGGACAAAAAGTTCTATGCCCTGGATGCAGATACCGGCGCCCTCAAGTGGGAGCATGCCACTGCGGGCGGGATCAGCTCCTGGCCAGTTCTTGACAGCGGTCTGGTAGTCTTCGGATCGAGAGATGGAACGGTGTACGCGGTCGACGCCGCGACCGGAGCCAGGAGGTGGAGCGTTCCCGTGGGCGCTCCCGTGGTTGCCCCCCTTTACGCCAGCGACGGCAAGATATTCTTCAGCGCTTTCAACCGGACCATCTACGCGCTGGAGTCGAAACAATCGGGTAGAGTTCTCTGGAGTTACCAGACCAAGAAATAGGCTTGAGGTAATCCTTTGACCATAACAGATGCCTGGAATCTCTTCCTCCTGGAGCCGATGCTCAACAGCCTCATAGTGCTCTATAAGGTGCTGTTCGAGAATTTCGGCCTGGCGATCATCGTTTTCACCATCATCGTCCGCTTCGTCATGTTGCCCCTCACCTTGAAGCAGCTTCACGCCTCCAAGGCCATGTCTGCTATCAGCCCCAAGATGCAGGAACTTCAAAAGAAGTACGGCAACGACCGGCAGCGCCTTTCCCAGGAGCAGATGAAGCTCTACAAGGAGTTCGGCGTCAACCCCGCCGGATGTCTTCTGCCCACGATAGTCCAGTTCCCGATCTGGATCGGACTGTATCAGTCTATAGTGCAGGCTACCCCCTCAACGCCTGACGCGCTCCTTGACCTGGCAGGGCATCTTTATTCCTGGCTCCCCATGGTGCACGAAGCAGTGCCCCTGAGCAACCACTTCCTCTGGCTGGACTTGGGCTCGCCAGACCCCTACCCGGTCATGGCCATTTTGACAGCCGGCTCGATGTGGGTGCAGCAGAAAATGATGACTATGCCTACCTCGGACCCAAAGCAGGAGTCCATCAACAGCATGATGCAATGGACCATGCCAGCAATGTTCGGCTTTTTCACCCTTCAGTTTCCCAGTGGGCTTGCCCTCTACTGGGTGATCTCCAACTTCATAAGCATAGGGATACAGTATTTTGTGACCGGGTGGGGTACCCTCTTAACCTCCGCGCCTTTCGCCAAACGGCCGCCTAAGGAGCCGACGGACAAGGCGAAGCAAAAACCTGCCGGGGGTCCTGCTGGAAGCAGTCCATCCGATGAGTCAGGAAAGGGAACAGGCGATGAAACCGGAAAGCATAGAGGTAAGCGCAAAGACGGTCGAGGAAGCCGTCGATCTCGCCCTCGAGCAGCTCGGGGTTAGCCGCTCCGATGTGGAAGTGGAGGTACTGGACAAAGGGAAACCCGGCATTCTGGGGATCGGGGCGGAGGAGGCCAGGGTACTCGTCAGGTGGCTGGGCGTCGCCGGGGAGGAGGGAGGCGAGGTTGACTCCCTGGCTAGAGAGGTGCTGGAGAAACTGCTGACGCTCATGAGCGTCAGCGCTCGGGTAAGCGGCCGAACTGTTAACCCTGAGGCAGGATCGGAGGGTGTGCCTACGCTAGAGCTGGATGTACGGGGGGATGACCTCGGCATCCTCATCGGACGTCGCGGAGAGACCCTGGCCGCGCTCCAGCATACGGTCAACCTGATCGTGGGCCGTCAGTTGAAGACGCGAGTCTCAGTGGCCGTCGATGTGGAAGGATATCAGAAGCGTCGAGAGCAGTCTTTGCGGAGCCTCGCGGAGCGCATGGCTGAGAGGGTGAAAAGCTCCGGCCAGACGGCAACTTTGGAGCCAATGTCCGCGAAAGAGCGCCGCATCATCCATCTGGCCCTCTCCGATGACCCGGACGTCACCACCGAAAGCGTGGGAACGGGCGAAGGCCGGAAGGTCACCATATCACTGAAGCGGACGAGGTAGCAATGTTGTCGTCGTTGCCAACTGAACGTTCGCGGGCAGAGATGAAATCCTTGTCCCTTTTTGCCTGGCCATGCAGGAAATAGAGTACGCTATCCTGGCCTTTATTCGCTCCGTCTATGATCTCATAGGATGGCCCGGCGTTGCCGTGCTCATGGCGATAGAAAGCGCCAACATACCCTTGCCCAGCGAGATAATCATGCCCCTGAGCGGCTGGATGCTCATCAGAGACAAAGGCCTCGATATGACCTACACAGTTGTGGCGGGACTGTATGGCGCCGTAGGCTGCACGGCAGGCTCTGTCCTGTCTTACTGGCTGGGGTCCTGCGGAGGCCGCCCTCTTATCGAGAGATGCGGGAAGTACGTCCTGATATCCCACCACGATCTCGAGGTTGCCGACCGCTGGTTCGCGAAATACGGCGACGCCGCAATTTTCCTCTCTCGCCTTCTCCCCGTGGTGCGGACGTTTATTAGCTTTCCGGCGGGCGTCGCCAGGATGAGCCTGCTCAAGTTTACGGTTTACACCTTTGTTGGCTCGTTTCCGTGGTGCCTGGCGCTGGCTTTCGCCGGGTACCAACTGGGAGAACACTGGGAGCAGATCCGCGTCGTGATGCGGCCCTTCGATATACCCATCATAATCGGCGTGCTGGTGCTCTTCGCCGTGTACATTCGCAGACACTTGAAGCGGTCCATGCCTTCTCACCCCGCACGTCGCGGCCATGAGATCGACGCCGGGTAACGCGCGCCGCGGCTTCGCGGTCTTGCTGGTCGCCCTTCTTCTCCTCGCGCCCCTCGCCTGCACCCCCAAAGAGGCGTTCCCACCAGAAAGGGGACCGGGCCAGCCAGCGTCAAGTAAGTTTCTGTACGCGGAGTTGCTTGGCGAGTCCACTTCGCTGTGGATTGCTCCGGCCGACCGGCCGGGCGAGAAGAAGGAAATAGCGCGCATCCCTCACCAGACAGGCTACGGCATAAGGGCTTCGCTTTCGCCCGATGGCGGGACAGTGGCTTACACGGCGCTGCCCGCCGGGATGCCGGCCCCTGATCAGGCTTCTCTCTGGGCCTTGACCCTCTCCAGCCCCTCGCCCCGGCTCCTGGCAGAAGCTGTGGACCTGCCCAGCGCCCCGGTCTGGTCCCGCGACAGCAAAGCGCTCGCCTATCGGCGCTCCACAGAGCTGAGCAGCGGTGAGACAGAGATCGCATTGTATGTTCTGAGCATGACTGAAAACAGGACCGCCAGAGTTGTAGCTGACAGCGGGGCGCTCGGCCTCTATCCCTTCGCCTGGTCCGAGGACGGCCACGCCCTCTATTTTTTCCGTGTGAGCAAGGGAGGCACAGATGTCGCCGGGATTGAGGTAGCCACCAGCGCCCCCCGCTTCAGCTATCACGTCACGGATGGGATTGGCCGGGACTTCCAGTTGTCGCCCGATGGCAAGAAGATACTTTACTCGTCTACGGAGAGCGCCCCTCCCGGCGCCATTTACTCCGTTTCCATCGTTGACCTGGCGGATGGCTCGAGATCCCTGCTGAAGCAAGGGGCTGGCGCCAACCTCGGCGCAATCTGGAAACCCGACGGGAAGGGGCTCACGCTGGCTAGTGAGCAGACCGACCCAATTGGAGGTGGTGGCCTGGTGGACGTGCTCACTACTGACAGACAGCAGTCGCGCGTGGTATCGCCTCCGGCGCAGGGTTTTGACGTGCCTCTGGCCTGGTCCCCCAACGCAGCCTACCTTGCCGCAAGCCACTACGCTGGGAAACCCGAGCTGCCTGGGGCGAGGACTGTAGTCATCCTGAGCATGGCGGATGGCCGCCGGTCCGGTATCCAGGTCGCCGGTGACGCTCAGTTCATAGGTTGGGTGGGAGGTGGCTGACTCTAACAGGATTCACTTCCGTCCATTGGGCGGTAAACTCATCGCCGTCGCTCTCGCTATCTCGGTCGCGCTTGCTCCGTACCACGCCCACGCCTGCGGAGTCGATGGAACGGAGTCCCTGCAGCCCCTCCTTCTACAGGTGAACGCCGCCTTCAATCTAGCCGGCGCCGGCGCCATGGGGTCTGACTATCCACCCTTGCCCGCGCTCCAGTCCGGCTACCCCGAGGCGAACCCCATGGCTGGCTCCGTACCCTGCGTGCTCCTCAAGGCAATCGGCTATGTGGAAAGTTCCTGGCACCAGGCCACCCACAGCGTAGCGAGAGGAAGCAAAGGACCGACCCTCGTGTCTGGAGGCTGCGGCTACGGCATTATGCAGATAACCTCCGGCATGAAGAATCCGGGCGACCTCCCCGCCGATACACAAAAGAGAATCGCGGAAGAGTATGCGTACAATATCGCCTACGGGGCGATGATGCTGGCCGCCAAATGGAACTACGCGCCGCGATGGAACCCCGCCGTGGGCAACCGGAACCCGAAGGTAGTTGAGGACTGGTACTACGCGGTCTGGAGCTACAACATGTTCACCTGGCGCAATAATCCCAACAACCCGGACTACCCAGCCATCCGGCCAGGCTTCGATGGCAGGCAAAGCCGGACAGACTACCCCTATCAAGAACTGGTGTGGGGTTTCGCCGCCAACCCGCCGAAGGTGTCCGGCTCCCTGCTTTGGGCCCCCGTAGCCCTGACCCTTCCCGACAGAACGAAAATAGGCACGACGCCCGGCTGGATTCCCACCCCTTCGCCATCGCACGACTCGCCTTGCGTCGTCTTGATGGTGAAGCCCGCCAGCCTGCAGATCACGGTGGAGCCCGGCCAACGCAGCCCCTTCCAGGGCGTCCAGATCGATATCCCCGGAAGTGGCAATCCCAACTGGACGGCCAGGGCCAACCAGAGTTGGATCAGCGTCATCCCGCCCTCGGGCGCCACGGTCCCCGCCACGCTTTATCTTTCCGTGGACGCCTCACGACTGGCGAGGGGACGGTACACGGGGCAAGTCATCGTTGAGGCTCCTGGCGCCACCGGCAGTCCTCAGACAATAACCGTCGACGCGCAGGTGGGAACAACCTACAGGGTCCTCTTGCCTTTCTTGCGCCGGGGCAACTGAGATAAGCAAAAAGGGGGGTCGCTGCGTTCGTACCTCCCCCAGGGTGAAAATAGACCCTTCACCCTATCCTCTTCTCAGGCGTCAAGAGACCACGCAGCTTCTCCCAGGTGCGGTTCACTTCCTCGACTTCGCCAGCCGCGGCGGGGACAGGGCTGTAGCGGGCGCGCACGTAGACCTCGGTAATGGTCGCGGCCTCCGGCGCTCCCTCGGCAACCACGCCGCGCAGGGCCGGCAGATACTCGTAGGGCGTCTGATGCGGGCGCCGTGGCGCCCCCAGCGCCTCGGCCCGTGCCAGGAGTTGCCGGTAGACCTCCCGGATCGCCAGCGAAGTCTCAAAGGCCGGTCCGCGTGTCACGGGTGCCTTCGCTATTGACGCCTGGGGGCGGCGCCAGGGGAAAAGCCAGTAGAGCATTCTCCTCAGGAGCAGCAACAACCCCAGTTTGAGCTCCTGCCACGACCCGAGCGACTCATGGATTTCCTCTACGTCGTCCTCCTGGGCTTGTCGGTAGCGCAGGACGGCGCGCACGAAGAAGTATACAACCGCCGCCGCCACCAGACCGAGCAGCAGCCACTTCATGACCGCGATCACTTCAGGCGGAAAACCGGTGTTCATCGCGCGCTCCCTGAGCCTCTCGATCTCCGAATAGTCCGGACGGGTCTGCTGCTCCGTGTTGGCGCCTATGCGCAAGAGGGCGATCAGGTACCTCAGAAGATATATGAGGATGGCTACGAGATAGCTGATGGGCAGAAGAACGATGTAGAACAGATAGTAGAGGCCATCGGCAGCCAGGGCGAGGGGGGCCATAAGGCGCTGGGCTAAATCGAGCGAGAAGAAGACAGCCACCAGGAAGGTCGTCAGAAGGATGAAGCTGATCACGCCGACCAACATAGCCAGCCAGTGGCGATTGAAGCTGAGCCCTGCCCCGGCTTGCAGGCTTTCCTCCCGAATCATTTCTAAACGGGCCAGGGAGAGGGCGAGCAGGCCCACCAGAAAGAAGCCAGCCACATACAGCGCCACCACCGATTGGAAGCCGCCGTAGCCAGGAAGGGTCTGAGTGACAATGGACACCAGCAGCAGCCCCAGAAGGCCGGCCACTCCCAGCAGAAAGGCATTATTGACGTCCTCAAAAGCCGGCCGGCTTCTGCCGAAGTTGATCCCTCGCCACCAGAGGTAAGCGCCCACGGCGAGGACGACCATTTTGGGAGAGGAGAGGGAGTAGCCACCCAGAGGCGCGGATCGACCCAGGTATTCACCTTCCGCCACCCCCAGAATGGCCAGGATGCCTCCGGCCACCACCACGGCTTGCACCCAGCCCAGGTCCCACTTCTGCCGAAGCAGGTATCTGACGCCTAGAGTACTGAGGAGGACAAGCCCAAGGGCGGACAGGAAATTCATCGCTGGGCGTCCCAGCTCCGGTAAAGCCCAGACGGCTATCCAGACGAGCCAGGGATATACCCATAATGCCTCCATGGCCGCCAGGGCGCACGGGAGGAGCACTGCCTTAAGCCAGTTGTAACTCTTCAATCTCACGCCACTGCCCTCTCACATTGTGCACGGTAATCCCGTCCAGTTCCAGCTTTGGTGCGTCATCTCCGACCAGTACGAGGCTCGTGCGGTGCCCAGTCCGTTTCAACCTCAAGAGGGTTGACAAGAGCGCCTCATTAGCTGTCGCGGTGATAACCACCACAGTGGCGCCCCAGGGCAGATTACGGCTTTCCCTCTGCAGGAAGCGCTCCATGGGGACGGTGGCGAAGCCACTGATCTTGGCCAGGGCTTCAAACATGCGGGTAAGCTGGTCAGGGGACCGGGACGGCAGAATCCTGACCTGCTGATCGGACCCGGGCAGGTTGCTATTCACGTAGAGCCCAACGCGGTAACGTTCCTCTGTGGCGTAGTTCGCCAGCGAGGCCGCCGTAGTCACCGCCAGCTCGAGGCGCGACGGAATGACGCCGGCCCATATCGGACTGAAGGTGGCGACATTCAGAAAGAGAAGGAAATCGATGGTGGTAGTGGGCTCGAAGAGCTTAACCTGAAGCTCCTGAGTTCGAGCCGTCGCCTTCCAATGGAGCCGCCGCGGGCTGTCGCCGGGAGCATAAGGCCTGACCCCGATAGTGCGCACGGGGTCCTCGAAGATGTGCTGCCTGGTCTTGATATCCCCGAAAGGCTGCTTGGACGGAATTCCCAGCCTGGTTATCGGCACCACTTTGGGGTACACGAGCAGGTAGTCTGTCTTCGGGATATTGGCCTCGACATTGAAGAAGCCGAAGATATCGCCGGAGCGAATTGTGGCGGGGCCGAAGGAGTGATAGCCGCGAGAATCGCAGCGCAGCGGATAGCGCCTCGTGACGCGCTCGTACCAGCGCAGAGAGAGGATGTTCCTGAGTATCATGCGCAAGGGCTTGTGCGAGCGCTGCACCTCGCCCTTAAGAAACGTGACCGCCTCCGGCACCTCGTCCTCGATCTCCAGCCAGGCCAGGGGCAACAGCTTGCGATTCACCAGCCGGAGCCGCAGGTCCACCTCTTCCCCGAAGAACACGCGCCTCGAGGAGATGTCTCGCTCGTACTCAAGCTCTCTGAGGCAGAAGCGCCGCCACAGGCTGGAGACACCGGCGGTAAGCAGCAAGAGCACGGAAGCCATAAGGAGTGGGACCTGATGAAAGATTATGCTCGCCGCGAGAAGAAGGATGGCCAGAGTGACCCAATTCTCACCGAGCACTGGAGACTTCTTCCACCGGCACGGGGACCGAGGCCAGCACTTCATCCAGGATCTGGGCCGCCGTTCGCCCCTTTAAGTGAGTCTGTACGCTAGTTATTATCCGATGTGTGAGCACGAAGGGAGCCATGCGCTTTACATCATCGGGAATGACAAAGGCCCTACCCTGGAGGGCGGCCAGGGCCTGGCAGGTGCGGTACAACGCTAGGGTCGCCCGCGGACTGGCGCCCAGCTCTATCGCATCGTGGTTGCGCGTGGCGCGGATGACCTTAACGATATAGTCCTCAACATCCTCGCCCACGAACACCTGGGGAACAAGCCTCTGCATTTCCAGCAGTTGCTGGCTGCTCACCACAGGCGTCAGTTCGTCGATGGGATTCTTGAGCCGGAAGCGCAGCAGGATGGCGTGCTCTTCCTCTTCGGTGGGGTATCCCATGCTCAGCCTCAACAAGAAGCGGTCCAGTTGCGCCTCAGGCAGGGGAAAGGTACCCTCCAGCTCGATGGGATTCTGCGTAGCCAGTACGAGGAAGGGCCTGGGCACCGGCATCGTTGTTCCCTCGATGGTGATCTGGCGTTCCTCCATGCACTCCAGAAGCGCCGACTGAGTGCGGGGCGTGGCCCGGTTTATCTCGTCAGTCAGCAGGACCTGCGTCATCACCGGGCCGGGCTTGAACTCAAACTCGCAGGTTCTCTGGTTGAAAATGCTTACGCCGGTGATGTCGGACGGCAGAAGGTCCGGCGTGCATTGTATGCGCCGGAAAGTGCAGCCCAGGGACCTGGCAGTGGCTTTCGCCAGCATGGTCTTGCCGATGCCGGGAACGTCTTCGATGAGAACATGTCCCTCGCAGAGCACGGCGACCAACACCAGCTCTATGACATCGCCCTTGCCCACGATGACCCGTTCGATGCTGGCCTTGACCTTCTCCGCGGTTTCGCTGATTAGGCCTACCCAAGGGGTCTCCATATCACCTCCACTGCTGCGTCTCCAGGACGCACTACGTGATATTATACCCTAACTCGGCCGATCCGGAAGCAGAAGGTGATCTGCTGTCGCCCAGGTACTGTCCATCGGGCTCCTTTCCAGTATCCGCCAGGCACACAAAAAGCCCCTACCGGCTACTACCAGTAGAGGCTATCATCCAAGTCGCCTGGCTTTCGGGAGTACCCCGGGCGAGCCTCATCGCCTTTATTCAGCTCAAGATAAAGTATATATCTTTGCAGCCTGCCTTGTCAAACGCGGGCAGCGGTGGTAAGCTAAGAAACGAGCCCCGAGATAGCCAAAGAGTGATGAAGCTCACGTAAAGCGTTCGGCGACAAGCGGCGAACTGATAGCTTCTACATCCTGGATGTAGGAGTTTATTTTTTGTTCAGCAGGCAGAAAATCCTTCGGTACATCGAAAGCAAACGCCTGTCCGACGGGGGATACTTCTTCGCCGGTATCGAACCCTCAAGCGCCGCCGACACCTTCTACGCAGTGAAAACCCTTCGTTTGCTCGGGGCGAGACCGCGCGACCCGCATGGAATCGTCAGCTTTTTCCGCAACTCGGACACCGTCATCAACGACATCGGGGGACTGTTCTACGCCGTTGAAACCATCAAGGGGATCGGGCGCCACATAACCTGGCTGCGAGAATACGGTGAAATCCTTGAGAAGCGCAAGAATGCGTCAGGCGGCTTCGGGACCATCGGGGAAGTCTACGTCGAAGTCACATCGGAGCTTCAGATCACCTATCAAGCCGTCGCGGCAGCCCAGGACTTGCGCATCCCTCTCGACGGACAGCGAGTGAGACACTTCATCCTTTCCTTTCGAAGTCAGGACGGCGGCTTTGGTGAGGGCAACCTGTCGCTGCTTCCCACCACATACTATGCTCTCGCCGTGCTCCATCGGCTAAATATGGTCGGGGACGCGAGGGATGCTTCGCATTACCTGAGGAGAAGGGAGACGGATATCTCGGCATCTTTCTTAGAAGACCTGTTCTGGCTGGCCAAGAGCTTACTTTTTCTGCGGGAAGCCCCCAAGGTCCCCGAGGAATGGGTCGCCTTCCTGCAGGATTGCTGGAGAGGCAATGGAGGCTTCTGCCGGTCGCGCAACATGGGGATTTCAACCTTCGAAGACACCTACTACGCCGTCTCAGTTCTCAAACTAATGGAAAGAACCGGATTAGGGATTTTCGAGGACGGACAGTGAGCAGTAAGTGGCTCAAAAAGGATAACGGGACATCGGGGCAAGAGAAATGGTGATGCTTTTCCTGCTCTTAGCCTTATTCTTCAGCCCTCTGGCTGCGGCCATGGCTTTCTTGACTACCTACCACCAGTACCGGCGCCATTTTCCCGAGGGAAGGAAGGCATTGAAAGCCGCCCTGGAGACAGCCGTTGCCACGTTCATCGTGTTTATGGCCATTTTCCTGGCCGCCGGGTTCTTCTTTGGCCGGATGGTCTGAAGCTGGACGAAAGAAGCCCGCGGACGGCGTATGTGCCGTCCGCGGCCTTGTTTGGCTAACGGTTCTGTTTCTCTCTCGTCCCCTGAAAGCTGATCGCTGAAAGCTGACGGCTGCTGTCAGGCTAGGTCGTCGAGAGTAATCCAACCTTCTTTCAGGGCGTGGAGTACGGCGGCGGTGCGCGAGTTGACTCCCAGCTTTCGGAACACGTTGGCGAAATGAGTTTGGACCGTTCGTTCGCTGATGACCAGCTTGGTAGCGATGGTCCGGTTGCTCAGCCCGCGGGCGCCAAGCCTCAACACCTCTAACTCCCGATGCAGCAACTGCTGAGGCGCTCCCTCCTTGCCCCTGGCTAAGGCCAGCCGGTCGAAGAGCTTTCGAGCGGCTGTTGCGTCCAGCACTGTCTCCCCAGCGTGCACAGCCCGGATTGCGCCGGCAAGCTCGGTGACTGGCACGGTCTTCAGAAGATAAGCGGCGGCCCCCGCTTCTATAGCCGCCGAAACGTACGACTCATAGCCGTAGGCGCTCAGCACGATTATCGAAGTATTGGCGCGCGCGGCCTTGATACGCTTGGTAGCCTCAATCCCGTTGAGATTGGGCATAGCGATATCCATTATCAAGACGTCCGGCTTAAGTTCGTCAACCAGCTTGACCGCTTTCTCGCCGTCATCCACGACGCCAACGACCTCGATATCCCCTTCCTCCCCAAGCACCCGGCCCAACCCCTGGCGGAAGGCCGGATGATCATCTGCAATAAGCACTCTTATCTTTTCTGAAGTGGTTGGTCGTGCGTTGGCCACCATACGCCCATCCCCTCTACTGAGATTCAGCCCATCTGAAAGTCATAATAGCTTGCGGCGTAAGCCTTGTCAACTAGCACAAATGCTTACTTGGATTGCCAGAAGTACGCACAAAATTCGCCGGCAATGCTGATGCCTTCGCGCGCTGATACGGTTCGTGCGTTATCTGCCTATTAAGCACTAGGTATTGCCATGGTTCATAATCCGCGTGGGGGCGGATTTCCTTCCTGCCCCTGAAACCTTAACATAGAAATTGCGTAGCGTAAGCTGTGGGCGCAAACAGCGAACCAGACCGTCAGTTTCCTCTAGCCATCGGCTGCGCTATCAGGCGCACATGCGCCGCTCCCCCTGGAGCGCCATCCTACTACCCGTTACGGGAGGGACTATGCTCAGAGTTAGTGACATCATGACCAGGGACATAGTGTCTGTGATGCCCTCAGCCTCTATCATCGATGTGGCCCGCCAGATGAGGGACACCGGAACAGGAGTCGTGCCAGTTTGCGAGAACGGGCGGTTTCGGGGTCTCATCACTGAAAGGGATATCGTAACCAGCACGGTAGCCTGCGAAGGCAACCTGACACGGAATCCAGCCGGCAAACTGGTGAAAGAGGACCGCCACCCCATGATTTCCCCGGGTGATGAGCTGATCCGGGCTGCCAAAGTCATGGCCAGCCACGGCGTCGCCGTCCTACCGGTCGCCCAGAACGGCAAGCTGCTCGGCCTGATAACGCTGGAAAACCTGGCGCGTGAAAGTCTTGGCCTGGCAGCGATAGTGTTTGCCAAGATGACTGAGCGCAGGGCATCCAGGGAAGCCAAAGCTTGACGCTGTGTGGCGCTCTTTGGCCGGCAAATTAACAAGAACTTCTCACAAGCGTAATGTTCTGGAAATATGCAAAGCGTAGTATTTCGATCAGTAGACCGCTAGCAGGACGCCATTTTCTGACCTGGTTCTGAACGGACGGGGGCAAGGGTAGAGGCGGCGAAGAAGACGATTACGAGGCTCGATGCCCCTCTCGTATGAGACAAGATGCAAGGAGAACACATTATGCGACTAAGAGGCATAAACTGCGACAACACAGTGTTTATACTCCTGTCCTTCGAAGGACCGGACCGCTATTCCCTCGCCGGTGGGCTGGGCGTCAGGGTTGACGGGCTATCGGCCACTCTGGCCAACATGGGTTTCCCTATCCATCTCATCTTCATCGGAGACCCGCAGGCGGACGGCGAGGAGCACCGAAATCATGGGCGCTTGGTCCTGCATCGCTGGTGCCAATGGATCAGCCAGTATCACCCCTGCGGTGTTTACGACGCAGAGAACGAGAAGCTGTGGGATTTCAATGAGTCAGCCCCCAGGTTTGTCGTAGATGGTGTCGTGAAGCCGGCGATCGCCTCCGGCAAACACGTGGTCATAATAGGGGAAGAGTGGCACACCTCCGAAGCTATGTGTCGGATCAGCGACCGCCTCCATGCATCTGGCCTGAGAGAGCAAGTGGTGATGTTCTGGAATGCCAACAACACTTTCGGGTTTGACCGGATAAGCTGGGAGCGCCTGGCCTATACTACAACTATCACCACCGTGAGCAAGTACATGAAGCATGCCATGTGGAACTTGGGCGTCAATCCATTAGTCATCCCCAACGGAATTCATGCGTCCCTTCTCGAGAAAGTTGACGAAGGATTGGTCCGCCGCCTCAGGAGCACACTCAAGGCTGACCTGTTGCTGTCAAAAGTGGCTCGCTGGGATCCGGACAAGCGATGGAATACCGCCGTGGAAGCGGTGGCAAGACTTCGAGCCAGCGGCAAGAAGACAGTGCTTCTCGCCCGAGGAGGAATCGAACCTTATGGCGAGGAGATCATACAAAATGCGCGGTCGCTGGGCCTGTCTGTCAAGAGCAGTACGGCTGATGGCGAGACCATGCAGGACTACTTCGAAGCCCTTCAGGCCGCAGGCTCTTGTGACATGATAGACATGAAATTCCACGTGCCTCAGTCCTTTCTCAGGGTCATTTACCGCGCGTCCGACGCCGTGCTGGCCAACAGCGGTCGCGAGCCCTTTGGCATCGTGGGCCTGGAAACGATGGCGGCCGCCGGCGTCGCCTTCACGGGCAACACCGGAGAGGACTATGCTCTGCCCTATTACAATTCCATAGTTCTGGAGACAGCCGACCCGCAAGAGATCGAGATTCATGTGTCGCACCTCCACGAGCACCCCGAGGAGGCCGATAAGATCCGCTGCGCCGCCCGGGAGACAGCCAAATATTTCACCTGGGAAGAAGCGGCCAAGAACCTGATAAGCAAGCTCGAATACCAGGCTAGAATTCAAGGGATTCTGCCGGCGCCCAGGAAAGCTCCAGCCCCCAGAAAGTCTGCCGCTCCTCAACGGCGCCGCCAACACTTTCATCTGGAGCCTATGGAGTTCCCCGTACCGATGGCAGCTTCCGCCGCCGGCGCCCTGGCCTAGAAAACAGTCGAGGCGGGCCGCCCTCGGGCGGCCCGCCTCGTTGAAAACCGACTCCGCACCATCACACGGATTCGAGCAATAACCTCTTGTCTGTGATGGCGATACGATGCCCATCTGTCTTGATGGCGCCTTGCGACTCCAGGCTCTTGAGAGACCTCCCCACCATCTCCCGGGCAGTTCCCACCATAGCGGCCATGTCCTGCTGGGTCAAAGGATGCTTCAGTACAATCTCTTCAGATTTCCCGGCCGGAGTATCCTCGGCATACTCCAGCAATATTTTTGCCACCCTGCTGGTCACATGCCGGAAGGACAAATCCTCGACGAGACTCATCTGCTGCCTCAGTTTGTTGGCGAATATGCGTATGACATTCGCGCTCACCTTGGGATAGGCCTTGACCACACCGTCCACATCGGACTTCCTGATGCCGTAGATTAACGAGGGACCCATCGCCATGGCGCTCGCCGGGTTCGCGCTATCGCCAAAAACCGCCGCGTAGTTAAAAGACTCCCCCTGCTGCCGGATGCGCACCACTTGCTCTTTGCCTTCGGCGGACGTCTTGAACAGCCTGATTCTGCCCGATATGACAGCGTAAAGGGCTTCCGGCTTTTCACCTTCAAGGAACAAGAGTTCGTTTCTCTCCAGCGTGCGCTCGAAGAAAAAGCGACGGATCGCCTCCAGTTCCTGCGGCGTTAGCCCGGCCAGAAAGTCTACCGTCTGGAGTATCTCCGCCTTTACTGTCATGCGCTTATCCACCTCCACTGGGACTATCTCCTCGCCCCCCTATTTTGACGCAAAACCCTTCCTTTGGCAACCCCGTCTTGACAACGTTCAAGGAGCAGAAAAGTGGCAGGGGGCGGCGAAACTTTTTAGTTTCGCCGCCCCCTGGCTTTCTACCCGCACTTGGTGAAACCGCAACTGCGGCAGATGAGGCACCCTTCCGCGTAGACCAGCAGGCTGCTGCATTCCGGACACTGCCCCGCCATATTCACCACCGGCCCCTCCACGTCCTTGAGGCTGTGGGGTTCAACGGACGGCCGGTCGCCGTTGAGCTGCCTCTCAAGAACGCCAGCGATCGCGTCGGCACAGGAGATGACGGCGTGTCCCTGGTGCCAGGCGATGGACGGGCAACGTATCCCCTTCAACTGCTTCACCACCGCCTCAGGCTCTATCCCGGAGCGGAGCGCCAGGGAAATCATCCGCCCTATGGCGTCGAGTTGCGACGCGGCGCAGCCTCCGGCTTTCCCCAGAGTGGAGAAGGCCTCGCACAGCCCCCGCTCATCATAGTTGATGGTGACGTAGAGGTGACCGCAACCGGTGGCCACCCTCTCCGTCACGCCGTGGGTGACCGTAGGCCGCGCCCTGGGCAACAGCCCCTGGCTGATCTCCACCGGCGCCGGCGCCTTCTCGGCTGCCGTCGCCAGCACCTGCTGGTCGCGGCTGCCATCCCGGTAGATCGTGATGCCTTTGCAGCCCTCTTTGTAAGCCAGCAGGTAGACGCGCTTCACATCCTCCGGAGTGGCGTCATGAGGAAAGTTCACCGTCTTGGACACAGCGTTGTTCGTGTGTTGCTGAAACGCGGCTTGCATCCGGACGTGCCACTCGGGGGTGATATCGTGGGCGGTCACGAAGACCTTCTGCACATCCTCGGGAACGTTTTCCATGCCGCGAATGCTCCCCTGGGTCGCCAGCGTCCTCATAAGCTCTTCGCTATAAAATCCCTTTTGCCTGGCCGTCTGTTCGAAGAGGGGGTTAACCTCTATCATCTTCGTGCCTTCCAGGACGGTGCGAACATAGCTGAGCGCGAACAAGGGCTCGATGCCGCTGGAGCAACTGGCGATGATGCTGAGCGTTCCCGTGGGGGCTATGGTGGTTCTCGTGGCGTTCCTGACCCTCGGGCCATTCGGCGAGTCGTAGATGCTGCCCCCAAAAGCCGGGAACACGCCCCGCTCCTTCGCCAGGTCCACCGACGCCGCAGTGGCCGCCTCATCAATCGACCTCATTACCCTGGCGCCAACAGCCAGCGCTTCGTCGGAATCGTAGGGTATGCCGAGCTGCAGGAGCATATCCGCAAAGCCCATCACGCCCAGCCCGATCTTCCTGGTTGACTTGGACCTCTCCTCGATCTCTTTGAGGGGGAACTTGTTCATGTCGATGACGTTGTCCAGGAAACGAACGGCTATCTTGACTATTCTGGACAGCTTAGCGAAGTCGACAGTAGCCTTGCCGTTCTTCTGCTTCACCATGTTCGCCAGGTTGATGGACCCCAGATTGCACGACTCATAGGGAAGGAGAGGCTGCTCGCCGCAGGGGTTAGTGCTCTCTATGACGCCCAGTTGCGGGGTGGGGTTGTCCCGGTTGATGCGATCGAGGAAAACGATTCCCGGCTCGCCGTTCTTCCAGGCCATGTCCACGATCTTCTCGAACACTTCTCTCGCCTTCAGCCTTCCCACAGGCGCCTTGGTCCGAGGATTGATGAGGTCGTACTCCTCATCGTTCTCCACCGCCTGCATGAAATCGACCGTGATGCCGACGGAAATGTTGAAGTTGTTAAGAGCGGCGCCCTCTTCTTTGGACGTGATGAACTTCAGGATATCCGGATGGCTGACATTCAGGATACCCATGTTGGCGCCTCGCCGCGTGCCTCCCTGCTTCGTAACATCCGTGACCACGTCAAAGGCGCGCATGAAGGACACCGGCCCACTGGCCACGCCGCTGGTGCTGGCCACGAAGTCACCCTCCGGCCGGAGCCGGCTGAAAGAGAAGCCAGTGCCTCCCCCACTCTTATGAATAAGGGCCGTGTGCTTAACCGCCTCAAAGATGGACTCCATGGCGTCCTCGACCGGCAAGACGAAGCAGGCCGACAATTGCTGAAGCTCCCTGCCGGCATTCATGAGCGTCGGCGAATTAGGGAGGAAGTCCAGGCTGGTCATCACATTGTGGAACTCACTCTCCCTGGCGCGAACATCGGCCTTCGGGTCGTAGAGAAGCTCAGCCGAAGCGATGTTGCGCGCCACGCGTCGGAACATCTCCTCCGGCGTCTCCATCACCGTGCCCTGGCTGTCCTTCTTGAGGTATCGCTTCTCCAGCACGGTAACGGCGTTCGGCGTGAGCGCGAGCTTCTGGCCCGCCAGAGGCGGGCTGGGCGCCGACTTTCCCACTTCGATCAACTCAACAGGAGCTTCAACCACGCCGCTCCTTTCAACATGTTTGTCCGGCATCTTCTGGATATCCAGGGCGTTGGCGACTTCGCTTAAGCCACTCTCGATGAGTATCTCCTGCACCACGCGCCTCACGTTGGCCACCGGGCGCGACTGCCTTTTCACGCCCTGGCGTGAGATAACGAAGTCCTCCATGCCCGGAAAGGGCTTGACCGCATCAGCGTTCCTCTCCAGACGCCAGGCGATCTGGTCGGCCAGGCGTTCCGTGAGCTCCCGATCCGACAGGCCCATGGACTCCGCCGCGCTGAAGATGGCGCGCGCTATGGCATTGCGAAATTCACCGCCTCCGTTCCCAGAGTCTCCCATATTGCCATCGGCGGTCAGGCGCCGAGTGTTATCGTCGGTTCTCGAAGCAGTCATCCTACCCTCCTCATCGGACTTTAGACCGGGGAGCGTACCTGCGGCCCCGACGACCTCGGGGCGCCGCCAGTCGCTCCGGCGGTAGCAAAGGCAATTGCCCAACCGGCTCGGCGGGCCCGGCCAGCGCCTCCAGCTCGCGTCTCACATCTTCTATATCAGCAAACTGCCGATACACGCTGGCAAAACGTATGTAGGCTATCTGGTCAAGCTCCCTCAGCCGCTTCATCACCATCTCGCCTATCTGGGAGCTGGCCACCTCAGCCTTCCCCGTGCCTGAGATCTCGCTTTCGACTTCATCCACCAGCTTATCAATGGCGCCCGTGGCCAGCGGCCTCTTCTCGCAAGATTTGCGGATGCCAGCGGTCAGCTTGGCGCGGTTGAACTCCTCACGCCGCCCATCTTTCTTGATGACGAAGATGGCAGCCGCCTCCACGCGCTCCCGCGTGGTGAATCGCTGGCCGCAGCCCAGGCACTGCCGCCGACGTTTGACGACGCCGTTCAAAGCGCGGGAATCGACGACCCTGGAGTCTTCATTACGGCAATAAGGACACCTCATGACAATACCTGTGATCTTTCACCAGGAGAAACGCAATATCTTGGGAGGCACTGAGATAATAGCACAACATGTAGGGGCTGTCAATAGGGTTATCCACGTCTTTCGGTCCTATTTCGCTGTCATTTCTCAACTCTCAGCAACCGGGCATTGATAGCGACAATGATGGCGCCGGGAAATGGCACAATTCTGTAATGCCGCGTAATGGTGTTGTTATGACTTATTGACCGCGCCTTTCGTATAATTATCCTATCCCGTCGAGGGAATCGTTTCTGGAGACTCTCGGAAAGGGGGTGTTACCGCGCACGCTCGCTGCAGCGCCCGTGTTTGTCAAACCAACCAATTATCGGTCGAAACATGACAGAAGGAGGCGAGATGGATACTTCCAAAATGTACGAATTGCCAAGGCTGCCCTACGGCTATGGGGACCTGGCGCCCTACATATCCGAGGAACAGTTGCGGATACACCACACTAAGCATCACCAGGCCTATGTCAACGGCGCCAACGCGATTATCGAACGGTTCGACAAGGCCCGCAAAGACGGCGTCGACCTGGATATGAAGGCCACCCTGAAGGAGCTCTCCTTCCAGTTGGGCGGCCATGAGCTGCATTCCACTTTCTGGCAGAACCTCGCTCCGGCCGGAAACGGCGGCGGAGGCCAGCCGACGGGCATGCTGAGGGACGCCATGATGAGAGAGTACGGCAGCTTTGAAAGGTTCAGGAAGGAGTTCACCCAGGCTGCCGTGAGCGTCGAAGGTTCCGGGTGGGCAGTGCTGACCTACTGCGAAGTCAGCCACCGGATCGGCGTAATGCAGGTGGAGAAACACAACGTCAACTTCCCCGTTGGTTCTCCGCTCCTCATGGCCCTGGACGTATGGGAGCACGCCTACTATCTGGACTACAAGAATGACCGCGCCAAGTTCGTGGAGGCCTTCTGGAACATAGTCAACTGGGACATAGTCGACAAGATGTTTGCCCAGCTTCTGGAGTCCAGAAAGCCAGTCCTCGTGCGAGCGTAGACCACCAGACTCGCTCGAGAAATAGGGGCCGGGGATCTTTTATCCCTGGCCCCATTCTATCTCTGGCGTCTCGCTTTGGACGCAATCAGCTTTCAGCACACTGACAGCCGGTAGCTTTGCTGCCATCTTCCCAGGTTTCGGCTTCGCCGAGTTACGTTGTGGCGTAGGGAGGGAAGCGGTGAGGAGTCGTGAACTTGTGAGACTTGGTCACCCACTCCAGCTCCTCCTCCAGAAGGGCAAGATGCCCCTCCTCCTCCTTGCCCAGCGCCCGGTACATGGCCTTGCCTCTGGCATCCGATGTGACAGCCGCTGCCTCTCTGTAGAAAACAATGGCCTTCTTCTCCGCCTCGATGCCCTTCGTCAGGGCGTCTCGCTCCGCCGCGCCGACCTTGACGGTTCCGGTGACTTCAGAGGATTGTTCGGTAAATGCCACCGGGCTGCGCCGCCGCCGCCATTCCAACCATTGGCCCTTATCGAGGACCGATTTCAGCTGCTGCCTCAATTTAGCCAGATGCCTCAGTTCCTCTTTTGCGAGCCAGGTGAAGACCCTCTTCCCCTTGGGGTCGAGGGTCGAATCAGCAGCCTCACGATAAAACCTGTTGGCTCCCCGCTCCCGTTCCGCTCCCAGCTTCAGAGCCTCAATCGCGTCCATTGACATCTCCTCCTTGGAATCCGTCATGCTGGTGGACACCAGCATTCTTTCTCTACCGCGCACTGAAGTACGAGGCATCGAGAACCGGTTTTTCAGAGCTGCCAATACCGCGTACTTCAGTGCGCGGTATCCAAACGGTCTATTTTCGCACCAACACTGACGCTGCCGCAATCATAAAGAATGGATGATATACAAGTCATAAAATGTGAAGGCAAAATGTTGAGAAGTTGTGACGGGGGTGAACGGCTCTTCTAACCCCAAGTAGCTACTACCTGGGGGCTTGTCCGTTTTGAAGGACACTCACCGCAAAGGCGCAGAGTCCGCAGTCCAATCTCCCCCCGTGGACGTGGGGATAAAGGGGGGCCGATCCATCTCTGGGCACTTTGTGTCTCTGCGGTGACTCCGCATTTTCGGGCATATCCCGCCGAGCGCCTCTATAGCGCTTGAGCCACGAATTGGAGGATTAAGATAGCTACCAGAGGGCTCAGGTCCATGCCGCCAATTGGGGGGATGACACGGCGCAGGGGCGCCAGGATGGGTTCGGTTATCTGATAGATGATGGCAACGAAGATATTATTACCGGATACGGGAAACCAGGAAAGGATAGCCCTGATGAAAATGGCGATAGAAAGGATATTGGCGATGAGGCCGATGACTCTAGCCAGGTAAATCCAGTAGGCCATGCTAAGACTCTAACCTCCGAGCGATCTCGCCTTTTCGTAGGCAGCGACCACGGCATCCATCAGCACGCTGCGAAGACGCGCTTCCTCCAGGACCACCAGCGCCTCAGCAGTGGTGCCGCCGGGAGAGGTCACCATATTCCGCAGCTCCGCCGGATGCCTCCCAGTCTCCTCCGCCAGACGGGCCGACCCCAGCAAGGTGCGCAGCACCAGTCTCTCCACCGTGGCTCGCGGCATCCCAATGTAGACGCCAGCATCGATCAGCGCCTCCATAACGAGGTACACGTAGGCCGGTCCGCTCCCGCTCAGCGCGGTGGCCATATCGATGTACCTCTCCTCGTCCACGGCGATCTCATCGCCTGTGGCCGCCAGGATGGACCCGGCTAACCTGCGCTGCTCCTCTGTCACCCTCTCGGTGCAGGTCCAAACCGTTATGCCCTCGCCGATCTGCGCTGGCGTGTTGGGCATGGCTCTAACTACCTGGTGATGTTTGAGTGCAGAGGAGAGGGCCTTCAAACTGGCCCCGGCCACTATGGACAGGATAAGCTGTTGCGGCTTCGCTACACCCTCCAGGCCGATCAAGGCCCTGGGGAGCGCTTGCGGCTTCACCGCCAGCACTGTGACCTCTCCCCAGCGTACGGCCTCACGATTGTCCGCGGTCACCGATACGCCCAGGTGCTCGCTGAGATGGCTCCTGCGCTCGGCGCTGATATCGCTAACCATGACGTCGCTTGGGGAAGCGATGGACTTCTGGAGGATGGCCTTTATCATTGCCTCTCCCATCGTGCCCCCGCCAATGAAGGCAACTTTCATCCCTTGCCCCTTTCCTCTATCGTCTCTCGCCAAAAATGGCCCGACCTATCCTCACCATCGTCGCACCCTCCTCGACCGCCACCTCGAAATCGCTGGTCATACCCATGGAAAGCTCACAGAGGCCGAGGGACTCGGCCAGTCGTCTCAGCCGACGAAAAAATGGGCGCGCAGCTTCAGCGTCTTCAGTGATGGGGGCGATGGTCGTCAGCCCTCTCAGCTCCAGGTGGGGAAGTCCAGCAATCCGCTCCGCCGCCTTCGCTGCCTGCGAAAGGGGGAAACCACCCTTGGTTGCTTCTCCGGAGACGTTCACCTGTAAGAGGACCGCGGCGTCCCCTTCTGCGCAGCGACTGATCTGCTCTGCCAGTCTAAGGGAATCAACGCTATGAATTATATCAAATATCCCCAGCGCTGTCTTTACCTTGTTCCTCTGCAGATGCCCGATCAGGTGCCAGACCACCCGGAGGTCTCGGAGCGCATCGACTTTGGCCCTGGCCTCGAGGACGCGATTCTCTCCGAAATGGCTGACTCCAGCGGCCGCAGCCTCACGAACGGCAGGGACATCGACGCTTTTCGTTGCGGCAACCAGGGTGATATCCTCCATCGACCGACCCGACCGCTCGGCGGCCCGGGCGATGCGGACCCGGACCGCGCAAACGTTAGCTGCGATAGCTGTCATGGCCTTCGAGCGAGGGCTATCATTCATCCTCTGGCTTTCAGCAGTCGCCAATTTTTGATTCTTGATTTTTAATTTTTGATTTATCGTTCACGCAAATGACCGTTCAAAAATCGGCAATCAACGATCAGCAATCACTAACACACTCCACAGAGATGGCAACCCGTGGGCGGACACGCTGGGCTGGCCCGGCCGCCCACCGCCCTCTCCGCCTCTCGCCGCAGATAGCCTGCTTCGACGCCACTCTCCACCGCAACCCAGGGTAGCGGCTCCGTAAAGGGTATTGCGCGATAAAGATAGGCCTCTTGTTTGATGTTCTCCTCTTCCAGCGCCCGCCGCCACGCGGCGAGGGAGGGGTTTTTCGCCCGGACCAGAGCCCTGGAGAGCTTTCTATCGCCACGGGCCAGGACACCCTGCACGACGCTCCAGGCGACGCTCTCGCCGCTTACCTTGATGCCCTTCGGGCGGAGCGCAGAGGTGATAGCGGAGAGTCGCCGCTCCAGCTCAGCGGGCTGCTCCATAGGAAGCCATTGAAAAGGGGTCCCCGCCTTGGGAACGAAGGGCGAGACGTTCACCGATACCCGGGTGCGATTTCCCCATCTCGCCACAGTCTCGCTGACAGCCAGCGTCAGCCTGACCAACTCGCGTATATCTTGCTCGGTCTCCGTGGGAAGCCCCAACATATAGTACAGCTTCAGTTGCGACAGGCGATGCTTGGCCACAATGTCGGCCGCCCGCAGCAACGACTCCTCCGAGATGACCTTGTTGATGGCGCAGCGCAGCCGCTCCGCGCCCGCCTCCGGTGCCAAAACCACCGTCCGGGTCCCGCTCTCGGCCAGTGCTTGGATCATCGCTTCCGTTACGGCATCCGCCCGCAGAGAGCTAACGGAGATGCGGGTGCCCGCGCTCCGCAGGGCAGCCACCAGCTCATCTATCTGCGGGTGATCGGCAACGGCGGCGCCCACCAGTCCCACTCGCGCCCCCTGGGCCGGCTTCGCCTGCTCGAGCAGCTTGCCCAAGGACCGGTACCGAAAGGGTCGAAAGGCGAAGCCCGCCAGGCAGAAGCGACACCCCCGGCCACAACCCCTCGCCACCTCGACGAGGAACATATTGGCCAGGTCGGTATCGGGGGTGAGGACAGCCGAGGTGGTGGCGAAATCATCCAGATTGCGCGCCCACTGGCGTTGCACCGGCCCAGCCTGCTTCAGGGCAGGAACGTAGACGCCCGGCAGAAGGCTGAGCGCCTTGAGAAGGGCGCGCCGGTCCTCTCCAGCGCCATCCATGAGGAGCGACGTCAATGCTGGAAGCACCGCCTCGCCCTCACCGATGGCGATGGCATCCAAAAAGGGCGCCACCGGCTCGGGGTTGGCCGTGAGACAGGGCCCCCCGGCGATGATGAGGGGATGGCGCTCGTCGCGCTGCTCGGCGAAGAGCGGGATGCCCGCCGCATTCAGCAGGCGGACCACGTTGAAGTAGTCCAGCTCGAAGGAAATCGAGAAGGCCAGGATAGCGAAGTCGCCAAGCGGGCGCTGCGACTCGACGCTCAGCGGGGCGCCGACCTCGCCACTAGCCTCCTCAACGAACACCCTCTCGCACACGACGGTATCGAAGCCGTTGAAGAACCCATAAACGGTCTGGAACCCCAGGCTCGACATGCCGAGATAGTAGGAGTTGGGATAGATGAGCGCGACGGGGAGCCGGCCGCCCCAGTCCTTGACGATGGCGCCGCGCTCCCGCCGCAGCCTCCGCCGGTTCCTCTCGATGTCGCTCCACACCATTTGAGTCGATTATATACGTTTTGGAGAGCGATTACGAGGAGGGAGAAGCTGCAGCCCGTGTCAGCCGGCTCCCGATGCTGTCCGCATGAGACATCGCACTCGCAAGAGTCGGTTTTGCCGGGCCCTCTGAACATCAGGGCAAGGGCGCCCGTCGTTGGCGGGGGGAAAGGCGCAGCCTAACAAGGCCGCATAGCAGTATTCCTGGCACAGCGGGCGTCTGGGGTGCTGGCGGTGGTGGAAGCGATGAAACTGGCCATGCTCCCGATGAAGAAGGTGTCGGCGCGGCGCCTGCTTCTCGCCCGTCGATGCAGGGAGGCGCGGGACGGGCAGAATAGTCGCAGCGTCTTCCCTAAGTAGCCGTCGGCGTCTCGTCCCACCGATTGCCGGGAGCGTACGCGCAGAGCCAGTTCAGAGCAAAATGGCGCTCCATCGTCATCGAGCGCACGTAGGACCATTCGTCCGGCTTGAGGTCCCTGTAGGCCTTGCCGTTCACCCCGAAGTCGTCATGTACGATGGATTGTAGCTTTCCCTCTTTTCGCGCTTGTTTTGCCGTGAAACTCACGATGTCGTCGTAGCTGTTGAAACCGGCTGCTCTGAGCTTCGGGTCGGCATTCAATTTGTCGCCCTCTTCAATGAGCTGGCGCGTTCGACTGCGCCAGTGCCATAGCTCCGCTAAACTTCGGGCCGCCTCTATTTCGTCATCTGCCCGCAGGCGCGCCGATTCAATGAACCCGGCGGCATCTTCGGAGGGGACGGCCTTGAGGATCTCGCCGTCGGCTTGCGTGCCGTAGAGTGGCAGATCAGGAAGAAGCTTGAGGTCCCACATGAGGACCTGGGCCGCCTCTACTCGCCACAGGGCGTCGGTCTGCTGTCGGTCGGTCATTGTCACCGCTGTGGCTTGCGCGTATTCTCGTTCCCGCGGGGACATGTCATTCCATAAGTCGAGCGCCTCCATGCGTCCCTGGAAGGCGTCTCGTCTCATCTCCATTTCGTTGACGAACTTTGTACGCTGGACTTCACCACTAGCTTGCAACAGGGTCTTGACCAGCTCCCGAGGCGGTGTGCCCATGGCGTAGACCACCACGCACCTCAGGATGATCAGTCGTTTGGCGACTTCCTGGGCGGATGGGCGGCGATTTCGATTCACAAACGACATCCTTTCGAAGTATCTTCCATAGACTTCTCGGCTGGCCTATCCCGTCCCCCCTTTGCAGGCGCCTCCCCATCGTGATCGGCCCCCGCAAAGGGGTTGCCTACGGCCGGGGATTGTCTCGCCGGATGTAGAAGACATCTCCCTGGTTGTTCCAGGCATTCGAGCCGTTCCAGAGAATGTGGACACTGTCAAAGCCGTCCACGCTAACTACAGGGTTCGCAAAACCCTGGGTGGCGTGGGTCAGGCTCTCGGCGGGCGACCACATGGTGCCGTCCCAGAGACTGTAGCGAATATCGGATGGATCAGCGTCTCCCCGCCAGACAACATGCACCTTCCCGCCCTTGCCGATGGCGGCTCGTGCTGGCGCGGCGTTTTGCTCGCTGGCCCACGATTTGAGCCGGGCGGCGCCAAACGCTGATCTCGTGGCAGTCATCGGTACGCCCGCGTCCAACCAGGCGCTCCCATTCCATCGCACAAAGGAAACCGAAGGCTCAATCGTAGCACTCGCCGCAACCAGATAAACATTGCCCATCGGGTCAACTGTGAGAGCGGGAATGCCGGACGCCTCGGTCCAGACTGCCTCGCCCAAGATGACTTCCGGAGGAGACCATGTGGCGCTAACCTTGCGACGATGCAGGATGCGCCCGCTGCCGGAGGCGAGGTTGTCCACATCCAGCCACACCACGTGGACCATACCCGAAGAATCGGCGGCCACCGAGGGCGAAGAGGTACGATTTCCCTGCGACAGCTTGTCAGCAGGGGACCACGCCTTCCCATCCCAACGCCGGGTACAAGACCCGGCTATCGCCTTGATTGTCGTCATTCCAGACGACGTGGACGCTGCCGTTCGAATCAACACCGACGGACGGCATTTCCGAAGAACTGCTGTCCTGGGAGAGGTTCAGGGGCTCAGAGGCATGCGCCATGGCCACGCCGGGATAGCCTGCGCCACCTTTCCGCGCGCCTTGGGCCGCGGACGGGGCCAACACAATGAGAGTCACTGCAAAGCCGACGAGCAACGCGGGGTTTCTCATTTGCCTTCACTCCCGTGGTTCTTTTCAATATGCGCGGGGCCCAGCCGCTTGAGTTCTGCCAGGATTCCCTCATTGAGCTCCACGGACTTCCGAAGAAGTTCAGTCTGCTCCTGGCAGATTTCCAGGCTCTTCGCGGTTAGATCCACCGCCTTTTGAGTGCCGCGTGACGATCTCGGGATGAAGTAGAGCATCACGCCTAGAAAGAAGACGATAGGCAAAAAGTTGATGAACAATCCAAGAGCGTCACCCATGCCATACCTCCGTTGTCCAAATAGCCTCCCACCAGGCCACCCAAGCCTTACCTGATTCCCTTGCGGCTTATGGCAGGACTTATATGGTAATACTCCGCTGGTTTCAGTTGAAGCGAAGACCCATGTTCGAAAGGGGTGCGTTTCGTTTGGCGGTTGTCGATGACCGTCGGGGCGCTCATGCTCACGGGCAGGAACAAGGGCCGAGGCTCCCAAGAAGGGGGGAAGTCCAGTTCCACTCGCGCTGCGTCCCGGCGCGGACAGAGCGAGGATTAGTTCTGCAATGGAACCGTGTGCAAGCCGCCAGACCTGAAGCGATGAGCCAGCATTCGGACGA
This sequence comes from Chloroflexota bacterium, assembly GCA_016190665.1. Lineage (GTDB taxonomy): Bacteria > Chloroflexota > Dehalococcoidia > JACPQD01 > JACPQD01 > JACPQD01. Next base: position 153,543 of record JACPQD010000068.1, read on the forward strand.
TCAACTCATCGATACCAACATCGTTCTCAAGGGAAGCGCAGCTTTCCCGCCCGCCATTCCCGAAGCACCATTTCCGCTTCAAATCCTATAATACCCTTGTTTTCGCGCGCCAACTCTGATATGAGCGGCTCGCTGACTTCCGGAGCAAATTCAAGCGCTTTAGCTGCTGCACAAAGGCGTACCCAGTCGCTTGGGCTCTCAAGCAGCTTTATCAGACCAGCTCGGCCATCATCGCCCCGTGCGTGCATTTCCCTATACACAGCAAACAATTTGTCGTGTTCGCGGTTGGTGCGTTTGTAATCGCCCTCTTCGGTCGCTTTCCCGTGCGCTGCCGCAGCTTCCGCGTACCAGTCCGTGAGAGTGGGAACGTCAGCTTTATTGATGTTGCGCCGGCTCATGGCATCAAAGGGGAGTACCCAAACGAGCCAGCCCAGCTCCGGCCGTTGTGTTCATCATGCCCTATCGGAGCGTATCATAGAAATTCTCGCCAGTTTCGATACGACGTGCCACATCTTGCGGGGACCAGATCACGAGAAACTCATACTTCTCAGCCCCGGGAGGAAGCTTGCCGACCTTCACGTCCACCTTACCGTCATATAGCCACCAGGCTGCCACCCGTCCTTCCTTGTCGTAATTGCCAGATCGGAACACCGGGTACTTAAAGCCCTTGACCTCGGCATGCCCGATTACACGCCACCATCCCTCTTCAACAGCAACCCCCGGCCCCGTGAAAACGGGTGGGAACTTAGGTCCCGACTTCAGTATGGCGTCCACAGAAGGAGTCTCCCTGGAGATGAGGTTGAAAATCTGCACCAGATAGCCGGTTTTCGGATCGAGGAACACGTATTGCCCGAAGGCCTTCCTCTCATCGGAAAGAGGGATCTCAAACACGTCTCCGATCTTGAGTCGCACCCGGCGGCGTCTCTTGTAAGGCTCCGGGTGCGGCGCTTTGCCTTCCAGGACCTCAAGGAACTGCTGTTCCTTCTGCCGCCGTTCCTCATATTCGGGAACGTCCTGCCACTTCCTCAGGCTGAGCCCCTCCCTAATAACTCTTCCGGCCTCTTCCTTCAGTGTTTCATCCAGTTTGCCCCTGGCGCCAGCCAGCCAGCCCAGGGCCAGCACAAAGTCCGGATACGCATCAGGATCATCGAGCGATTCGCGGTATTGCTCCTTTACCACTTTGACGGCCCCCGAAATCGACCTACGATCTTCTAAGGCGCCCTCGAAGGCGATCTTGACATCTTGAGCCAGGTCATTTCCCATGATGTCCGTTTCCCAGGTGCCCATAAGCTTCCCTCCGTCAAACTCGTAGAAAACCGCTATGCGCCGAACTCTGAGAGGTGCCCGCGACTTAAGCGGATATCCTAGTGTCCCCCATAGTTGGCGCGCTCCAACAACTCATTGCCTATGGCGATTGCGTCCTCGTAGATGGGATTAGTGCGCGCGATACTGTTGATCTTGTTCCACAAAGTCCCGCCGTTTTTCCCCAAGCCGTACAGCTCGATAAGTACCTGCTCTGCCGCGCGTAACTGAGCACGGCAGTTCGAGTCATGGTGGTGCTGGCGGTGGCGTGGGGTTAGTAGATCCCCAGCGGCTCTCCCAGCTCTCTTGCTCTCGCTTTAGGCATCCAATGCGAAAGCCTGCCCGGCGAGAAGCCTCCAAAGTCACACTTGAGATCATCTGGCCTGACGAGGCGAAAGCCGGTTACTCTTCTATCACGAAGGAGTTGCGCTACCCGATCGGTGATGAAGATAAATTTTGGTAGGGGCCACACCATGAAGAAGTCGCTCCCATCCCATTGAGATTCCGCGATGAGGCGACTCGGCTCGTCGAAGCAAGAATATTTAATGCTGCCGCAGAAGGGGCAGGAGTAAGTGAGCTTCACTCCTGATTCAGGCGGCGCCATTCCTGCCCATCCGGTCACGACCAATTCGCTCAGCTCAGGCGGATCAATGAAGGACTTGTTCTTGAACTGTGCCCTCACGGGCCTCACTTCATAACCTGTGAACCCCTTCTCCTTGAAAAGCGCCAGGACGTGCTCCTGGACGAGACATTCGCTGTACCAGGTCCACACGATATCGTCGACTGGTCGGCCTCTCAAGAGGACATTCAAGTCGTTCACACGTTCGCCGGCGCGCTTGTGCTCCGGATGAGCGGGACATTCAATCCCCTCGAGACCTTGATTGTCAGCCCATTCGGCCGACTTCCTGGTCGACTCAGGACTTCGGAACCTCCAGAATGACGGTTCAGTCATGTCAGCGCTCTCTACCCCAGACCAAACTGTACTACCATCCTAGCCAATTGTTCTAGAATCTCTGGCGCTTCAGCCTGCGGATGGGCGTCGCGAAAGTCCCTCCAGACCCTATTCCAGTTTCCGCCGCGGATCGTGTGCAGGCCGTTCGGATTGAAGCGATGATCGCCAGCCGGTATTCTGATGACGAACTCGTCGATATTGAGCCCGGCTCGCTCGAAGTATGACTTGAACTGTTGGGGAAGTAAGTGATGGAACTCTAGTCCGTCTCCGAAGCCGGCAGTTGGCGTAGGGTCGGGATTAGGTGAACCAGGTTCCCCCGCTATGCTCTGGCTGCCGACATCTGCCCCGCTGAGCCAGGCGGAGAGCATAGCCCAAATGGCGACCCCACCCGTTCCTGCGGCGATCGCGCCAAGAATCTCCCCGATTGTGGGGCTGCCGCCACCCACCACTCCACCAACCACCTCGCACGGAGTACACCACCGACTCGACTGACCTGTCGGGTCAGTAGCATTCGTAGCGCTGTCCTGAACGTAGGTGTACGGGTTTTGGCTGCCTGGACTTCTCGCGAACCCCCTAAACGGGTCCTTGCTGATGAACCTCCCTGTCGCTGGATCGTAGTAGCGCGCCCTGAGGTAAGTATAACCCAACGTGGCGTCATCCTGCTGGCCGGTGAAGCGGTATTCCGTGGAGCCGGCCCCAGAAGAGCTGCGTACGGCCCCAAACACGTCGTACTTATAGGTGGCGGTGACGTTGCCGGAGCCATCGGTGAGCGCCTCGGTGCTGCCCAGGCCGTTGGTGAGGAAGTAGCTCTGGACTCCGGAGTTGTCCGTCTGGCTGATCAGGCCCACGCCGTAGACGTAGGTGTAGCTGCCGTCCTGCAGGATGACGGGGAGCTTGCTGTTGACGTCCCAGGTGTAGGTGGTGGTGTTGCCGCCCACGGTCTTCGAGTGCCGCAGCCCATCGCCGCGATAGGCGAAGCTGGCCGTGGGCGTGGCCGGCGCGCCTCCGGCCCAGACCACCTCGATGGCGGAGACGAGGGCGTTATTCACCACACCGGTGAAGCTCACGTTGAGGGCGCCATCGCTGACGGCCACGGTGAAGGTGCGGTCCACGGCGATGTTCCTGCCCCCGGCGGCGGCGTAAACGTCGAAGTCGTCGAGGACCAGGTTCCCTTCCAGACTCACATCGAACTTGCGCTGCCCGGCGGCGCTGTAGTTGGGCTCGTTGAACTTCAGCTTGACGGTGTAGTCGCCCGCCTCGGACAGGGGGATGGCATAGCTGAAGGCGCCGCCGTGACGGTACTTCTGGTAGAGGGCGTCATCGGTGGTGTTGGCGATGGCCGAGGAAGTGGAGCCAGCCATGCCCATGCTGAAGAAGGTGTCCGGGAACCAGTTGTTGCCCGCGCCATCGACGTAGGTTGCGCCCCCGGCATTCAAGCGCACCGGCGCCACCGGGCACAGAGGGGCGCTGCTGCTGTCAGTGACCTGGATGAGGCGGTTGAAGACATCCCAGCAGTCGGTGGTGGTGGTCCCCCCCGAAGTCACGCTCTTCTGGCTGCCGTTGTTATCGTAGGTGTAGGTCGCGCTGCCCGCCGCCGTCATCCGGTCGCCGTTATCGTAGGTGTAGCTGGTGGTCCCGCCCTGGACCCTGGTCAGCCGGTTGCCCACCGCATCATAGGTGTAGGACTGGGCGGTCTGGTCGCTGTAGGTGACGCCCGTGATCCGGTAGAGGTTGTCATAGGTATAGGACTCGGCGCCCGCCAGGTCCTGGACCGCCGTCCTTATCCCCGCGTTGTCCAGGGTGTAGGCGAAGCTGGTGAGCGGCGGGCCGCCAGTTCCAGCGACGATGCTGGCCAACTGGTCGGCGTTGTTGTAAGAGCGGATCTCGGTGACGCCCGTCGGGTAGGCGGTGGAGGTCAGGCGACCGGCGTCGTCGTAGCCGTAGGTGGTGACCTTAGTCAGCCAGTCGGTGACCGTGCTCAGGCGATTGGCGTCGTCATAGGCGTAGTCGACGGTCTTGCCGTCGGGATAGGTGATGCGCGTGCGGTTGCCTGCGGCATCGTACTGGTAGGAGACCACCTTGTTGCCCGGGAAGGTGACCGAGCTGAGCCGGTCCAGCTCATCGTAGGCATAGGTAGTCGTCCCGGTGCTGTCAGTCATCGAGGTGCGCCGGTTGGCCGTATCGTAAGCATGGCTTACGGCGCCCGTGGCATAGCGGATGGCCGTCAGCCGATTTATGGCGTCATAGGTATAACCCGTTATGGCCCCGTTGGCGTCGAGCCGCTTGGTCCGGTTGCCCGCCCCATCGTAGGCGTAGGTCGTGGTCTTCCCCAGGGCGTCGGTCTCGCTGACCATGCGGTTGTTGTCATCGTAGGTCCACGTCCTGGTGTGGCCCCTGGCGTCGGTGAGCGAGGTACGGTTCCCGTTGTCGTCATATCCATAAGCCGTGACGCCATTCGCCGCGTCGGTCACGGACGCCAGCCGCCTGTTGAGGTCGTAGACGAAGGCGGTGGTCTTGAGGTTGGGGTCGGTCACCGAGGTCCGGTTGTTGGCGAAATCGTACACATAGGAGGTCACCTTGCCCCGGCCATCGGTGGTCGAGGTGAGGTTATTGTTGTTGTCGTAGGCGAAGGAGGTGACGTGGCCCAGGGGATCGGTGGCCGCGGTCTTGCGGCCCGCCAGGTCATAGGCCGTCGTCCAGGTCTTGTTGTAGGGGTCAGTGACCGTCGTCCG
>JACPQD010000069.1 GCA_016190665.1 Chloroflexota bacterium
ACAAAACCGCAGGCGATCCTGCTGCAGCGGCTCCAATTACAGCTGCCTCAGCGCATGAGGATTCACAAAATGTAGTGTAAATTTTGCCCCTTTTCACGCTCAGCACAAACACCCCCTGAGCGTGAAACTGCGGAAGTTGGGTTAACCTCTTCCTTCATTCAGACTCCTTTCTTCAGTCGATCTGCCCGGGCTCTTCTCAATTGGAGCCTGATGCCGTCTACTTCGCGAGCCAGACGTCCTCGTACTTATTGTTATTGAAGAATATCCCCCGGTAGTAGTTCTTCAACTCAGGGTAGTGCGCCACGTTACCTCGTGTCCAATAGACCACTACGATGGGGCTCAGATCGAGAAGCTTTGCCTCCAGTTCTCGAACAACCTTCTTGCGCTCTGGTGCGTCCACGGTACGGCTTTGCTTGTCAAAGAGACCATCTACCTGCGCATCCTTAAGTCCATTCGTGTTGGTGCCTCCCGTGCTTGTAAAGAAAACGCTCATGTCGTCGGGGTCCAGGCTTCGGGTTGCCATAGGATAGCCGTGCCAGGACGGTGGCGCAACTGGCCATTGCGAACGCGGTCCCCGATTTCATGAAGTTCTCCTTTCGCCTAGATCTGCCGGCCTGGAGAAGCACACCTGCTAAAGGGCAGCAGGGTGTTGCGCTTCGCTTTGCCCACCGGCAAGAATTGTGCTGGTGGGTGCAGTCCCGCTGCTCCGGCTCTCTCGGGGGAGACGTCGGCAAAATCGGGACTGCACCCACCCTACTGCTGCTAACGGCTTGAAGAAGCACGCCTCTTTATCTACAGGTATTTCGCATTCAATACGCCCTTCGAGACCACCTCTTTGTCGTCGCACCAGACCGTCGGTCGCAACGCGACCAGGTCGAAATGCAGGCCGGCCTTTACCTTGCCACCGATGAAGATGCTGGTGCCAATGCCAATGTGGACGCAGCCCCGGAGGATCTTGTCCTCGGCGATGACACCGGTCATGCGGGAAAGCGGGTTCGTCCCGATGGCGAACTCGGCGATGTTGGTGGCGTTCTCCACCCCCTCGATGGCCTTCTGAAGTTTCCGCGCGCTCTCGCCGCCCTCGATCTTAACGATCTGTCCATCCTTCACTGTGACCTTCGCTGGCTCGGTGAACAGGCCGACGCCGTCCGAACCGTGGTCGAAGATGACCACGCCGTTGGCCGTGCCCTCGACGGGGGCGAAGGCCACCTCGCCGCTGGGCAGGGTCAGGCCGCCCTTAAGTCTGCCAACCAGATCAGGCGGCGGCCGGCCCTCGACCGACATCGATATGTCAGACCCCAGCTCGGTCGTCATCCTGATCCTCCTGGTGTCCTTCAGGTCCTCGATCAGCCGCATGTTGACCGCGTAGATCTCGTCCGGGTCCGCCGAGATCGCTCCGGAGGTGAAGCTCTCCTCGGTAATCTCCCTCAACATGAAGAAGCGAGCCCCCGCCCGGACAGCCGCGTGGCGCGCCTCGGTATGACCGATGGAATAGGAAATCGGCGCAAAGACGACGTTGGCGGCTGCCATGGCCGCGCCGACTACCTTCGGCGGGTCTTCGCCGTGCTTCCCGCGCGGCGTCATGATGCAGATAACCGTCTCCGCCCCAACCGCATGGCTGGCGTTGGCGATGGCCTCGGCAATGCTGAGCTTGTTCGTATCGGTCACCACGCAGACGTTCTCGCCGGGCTGCACCTTGGCCCATTTCTCCACTATGTTCTTCGCTGTCCGGCTCAGCTTCATCGACTCGAAGTCCATTACACGTGCCTCCTGGTCCTTTACTAACTGCGCCCAACCCCGAGGGCACAATGCCTTGCGCCCCGATTCCTGGGGCGTGGCCTCGCGCTATTCTTTGAAGTCGAATTTCGTTTTGAAGATGCTGCGCGCGATCATGTTGAGCTGTGCCTGGGAGGTGCCGCCACCGATTTGGAACATGCGCACGTCGCGCAGCATACGCTCCAGCGGCAGGTCGCGGGAGTAGCCGGCGGCTCCGAACATCTGCAACGCATCGCTGACAACCTCAAAAGCGGCGTGCGCGCTAAAAGCTTTGGCGATGGAAGCATCCTTCATTTCTGGCAGCATAACGTTATTGGGCAGATGGCGGGCATTGCAGGCGGCTTTGTAGAGCAGCAGGCGGGCGGCATTGAGTTTCATTTCGCCCTCCCCCATCATCCACTGCAATCCCTGAAACTGGCTGATCTGCTTACCGAAGGCTTTGCGCTGCATCATATACTCAATGGCCAGATCGTGCGCACCCTGAGCGATGCCCAGCGCTACCGTACCTGCCCCGACCCGCTGCGCATTGTAGCCGTTCATCAGTTTCTTGAAGCCATCCTTCGGGTCGCACACCACAATATTCTCTGCAGGTACTTCGCAGTTCTCAAAGATCAGCTCACCCTCAGGAATACCCCGCAGGCCCATCGCGTCTTCGACACGGCCAAAGGTGAAACCAGGCGTCCCCTTATCCACCATGACCCCGCCGATCCCCTGGTCTCGACCGTCTTGATCGGTAATGCGCGCAAATATCAAATGCGTCTGAGAGATCGTGGCCCCGGTTATCCAGTGTTTCATGCCGTTCAGGACATAGTGATTTCCTGTCTTAACCGCCGTGGTTTTCAGCGCAGTCAGGTCGGTGCCTGCTTCCGGCTCGGTCATGCCGATGGCAGGTTTGTCTCCCTCCTCCAGAATCCTCCCGGCGACCAGGACTCTTTGCTCATCGGTGCCATACGCCATGATGGAGCCCAGGGCCCCCATGTTGGTCTCGACAACCACCCGGGCGCTGACACCACAGTACTTGGCGATTTGCTCGATAACCAGGAGAACGTCGATCAGCGGTCGTTCCTGCCCGCCAAACCTCCTGGGTATCGTCATTCCCAGGAAGCCAACCTTGCGCATTGTTTCTATGTTTTCATAAGGGTACTCGTGATTCTTGTCCCAGCGGGCCGCCTTGGGGCCAAACTCGTTCCTGCCGATTTTGTCGGCCAGTTCCACGAGCGCCTGTTGCTCGGTGCTCAGCTGAAAATCCATTCCGTTTTCCTCGCATTACCACGAAAATAGGAATTCGTACACGCACCGCGCACTAAAGTACGCGGTATACCCCGTACTTCAGTGCGGGGTATAGAACACGATTTTCATCTCTGGTGGCTCCGGTGTCAACCGACATGGACGATTCTTTGGAGAGCCAGGGCAGCATCTCCTTGAACTATGGCATCCGCCACTCTCTCGAAAAGCTCGTCTTCTTGGCCCCGTGCCCTATGTTTCTCCCCAACTCCGCACCTGTTGCAGAACCTTAGCGTTATGCCTTGTCTCGCCATCAGTTAACAGCAGTTCTCTCTACTTGGCGAGCCACACGTTCGTGTAGGCGTGGTTGTTCATCACCGACCACTCTTTGAAGCTCTTGACCTCCGGCCAGACGGCCGTAACCATCTTGGTCCAGTAAAGGGGCACGATTGCGGCCTGCTCCAGGAGACGGTCGTCCAGCTCGCGCAGCAGCTTTTGCCGCTGGGCGCGGTCGGTCGTGGCATCCTGCTGGTCGATGAGGTCGAAGATCTTGTTGTCCTTCATGCCGACGAAATTCTCTCTGCCGTAGTACTTCCGGTGCCCTGCCGGGTCGGGGATATAGGCGGCGCCGGGACCGGCGGCGGTGAGACTGAAATTGCCGACGGTGCGCTCGTTGTTGTAGGTGGAGTACTCCTTCATGTCCAACGCCGCATCGATGCCGAGGCGGGAAAGCTGGTCTTTCAGGAATACGGCGGGGCGCTCGTACTCAGCGAGAGAGGCGGTGAGCAGGCTGGTCTTGAAGCCGTTGGCGAACCCGGCCTCGGCCATGAGCTTCTTCGCCTCCGCGATATCGACGTCCTTCGGCTTGCGGTAGCCGGGCAACTTCACGATCTCCTCGGTGGGCCGCGCCCATTCGCCGGGAGGCATGAAGGTGCCGATGGAGGCGTACCCCTCGGCGACGACCTGTATCCCGGCCTCGCGATCGATGGCCATGGATGCCGCGCGCCTCACGCGCTGGTCGGTGAAGGGAGGCTTCGAGGCGTTAATGCCGAAAAACCCGAAGGCCAGCCCGTCCGCCACCTGAAGTTCAGCCTGGGGCATGGTCTCTTTGACCTCCCGGGCCTTGCTGGGCAGGAAATCGCGGGCCAGGAGGATGCGCCGGGTACGAAAGGCGGCCATGGTGGTCGTGATGTCCTTTATGATGTAGAAAGTGAGACCGTCCAGATAGGGCCGGCCTTTGATGAAGTAGTCCGGGTTCTTGACCAGGTCTAGGGTACTGCTGCGCAGGTAAGCCTTGAACTTGAAAGCCCCGGTGCCGACGGCCGTGTTGGCCAGTCCGCCGATGGGGATATGCTTCGGCCCCATGACCATCGGCCCCCAGGCGGTCCAGGGGATGAAGGATCCCCGGGGCAGTTGCAGGTTGACTCTCACTGTGTCGGCGTCGGGCGTCTCCACGCTGGTGATACCCGACATCGCCTCTCGCTTGGTCATCAACCTGATCTTCTCCGGGTCGTTGGGATCGACGGTGCGCTGCAGGGTGTACTTCACATCAGCGGAGCTGAAGGGCTGGCCGTCGTGCCATTTCACGCCTTTGCGCAAGAAGAAGGTGTAAGACTTTCCGTCTGGAGTCGCCTCCCACCGTTCCGCGAGGTCGGGGATGATCTTCCCGTGATTCAGCGGGTCGTACTGGAGCAGGCCGCTGTAGGCCGCCCGTATCTTGGTGAGGCCGGGCATGGTGTGGTCGGAGATGAGGTCCAAGTCCTTGGGGTCGAGCCGAGGCGTATAGACGGTCAACGTTCCACCGTATTTGGGCTCCTCGTCCGTGGCCTTGGGAGTGGCCGCCGGCCCCGGCGTCCCGACTGTTGTCGGGATGGGCACTGGCGCCTCGGGCGTTTGCGGCGGCGGCGCCGCCGGGGCGCAGCTTGCCGCGAGCAAGCTCACGATCGTGAGGTAACCTGCCACCCTGGACCACTTCGTTGTCAGCATGTAATCCTCCACTTCTCAGCTAGGTCTGTGAGACTGGCCTGCACGGTCCGTTGAGAGCCCGCTAAACGCGGCCAGCCACGTTCCCGCGTGCTTGAAGTTGTTATCGATCCCATCCCGTAGTTGAACGTAAAGGGGTCAGAGAGTGGGGGACGGGGGCCGATTATCCTGACCCCAGCCCCTATTTCGCCAGCCACAGGTCGGTATTCCTCAGGGAGCTGTAAAAGCCCGGAGGGGCGGCGAAGTTCTTCACCTCCGGCCACGAGCCAATGATGCTATCCCCCCAGTAGGGGAAGATAGAAGGCCATTCCTTCAGAAGGATGTCGTCCAGTTCCCTTGTCAGCGCCTTGCGTTTGGCCGGGTCCAGGGCGCGCGATTGCTCCGCGAACAGGTCGTCGAACCTCCTGGAGCTCCACTTGCCATAGTTCTGGTCGGCCCCGGTGAGGAACTTGCGGCTCAGCTCGTCGGGGTCATTTATGCGGAATGTAACCTGCTGCACGCCGAGCTCGAAATTGCCCGAGGCGGTGCGCTGGTTGTAGACCGCCGTCTCGGCCACCTCGATAGTGGCGTCAATACCGACAGACGCTAACTGGTCCTTCAGGAATTCCCCCGCCTTCTGGTCGAGGCGCACCGCGCGCACCGTGAGGGTCATCTTGAAGCCGTTGGGGAAGCCAGCCTCTGCCAGCAGCTTCTTTGCCTCCGCGCGGTCGACATCCTTCTGGCGGTAGCCGGGCAGCTTGAGGATATCCTGCTCCGGCAGTCCCCAGGGCCCGGGGGGCAGGAAGGTGCCCAGTTTAGCTTCGCCCTCGCCGAGGACTTTGATGGCCGTCTGCCGGTCCAGGGCCATGCCGGCTGCCTGCCGCACGCGCACATCGTTGAAGGGCGCTCGGCTGCCATTGAAAACGTACCAGGGCCCCTGCAGCGCCGGGTACCGCCATATACTGAGTGTGGGATTCTCGGCCTTCGTTATGGCCGCCTCCGAAGGCGTCAACTGAGCAAAGTGCCCGGTCAGCTTCACGCGTCCCGTGCGGAAAGCGGAAAACCTGGTGGCGCCGTCCTTGATGATATAGTGGGTCAGACCATCGAGATAGGGGAGCCCTTTCATGAAATAGTCCGGGTTCTTGACGAACTCCACGCTGACGCCCGGCGCGTAGCTCTTGAACTTGAAGGGGCCTGTGCCAAGGACGGTGGTCTTCATGTCTCCTTTGGCTTCCACCACGTGTTTCGGGTAGATGACAAACCCGTCGGTGGCGAACTGGGGCATGAAGGCGACATAGGGCTGCTTCATGATGATCCTCACCGTGTTCGCATCCGGGGCCTCTATCTTGTCTACGGAGGCAAACTGTTCTTTCCGCGCGCTGCGGATGTTTCTCGGAGGGTCCTTCTGTCGCGCCAGGTTGTAGCGGACATCCTCAGAGGAGAAAGGCTTACCGTCGTGGAACTTGACGTCCTTCCTCAGAGTGAAGGTGTAGGTCAGGCCGTCGGCGCTCATCTCCCACTTCTCGGCCAGGTCGCCGACGATTTCTCCTGTGCGGAGGTCGTACTGGACCAGACCGTCGTAGGCGGAGACGGTGGGTTCCAGAGCAGATATGGAGGTCTCCTGGTGGATATCGAAGGACGGCGGGTCGACCGAGGCGGCGATGGCCAGGACGCCGCCGTAGCGGGGTTGCTCTGCTGCCGGTTTCGGGCTAGGGGATGGAGCTGCCGCGGCCGGCTTGCTGAGAGGGGTTTCCGATTTCAGAGGCGCGGTGGTCGGTTGAGGACTCGGAGGCGGCGCGGCTGCCGGGGCGCAGCTCAGCGGCAAGAGGCTGAGGATGGCGAGGCCGTTGAGAAGAAACCGCACTCGATTTGATGCTTTCATGGTCTGCTTCCTCCTCTTATCTAACGTCTAGGCGATGGACTCTTCACCAACAACGATGCTTGGAGTGGGACCGTAAGGGCGGACGTCCCTGTCCGCCAGGGTCTTGCGTGTCCTCGTTGCCCCAAACGTAGACCCGTTCCCGGATGTCCCCGTCCGCCAGGATCTTGCCGTCAGCGGGAGCGCACTCAATGACCGCCGGACAGCGGCACCCCGCTGGCGGCATGAAGGGCGCGCACCGTGGCGTTCTCCGTGTGGCATATCAAGCTGGCTTCCGGGGTTCCAGGCTCCGCCTTAACACTCGGGCTGTGGGCCATGATAATGAAAACGATATCCTGCGGCAGCCCGGCCAGCAACGCTATATGCCCGCCATAGGCCCCGTGGACGATCCTGGTCCCCAGCGGAGAAAGGACTATCTTCTCGCCCTTCTTCTCTAACATGACCAGCTTGTCCAGGTTCTGAAGAAGTCCGCCGGCGATAATGTGGTCCAGGTCCAGCTTCATGTCGTACTCGCGCTGAAGTTGCTTGCCCATGGCATAGGCCCCAGCCGTGGAGGCGTTGATGTGCTTTACCAGGTTGTCGCCGGGGACAGCTTGCAGGGCGAAAGGACAGTCCTCCAGCTTGTCGAAGGAACTCTCCCGCCAGGCGATATACCATGCCTTGACGACGCCGTCGCGGATCTGCTTGTCCTTGATCCTTGAGATGAGGGGAAAGGCCTTTCTGATGGCCTTCCTGTTCTCGGCGGGTACCTTAGTGACTGCTTCTGCCATACTCTGTATTCCTCTCGTTGCTTCAGCACCATACGGCCGGGCGGGCGTACCAGTGCCCGGCCATGTTATCATACTCGTCTGACTGTCACAAAGACAGGATGGCGCGCTTCTTCAGGAAAGTGAGAATCTCCTCGATGCATCGCTCCGGCATAAGCGCGTGCACGCCGTGGCCGACGCCCGGGAAGGTAACAACCTCTACCTCAGGAATCTGGGAGCGCATCAGCTCCAGCTGCTGTGGCGTGGCGACGGGCGAGTTCTCACCTGCCAGGACCAGGGTCGGTACTCGCAGCTCCTTGAGGTGAGGCGAGAAATCCAGGGTCCCGATGTAGCGGTTCAGACTGGCAGCGTTTTGCGGATCAGTCTTGCCCATCTCACCGATCCACCATTCCACCAGTTGGGGGGGCGCCAGGTTCAGGTCGATGCGCTGGCCCATGGTCTGGCGCGACCAGTTGTCCACACCTTTCAACAGGGCAGCTTGGGCGGAGCCCTCCTTCACGGGGAACTTCTTGCCCAGTTCCTCGCGGGGGGAGCGAAACGGGGTGGACGTGAGCACCAGGGCGTGCAGCCGCTCGGGGTGGGCATGGGCCAAGAGCAGTCCGAGGATGCCTCCGAAGGATTCACCCACATAGACTACCCTTTCGATGCTGAGCAGGTCCATGAGTCCGACGATGTCGCCGACGAAGGTGGATACTGCCGGCTCGTACTCCGCTGGCGGCACCGGCGAACGTACGTGGCCACGCATATCCGGTCTCAAGACACGGAATTGCCCCGACAAGAGGGGCACCCATTTGTACCAGAACCGGCCGTTCCGCGAGAAGCCATGCTGCAGGAGAAAAGTCGCTGGGCTGGTCCAGGGATCGGTGAAATCCTCCAGGTCGTAATAGAGGTCCGCTCCGTTAATGTGGGCGGTGGGCATGATAGGCGTCCTTTCTTAGCGTAACTGCCCTTCTGTTCTCAAGCGTGGGGATCGAGGGAGATACTCCCACATACCTACGCTTGACCTTCGACATGATGACAGTCCCTTGCAGAATCGAATTCTCTTGTCTTCTACTTCTTCCCGCCCGATCGCTTGAAATCGTGAACGGACTTCACCGGCGTGCCATCCTTAAGGGCGAGCGGCCGCGTGACCGCCCGCGTCGAATCAAAGAAGCTCGCTACGAAGGAGGCGTGCGAGCCGCCGCCGGAGGCCACCATGATCATGATGTCCTCAGGGCTGCTTGCCACGTTGTGTATCGGGTGCTCCTTGGTCAATGAATGCCCCTTGGTACGTTGCGAGACAATGTAGGGAGGATAAGGGGCCCGGGCGTGTTTGTAGATGAATTCGCGTATCTTCTTCTTGTCGAAGCCCTCACGCGCCAACACGCTGGCCTGCTCCGGACCGAAGATAATCAATGGCTGCCCGCCGCCGGCCACGATGTTGTTGCTGCCCGAGGCCACCACGTTATGGACTATCGTGGTGAGCACGCCCTTCGCCGTGGTGCTCATCATGTCCAATATGTTATGAGGGGCGGCGCCGCCGAAGACCGTAATCGTCGAGGTGTCTTTCGGATAGCCAAGCTCCACGTGCAATGGCTCCCAGGGATTTTCGTCCTCATTCTCGGCAATGCAGAAGGAGTACTTCCCCGCCTGGCCAAAGGTCGAGCGGTCGTAGATCCCGGGCTCGCCTCCCGCGATATTCAGTATCACCAGGCGCACCGCCCTGCCTATCGTGGCATTGGCCCTCATCACGGAGCCGAACAGCCCGTAGCCGTAGTTGAACTCAAGCTCCTTGACTGCCGGCCCGTTAATAATGACTAGTGGTGAAGCCGGGTTGGTGGTGGCGATGATTCCCGCGAGGTTGAACTTCGGCTCGGCCATGGCATCCACCGCCGCCAGCACCACCGGGAAGTACTCCGGGATGCAACCCGCCATCACCGCGTTGATCGCTATCTTCTCAACGGTCGCCTTGCCTCGCCTCGGCTTGAAGACGGCGACCACCTCCGCCGGGTCGCGATCGGTGTACTCGAGCATCTTCTCGACCTCACCGCGCGTCGGAGGGATAACAGGCATGCCGTCCGTCCAGCCGCGTTCGTAGAAGAGCCGGTTCGCGGCCTGGATCGTCCCTTTAGTCTCGAGCGCCTGGCTGCCGAAGACCGGCTTGCTCCTTATGGTCGATTTTGGCTGGGGATAAGTCTTGTCCCCGTACTCCTTTCCCAAGGTCCCAGCCGGCGTCGTGAGCGCGTGCACGATCTCAGCGATGTTGTCGTCGGCGTGCGACCTCACCTGATCGGGCGTGAAGCGCTTCGGGGGGTGGGCCTCGACAATCACCGGGAGTTGGCCGAGACCCATTGACTCCAGCTCTTCCTTGGCCAGTTGCGCAAACTCCTCAGAAGCCACGTAGGCTGTAGGCACCCCGCGCCTCTCCAGCTCAACTACGTCGTGGACACTCCACGAAGTGCACGAACCTCAGTCGCCGTGGGCGTGCACCACAAAAGCGGCCTTCCTGGCCAGGTCATCGAGGACCTCCGGTGGAGTGGGCCGGGAGGTATCGGGCTTCTGATAGTGAATGGCTCTTGCGAGGCCGTATTTCCGGGTGAGCACCTCCTCCACCCGGGCCAAATAGACATCGCTGTTTATCTTGTGGTTGTCGAGGAAGGCGCCCACTTTCCCTTTGAGGCTCCCCAGCCGCGGCGCCAGCTTTCCTTGTATGACCTCCACCTCCCCAATCGGGCTGAGCAAGACATCCGTCTCAACGACCATGGCTACCTTCCCCTCCCTCTTCTGAAATCCTGAACAGATCTTGCCGGCTTGCCATTTCTCAGCGCCAGGGGCCGGGTGGCCGAGCGGGTATAATCGAAGAAGGCGGCCACGAACGATGAATGGGAGCCACCGCCTCCCGCGACCATTATCATGATCTCCCCGGGACTGTCTGCAACGGTGTGAATAGGATGGTCCTGCCAGGTGAAGGCAAGGTCCTCGTGGTCAGTGTCGATGGGATAAGGTGGGTAAGGCGCCCGCGCGTACTCGTAGATGTAATCGCGGATTCTTTTCTTGTCGAAGCCGTCCCTCGCGAGGACAGCGGCTTGCTCTGGTCCGAAGATGACGAGAGGCTGGCCCCCTCCAATGGCGATATGGTTGTTGCCCGCGCAAACCATGTTTCCTATCATCGTTGACAGGATGCCTTCGCCAGTAGTGCTCGTCATATCCAGCACGTTCTGTGGAGCCGCCCCCCCGAAGACGGTGACTGTGGAGACGTCCTTTCCATACCCCAGCTCCACGTTCAGCGGCTCCCAGGGGTTCTCATCCTCGTTCTCGGCGATGCAAAACGAGTATTTGCCAGCTTGCCCGAAGGTCGACCTGTCGTAGATGCCGGGCTCGCCGCCGGCGATGTTGAGCACCACCAGGCGAACCGCCCTCCCTATCGTAGCGTTGGCTTTCATCACCGACCCGAACAGTCCGTAGCCACTGTTGACCTTGAGTTCCCTCGCGACCGGGCCATTGATAATGACCAGCGGGCTAGCGGGATTGGTGGTGGCGATAATCCCGGCGAGGTTGAACTTTGGCTCAGCCATCGCCTCGACGGCCGCCAGGACTACGGGGAAATACTCGGGGTCACAGCCCGCCATGACAGCATTGATAGCTATCTTCTCCACGGTCGCCTTGCCGCGCCTGGGCTCGAATACGGCCACGACCTCCTCCGGATCGCGGTCGGTATAGTCAAGCATCTTCTCCACTTCCGAGCGCACTGGCGGCATGATGGGGAGACCGTCGGTCCAGCCCCGCCCGTAGAAGAGCCGGTTGGCGGCATCAATGCTCCCTTTCACTTCGATTGATTCGGTGGCGAATACCGGACGGCTCCTGACGATGGCCTTCGGCTTCGGATACGCCTTGTCTCGGTACTCGCGCCCGAGCTTGTCGGCCGGGGTGGTGAGCACGTGGACTATCTCGTCCAGGGCCTTGTCGGCGAAGGGCCGGAACTGCTCGGCAGTGTAGCGCTTGGGGGGATGGGGGACCATGATGATGGGCAGCTGGCCGATGCCCAGGGCGTTCACCTCCTCTTTGGCGAGTTGAGCGAACTCCTCCGAAGCGACGTAAGCGGTGGGTATTCCTTTCTTCTCCAACTCGACGACATCGTGGACACTCCACGAGGTGCAGGCGCCTCAGTCGGCGTGCGAGTGCACCACAAAATCGCAGCGTTTCACAAGGTCATCCATGAATTCGGCAGGACAGGGCAGAGCGGTCTCCGGCTTCTTATGGGCCACTACCCCGGCCAGGCCGTACTTCTCCTTCATCAGCTCCTGGAGCCGCGCCAGAAAGACATCGCTGTTTACCTTGTTGTTGTCCACAAAGCCGCCAACCTTGCCTTTGAGATCGGACAAGCGAGGGGCCAGCTTCTGCTTCACCACATCCACTTCCCCTATCGGGTTGAGCAAGACATCTGTCACAGATACCACGAAAATAGCCTCCTTCGATCCTATGGGATTCCGCTACTTTGCTAACCAGATCTCCTCCAGGGTGTTGCCGACGGTATCGACGATTGTTCCCGGGAAGAAGTTCCTCACCTCGGGGCGAGCGCCGATGATCTGCGTGTACCACACGATGTGGACCCCGGGAACAGTCTCCAGGAGGTACTCCTCCACTTTGCGAAGCATCGCCTTTCGTTTCTCCGGGTCAACCGTCTTGATCTGCTCATCCCACATCTGGATGAGTTGCTTGTCCGCTTCATTCCCTGAGAAATTCAGCGTACCGCCGGGGGTCCAGAAACGGCCAAGCCAATGAGGATCGGCAATCATGGTGGAGGGATTGTAGACCATGGCCTCATGGGCCGCCTTGCGTCCGGCATCCCAGAATACCGCGTCCTCCTGGAGGTTCACCTTCGCCTTGATTCCGAGTGGAGAGAGCTGGTCCGTCATGAAGACCGCCGGTTCGCGGCTCTGTGCCATCTGTCGCGCGAGTATCGTCACCTCGAAGCCAGAGGGGTACCCCGCGGTCTCCATCAGCTTCTTTGCCTCAGCGATGTCAGCTTCCTTCGGCTGCCGGAGACCGGGCATCTTGAGGAGATCATTCACTGGAACGCCTCCCCACTGCTCCTTTGGGAACGGCTTGCCCACTATGCCTTGTCCTTGAGCCAGCACCTTGAGCGCTGCCTGCCGGTCCAGGGCCAGGCTTACTGCCTTCCGGACCCGCGGGTCCTGGAAGGGTGGCTTCCTGATGTTCATGAAGAAGCCGACCCCGATCTGCGTCGGTCCAGGGTAGAACTTGAGCTCTGCATTCTCCTTGCTGAGCCCCTCAACCTCTACGGGCGTCAAGCTGGCAAGCATTCGCCCGGTCATGTTCACCTTGCCCGTTCGGAAGGCCGACACACGGGTGGCAGCATCCTTCAGGATCAGGAAGCGATAGCCTTCGAGGTAGGGGCGTCCCTTGATCCAGAAGTCAGCGTTCCTGACCCCTTCGAGGCCGACGCCGGGTGTATAGGACTTGAACTTGAAGGGGCCCGTACCCATGGCCGTCCGCTTCATGTCGCCTTGGCTCTCCACATACTTCTGTGAGTACATGACGGAGTAGTTAAGCCCCAGCGTGTCCAACATGATAGCGAAGGGATGGGTGAGGCTTATCTTGACCTTGTTGCCCTCTTTTTGCACCGATTTCACAACCGGCTTGAGGAGGAAGGACAGGTTGCTGACGAAGCCCTTGGGCGGATCGATGAGCCTCTTGAGGTTGAAGATGGCATCGTCGGTTGTGAAATCGGAGCCATCGTGAAACTTGACCCCTTGGCGAATGTCGAGGGTCCAGGTGAGTCCATCGGGACTCATCTCCCACTTCTCTGCCAGTCCCGGGACCCACTTGTCTGCCGTGAGCGGGTCCGCCTGGACAAGATTGGTGTAAAAGGGCGCCACAATGGTCGACGTGTTCGTGGTCGATTCCTGTTGGGCGTCGAGGCTCGGTGGATCGGCAGTGAGGTATGCTGTGAGGATGCCCCCTGGCCGTGGGGAATCTCCACTTGGCTTCGGCGTGTCTGTCACCGTTCCTGTCTTGGCGTCTGATGAGGCTGCTCTTGGCGTCGGACCCTGGCCTGTCGGCAAAGCGGCGGGACCGCAGCTCATGAGGATGAGCCCAAGAGCGGTTAGCAACGCTGCTATCACGAACAACTTCTTGGTTTGCATCTCTGGCCTCCTTTCGAACAAGGAACGAAAGTGAACGACGAACTCTGCGCTCTGTCCTCTATGGGTTCGCTACCTCCTTGACCTCATCAAGTCTTGCAGCCTCCGCACCGGGCTGCCGTCTTTGAACGAAATTGCCTTCGTCACCGGCTGAATGAAGTGTCCCATAGTGGCCAGGTACTGGGCGTGCGCACCATCCGAGCCCGTAACTATCACCACTATGTCCTCCATCGGCCCAGTCGCGCTGACGACGGTCTCGGCGGCGGCATCCTTCCTGATCTGGTGCTTGTCGATATAGGGACGGATAGACTCGGGAAACCGCGAAAGGGGCGCGGCGGCATGTTCAAACATATAGCGCTTCACATCTATCTTGGAGTACCCTTGCCTCGCGAGGACCTTGGCAAAGAACGGGTTCAGCGCAAGGACGGGCCAGCTTTGACCACCATAGTAGATCGTGTTGGCCCCCAGGTAGCCCATGGCGTCGGCCGCAAAGGCGAGAATGGTCTCCGGCATTTGGTCGAGGACAAGGAAGTTGTGATGCCCTTCGACCCCCACCATCGTGACGGTACTGGCTTCTTTCGGAAATCCCCGCTCCACGTGCAGCGGCTCCCAGGGGCTTTCGTCTTCGTTCTCACCAATACAGAAAGTAAACTTGTCCGGCAAGCCCTGCAGTGCGCGGTCCGTTACGCCAGGGACGCCTCCTCCTATGTTCATCAGGATGAGCCTGATTGCCCGCCCGATGGTCGCATTGCTCCGCCATCCCTGCCCGAAAACGTTGAACCCCGAGTTGATGCCGAGCTGTTTGCGGAGAGGGCCATTCACGATGGCGAGGGGCGCCGCAGGGTTCATGGTCGATTGGAGGCCCGAGAGATTGAATGCAGGCTCGGCCATCGCCTCTACGCTGGCAATAAGCACAGGCAGGTATTCTGGCAGACAGCCAGCCATGACGGCGTTTACGGCGATCTTCTCCACCGTTGCCTTTCCCATCCGAGGCGCAAGGAGCCCCACCACCTCTTCAGGGCGCCTGTCAGTATGGGCCAGCATCGCCTCCACCGCTTCTCTCGTTGGGGGAACCACCGGAAGGCCATCCGTCCAGCCCTGCTCGTAGAAGACGGTAGTTGCCTGTTCCAGCTTATCGACTGTGACGGATTCCATCGTGAACTTGTTGTGAGGACGGTTGATCTCTTTCTCAGCCTCTACGACGAGATCCCTCCTGGCGAACATCTCGGCGACCTTCGTGGCCGGCTGCGTTAGACAGAAGATGATGTCATCCATCAGGCTATCCGTGGCCTTCTCGATGGCCCCCTGAGACATGCGCCCTTCCTCAGCCACGGGTATCGAGAGGAGCGGCAGGGAGGGCATTCCTTTGCATCTGGCCTCGGCCTGGCACATGGCGTCTATCCCCTCCGTGCAGACCATGACCGTGGGGATGCCTCTCTGCTCTAGCTCAACGGCCCCCTGAACCGCCCAGATGGTGTACACGCCAGACCATCCGAATCCCGCGACGACGAAATCGCACTTGCTGAGCTCCTCTGCGGCTTGGCCTGGCGTGTTGCCCGCTGGCGTGGCGGTTTCCCTCCCCGCCAGTCTGTATCTCTGAGAGATACGGCCTGCGATAGTCTCCAGGAGGGCCGTCGATTCGCCCATCCTGTTGTCCAGGATGCCCATCACCTTGCCGTTCAGGTCCGAAGGCCGCGGAGCCAGTTTCAGTTGTGGAGTCGCTGCATCGCCGATCGGGTTCATCAGGTGTGTGAGTCGAGCCATCGAGCCTCCCCTCGCTTACTCTCGCTGTCGAAGCGGCCTTGGCCGCCCTCTATTCCCAGTCGGTCAAGTACTTGTGGCCGCCGGGGACCTGCTTTCCCAGAAGCGCCACAGTGGCTTTGCCCGGCGCAGTGATCTCGCCGCGATGATTTTCCGCCCAGACGTCCAGGTCAACCAGATGCTCCCCGGCCCGTTCGTATTTTCTGGTGACCTTGCCCTTGCACCACGTGACATCGCCAAAGAGATTGGGGCGCCGGACCTCCACGTACAGCTTTCTCAGCATGCCATCGTCTCCCACCCAGTTAGTGATGGCATGTGCTATCCAGGTGACGCGGTCGATGCCGTGGTCATAGGCCTGGTTAATGCCCACGGCCTGAGCCGCATAGGCGTAATGATTGACCCTGAAGACAGGCTCCGGCCCACCCCATTGTGGTTGAGTGTAGGCATAGCCGGGATGTTTGTCCAGGTAGGCCATCAGCTCACCGTGAGCAAGTGCATTGAAAGTGCCACAGTTAAAGGCCATCATATCACTGAGAGCCAGCGGCCCCTTCACCACTCCGCCGATCTGGTCGCCGACATTGACATCATCCCAGTACCGGATTGAGGAGCCTCTGATTTCTTCCTTGTCGTAGGCGGCTTCCACCTCATCCACGTACTCCGGCGTATGAGTCGCCGGCCGCACACTGGCGTACGTGCCCTTAGCCAGCGCGGCGCCGCGCTCGGCGCGAACCGTCCAGCCAGTGGCGTTGGCGATTGGCTGGGCGCCCTGGTTGGTATAGACCACCTTCACTTTCTGGATAACCGTCTTCCCGGCATACGCGCTGTGGTCCTTCTCCACAACGTCAACGAGCCTGGCTTGGGCGGTGATCCGATCGCCCTCGCGAATCAGCCTGGACCATTCGCAGTCGCACCCCCCGAAGAAGGAATGCACGCCGGGCAGGCCGCCCGCCAGGCTGCCTGTGGGCGGTACGACGCTGAAAATGAAGGTCGGCGGGGCGATGATGGTCCGGTAGCGCGTCTTCCGCGCGTAGCCCTCGTCAATCCATAGCGGGTTTGTATCCCCGGTACCCCGGATAAAGTGATAGATATTGCCTCTGGTGGCGACCTTGTTGTGCTGCTTGAAACGGAGGTCCACCCCTATCCTGCTCCGCAATACAGCCAGTCCCTCTTCAGTTATCTTGCCGTCTGGCATCAACATTTCCATTTCCTCCTCGCCTGGTCTCGCGTATCAGACGTCAATATGTATTAGCCGATTAGTCAACATGGATGTACAGGATAGACAGGATAATTTGCGCGATTCTAATCCTGTTCACCCTGGACTCCGATCCAGGGTTCATCCTGTTTATCCATGGTTCTATTTCCTGGCCTGCCGGGAGGGCAGCACGGCCAGGGCCTTGCCGGGGGCGGTCACCTCTCCTCTCTGGTTCTCGGCCCAGATATCGAGCTTCACAACGTGTTCCCCGTCTTTAACGAGCTTATCGGTAACCTTGCCCTTGACCCACTGAGTATCTCCATAGATATTGAAACGGCGGTATTCGCAGTAGAGGGCTTTGAGCCAGCCGTCGTCGCCGACCCAGTTGGTCATTCCCTGCATGATCCAGGAGTTCCGCTGCGAGCCGACGTCATACGCAGCAGGAATGGCAATCCCACTCGCCGCATCATC
Organism: Chloroflexota bacterium; assembly: GCA_016190665.1. GTDB lineage: Bacteria > Chloroflexota > Dehalococcoidia > JACPQD01 > JACPQD01 > JACPQD01. Next base: position 17,176 of record JACPQD010000069.1, read on the forward strand.
CTGCTCGTGGACCTGCGCTATAGCTTCTCTGACGCCCGTGGTCGGGTTTCGGTAGCTCCATGACGGATGACTCTTGAAATGCCTGGCACGAAAAGCGTGGGCTTCGCTTCCCTCTGTCGGCCCTATCGCGGCCGCTTCCCACGCCAGCATATCGCTGAGGCTGAGCGGTCCCTTCACCACCGGCGTCAGTTCCTCTCCGATCCTAACATCCTCCCAGTACCGCGGGACGCTGCCCCGGACCTGCTCGTTCTTAATGTCTTCCTTGACCTTCTTCAGCTCTTCGGGACTGTATTGATGATACTTAACGCCGGAGTACTTGCCCTTCTCAGATGCAGCGCCCCGCTCCACACGGATGCTCCAGCCGATAGCCTTGGCAACGGTTTCATCTTGTTGATTTGTATAGATGGCCTCCGCATAGACGATCACGGACCTTCCCGCGAACTCGCTTTTCTTTTCGACGACATCGACGGGTCGATAGCTTGGGGAGATGATATCGTTCACCTTCACCGGAATAAGCCACAGCCAGTCACCGCCCGAATGGAAGGCATGTACGCCGGGAAGCCCGCCCGTGCGCATCCCGGTGATGTAGCAAATGCCGTACAAGCCCCAGGGGGGTGCAATAATGCTCCCGTACCGCGTCTTCCTGGCGTACTCCTCATCTCGCCACAGCGGATTGTTGTAGTCGCCTACGCCGTCCGCGGAGTAGCGAATCGCATCCTCAGTGACCTCATCGAAATGCGATTCGATGCTGTAATACGAACCCACCCTGCTCCTGAGTTGGGCGATGCCCTCTTCGGTGATCCGCCCTCTGTTAAGTACCATGGTTTCCTCCCCTTCTTATTGTTGATTGCTGATTCTTGATTTTTGATTGATTCCCGGCCCCCAATCTCAAATCAAAAATCTCAAATCAAAAATCCGTGCATGTCAGGTCAGGTCTCCCAGCTTCTTGGGATGAGCGTAGGGGTGGCGGCGCTCGCCGATCGTGAAGGGGAGGGCCAGCAGTTTCTCTTCCATCTTGCGGTACTCGGCGATGAGCGTATCTTCGGCTGCATAGTCAAATGGGTCGCCCAGTTGTTTCTCCAGCTCGCCCCCGGGCTCCGGCCGGTTCTCAAGGTACCAGTCGACGGTGCGCATGATGGCCTCCTCCACGGGTACGACGTCCCTGTAGCCAAGCTCCTGCTGGATGCGCGTGATGTTCCTGACTTCATGAAAGTATCTTGACCAGCTATAGGGCCAGCTTGGGCGGGCGATGCTGTATGCCATAGGTACGAATTCAATCTCCGCGTTCATCGCCCGCCCGATCATCAAAATCCATTCGCGCTGGGTGAGCACCCTCTCGTCGCCAACGTTGTATGATTTCCCCGCCGATGCCTCCGGTTTGTCAACACAAAGCAAGAGAGCCTGCGCCATGTTCTCCACGTAGCCGCGCGAGTCGAGCTTAAGGCCGTTGTCGGGGATGATTATCCGCTTGCGACCTTCGAGAATCCGGCGCATGATACTCCATTCACGCGGGCCAAGCTGCCGGGGGCCATAGAGGCGGGGGTAGCGCAGGTAGGTGGCATTGTAGTGGCCTTCCTGGTGCGCCTTGAGGACCTCAAGCTCCGAAATCGCCATCATGTAGTAGAACTTGGCGAAGCTGGCCCCTTTGAGATCGGGGTCGAGTTGAAGCGGCGAGTCCTCGGGGATGGGAACGGGGGTGCCTTCCGGGCTGCCGGCCTCCGCCAGCATACGGACTTTGTAGGCGGCGCCGCCCGCAGCTATGAAGCGCGGCGTCCTGCCCTTGATGGCCTCGGTGACCAGGCGCAACCTGCCGTAGGTGAAGACCACCAGGTCGAAGGTGCGCACGCCGAGCGCTTCCTGCAGGGTCTCCATGAAGTGGGGATCGTTGTGGATGTGCTCGACTTCCGTCGGCAGGGGGATTTCGTGCGTCCCCCGGTGGAGTATCGCCACGTCATAGCCCCTTTTCAAGAGGCCCTCCACGATGTAGGGCCCCGTAGGCCCGGTGCCGCCAATAACCAGTGCTTTCAACAAATCCTCCTTTTCTCTCCTAACTCGGCGAAGCCGAAACCAAATGCCAGTGAGCAGTCAGCTTTCAGCCATCAGCCATCAATCTGATGAAAAGTGAATGCTGCTTGCTGAAATCAAAAATCAAAAATCATGCACATCTTGCGCGCAATTTCATTCGTAAGGTACCAATTCTTGCTCTCGGTCCGTGCGTCTTATCTGGCGAGCCACACGTCGGTGAACCTGACGCCAACCAGCCAGCCCCAACCCGGGTGGTAGTTCTTCACCTGATTCCAGATGCCAAGGTCGTGGTCGATCCACCAGAGGGCCACGGCGGGCACCTGGTCGAACAATAGACGCTCTATCTGCGACACGATCTTCTTACGCTCCACACCATCGACGGTCCTCGACTGTTTGGCGTACAGCTCGTCAAAGGTGCTATCTTTGAAGTTGGTGTAGTTCCGCGGCGCGCCTCCAACGTAAGTCCCGCCCAGGACTTCATCGGGATCATGGAAGTAGGCGGCCTGGGAGAGGACGCCAATGACATACTTGTGCGTGCGCAGCGCGTCCAGATAGAGCGAATACTCGATGACCGTGGGCCGGACCTTGATGCCTATCGTGTCCAACTGGGCCACGAAGTACTCGGCCATCTTCTCCAGGAAAGGCTGGGTTCCGACGGTGAGCGTGACTTCGAAACCTTTCGGGAAACCCGCCTCCTCGAGGAGCTTCCGCGCCTCGGCGCGGTCCGCATCTTTGGGCTGCCGGTAACCGGGCATCTTCAGAAGCTCTTCCTGGGGAGTCGACCAGTCGCTGGAAGGAAGCAGGTAGCCCCCGATGGTCGCCGCTCCCTCATCGACTACCTTGACGCCCACCTGCCTGTCCGTGGCCAGGTGCACCGCCCGGCGCACCCTCACATCCGACCAGGGGGCCTGAGCAATGTTGATCTGGAGGCTGCGCGAGCTTGTCCCCGGATAGCGTATCGCCTCCGCCTGGCCCTTCATCTCCCTCTTCACCAGGTCCGCCTGGGGCGGCGTCAGCCCGCCGCTGCCCACCGAAGTGACCTTCACCTGGCCCGTTCTGAAAGCGGCAAAACGGCTGGCGATGTCCCGGATCAGATAGAAGGTGATTCCGTCCAGATAGGGGCGTCCAGCAACGTAGTAGTCTTTGTTCTTCTCCAGTTCAACGCTTACGCCCGGATTGTACCTCTTCAGTTTGAAAGGACCCGTGCCGATGACGTCCCGGCGCGGGTCGCGTCCCGCCTTCGCGGCGCTGGCCGAGTAGATAGACGGCTCCGCGGCGGTCAGCACGCCCAGGAAGGCGGCCTGAGGGTACTTCAGGGTCACCCTCACTGTACTCTGGTCGACAACATCCACATCCTTGACCGCCGCAAGGCTGCTCGCCCGGGCGCTGGCTACCCCTCTGGGCGGTTCGCGCATGCGGTCCAGCGTGAACTTCACATCCTCTGAGGTCATGGGGCTGCCATCGTGGAACTTGACGCCCTTGCGCAGCAGGAAAGTCCAGGTGAGGCCGTCGCTGCTGCTTTGCCAGGATTCCGCCAACCCGCCTACGACCGCGCTGTTGGGCGGGTAGGGGTCCCATTCCACAAGTTCATGAAAAGCAGGCCGCAGGGGCCGCCGCTGGCTGGCCCCGGTCAACTGGTGGAGATCGAAATGGGGCGGGTCGCTCTGGTTATCGGTGGTCAGCATACCGCCGAATTTCGGCTCTGCCGCGGCCGGCTTGGGCGTGGCGGCCGGGGCTGCGGCCTTGCCTTCTGGCGCGGCGGCCGGTTTACCCACTGGTTGAGCGGGTTGTGCGGTGGGTGCCGACGTCGGCACGCAGCTCGCCAGGAGCAGGCCGAGAACGGTGAGGAAAGCGACCAGTCTTGAAGTTCCGAACATCCCTTTACCTCCGTTTATATCGGTGGTCTAATCTGCTGCGTGCAGGTCTCCGGCTGCGGGTCACGCCGATTCCCAGGGAAGACACACCCTTATGCCTTCCCATGCCAGGCGCTCGTCTCGCCGCGGGTCATCCTCCCTGCGGCAGGGAACGTCGAGGACCACCGTGGTCCTGGTCTTCGCGTTGTACGGCTCCCATCGGGGCAGCGCTTCGCAGTTGGGGTCTCCGTTGCGGGCAAAGGATGCCCATACGCTCATCATGGTTTCGGCAAGCTGCCGGCGGTCGGAGCGGGCGCCGGCCATAGGCAGGGCATCGATGTTGCCGAAGACGAAGGGGACTTCCATGAAGTGGCTAGCCTTCAACAAGCCGTTCCGGAAGTCGCTCTCCCAGGTGAAGAGGTACATGTAAACAGGAGCAGCCCCCAACGCCGACTTACGCTCAGCCGTCTGGATCGAAAGCAGGTGACGGTCCTCGCTGGAGACGGCAACGAGGAGGTCCCATGGCGTGGCTTCCGGCCGGCTCCTGCGGTAAGCGGCAAGCACGGCTTCCGCGCGGTTGCCCAGCATGGGCCGGAGCCGGTCAACTAGTTCCTGGTCCCCCAGCTTGCCGGCAGCCGGATCTTCGGCAAGAAACAGGGCCGCCTCGTCCCGATTCGTCCCGATCATCAGGGGCACATCAGCGGAGCACGAAGGCGCCACCGGATCGAAGGGATGGGCCGGCAGGTAGTCGCCATCGACAACGGGCGAGAGGAGCATACCGCCGCCACCGCCCTTTGCCGCCACGTCCCGGAGCGCCTGAGTCAGTTGCTCGTGCGGCATCCTCTGTAGCTTCCCGATATCGTTTGCCTTGATGCCAAGGTGCGCCAGCAACGTCTCGGTGTATCTGTTGGCACGCGCTGCCCCGACGCCCCGGGGATGCCCTCCGCTCTGGATGATCGCCCGGTGGAACAGCCCCTGCGCGACAGGCATGCCGAGCACCACGCTGACCTTGCGCCCACCACCCGACTCGCCAAAGATGGTAACACACTTCAGGTCGCCGCCGAAGGCCCCGATGTTGTCGCGGACCCACTGAAGCGCCAGCACCACGTCCAGCATGCCGGCAACGCCGGAGCCGGCGAACTCGCTTCCGACGACATCGGCCAGGTGCAGGTAGCCAAAGGCGTTGAGGCGGTGGTTGATGCTGACCACCACAACGTCGCCGGACCTCGCCAGGTTGGCCCCGTCGTACCAGGGCTCGGAGCCGGCGCCGTTGCCGAACCCGCGGCCGTGGAGCCAGACCATCACGAGGCGCTTCGCTCCTCCATCAAGGCCGGGCGTCCAGATATTCAGAGTGAGGCAGTCCTCGCTCTGGACCCAGGCTGGCATTGGGCCGGTGGTGAAGCGGTCCGGCGAGGGTCCGCCGGTGAGCGGGCCGTCCTGCGGGCAGATGGCTCCAAACTCGAGCGCATCGCGTACGCCCGTCCATGGCGCCGGAGGTAGCGGCGGCAGAAAGCGCCATGTGCCGCCGGTTGAAGCGCCGTAGGGGATGGCCTTGAAGGCGAACACCCCGGATTCCGAGACGCCGCGTACCTTTCCCGAAGCTGTCGACACGACTGGGTCTAACAAGTCTGTTCCTTTCTCCTGGCCATCTGACTTGCAAATCCCCCTTGGTCCCCCTTTCGCAAAGGGGGAGAAGTCCTCTCCCTTTGTGAAAGACCCTGCCCCTTCGGCTGCGCTCAGGGCAAGCTCTGAGCTTGCCGAAGGTGAGATTGAGAGGGATCTGTCGCTAGATGGTCACGATGCCGCCATCGGCCACAATCGCTTGTCCCGTAATGAACTTCGATTCCGGGGAGGCCAGGAAAGCGACCAGGTCCGCTATGTCCTCCGGCGTGCCAACCTCTCCCAGGGGTGACTGCGCCCGACGCTCTTCCAGGTGTCGGTCACGAAGTTCCTGCCAGGTCAAGCCCAGTCCGGGCGCCCTCACTTTGCAGTTGTTGTCTAATCTGGGTGTAGGTACGGTGCCCGGGCAGACTGCGTTGACGTTTATCTTGTACTGTCCCAGCTCTTGCGCCAGCACCTGGGTGAGCCCTATCAGTCCAAATTTCGAAGAGGCGTAGGCCCCGTGATCTGCCCTGCCCACTCTACCATTTATTGAAGAGACAATGATGATCTTCCCGCCCCGCCTGGCTTCGATCATCGCCTGCGCCACGGCTCTTGTAACGAAGAAGGTGCCTCTGAGATTAGTATCAACAACTCGGTCCCACTCGCTCGTGGGAAGCTCCACCAGGGGGACCCTGTCGCCCGCGCCGGCGGCTGCGGCATTGTTCACCAGGATGTCGATATGTCCGAAACGCCTGATCACCGCCGCAACAGCCTCGTTGACCCTTTCCTCCTCCCTGATATCAAAGCTGAGAGGCATGGCAGGCACGCCGAGGGCTTCAACCTGCCGGGCGACACTGACGGCGCCCTCCCAGAGATGCCTGCCGGTCTCGTCCTCTATCTCGTAGGGGGGACGAGTGCTGCCCGCAACGGCAACCGATGCTCCCTCGGCGGCGAGACGGAGGGCGATTGCCTGGCCGATCGCGCGCCATCCTCCCGCCCCGGTGACTAACGCTACCTTATCTGACAATCGATTCATTCCCACCCCCTGCGCATTCTTGTCTGCTGCTCTGCTCTGAAAATGCGTTTGCCCCTGTGTGTTAGACGCCCCAATTGTGTCTTTCTGAGCGGGCACACACAGGTCGTGGGAACTCTTGACAGGGCTGCTCCCGCGAAGAATCCCGCTGCAAGTCCCGCGCTGGCACATGCAGGGAGATCCTTCGCGAGCCCACCCAGAGCCCAGCCCACACCTGCTCGCTCAGGAAGACAGCAGTAGGCGGTCTGTCGCACAGATTTTCATGCCCCGTGGCACCCCACGCGGGCATGGGCAACTGCGCAATAATCATTTTGTCCACCGTATTCACTGCGCTTAGACGTCAGAATGTCTCTTCAGGAAGGGGAGCACTACCTCCACGCACTTCTCCGGATGGCTGTGCTGGACGACGCCCGTGATCCCCTCCAGAAGCACCAATTCCGAATTCGGGATCAGCCTCTGCATCTCCCGCGGATAGCCTGCGGAACGAAAATAGGCCTCAGGGTACAGGAGGAGCGTAGGCGCCTTTATCTGACGCGAGACATCTGACAAGTCATTCCCCGCGAGCGCTTCGAAGACGGCCACAACGACCTGCTGTGAGGCCTTCGCCATCTCGTTGGTGTACCACTCGGCAAAAGCCGGGTCTACATTCGGGTCGAAGCGCCGGAAGTTGGTTTCCCGTGCCCAGGAAAGCATGCCCTCTTGCGCCACGCGTACCGCCGAATCTCCATGGTCCGGAAACCGGAAGGGCGAGCCACAGACCGTCAAGGTAAGAAGCCGTTCCGGGTAGTCGTGAGCGAACTGCATGCCAATAGTGCCGCCTGCCGTCTCCCCGATAAGGTGCACCTTATCCAGACAAAGAAAGTCCAGAAGGAGCTTCAGGTCCCGGGCGAAGCCGCTCAGGGAGAATTTGTAGCCGGGGGCTGGTTTGGATGACTGGCCGAAGCCTCTGGCGTCGAGGTTCACCACCCTGTAATGCCTGGCCAGGAGAGGGACCCAGCCGTACCAGAAGCGGCTGTTCTTAGCGTTCCCGTGCTGCAAGACCACCGTCTCCGGCTTCTTCCATGGATCGGTGAAGTCATCGATGTCGTAGAACATGTCAAGGTTGTTATCAATCTTTGCGAAGGCCAAGGTCCCTCCTTGAGCTCTCTATCGTCCGCATCCTGGCTCGGCGAAGCCGAAACCAAATCGCCATCAGCGATCATTGATTTCTGATTGCTGATTGTCGATTCTTGATTGATTGCCGGTCCCAAATCGCAAATCAAAAATCAAAAATCGTGCTAAGCCTATTTGGCCAGCCAGACATCCTGGAATTTGAAGCCACTGTACCACCCGAGAGGCGGGTTCATGTTCATCACCTCCGGCAACTGGCCCATCAAGTTCATCCCCCAATAGAACACCGGCCGCGCGGCGACCTCGGTCATCCTGAGATCGAGTTCCCGGACCAGCTTCTTGCGCTCAGCCGGATCGAGGGCGCGCGCCTGTTTGTCCAACAGGTCCCATATCTTCTGATCGGTGGAGCGCTGCCAGTTCTGACCCCAGTCATCGCCAACCGGCTTGGCCCAGTACCGGGCCACATTGTCAGGGTCGTAGATATGGAACGAGGGGCTCGGATGGGGATGGACTTTGTAGTTGCCCTGATTCAGCAGGGTGGTCCGAACTGCGCTTTCCTTCACTTCAAGGTCGAGTTTGATGTCGATCCTGGCCAACTGGTCCGCCATGAAGACTCCCATAGCTTCGTAGGCGCGCCCGGACCTGACCAGCATGGCTGATCTGAAACCGTTGGGATAGCCCGCCTCAGCCAGGAGGCGCCTGGCCTCGGCGATGTCAGCATCCTTCGGCTGGCGGTACCCGGGCACCTTCGTAAGCTCATCCTGGGGGACGCCCCACTCTCCCGGGAAATTGCTGCCCAGTTGTCCATAACCCTGTTCCAGAACACTGATGGCAGCCTGCCGGTCAACGGCGAGGTGAACCGCTTGCCGAACGCGCACATCGCTCCACGGCTGCTGCTGGGTATTGATGATGAGCTGGGCGAAGCGCATCCCGTTGTAGGGCACCGCTTTCACCGGAGATCCGGTCTTCCTGAGGGCCTCGGCGTCAGATGGATCAAGGCCTCCCGTTTCAAGTCCCGTCTGCTTGATTTGCCCGGCTCTCAGAGCAGCCAGCCTGGTCGAGGCATCCCTGATAATGTAGAAGGTGATGCCATCGAGATAGGGCCGTCCCTTGACGAAGTAGTCGGTGAATTTGACATGCTCCACCGAAATGCCCGGCGTGTACCTCTTGAGCTTGAAAGGGCCCGTGCCCATCACATCGTTCTTCATGTGGCCCTTCTGCTCGACCAGTTCCTTGGAATATATGCCCATCCACCCCAAACCTAACGCGGCTAGCAGGGAGCCGGAAGGATATGCCAGGGTGAATCTCACTGTGGCCTTGTCCGGGGCTTCCACCTTGTTGATAGCCTCCAGATTGGGGCGACGCGGCGCAACGACACCCCGCGGGGGGTTGATCTGACGCTCGTAGCTATATCGCACATCCTCCGCGGCGAGAGGGCGCCCGTTGTGGAACAGGACGTTCTCGTGGAGTTGGAATGTGAGAGTGAGTCCGTCTTTACTGAGGTCCCAGCTCTTCGCCAGGTCGCCTATGATCTCTTGGGGCTTCTCAGGGTGATTCTGGGTCAGGCCGCTGTAGGCGCACATCAGCACGTTCGCGGTCGCGCCCGCTATCGCCTGATGCAAATCAAAATGGATGGGATCCTCCGGCACCGAGACGGTAAGCACGCCTCCATATCTCGGCTGCTCGCCACTGGGCTTCGGGGTTGGCGATAAGGCTACTGGTTTCGGAGGCGCTGTGGCCCCAGCAACCGGTGTCGCTGCCGCCTTCGGCGGTGCGGTTGCATCTGCTGCCCTACTCGGTGCTGGCGCTGCTGGCTTTGGCGTCGGAGTTGGCGCGACCGCCGGACTGCAGCTTGCCAGGAGCAGGCTTACTACCGTCAGACAACTCGCGGACACAAAGAGACTTCCACCGTGCATTTTAGTACCTCCCTTTCTCAGAAGAACCCCCAAAAACGATAAGCTGACGCAGCATGGGCCCGCTACTGGCCGCGGAAGATAGGCGCCCGCTTTTCGAAGAACGCCGTCAGACCTTCACGGAGGTCGGCCGTGCGGGCCGAGTCAGCGATAAGTTGCCGTTCGCGCTCCATCTGCTCGGCAAGACTCTGGTTGAAGCTGAGGTTGACCAGTTCCTTGGTGCGCGCCAGGGCGAGGGTCGGCCCGGCAGCAAGCCGGCGGGCCAGGTTCATGGTCTCCTGCATCAGTTCGGCGTCCGGCACCACCTGGTTCACCAGGCCCATGTTGCACGCGGTCCTCGCATCGATCGTGTCGCCTGTCATGAGGAGATAGTTTGCGCGATGGAACCCGATGAGACGGGGCAGAAGAAAGGTGGGCCCGCCATCAGGCGAAAGCCCAACCTTGATATACGCTGACGTGAATTTGGCCCCTTCGGTGGCGATCACCAGGTCGCAGGCGAGGGCCAGCGGGAAGCCAGCGCCCGCCGCGACACCGTTAACAGCAGCGATAACCGGCTTCTTCATGTTCCGTATAGTCAAGACGATGCTCTGAAGCTGGACGTTCAGCTTCTTGAAGAGAATCTCGGGCTGCTGGTCAATGGCATCATAGAAGGTCCTGACATCGCCGCCCGCGCTGAAGGCGCGACCACTGCCCGTGATGACGACCACGTTCACACTATCGTCTTCACTCCAGTTGACGAGGCAATCAAGCAACTCGTCTGCCAGCGCCTGATTGAGGGCGTTCATAGCGTCCGGACGGTTAAAGCTGAGCACGGCAACCTTTCCGTCCTTCTTGCAGGTGACCGTCGTGTAGGTCATTTCAGTCCTCCTATTCCACCCAGGTCGGCGATCAGCTTGGCGCAGTAGGAACCTGGCGGCGTGTGACAGTATTCAACCGCCTTGACGAGCAACAAAGTTCCTGGGTTCATTTCCAACCCTCCTCTCCTGACTCGGCGCAGCCGAAGCCAAATCGCTGTTGGTGACCAGTGATTGTTGATTGCTGATTGCTGATTGCTGATCTTTGATTGATTGCCGGTCCCAAATCCCAAATCAAAAATCCAAAATCAGAAATCCACTATTCTCCTCCCACCAGCCGCATGATGCTGCCCGCGTCGTTCACTTTCTCCAGATTCAAGAGCTGCTCGATGGCCCGGTCCACATTGGTCTGGCGCAACGGCTTTGCGGCCCACGTGACACAGTCACGGAACTTCGCAATGTGATCCTCCAGCGTGAAGGGATTCTTTGGGTCGCCCCTGGGGTGGTCGACGCGCTTGGTGTGCCGTTCTCCTCGGACCGTGACGGTCACAACCCCTGACTCGATGCCCACTCTATTGAGGTCCGGGTCGGTCTCAGGGACAACCTTCCTGGCCATGCGGATGACAGAGGGATCGGTCAGTCCGTCTCCAAGGAAGTCATTCAGCCGCACGTTGCCGTTGACCAAAGCGACGGCGACAGTGAAAGGAATCGCAAATTGCCCTTCGGTGAGGTTTCTCGGCTGCTGACAGATGTCGAGCGGTTCGCAGAGCGTCTTGCTCCAGTTGCCCACCGAGACGACCACCTTTTCTACGTCTTCCGGCCGAATCTGGTATTGTTCCTTCAGTTGCAGCGCGGCGTCGATAAAGACGTGCGTTTGCTTGTGGCTCGGATAGGGCTTGAAGCTCAAGTTGGCCCAGGGATATTCCGCGCCGAGCCCGGCGACCAGCTCATCCCGGTTGTACATACCTTGGTGGTATGCATTGAACAGGCCAAATTCGCCCTCGAGGCTCTCTCTCGGCCCGGTCACGCCGCGTTGTGCGAGCTGTGCCGCCATAACGCCGCCCGCGGACGAGAAAGCGCCCTGCATGCCGCGCGCCAGCGTGCGCTCGGTCGTGACCTGCCGGCTGCCCGCAGTTTGAGCGTAAGCCAGGCCGAAAGCGCTGAGCAGGCGGTCCTCGTCCAGCCCCAGCAACCGGCCTGCTACAGCAGCGGCGGGGATGTAGCCGTGAAGCTGGGGGAAGAGCCAGGGAGGCGGCGAGCTGCTTAGGACCGCGCGTGCCAGTCGACAATGGAGGTCCATTGCCGCAGTCGCCGCAGCGATGAAGTCCTTGCCATTAACCTCGCCAACCTTCTCTGCGACAGCGAATGCGGCGGAGGTCACCGGAACCCCCGGATGTGTTCGGCCATCATCGTACGTGTCGTTGTAATCCAGCGCGCGGATCATTGCGCCATTGGCCATGGCCGCGCTCGCCGCCGGAAGGCGATGTCCGGAAACCATAGCCGTGCTTTCCGCCACGCCGCCGTTCTGGATCATGAGCCCGAGCACGTCCCTCGCTCCCGGCGCCGAGCTGCCCGCGATGCCTACTGCCACAGAGTCCAGCAGCACCTTCTTTACGACGGTGACGACCTCAGGCGGGACGTCCTCATATTTCAGGCTGAGGATATTTCTGGCAAAAATCGCCGACAGACCCATGTGCTCCCCCTGCTGTCCAAATCAGCTCAAGATAGAGGTTCTTTCCTTCAATTTCACTCGTACTTAGGGCAGGAAATTGCTCCGGCGAAAAATCAGGTTCCCCGCGAAGATCGCGTCTGATACTTGCTTCCGCAGGCGTGTTTCTCATGCCTCCGGCCGCCACACAACACTGGCCACCATCCCCCTGGCCCCCTTCCTCAAGGAAGGGGGAAAAGGATTGAAGGCTGGGGGACACCCCCAGGCCCCCCGGCGGGGGCTTCGCCCCCTGCACCCCCGCGCCAGCGAGGGCGCAGGTCGCAGGGGCGGGCGTTGAGAGTAGGACAGGCCTGCACCCTGGCGCGAGGGAGACACATCCCTGGGAGAACGCGCTGGGAAGGCGAATGGGCCTGCACCCCCGCGCCAGCGGTGAGGCCAGGTCTGCGCAGCAGGCCAATAGCAGGCCTCAGACTCCCGGCAGGAGTTGCGCGCCCAAAGGGAGGGTGCAGGGAACCGAGGTTCCCTGTCGGGGTTTCAGGGGTGTCCCCTGGAATCGTTTCCCCTTCTCCCCCTCTTAGGCCTAAGAGGGGGAGCCAGAGGGGGTGTTCATGGAGTGTCAACATCATCTGCCAATGACCATCAGGAAGGGGGACAAGGTTAAAGCTGGGGGCCGCACCCCTGATACATCGCTAGGTGAGTGCAGCCAGCGCGTTTGTTGCTCTGTCATCCTGAGCGAAGTCCTTCCGAGGAAGGACGAAGAGAAGGATCTGCGTGTGTCTTCTCCGCAAGCCCGCTGCCAGAGGCTGCAGGTGAGAAAAGGCCTAGCCAAGCTGCACCCCCTCGTCCACGTAGGCGATGGCCCCGCCCACCAGGGTCAGCTTGACTCTGCCCTTCAGCGTGCAGCCATGCAGGGGTGTGTTCTTGCCCCGGGAGACGAAGCGCTCCACATCCACCGTCCACTCCTCGTCGGGATTGAAAACCACAGCGTCGGCGGGGGCGCCCACGCGCAGGCTGCCCAAGCCGTCCGCCTTGCGACCGAGAACATGGGCCGGGCCGACCGTCAGCCGCGCGATCAGCGTCGGCAAGTCCAGGAGACCTGCGTGCACCAGGGACAGGAGGCTGCCCAGGGCTGTCTCGAAGACGCTGATGCCAAAGGGCGCCATGTCATATTCGCAGAGCTTGTCGAGCTGGGAGTGCGGCGCATGGTCGGTAGCGATGGCGTCGATAACGCCCTCCCGCAAACCCTGGACCAGCGCCCGGACATCGCGCGAGGATCGCAGGGGCGGGTTGACCTTGGTCGACGTGTCGTAGGCGAGTGGCGCGGCGCTAGAGGGCCCTGTCCCTGTCTTGTGGCCCAGCACCCACTCCTCGGTCATCGTCAGGTGATGGGGCGTCGCCTCCGCCGTCACTCGCACGCCCTTCTCCTTAGCCCGACGGACCAGCTCCACCGTGCCCGCCGTGCTGGCGTGGGCGATGTGCAGGCGCCCGCCCGTCAGCTCCGCCAGAAAGATATCCCGTGCCACCATAATCTCCTCGGCCGCAGCGGGAGCGCCCCGCAACCCCAGGCGGGTCGCCACCCATCCCTCGTTCATTACCCCGCCCTCGGACAAGACCGGGTCCTCGCAGTGCTCGATGAGCGGCAGGCCCAGCGTCTTTCCGTAGGCGAGGGCGTTCCGCATCAGGCGAGCGTTGGCCACCGGCGACCCGTCGTCGCTGAAGGCGACGACCCCCGCCTCGGCCAGCTCGCCCATCTCCGCCAGCTCCTGGCCCTTTCGGCCCTGGGTGATGCAGCCGATGGGCAGGACACGCACAGTGCCCTGCTCGGCGGCGCCGCGCCGGACGAACTCGACTGTCGCCCGGGTGTCCAGGGGCGGCTCCGTGTTGGGCATACAGCAAACGGTCGTGAACCCGCCCTTCGCGGCGGCCCGCGTGCCCGTGGCGATGGTCTCCTTTTCCTCGTGGCCCGGCTCCCGCAGGTGGGCGTGCAG
>JACPQD010000070.1 GCA_016190665.1 Chloroflexota bacterium
AGACGCCTCTTGCACTCCCTTCCCGCCACCCGGCCTTCACCCCCCAAGCCCCAATACATGCCTTCGGGCACGCGAGAACCAGAACTCGTCCGTCGATCCGCATAGCCGAACTACCACTCCCCCCTTATAGTGAAACCTCAGCAGACCGTGCACCGGTTTGACAACTCGAAAGGCATTGGGTATACTGGTGTCACCAGGAGAGGTACGATCCTGTGTCAAATCTTGGGGGGATCTTTAAGTTGTTGTGAGATGCATAGCTGAATAAGGTAGTCTCCAGCCTTCGAAAGAGGAGGGGATGCCATGCGAGTACTCCACACATGCCAACCCGGCAAATAGCCGAAGGTTGGCATGTGTGCTTTGTGGTGTGGGAGATCGAGGCGCTGCCTCTGGTATCGTGATGGAGAAGTGAGAGCGAAAAGGAGGTGGAGAATGCCGTACTACGTGATGCTTACTACAATGACTGACGAGGGCCGCAGGACCTTGAAGAAGACCCCCAGTCGCTTATGGGAGGTCAACAAAGAGGTGGAAGCAATGGGGGCCAAGATCCTCGCACAGTACGCTTTGCTTGGGCCCTACGACTTCGTGAATGTCCTGGAGGCGCCGGACAACCAGGCGATCGTCAAGGTAGCAGCGGAGCTTGGGTCGCGGGGCACCCTCCAAACCCTCACCATGGCGGCCCTCAGTGTAGACGAACTCATGGCGAGCCTGAAATAGCATCAAGACATTCCGTGATGGCGCCTCGATCCCCGTCATCCGGACCGGCGTTGCCGTTGAACGCTAGTATTGTGCAGGAGCGGCGTCCACTACCAGCAATGGAAGGAGGTCTGCAATGACCAGCACCGATGTGGCGGTAACAGTCCGTCCCATGAGTCTCGAAGACCTCGATGCCATACTTTCGATCGACCGCAGGATAAGGTCAGCAGGGAAAGCCATAACTTACGCCAATCTGACCACCGAACGCATTCTCACGATTGACAAGAAGCTGACCGAACTCAGGAGGGCAACAAGCTACGCAGAGCTGATCACCGGTGACGCGTCGGGGCTGCTCGAGTTCGGCTTTGTGGCCGAGTCGGAGGGGCGCGTTCGCGGTTTCATCCTCGGTCGAACGGCGGATGTTGGGCAACCTCCTACCAGGGCAGGCCTGATCCTGATTCTCGGTGTCCACCCGGATTACGAGCGGCGTGGGATTGGTAGGCGGTTGGTAAATGCCATATGTGAGAAGTTTCGTTCTGAAGGTATCAAGACGGTGCGCATCGGAATAGACCAGCGTGACAAGCAACTTATCGGTTTCTTCGAGCGCATGGGCTTCAGCGTCAGGCACCTTATCGATTACGCCAAGACTCTGTGAAGCGGCGACAGTTGATGCAGCAGCCGGGGCGGGGCAAGAGTTCATTCTTCGTCTGGTGAGCACAGAGCCTCCCACCTTGGGGAAGGGCGAGGACGCCCATGAAGGGGGTGAGTAGAATGGCGAGCAGCGGAGACCGCTATCACGAGATACTTTACGAAGTGGCACGCGCTATCAACTCGAAGCACAGCCTGGATAGTGTCCTCGAGGCCGTCTGCGAACAGAGTGCCAGAGCGGCAGAGGCCAAGGCCTGCTCCATAATCCTTCTCTCTCCCAACCGAGAGCATCTGCTCCATGAAGCGGCCTACGGGCTCAGCGATAGCTATGTGAGGAAGGGTCCCATGGGTGCGGACCAGAGCTTGTCGGATGTGGTAGAAGGGAAAGTGGTGCAAGTACTGGACGCGACCAACGACCCCCGGGTGCAGTACCGCGAGCAGGCGGCGAAGGAGGGCATTGCCTCCATTCTTTGCGTGCCCCTGGTCTTGCGGGGGGAGGTCATTGGCGTGGTGAGGGTATATACCGGGGAGCCTCGCGATTTTTCGCGGGATGAAGTAGATTTCCTGCAAGCTGTCGCCAATCTTGGGGCCATCGCGATCGATAATGAGAGGCTCTACGAGCACCCGAGGCGCAGTCACGGGGTACGCGGGACGAGACCGGAAGAGATGATTCCACACAACACCGTCTTCGTCATCCTCTCCTTTGAAGGTCCGGACCCCTATTCCATGGCGGGCGGGTTGGGAGTGAGGGTGACTCACCTCTCAGAAACGTTGGCCTCAATGGGTTTTCCCGTCCACTTGTTTTTCGTGGGCGACCACCGGCGGCCAGGCGAGGAACGAAGGCATGGCGGGAAGCTTACATTCCACCGCTGGTGCCAGTGGATCAGCCAGTACCATCCAGACGGCGTCTACCAGGGTGAGGAGGGGAAGCTAAATGACTTTAATGAGTCTCTGCCTTCCTGCGCTGTGGACCGCGTCATCAGGCCCGCCGTGAGCGAAGGGAAGATTGTGGCGATCCTGGGCGAGGAGTGGCATACCGCCGAGGCCATGTGTCGCATCAGTGACCTCATGCACGATAGTCACCTGAGGAACAGGGCAGTGCTCTTCTGGAACGCCAACAATACCATGGGCTTCGAGCGCGTCAACTGGGGGCGCCTATCCTTCACCACAACCATCACTACCGTCAGCCGCTACATGAGACAGATCATGAAGGGGATGGGCCTTAATCCCCTGGTGATTCCTAACGGAATTCCTCAACTTCTGCTGCATACGGTCTCGGAGACGTCAGCTTCTAAGCTCCGGAGCTACCTTGGTGCTGACCTGGTTCTTTGCAAGGTGGCGCGCTGGGACCCAGCCAAGGGCTGGATGGAATGCGTGGAGGCCGTGGCCAGGCTGAAGGCCCGGGGACCGCGGACAACCTTGCTCGCGAGGGGTGGAATCGAGCCCTACGGTGGCGAGGTCTTAGCTCGTGCCCGCTCTCTGGGGCTCAGTGTTCACCATGCCCGGGCTGAGGGAGAAAGTACTGAGGACTTCTTCCGGGCCATCAAGCTTGCCGCTGGGGCGGATGTGGTCAACCTGCTCTTCCCCATCCCGCAAAGTTTCCTGCGAATCATGTACCGCGCTTCCGATGCAGTCTTGGCTAACAGCCTGCATGAGCCCTTCGGGTTGGTCGGTCTGGAAGCGATGGCGGCGGCGGCCGTGCCTGTCCTAGGGGGCACGGGGGAGGACTACGCTATCCCCTTCCGTAACTGCTTCATCACTGAGACTGGCGATCCGGAGGACATTGCTGCCCACGTGATGTACCTACACGATCACCCAGAAAAGCGGGCCCAAATGCGCCGGTCCGCGCGACGTATGGCGAGGGCTTTCACATGGGAGGCGGTGGCAAGACAGCTCGTCAGCCGCCTGGAAAATCAAGCGCGCGCCCAGGGCGTCCTGACAGCTCACGGCGGGCCGCCCACGCCAACGCAGGAACTTGGGGATGAAACTGAACGGGAAGCTGCGCACCTGCCGGGAGCAGACGACGGTGCTGTCCGGACCCAACGGCGCGCGGGTCTCGGAGATTCGATGCCAGCCGCCATCTTTGGCGATGGCCTGGCTGTTCTTGCCCACGGTCGGTGACCGCGTTCCTCTAGCGAAACCTGCAGGCGTGCTCTTCGGTCAATCTTGGTCCGCGGGCGCCGCCCGCGGTGTTGTTTGCGTGTCTGTCTGGCCGCTCACTGGGGGCACCGAGACCTCTGGAGCGGAACTCCCTGTCAGGTCTTCGCCTTCCCCACCACGTACCTCTCCACCAACTCTACCGTGTCCACCACATTCAGCTTCTGGAAGAGCAGGGCGAAGCGGTCCTCCAGTTCCTGTCCTATCGCCTCGAGGCTCTCCCGTGGCAGGTCCCATAGCTCCCGCTTGAAATCGCCGAGCGCTTTCTTACGGGTCTTGTACAGGAACTGGTCTTCCGTGTCCTTGGGCTCTCTCTCGTTGGCGTAGTGCTCAGTCAGATGCTTATTTATCCTATCTAGAAGGGCCTTCGGAAAATAGGCGCTGTCATAGATCATGTTTTGAAATCCGGTGGCCAGATGCACCTCTGCCGCGCCGACGCGCGGGAACATATCGAAGGCCTCATCGGGCAGCGTGGAAGCGCCGTGCTGCACGGCGCCGGCCATACCGTACTCCTCGCGGGCCACTTTGGATATGTCCTCCAAGGCTTTGAAATCGATCTTGACCCTGGCTATCGAGCCATCGGGCAGGACCACTCCGCCGTGGGTGGTGCCGGTCTGAACGCTGATCTTGGAGATTCCCGGCGCGCCCGGTCCCAATCGCCGCAGGTATCCAGCCATGAAGACCCTCAAGTCCTCCACGGTGCTGTTCCTCTTGCCGACTTCGCCGATCTCGCCCCCGACGGAGACGGTCACTCCACCGGGCTGGACGCTTCGTATCAGACGGGTGAGGTCGGCGGTCACCTCGCAGTTCTTCTCCTGCTGCTTTTCGAGGGTGGGCTTGTCGAGGTCCACCAGCGTGGAGGCGTCGATATCTATGTTCAGAAATCCGGCGTCAATCGATTCGCGGATAAGGGCCTTCAGGTCGTCCAGTTCCTTCTCCGGCTCCGCGGCATGTCTCTTCCGGTTGGCCTGGTAATGGTCGCCTTGAACGAAGACCGGGCCCCGGAAGCCCTCCTTGAGGCCGGCAGCCAACACGCAAGCGACATACTCGGCCGGTCTCTGGGCGGTGTAACCTATCTCGGAACGGGCGATTTCGAAGATGAAGGCGCCGGCTTTGCGCTTGATGGCCGCCCGGAAGACTGCCCTGGCCACCATGTAATTGATGCCGCGGATATTTATCGCGGGGACGGTCCTGTTGCAGTAAAGTCCCTTTCCGGCGGCGTCGTACAGACCCTGGATGCTGGCAAGATGGATGCCCTGGCTCGCTGCCCTCTCCCTGATAGTGCGCCGACTACTCTCACGCGCTTGCTCGTCGGCAGCGAACACAGCGTCCCAGACCAGGGTGTCAATGCTCGTAGCCTCCCGCGTCCCTTGTAAGCCTGAAACGTCTGTCTGGTGCATGGTTACGGCCTCCTCAGTATGGTGCGCTGCCCGTTATACCTCTCCACGTCGTAGCGTGTATCGACATCGACGAAGCTTGGCCGCCCGATGATCTCAGCCAAGGGGCAGGCGCTGATCTTCCCGTTGCTGACACACACCATCAGGCCAAAATTCGAAGTGACGACAAGGTCCATGGCGGCAATGCCGAAATACCTGCCCATTCGCCGGTCATAGGCGCAAGGGGCGCCGCCTCGCTGCAGGTGGCTGAGAGTTACGTTCCGCGTCTCCAGGCCCGTGCCTTTCTGGATTTCCTGGGACAGGAACTCGCCAATCCCGCCCAGGTACTTATGTCCAAAGGCATCGAGACCCTCGCGCCTGACAAACTCGCCTCCCCCGACCGGCTTGGCGCCCTCAGCCGCCACGATAATCTCGTACCTCGCTCCGGCGCGCCTGCCTTCAAGAAGCAACTCATTAACCTTGTGCACAGAGAAGTCATGTTCCGGGATGAGGATGATAAACGCCCCGCTGGATTCCCCTCCCTCCAGGGCCAGCCAGCCGCTCTGTCTGCCCATCGTCTCCACGACGAATATCCTTTTGTGAGAGCCGGCGGTGGTCCGCAGCCGGTCAATCTCTTCGGTGATGACGCTTAGGGCGGTCTCGAATCCCAGGGTGTAATCGGTGTGAGGCAAGTCCTTGTCTATGGTCTTGGGAATGCCCACCACGTTCACGCCCTCCCGTTGCAGCCGCTCAGCTACGCCCAGTGTGTCGTCGCCGCCGATGACAACCAGCGCATCCAGGCCAAGCCGCTCCAGGTTGGACAATGTCTGTTTCGACCGGTCGTTCTTCGGGTTGTAGGGATTAGTGCGCGAAGTGCCCAGCATGGTGCCGCCATACCTGTCCCAGGTGCGGACTATTGCCTCGTTCAGAGGCACCAGCCACTGCTCCCGGGAGAGCGGGTCGTCGGGGTCAACCTCTATCAGTCCCTTCCAACCGTCCCTTATCCCCAGGACCTCATACTGGGATAGCCGTTCCCGCTGCAATCGTTCATCCTGCGCGGTTTTGACCACCCATTTGATGGCCGGATTAAGTCCGGCGCAGTCTCCACCGCCGGTCAGGACGCCAATTCTCATCTTCCTGAGCATCGTATTCTCCTCGAATCGAGAGCCCCCCTTGACCGGCCCTCGGGGCGAGGCACAGGGGGCTAGACTTGACCCCCTGGCGTGGACTTCGTGGCGGGTCCGGCCCGTTGAGGCTGGCTAAGCGAAACTGCGGTAGTCCTTCCTGGGGGCGTTGCAGATGGGACAGCGGTCCGGGGCGTCACCGACGACGGTGTGTCCGCAGAGGGAGCAGACGTACACGGCGCCGATTTCGCTGTAGTCCCTGTCGGCTTCCACATCCTTCTTCGCCGCCTGGAACAGCGCCGAGTGAGTCTGCTCAGCCTGGCAAGCCCAGCTGAAGGTGCGTTTTGCCCCCTTTTCCTGCTGCAGCGTGGCTACCTCTTCGTAGGCTGGATACATCTCGGCGACCTCGAACTCCTCCCCGGCTATGGCTACACCCAGGTTCTCCGCCGTGGTCGACAGGCCGAAGCCGGCATGGGCGAGTGTCAACGCGGCCCCCTTTTCGTGGCGCAGCTCGCGGAAATGATTGCTGGCGTGGATGCGTTCAGCCCAGGAGATAGCGCGGAAGAGGCGCCCGACGTTCGGGAACCCGTCGGTGTCGGCCCGTTGCGCGTAATTCAGATAGCGCATATGAGCCTGGCTCTCGCCGGAGAAAGCGCTCTGCAAATTGCCCAGCGTCATGGTGTTCATTTGGCCTCCTTTGGTCAATTGGCTGCGCCAAACCCGTCCCGGCATCCATGTGCTGGCCAGACGCAGTGACGGTCGGGAATCGGCAGGTTACTCCTTCACTGTCAGTCTAGTGGCCGAAACGTGAAGAAGTCATAACAGGAGCCGGCTAGGAAATTACAGAATTGTGACGCGCAAGATGGTTTCTTGACGCCTTCTTAGAAGGTGTGGACAAATTAACCTGAAGGGATCATGGACTGTGCTTCACCAGCTTGGGAGCAGATCCCGGGGACACGGATTTTTCCTTTCCGGCCAGCGACCGCCAGATAGGCCCGATTTGTTTTGTCAACACCTTCTTATGGTGTTTAACAAATAGGAGTGGCATCCGTCGGTTGCCCAGTAGGAAATCCGACGTTGCAGCCATAATGTCACGTTATTCACTTAATGGCCCTGAGCGGGCGAGATGCAGCCCGGACCTGACCGCATCGCGAGATCTACAGGCCCAGCACCTTCCTGGCGTTGCCGGAGAGAATAGCTTCGATCTCTTCCTGGGTGAAGACTGTGCCGGGTGGGGCCTTCGAGGGCAAAGCGCGAACAGCCTGGATGGTCCAAACCTGGTAAGTTTTAGGACAGTATTGCCTTGCCCCGCGACATCACGATGTCGTAGGCATAGCCGATATTGGCGCTGTGAAGCCTGCCGTAGGTCCTCTCTGCGTATTTCATGAAGCCGGGGTCGGCTATGATTTGCTCCCGGGTCATTCCTTGCCGGGCCAGTCTGGAGACGCGAGTCCTCAGCTCTTTCAAGTACGCCTCCATGCCGCGTAACTCCTGCTTTGCGCTCACGGGCCCGTGGCCCGGCACTATGGTCTTGGCGCTCAACTTCTTGACAAAACTGAGGCTCTCGATCCACTCGTCAAGGTCGCAGAAGACATCACCCAGCTTCAATACCGGGTAGCGACCAACGCAGAGCAGGTCCGACAGGAACACCACACGCTCTTCAGGCAGATAGACGATAGAACAGCCGGGCGTGTGTCCACCTACGCGGATGACGTTTATGGCCGTGTCGCCCATGTCCAGGGCCAACTCGTGGCAGAAAAGGATCTGGGGCAGGACTATCCGCGTCCCCTCCATCTCCTCGGGACGTATCCAGGCCTGGATGATGTTGTGAAGGCCCTCGGCGCTCCACTCTCCGGAAAGCTTGGTCCGCATCTCTTCGGCATCGTCCATCTGGCAAATGATAGGGGCGTCGAAAATCTGGTTGCCGAAGACGTGGTCAATGTGGCCGTGGGTATTTATGACGTAGGCGATGTCCTTGTCCGTCACGGTCTTGATCTGCTGGTAGCACGACATGGCATCCGCCAAAGTACGTGTGGTATCGATCACCACTACACCCCGGTCCGTGACCACGAAGCCCGCGTTTTCTCTGACCTCTGGGGCGATGTTTCCCCGCAGGACATAGGTCCGCTTGCTCAAGGGGACCAACTTCATACCGATGCCTCCCTCTCTCGGTTCCTTTCGAGCGCTGTGCGGCGCCGGACTGAGCACTGGAGTCATCCCCAGGAGGCCCCATCCGCTTCCACAAATCGATGGAAACGACCAATGAAGGTAACCTTGCTCCTTCGCGCTTCGTGGCAGCCTCGCTACTCGTAAGCTGGGATATTAGCACTCCCGCGGCTGGATGTCAAGGCGAATTCTGTTGCGCCACGTTAGAGTGACTGGATTCCGCGTCGCTGGCAGACGGCATGCGCTGTGTCACGAACACGTCGACGGCCGATGCTGAGACGCAACACAAGGAAGGGCTCATCTGCTGAAGATGAGCCCTCGCTGACCGTCAGACGTATTCAGTTTTCCTGAAGTTCCGTGCACCGTAGCACGGGCTCACAAGAGGCTGCTGGAGGTCCTTTCCTAGCCTCCAGTATGAATCTCACCCCCCCTGTCGAGGGGGTCCGCTTCGCAGGAGCGGCTACTAGTCCGGCAGCTTCTTCGAGCCGTTCCAGCGCTGAAAGCTGGTGATCTCCTGTTGGAGCGAGTCAGCCAGCTTGGCGCCATGGGAAGCGGCCAGTGACCGGTACATCTCGATCGCAGGTTGCGCCAGCTTGTCCTGCGCTCGCAGGATGAACACCGGCTCGTTTTCTCCGACCTTCGGGATGTTCACTTTTCCATACTTCGCCGATAAAGCCATGGGTAACCTCCTTTCTTGGGGAAACTATGACGGCTGCCGCCGGTGCGGCTGCCCACAGTATCGGCAATGGCGGGTTAAAAAGTCATAAAGCGGGCGCCGGAAAACGTCACAAAGTTGTGACAACTTTGTGGCCGGAGTGAGAAGTGAAGGAGGCCCGTCCTCCGCCTGGAGGACGGGCCTCGCGATGGTTGCTGCCGGCGGATGGCCTTACGGGACGAGGGTCCCCGGCTGACGCAGGTAAATCCAATAGCCCCGGAATAGCTCTACGTTGCTGAACCCATACCCCGGCTTAGCCAGACTGTAACCCGTGGCCGGGTCGTAGGTGTACAGGGACATCCAGTTGCCCGCCAGGCTGGTCAAGTAGATATCCACGGGCTGGTATTGGGTGAGGCCGAGGGTTGAGTAACCTATGAGGCTCCAGCCAGCGGGCAGTTCATAGGTCGGCGGCATATCCAGCGGGCTAACCGGCCGGTAGCTTATGGTGACGGACGTGTCGGCAGTCGTCCTGACGGCGTAACCGCTCCCCGGCAACATCTCGGTCAAGGTGCCGCCCGTTAATGTCGCCATTTGCCAGTGCCCCCTGGAGTAGCTGTAGACCTTGTCGACGCTGGTGCTTCTGGTGAACAACACGGCGGAGAGGCTGCTGTCAGCGACTTGCTTGGGCAGCGAGACTAAATTCCAGCCAGCCTTCAGAGGGATGACGTTGTCCGGCATCGGGGTAGCCGTCGCGGGGAGCGGCGTTGGGCCGCCCGCTACACTGAAGCTCCAAATATCTGTCCAGGGACCAGTGACAGGAGCATAGGCGCGCACCCTCCAGAAGAAGGTCCCGCCGGGGGTCATGCCATCTCCCGTGTACCACTGATTGGTCTCAATGGCGAGCGCGCTGGTGGTTCTGATTGAAGCGCCGGCGAGGGTGGGCGTGAGGCCCAGTTGGACCTCATACATCGTGGCGCTCGGGACCGCGCTCCAGCTCAGGGCAGTGACCCGGGCCACGTTGCCAGCGCCATTGGCTGGTGAGAGGAGGGTCGAGGCGCCGGAGGTGTCAGAAAGCACCTTCAAGGTATTGCCTTGACCCCACGTCCAGAACCTCCACGAGGAGCCGGAAAGCCCAACGGTAACCCTGGTCACCGCGTCGCCGGTCGGGTCAACGACTGGCATAGCCCGCCAGTCCACCGGCGTAGCCGAAACGTCGTGAGTGGCGGCGACCTTATCGCCCACGGGCACCCACATCATATTTCCGCTTATGACGGGGGCGCCTATCTTGTTCTTAGCCTCGAAATTGCGGGCGTCGCGGGTGGTGACCGCTGTCCAATTGGAGGAGCTGGTCACCGTCCCGTCATCCTTCAGTTTGTAGACGCCGCTATCGCTGCTGACCGGACTTGTGGCGTTGCCAACGGCGACGAAGACGAGCCTGTCGTACTCATATGTTGGCGACCAGGTGACGCCGCCCTGAGCGGCGGCCGACATGGGCGCCGCGCCATACTGAGTCCAGGAAATGGCGCCGTCGCGGGAGAGCCACACCATGCCCGTGCTCGGCGCGAAGGCCACCAGCGTATTGTAGCCCGGCTTGGCTGCGTCTCCGAAGGTGGGCGACTTCGTGATGCCGCGGACCGAAGCGTTGGGGCTGTTGGTGCTCAACGTCCAACTGGCGCCGCCGTCGTGAGTGATGGCGATCTGGTTATTGCTCATCACTGCATAGGCAGTGAGGTCTGACCCAGCCAGGAAGTCAACCACCTGCTGCGTGTCGCTGGGGTCCATGGGTGTGACGGACCAGGTGTTGCCGCCATCCGTCGACCTGCGCACCTGGCCGTCGATATTGCTGGTGCGTAGGGCCCAGAAGGTGTTCGGCGCGAGGCCGGTGCGCACCTTGCTGATGTTGGCAACGCGGGAGACGCGAGTCCAGGAGACGCCGGCATCCGTCGTCCTGAACGTGTGCGTTTCGCTGGCATTCGCCGTGCTCAAGACGAGGAACATATTGCTGCTGTTTACCACGTTGAAGTCTTTAGTGACGCCAATTGTGTCGGAATAGAGCGCGGCGTCGGTCCAGTTGCCGCCCATGTTTGACGACTTGAAGACGCCGCCCCTGATGCCGCCCGTGCCAGCATAAACCATGGTGCGGCCGCCGATAACGACCTGCGTCCTGAGATCGTTGTCGCCAAGAGCGGCGCCGTCGATGCCATGGCGGTCACCGGAGGCTACGCCGCTCCAGGTTACCCCGCCGTCCACCGAGTAGACCACTTTGGCGAGCGGGGTGGTAGACGACTCACCGGCGGTGTGAGTGCCGGCAAACACGGTGCCTGCGGAGGCGCTCCCGGACATGGCCAGGCTCGCGAAGCCGAAGCTAATTGAGCTGTGGACCATAGAGTAACTAGCGCTGATGCCGTCCCGGCGGTAGATGGCGCCGGCCGGCGGGGAGCCAACAGAGCTGGGGCCGGAGCCCGTCGGCGTCTCGGTGGGCGTGGCGGTTGGAGGCACCGGCGTATCGGTAGCCGTTGGAGTGGGCGTCGCGGTTGGAGGTATCGGCGTATTGGTAGCCGTGGGCGTGGGTGTGTTGGTGGGCGTTGGCGTGTTCGTCGCCGTCGGGGGCACCGGCGTATTGGTGGCCGTCGGCGTGGGCGTTTCGGTGGGCGTTGGCGTGTTCGTAGCCGTCGGCGTGCTGGTGGCAGTTGGAGTGGGCGTCGCCGTCGGGGGCACCGGCGTATTGGTGGCCGTCGGCGTGGGCGTTTCGGTGGGCGTTGGCGTGTTCGTAGCCGTCGGCGTGCTGGTGGCAGTTGGAG
>JACPQD010000071.1 GCA_016190665.1 Chloroflexota bacterium
GCCCTAACCCCAAAACCCTATCCCCCAACCCCAGATGCCCTATGGGCATCATCACCAGCCACCCGGCCCAGAAGCGCCGCCACCGGGTCAACCTCTTCATAGACGGTAAGTTCGCCGTGGGCCTTGATACCGAGGTAGTCGCGGCGCGCCGTCTGAAGACTGGTCAGACCGTGTCTGACGCCGAGTTGGAGGAGCTTCTCAAGGCGGAGCAGCTTCACAAAGGGATGGAAGCGGCGGTCCGCTTCCTCAGCTACCGCCCCCGCTCCCAGGCCGAGGTGAGGACGCGGCTTCTTAGAAACCACCCGGACTGGGTGGTGGAAAGCGTCCTTCAAAAGCTGAAGGACCAGCGTCTTATCGACGACGCGGCTTTTGCCCAGTTCTGGAAGGAGAATCGCGACGCCTTCCGTCCCAGAAGCCGGCGTCTTCTAAGCCAGGAGTTGAGGCGAAAAGGCGTCGACTCTGAGACCGTCGCGGAGGTTATCCAGTCCTTGGACGAGGAGTCCAGCGCCTATTTAGCCGCGAGGGGTAAGGCAGCTAGCCTCCATGGACTGTGCTATCGGGACTTCCGCCGCAAGCTGGGCTCCTACCTCAACCGTCGCGGGTTCGACTACAGCGTAAGCGCCTCTGTGGTCAATCGCCTCTGGCGTGAGGCCGCCTCAGACGGCCAGGAAAACGGACTGGAGTCCGACTCGTAGAGTCGGACCTCTGTGTACGCCCTGGGCAGCCACAGGGGGCTGCGCCTACAGTGCCAGTCCGGCCAGACCTCTCTCAAGGGACTCCAGTCCGCCTCCGCGCCTTGACAGTGAGCCCCCAATAAGGTTTAATTTAGGGTGAGTTTTAACACTCATTTTATCTACGACCCATAGGGTCTTTACATAGAAAGCGAGGTAAATATGCTTGAGGGCGTGCTTGTCGCCATAGTCGCCCTTGCTTTGGGAGGAGTTGGGGGCTACTTTGGCAGGCAGGTGATAATAGGTCGGCGCGTCCGCGCTGCTCAGAGGGATGCCGCCAGGATACTCTCCGAGGCGACCACAAAACAGAAGGAAATACTCCTCGAGGCGAAAGAGGAGGCCATAAAGATGCGAGCCTCGGCAGAGGCGGAAAGCCGGGAGCGTCGCTCGGAGGCCCAGAGACAGGAAAGACGAATATCTCAGAAAGAGGAAAGCCTGGAGCGCAAAGTCGATGGAGTCGAACGCCGCGAACGCGCTCTTGTTGCCAAAGAAAAGGAAATTGAGGCCACCCGCGTCAAGGTCGAGGAGCTGAAACAGCGTGAAATCCAGCAACTGGAACTGATCGCCTGCATGTCCAGCAGCGAAGCCAAGGAGATGCTCCTTAAGGCCATTGAGGTGGAGGTCCGCCAGGATGCGGCGCGACGTATCCTGGAAATCCAGGCGCAAATGAAGGACGAGGCCGACGCCAAGGCGCGGGAGATTCTCGCCGCCGCCATTCAAAGGTGCGCCTCTGATGTCGTATCCGAGACCACCGTCTCCGTGGTTCCCCTCCCAAATGATGAGATGAAGGGGCGCCTCATCGGACGAGAAGGGCGCAACATCCGCGCCCTGGAGAGCGCTACCGGCGTCGACCTCATAATAGATGACACGCCGGAGACCGTCACCCTTTCTGCCTTTGACCCTGTCCGCCGCGAAGTAGCGCGGATAGCCCTGACCAAGCTGATTCTGGACGGCCGCATTCACCCCGCCCGCATCGAGGAAGTGGTGCAGAAGTCTCAAGCCGAGGTGGAAGCCGCCATCCGCACCGAAGGTGAGCAAGCCGCCTACAAGGCCGGAGTCCAGGGGCTGCCCATGGAGTTGCTGAAGATACTGGGGCGCCTGAAGTACCGCTTCAGCTACGGCCAGAACGTGCTGCAGCACAGCCTTGAGGTGTCCTATCTGGCGTCCATGATCGCTGCCGAGCTCGACGCCAATGTGGACGTGGCCAAGCAGGCCGGACTCCTCCACGACATCGGCAAGGCCGTGGACCATGAGGTGGAGGGACCCCACGCGCTCATCGGCGCTGACATCGCCAAGCGGCTCAGCAGGTCGCAAACGGTCGTGCGAGCCATAGCTGAACATCACGGCGAGTCGGATAGCATCAGCATCGAGGGGCTGATCGTGTCGGCGGCGGACGCCATTAGCGGGGCCCGCCCCGGAGCCCGGCGCGAGTCGCTGGAACACTACTTGAAGCGACTGGAAGCGCTGGAGAACGTGGCCAACAGCTTCGAGGGAGTGGAGAAGACCTTCGCCATCCAGGCAGGGCGGGAAGTGCGTATCTTCGTCAAGCCCAATGAGGTGGATGATTTGGCTGCCATAAGGCTCGCTCGAGATGTAGCTAAGAAGATCGAGGAGACTCTGGACTACCCGGGACAGATAAAGGTAACCGTGCTCAGGGAGACGCGGGTCGTGGACTACGCCAAGTAGGGGAGGGTCTCAGACCCTCTCCTACCCTGGAGTAAGGCTTGAAGATATTGATGGTGGGTGATGTCGTGGGGAGGCCGGGGAGGAGAGCGGTCCGCGAGCTGCTGCCCAGCTTGCGTCAACAGCACGATATCGACCTGGTAGTGGCCAACGGTGAGAACGCGGCGGGCGGTATCGGTCTCACAAAGTCTACCGCTGACGAGCTTTTCGATAGCGGCGTAGATGTTCTGACTATGGGCAACCACGTCTGGGACCAGAAGGACTTAATCCCCTGTCTGGACGGTGATCTGCCTATTCTTCGCCCCCTCAACTTCCCGCCAGGCGTCCCCGGCCGGGGATACCTGGTCCGGAAGGGCGTGCTCATCGTTAACCTCATGGGGCGCACCTTCATGGCTCCGTTGGATTGCCCCTTTCGCACGATGGACCGCCTTCTCGCTGAGCTTTCTGACCGGCCGAGCGCTATCGTCGTGGATTTCCATGCCGAAGCCACCTCAGAGAAGGTGGCCCTGGGTCGATATCTCGATGGGCGGGTAACGGCTGTCGTGGGCACCCACACTCATGTTGGCACCGCCGATGCCCGGGTATTCCCCGGTGGTACTGCCTTCGTGACTGACCTCGGCATGACCGGGCCGTCCCAGTCCATCATCGGCGACGATATCGAGGGAGTGATAAACAAGTTCCTCACCCTGATGCCGCGCCGCATCTCGGTCGGGGTGGGGCCCCCCATACTGAACTCAGTGCTCATCGATGTGGCGGAAGACGGGAAAGCCGCGAGTATCGCTCGCCACGATATCGCTCTGGAGGAGAGGGCGTGACTGTAGACCTGCACCTTCATACCACTAGCTCCGATGGCCGCCTCTCCCCGATCCAACTGGTAAACCTGGCGGTCCAGCGAGGGATGGAGATCATAGCCATTACTGATCACGATTCCACCGACGGCCTCGACGAAGGGCTGCGAGCGGCGAACGCCTATCCCCAGCTCACCCTCATCCCCGGGATAGAGGTCAGCACAGATACTGCCGATAGCGAGGTGCACATTCTCGGCTACTTCATCAACTACCGCGACCCGGATTTTCAGGCCATTCTCCAACGGATGAGGGACTCTCGGCTCACTCGGGGCCTGAAGATGCTGAATAAGCTGGCCAGTCTTGGTATCCACGTCAAGTGGGACCGAATACGGGAACTGGCTGCCGGCGGCGTGTTGGGCCGGCTGCACATCGCCCAGGCCATGCTGGAGGCAGGCTACGTGCCTACCATCCAGGATGCCTTCTCCAGATACATTGGCCGCCGGGGCCCCGCCTACGCCGAGAGAGAAAAACTGACGCCGGTGGAAGCAGTGGGACTGATAAGGAAGGTGGACGGGATTGCCGTTCTGGCGCACCCGGCCGAGGGAAATGGCGCCGACAAACTTATCCCGGAGATGAAGGCGGCCGGAATGGTGGGGATGGAGGTGTACTACAACGGCTACGGCCCGGAGACCATCGCTGGTTTATTGGCCACTGCCAGGGAGTTCGACCTCATCCCCTGCGGGGGGAGCGACTATCATGGTATGGAGAATGACCCCGGCAAGGAACTGGGCACGGCGACGGTTCCCAGGGAGTCTGCTCTCCGCCTCATCGCCCTGGCCGAGCGTAATCTGGAAAAGGTGGTAGATCCCTGATGTTGAGCGCCAGGGAAATCCAGGAGATTATCCCGCACCGCTGGCCTTTCCTGCTCGTGGACCGGGTGACCGAACTGGAGCAAGGGGTGAGAGCGGTGGGCATTAAGAACGTTACCGCCAGCGAGTGGTTCTTCCAGGGACACTTCCCGGGCAATCCCATCATGCCCGGCGTGCTCATCGCCGAAGCCCTGGCCCAGGTGGGCGCTGTGGCTGTCCTGAGCCTCCCCGAAAACCAGGGTAAGATTGTTCTGTTCGCTGGGATCGATGCCTTTCGCTTCCGCAAGCCGGTTATCCCTGGCGACACGCTGCGCCTGGAGGTCTCGCTGACTAAAGTCCGGGGCCCCGTGGGCAAAGGCTCCGCCCGGGCGGAAGTAGATGGCAAGGTCGTGGCGGAAGGCGAGCTCACCTTCGCCGTTGCCAGCCAAACGTAGAGGTAACTCAATGAGACCTCCGAGGTCTTCGAGACCTCGGAGGTCTATTCTCGGGACCCCTACGCGGACGCTTTTTTGTCAGCGGACTTCCGATTCAGGATACTGGTAAGGCATCCCCGAAGCAATGACAACCCTGAGAGACCTCCCCGTCACGCTCGCCTGCCGCACGCTCAGTCTGGCCTTTGCGCCCTTCTCCCGAAGAAGAGCAACCTTCGGACCACCGCGCTCTATCCTGGTCCTTAAGCCGTGCTGCATCGGCGATGTGCTCATGGCCACCGCGACTGTCGCTGAGCTGAGGAAGGCTTTTCCCACGGCAAGAATCTCCTTCGGCGTAGGCGCCTGGTCGCGGGCGGTCCTGGAGGGAAACCCGCGCATCGACGAGCTGATAGACTGCGGCACCCTCGGCAGCGGCTTGCGCACGCGCCGGAGCGACTATCTGGACTTCGTGCGCGGGGTCAAAGCACGAGGGTTCGATATGTGCGTCGTCCTGGACCGCTCACCGCTGGTCAGCGTCATGCCCCTTCTGGCGGGTATCCCACGACGTATTGGCCTCGACAGCGGCGGCCGGGGCTTCTCCCTCACCGACAAGATACCCTGCCGGCCCGACCGCAACGAGGTGGAGCTGTATCTAGACACGGTCCGCGCCCTGGGCATATGCCCCCGGGCGCCGCGGCTGGAATTCTATCCGAGCGCGGAGGACACCAAATGGGCGCGGGAGACACTAGGCCAGAGGGCCTGCTCTGAGCCTGCCGAAGGGGCCTGCCCAACGATCGCCATTCACCCGGGCGGCGGCGAGAACCCGGGGATGAGATTGCCATCCAAAAGGTGGTTGCCGGAGGGTTTCGCGGCGATAGCCGATAAGGCCCTCGAGACCGGGGCGCGAGTGGCGCTGGTCGGCGCTCCTGCCGAGAGGTACCTTGTCGATCAGGTGCGCGCGCTTCTACACTCGCACCGAGCGGAAGACCCTGCCAGGTTGATCGACCTCGCCGGCAGAACGTCTCTCGGCCAGTTGGGCGCGGCGCTGAAAGAATGCGACCTCTTCATCGGCAACGACGCTGGCCCCAGTCACCTCGCCGCGGCGGTGGGCTCACCTGTGGTGGCCATTTTCGGGCCGTCCAACCCCGACCTCTATCGGCCCTACGCCCGAAGCTGCATTGTCCTCTACAAGGGTCTTGAGTGCAGCCCATGCCTTGCTCAGGGCAAGGCTCCGCCCCCGTGCGCTCACATGCGCTGCATGAAAGAGGTCACCGTTTCAGACGTCTGGCAGGCAGTGCAGACGCTGTTCAGCGGGGCGCAAAGTGGCGGCGCTTGACATAGGGCGGCGCGTTCAAGTCCGCCCTACTCGCCGAGACTCCAGGGTCCCGCGCGCGGGCCAGGACGCCCATATCGGCAGTGTAGCGCCATGCCCCGCCCAGGCCCCTGACCTCCATGATGGAGTTGAGGGTCTCCTTGGCCAGGGTCATGCCGTCGGCGGGAGGGATGGCCAGCGCCTTAGCGAATCGCCGTACTTCGGCATCCAGCATGGCGGCAGGCACGGCGGCATTGATGAGGAATAGCTTCTCCGCCTCCCGGCCGTCGATGGCTCGACCGAAATAGAGCAGCTCCTTGGCCTTCTTCAGGCCGATGAGATAGGTGAGCAAAGGCATGGTGGGCATCCTGCCCAGGGTGAGGGATGGATCGCCCAAGCGCGCGTCTTCGCTGGCAACGACGAAGTCGCAGACCATGACCAGGTAGAGCCCGGGTCCGAGGCAGCGGGCCCAACTCCCGCCACATGGTATCGTTAATGGCGTTCCGCTTCTCGGGCCTATTGAAAGTGATGGAAATGATGTTGTCTTGCTTCTTGTACTTGATGGCCTTATAGCTCAAAGACCGTGCTCCTGTCGGAAAATCGTCCGACCAGTCCGACTGGTCGGACGAGTCGGGCGGGCCCACAGACCGCGCGCGGGCACAGCAGGCTGTGCCCCTACTTCGCCAGCCAGATGTCTTTGACGATGCGGATGTTGTTGTTGGCCCCCAGGTACTTCGGCTCGGCGTTCCTCAAATCAGTCCAGGCGAAGAGGTAGTTCTCGTCCCAATGGCTGGTCACATACCATGCCTGGTCGATCAGCCGCATCTCCATCTGCCGGACCAGCTTCTTGCGTTCCGCTGGGTCTATGGTTTGGGACTGCTGGGCGAAGAGCTTGTCTATCTCCGGGTCCACGAATCCCGACTCGTTAGGGGAGGCGAAGTAGCGGCCGGCGCCGTCGGGGTCGGCGTTGTCGAGGACAGGTGTTATGGCCATGGAACTGTACTCCAGGCGCTGTTTCCTCTCCAGATAGACCGCCCCCTCGAAGGAATCCGTAACGGAGGCGATGCCCATCAGCTTTAGCTGGTCGGCGGCATACTCTGCAAGCCTGACATACTGCGGATCGTCTGCCCGGGTCAGAATCCTGGTGGAGAATCCGTTGGCGTAGCCGGCCTCGGCCAGGAGACTCTTGGCCTCGGCGCGGTCCGCATCCTTGGGCTGGCGGAAGCCCGGCATCTGCGCCAGCTCCTCCTTCGGGATCGCATAGGCGCCGGTGAGCATGGAGGCCCTGATCTCTCCCGCCTCGCTGCCCAGGACCTTTATCGCCGACTGCCTATCCCAGGACAGAGAGACAGCTCGCCTCACCCTTACGTCATTCCAGGGCGAGATATTGGCATTCATGAAGAAGACCTCGCCCTTGAGGCGGTTGATGGGCTGGATAACGGCGTTAGGCATCTGCTTGCGCATGAGGTCGGCATCCACTTTGTTGAGTGGTATGGATGCCGAGAAGAGCTTCGCCTGGCCGGTGCGGAAGGCGGCGAACTGGGTGGGCCGATCTTTTATCAGATAGAAGGTCAACGCGTCCAGGTAAGGCTGTCCTTTGACGAAGTAGTTGGGGTTCTTCACGAGCTCTACGGAGACAGAGGAGGTGTAGCCCTTGAGCTTGAAGGGCCCGGTGCCGATGAGGTCCCGCCTCATATCGCCCTTGGCCTCTACGACGTGCTTGGGCAGAATGGACGTCCACCCGGTGGCAAGCTGGGCGGGCAACGAGGCCGAAGAGTATTTCAGAAGGACCTTGAAGGTGTAGGGATCGGGGCTTCCGTCTTGTCCACCGCCAGGAACATGGTGGCGAAGGGAGAGCCCTTCTCGCCCAGTCTCTCTATGCTGAATTTGGCATCCGCGGAGGTGAAGGGCTTACCGTCATGCCACTGCACGTCCTTGCGAAGATAGAAGGTGTAGGCCTTGCCATCGGGCGTTACCTCCCATCTCCCGGCCAGGTCCGGAGCTATCTTCTGCGGGTCCTTGCTGTCCCACTGGAGGATCTGGCTGTAGCCAGGAGCCACGACGGCGTGGAGAACGATTCCTCGCAATCTCTGCGCGTCCAGGTGGCCAGGATCGCCGGAGTTGAGAAGGGTTAGAGTTCCCCCGTATCTCGGCTGGTCCGCCGCTGGCCTCGGCGTCGCCCCGACTAAAGTCGGGGCGGGCTTAGCTTCTGCTGGCTTGGCGGTGGGCTTGGCTGCGGGGGCGGCCGCCGGCGCGCAGGCCGACAGGAGCACACTCGCCGCGAGCGCAATAGCCAGAATCCAGGGCTTCTCGGTATTGATCACTTGTGGCCTCCTTCTCTTGGAGTCGTTAATCCCGGCTTATCGTTGTACACATCCAATCTTACCTGCCCGCGCCGCACATTCTACGCTCCGATTAGTCGGCTGTCAAGCGCATCGCGCTGGCTTGTGGGCCAAACCGGCTATTGACAACGTCGCGAGCCCGTGCAAAAATCTAGCTACTTTGACCACGGGAGCATTTCACGTCGCGACCTGTAAAGCGAAGAGGCAGACTGCGCAGTGGCTGAAGGCAACTTAGGAGAGGTGGTGAACCATGAAAATGTTCTAGACCAACGGCAAGCGTTCCCGTTCGTTGATGGCTCCCCTCGCTGGGGGGGCGAGCTCCAGAAGCTCGGTATCAAAGCGGAGGTCAAAGTGGTGGAGGACGGCGTCTTCTGGGACCGGGGCCGCAAGGGCGACCACCAGGCGATGACCTTCACGCCAGCATATTCTACGCCCGACCCCGGGTGGGTCATTGCCAACTACCTCAGCCCGGGCGGCAGCCTGAACTTCTCCGGCAACGACAAGGACGAGAAGATCATCGAGTTCAATAAGGCGCAACTCGCGGCGGTGGACGAGAGCGCCCGCAAGAAGATCATCGCGGAGGCGGAGGGCTACGCGCTCCGTGAGCAGATCATCCAGGTGCCGATGGTCTGGCCTTACACCTTCATCGCCGTCGCGCCGCAGGTCCGAGGCTTTGTCCTCGGCGTTAGCGACTACGCGCACAATGGCAACATCTTCCAGCAGATGTGGCTTGATCAGTAGCTCTGAAATGATGAATGCGGAATGATGAATGATGAAAACTTCCCCCCTCATCCGAAACGGGCGGGGCGGTCGGACGAGTCGGACGAGTCTGACGCGTCGGACAGGTCGGACGGCCCGCCGCGCTGAAAGCTGACCGCTGAAAGCTGAAGGCTGGTTCATGCGCATCGTTTTCATGGGGACGCCGGAGTTTGCTGTTCCATCGCTGGAGAAGCTGATGGCCAGCAGGCACCGCCTGATGACTGTCTACACCCAGCCGGATAGCCCGGCTGGGAGGGGGCGCGAGCTGAGACAGTCCCCGGCTAAGAGGCTGGCTCTGGCTCATGGCTTGACAGTAGTGCAGCCCATAAGCCTGAAATGGCGGGGAGAGGTGGAGCGGTTGGCATCCTTCGAGCCTGACGCTATCGTGGTGGCCGCCTACGGGCTTCTACTGCCGCAAAGGGTGTTGGATCTGCCCCCTCTGGGATGTCTGAACGCCCATCCCTCACTTCTGCCTCGCCATCGCGGGCCCACGCCGGTGCCCGGCGCCATCATGGCCGGGGACGAGGAGACAGGCGTCACAATTATGCTTCTCGATGCTGGGATGGACACGGGGCCTATCTTGAGTCAGCGCAAGGCGCCCATCGAACCCGAAGACACTACGGGCTCTCTCAGTGTGCGGCTGGCCGTGATAGGGGCGGATCTCCTGATGGAGACCCTGGAAGACTGGGAGGACCATCTCCTCATCCCAAGCTCTCAAGATGACTCCAAAGCCACGTATACGAAGCGACTTACCAAGGAAGAGGGAGAGATCGACTGGAACCTGCCGGCGGTGACCCTTTGGCGGAAGGTGAGGGCCTTCCAGCCCTGGCCCGGGTGCTACACGCGCTGGCAGGGCAAGCTGATTAAGCTGCTGGAGGTGACGCCATTGGCGGGAAGCGGGCGGGCCGGAGAGGTGGTGGTCTTGAAGGAGGCGCCAGAGGTGCTGGCTGATATTCACGTGGGCGTGATGACCTCTGAAGGCACCCTGGGCGTTCGGCGACTGCAACTGGAAGGGCGTAAGCCGATGTCAGGAGAGGAGTTTGTTCGCGGACAGCGAGGATTCGTCGGCGCCGTGCTTCCTTCTTGAACAAGCGACGGCTGCTGCGGGCCAATCGCAGTGTAGAGGCGGACGTGTCTGCCCGCCTGGATCGCCGGCCAGTCGCGGCTCATCCCTATCGATTCCATTGAGTTTTCCTTGACAGCGGTTGCCGGGACTACCTATAATAAACTGGCATTCACTGGCTAGAGAGAGGGTGCGAGCCGTGAGGATAAATGTGGCGGAGTTGTTGCAGCGGCCAGTGGGTTCTACAACTTCATATCCCTTGGAAGAGACCATTGAGGTCGCCGATGGCGGCCCCTCCAGGCTGGCGGGCGCTCTCCAGCTAATGCGTATCGGTCGAGGCATCCTCATGCGGGCCGGGATCGATACATCCTATAAGGTTGTGTGCAGCCGGTGCCTGGAAACCTTCGACTATCCGGTGCGCCTCAATATCGAGGAGGAATTCTTCCAGAAGGCAGACGTGAATACGGGCGGTCCATTGCCCGTACCATCCGACAATGGAGCGTTCCTGATAGATGAGAACCAGGAGTTGGACACGGACGAGGCGGTCCGGCAGCATATCGTGATGTCCATGCCGATGCACCCGATCTGCAGGGAGGACTGCCCTGGGTTGTGCCCCAGGTGTGGCCAGAATCTCAAAGAGGGCCTCTGCGCTTGCGACCAGAGGGAAGAGGACCCGAGATGGAAGCGTTTGAGAGAATGGGCCTCACGCAACGATAAGGATTGAACCTGAGCGAAGAAAGGAACACATAAGATGGGGGCTTTACCCAAGAGAAAATATGCCAGCGCGAGACAAGGAAAGAGACGAAGCCATCTTCATCTTCTCCTTCCGCAGCTGGCGCCCTGTCCGCAATGCCATAGCCTGAGGCCCTCCCATCGCGTGTGCCCAGTTTGCGGTACCTACGGAGGAAAGCAGGTGATCGAGGTTAAGAGCCCGGCAAAGAGAAAAGAGCCGTAAGTTTGGACCCTTCCTTTCCCACGTCTGTGCAACTTCTCTTGGAGGAGGAAAAGGGGGACGATTTGGGCGAGGTAGCGTACGTTTTCCCGGGTCAAGGGGCTCAGGTGGTGGGGATGGGGAGCGACCTGTGCCTAAATTCCCCTGTAGCGCGAACTCTCTTTGACGAAGCTAACTCGGTTCTCGGCTTTGACTTGGCGAAGCTCTGCTTCGAGGGGCCGGAGGACCAACTGCGGCAAACGATAAACGCCCAGCCTGCCATATTGAGCGTGAGCGTTGCTTGCCTCAAGACCGTCACCGAGAACGACAACCGTCGCATCTCGCGGCCCTCCTACGTTGCGGGCCACAGTTTGGGAGAGTATACGGCCCTTGTCGCTGCGGACGTACTGGACTTCGCTGACGCCCTGCGGCTGGTGCGGGAGCGGGGCCGCCTGATGCATGAGGCAGGCGCTAAGGAGCCGGGCAGCATGGCCGCGGTGATGGGTCTCGATGAAGCTACTGTGGAGCAGGTCTGTCAGCAGGCTGGCGCGGAGATTGCCAACCTGAACTCCGCGGACCAGATTGTCATCAGCGGCAGGCGCGAGGCGGTGGCAAGGGCGCTGGACCTGGCCAGGGCTCTGGGAGCCCGGCGAGTCGTTCCCCTTGATGTGAGCGGCGCCTTCCATTCGTCGCTTATGGAGCCCACTATCGACGGCATGGTCAAAGCGATTGGGCGCTTCCGCTTCCGAGAGCCCTCCGTGCCCATCGTGGTGAACAGCTTAGCGCGGCCGGTGACCACCGCGGACGCGATAAAGGCAGAGCTCATCAGGCAGCTCTGCCACTGCGTGCATTGGCAACGTTCTGTGGAATACATGGTGCGCGCGGGCGTGTCTACCTTCATTGAAGTGGGCCCCGGGCAGGTGCTGAGCGGTCTGATTAAGCGCATTGACCGGAACATCGAGGCCCTGAGCCTTAATGACGCCGCGCTGGCGAAGAAAATAGCCGGCTGAATAAGGTACTTCAGATATGACCCTTTCAGATAGAGTGGCCGTCGTTACCGGCGCGGGACGCGGCATCGGTCGCGCCATCGCCCTGAAATTGGCTGGCGCCGGCGCAGCGGTGGTCGTCAACGATGTGGACGAGGT
Organism: Chloroflexota bacterium; assembly: GCA_016190665.1. Classification (GTDB taxonomy): domain Bacteria; phylum Chloroflexota; class Dehalococcoidia; order JACPQD01; family JACPQD01; genus JACPQD01. The sequence continues at coordinate 12,034 of JACPQD010000071.1, forward strand.
TGGCGCCAGTGAGACAGTGGCAATCATCTCTTCCGCGGGCGGAAGGGCGGCCGCTATCCTGGCGGATATCAGCCAATCCGTCGAGGCCACGAGGCTCGTGGAGGAGGCCGTTTCCAGCTTCGGCTCGGTGGACGTTCTGGTTAATAATGCGGGAATCACGCGGGACGGACTGATGCTCAGAATGTCCGACGACGATTGGGACCGTGTTCTAAACATAAACCTTAGAGGCGCCTTCTTCTGCACCAGAGCGGCTCTGAAGTACATGGTGCGGCGGCGGTGGGGCAGGATCGTGAACATCTCCAGCGTCATCGGCCGGATAGGCAACCCGGGGCAAGCTAATTATGCGTCGGCCAAGGCTGGACTTATTGGCTTGACCAAGTCCGTCGCGAGAGAGGTGGCTTCCCGGAGTATCACGGCGAACGCCATCGCCCCCGGATTCATAGATACAGCCATGACCCAGCGGTTGGGCGACGCCTTGAAGCAGGACATTCTCAAGCAGATCCCCGCTGGTTGCTTCGGCTCGGCTGAGGATGTGGCTAACGCCGTGGCGTTTTTCGCCTCGCCGGAGTCCGCGTACATCACCGGGCAGGTTTTGAATGTAGATGGCGGCATGGTGATGGTGTAAGGGCTATGGCTGGCGCCCGACGAAAGGCCCGAACAGTCGCCCTTCAGGCGCTATACGAGATGGACGCGGTGGGCCATGATCCGTTGGCCGTGCTTTCTCGCTTGACTGAAGAGAGGAATCTGCCGCAGGAGGTAGCGTCTTACGGGAGACAGCTAATGGAAGGGGTCACCAGGCACAAGCAGCGAATTGATGACATTATCCAGAGTTGCGCCCCAGCCTGGCCCGTATCACAGCTCTCCCACATCGACCGGAACATTTTGCGTCTTGCAATCTTCGAGATTTTAGTCGATAATAGTGTCCCGTTGAAGGTGGCGATCAATGAGGCGGTCGAGTTGGCCAAGACGTACAGCAGCGACAGCGCTCCCCGCTTCATCAATGGCGTCCTCGGCGCGGTGAGCAAGACCGCAGTTGCGGGGAGGACATCGATATCCTGAAAACCTGCTAAAATGAAAGGGTGAAGTATGCCTACAGTCTTCGAACGAGTGAAGAAAATCGTCGTCGAACAGTTGGGGGCTGAGGAAGCCGATGTCGTGCCCGGCGCTTCCTTTGTCGATGATCTAAATGCCGATTCCCTCGACCTGGTGGAGCTGATCATGGCTCTCGAAGAACACTTTAGCGATGGCAGCCGCCAGGTGGAGATATCGGACGAGGATGCGGAGAAGATCGTTACTGTTCAAGACGCGGTGGACTACATCAAAGACCTCGGGGTAGAAGACAACTAGCGGCAGATAATACCGTGCTCCGTTGCAGCCCGCCTCCGGCGGACTGCATTTTTTCAGTTGCCGGGCTACGGAGGACCGGGCTGCCAAGCTCGCTGTCGTGGCGGTTATGGCTTTAACTAAGAGCGACAAGGCTGACAACGGTGAGAAGCGCCTCACCCTGATGGGCCACCTGGAAGAGCTGCGACAGCGCCTCATAAAGTCCGTTATTGCTGTCGGGGTGGGCACCGCCATTTCCTTCATGTTCACCCAGCAAATCTTCCAGCTCCTCAAATCGCGGGCCGAAGGCGTGGAACTCATCTATACCGAGGTACCTGAGCTCCTGGGGACCTACATAAAAGTGGCCTTCGTGAGCGGTTTGGTGTTGGCGATGCCGGTCCTGGTCTACCAGTTGGTGATGTTCGTCGCGCCGGCGCTAACTCCCAAGGAAAAGCGCTGGCTTTACTTACTGATGCCTGGTGTGGTCCTGTCCTTCATCACAGGCGCCGCCTTCGCCTTCTTCCTGGTTATTCCGCCGGCTCTCAAGTTCCTCCTCACCTTCGGTATTGAGATTGCGAAACCACAGATCAAGGTGGGGAACTATGTCTCTGTAGTGACCAACCTCGTTTTCTATATCGGCCTGGCTTTTGAGGCGCCGCTGATCGTTTACTTCCTGGCAAAAATCCGCATTATCAAACCAAGGCTTCTGACCCGCTACAGGAAATATGCCTTTGTGGGGGCTTTTGTGGCCGCCGCCTTTATCACTCCTACCCCTGACCCCATCAACCAGAGTCTGGTCGCCGTGCCCCTGATTGCCCTCTACGAGGTTAGCATCCTGCTGGCCAAGCTGGCCTGGAGAGGCGTCCCGCAGGGCTGAGGCCGGGTTACACGCCAAGCTCGGCCCTGGTGCGGAGAAAGCGCAGGACGTTATCACGGCCGATCATCCCGATGACCTTCCCATCCTCCACCACCGGCATCTGATTAACATCCTCCCCATCCATACGCTCCAACACGGTGAAGGCCTCGTCGTCAGGTGCGACAGTCTTCAGCCGGCCCACCGGAGTCATGGCCTCCGCCACAGACGTAACGCTCCAACGGTCTTGGGGGACCTCCCTCAGGTTGTGCAGTGTGATGAAACCACTAAGCCGGGCGTCGTCGGTGACCAGAAAACACCGTCGGCCGCCGGGCAGTATCTGCTCGTAAACGAGGTCCCGCACACTCAACCGCGGTGAAATGGAGGAGCACTCCTGGGTCATCAGATCGCGTGCCTTAAAGCCCCTGAGAGAATCCTTCAAGACCATCTGGCGGTAGCTGCCTGACGCCGCGTTCTCCAGGAACCAGCCGATAAAGGCGAGCCAGAGCCCATTGAACCAGTTGCCGCTGAACATGATGAGGATGCCGCCAAGGATGAAAAGGTAAGCTATCCCCCGCCCGGTATACGTGGCGATCTCTGTCGCGCGACGGTAGTCGCCGCTGGCGCCCCAAAGGATGGAGCGCAGCACGCGGCCCCCGTCCATGGGGAAACCCGGTATCAGATTGAACACGCCCAGCAGAAGATTGATCACCGCGAGCCACCTGCCCAGGGCGCCAACGGGCTCGAAAATCGGCGTCGCAAACAGCCAAATAAAGTAGAAAACCCCAGCGAGGACGAAGCTCGAGAAGGGGCCCGCCGCCGCCATGATGAGCTCCGTGCGGGGATTGGTCGCCTCTTTACTAATTTGAGATACGCCGCCGAAGACGAAGAGCGTGATGCTCTTTACCGGGATGCCCCCGGCGATAGCTATGACGCTGTGAGACAGCTCATGGGCCAGGATGGAGCCGAAGAACAGGAGGCTGGTCAGGATGCCCACAACCCAGTAGGTAGCCCTGGACCACGCAGGATACTCTGCGGGGAACTGGTAGACAGCCAGCGACAGGGTTATGAGGACGAAGATGATAAACCAGCTATAGTTTATCCCGATGGGGATGCCGAGTATCTTTCCGATATGTATCGAGGCGCCCATGTTGTCCTCCTCTTCGCTAGGAATGACGAATGCTGCTGGAACGCGCTTGCTTGCTCCTTGCGAGGCTCCTTTTGTGTCATCCTGAGCGAATTGGTGAGGCTGGGCTGGGTTGGGCTTCGCGAAGGATCTTTCGCTGGTGGTCGACGAAACCTAAGATCCTTCGCTGCGGTTCAGGATGACAGCGCATGTGGTGCTCTGCGAGCCGTCGAAGTGTGCTTCTGAGCTAACTCTACATCAAGCAATAGGGGCTGTCAATCGGATTGCGGAGGAAAGGGGCCACCGCGAAACAAAATCAGCCGTTGGCGCGGCGATAAGCTAATATTACGTAGAAGTGCGTAAGCAAAAGGTACGGCGAAGGCGCGCGAGACAGCCGGCGGCTACAGACCCGAATCGATTGTCCTCTGGATCTCTTCTACCGTCTCGCGCCCGGCGAATACTCTCTTTTTGATCTGACGTCCCTTCAACCTCTCCAGCGTGGCAAGCAGCACCAGAGGCCAGGCGATGGTGGCGTCGCAGAGGCACTCGGCGAAGTTCGATCCCTCGTGAAGCTTCTCCAGGTCAATCTTCCCCCAGGAGCCGCCCTCGGAGTAGGTGCAGCCGGAGAGATGGCCGAAATGGGGCGGATCGGGACAGATGCGCACGCCGTAGGAGTACTTGCCCGGCGCCCCCTCCCACCACGCCTGGCGCCCATCCTCGTGGAGGTCGTGTCGCTGAGAGATGAGGTCGATGCAGGGGCCTACCTGCTGCGCCCAGTTCCGGGGCGCGCCGCCACCGATGGTGAAAATGCCCCACTTCCTCTGCCGCGCCATGAGGCGCGTGAAGTGGTCCAGATCGAGGAGAGAATCATTGACCAGGATGGGCTTGCCGCTTTTCAGCCGCAGCAACCGGTGAAGATAGACATCGATTCCTCCTACCTCCGAGTCCGACATGGCAGGAGTGTATACAGGCACACCTTTGAGACAGGCGCTCTTGAGAATCGCCCGGCCCTCGACCCTTTCGGCCAGAATGGCGCCGATGGCGTCCCATAGCATCCAGCTTGAGAAGGGCTTGCTCGGATCGATGGTATCGAGGGCTCCGAAAACCGTCTTTTCGATCTCATCGAGATTGATCTCTGGCTCGATGACGTCGTAGATCCGGTTGTAGCCGCAGCGCAGCAGGTCAGCGTCGCTCCAGCCTAGTGGGGCGCGGAAGTGGGGCAGCCCCTGCCCCTCCACGAGGCCGTGAGACATGAGAGCGCCGGTGGAGACCACTGCCTGCACCAGCCCGCGGTCGATCATCTCGCAAACCAGCAGGCCCATCTTTGCCGGCGTCATCGCCCCGGACAGCGTGAGGACGACAAAGGTATCCTCGTCGAGGGCCATCCTGGTCAGCACGTCAGCAGCCTCGCCGACGGTCCGGGCGCCGAAGGCGGTCTTCCCCATGGCGGCGACGAGGTCGTTGACGGTTGTTATCTTCGCCGGGTCCAGGGGCTCCAGGGGCGTCAGGTGATCGGAGAACCCGGTGCCTTTGGTCTCGCGACCGTACTTAGCGCTTTTCTTTGAGTTTGCCATCGCGTCTTCCTAGGGCGACTGCCCATTCTGGAGTGCTTGCCGCCGCAGTCCAAAGCAGGGGACAAGTCCCGACTCTCTCGGGAACCCGATGCGTCGGGACCCCTGCACTACGGCTTCCCCGTCCCCTGTCCCCCGGCCCCCGGTCCCCACCCCTGCGTCACATACCCAATCAGCTTGTAGGCCAGCTTCGCCGCGGTGAAGGCGCAGGCGGCAGGGCCCACGGAGGGGCAGAGCTCCACCAGATCGAAGCCGACGATGCGCTTATGGTGCGCCACCTCACGGAGGAGGTCCAGCGTCTGATACCAGCCGAAGCCGCCCGGCTCCGGAGTGCCCACTGCGGACATGATCGACGGGTCCAGGGCGTCCAGGTCGATGGTAATGTAGACGTTCTCGGTGAGGTAGGGAACGATTTCCCCGGGTGAGTCCGGAGTCAGGCGTTCGGCGAAGAAGACCGGGAACTTTCGGGCCTCGATTACGTCGTGCTCCTCCAGGCTGAGGCTGCGAATGCCCACCTGGACGGCGGGGCAGCATTCGAGCACGCGGCGCATGACGCAGGCATGGCTGAATCGGGAGCCCTGGTATTCGTCGCGCAGGTCGGGATGGGCGTCAAGTTGGAGAACAGACAGTCGCGGATAGGTCTCGCAGGCGGCTCTAACCATACCCAGCGTCAGAGAATGCTCACCCCCCAGCATGACCACCAGCTTGCTGCTGAGCGTGCGCGCCACCTGAAAGACCCGCTCCACCATGCGCTCCGGCGAGCTTACGACCGGCTCTATCTCATCGAGGGTGTGGATGCCCGCGCGGTAGATCTCGCGGTCTAACTCGTGGTCGTAGAGCTCGAGGTACTGCGACGCGTCGATGATGGCGGCGGCGCCGTCGCGGACGCCGCTCTTATAGGTGGTCGTCCCATCGTAGGGGATGGGCAGCACGACCACCCGAGCCGAATCAAAACAAGCGGGTGGAATGGCGCCGAAGTTGCGCGGGGGGTAGAAAGCGTCCATCTAGCGAGCTGCGGTGCGCCTGGCATCGAAGTACATTGTCATGCCGCTGCGGCAAGACACTCCGATACTCAGCCGCACTTGCTGCCGGCAGTCTGCCACGAAGCGGTAACATAGCACACTTCGACATCCGGCAGATTCAGAGGCCGGCCATGGTCCAGATACTCAAGGCCTCTGTCGAGGACTGTGACCCTGACTTTATCCAACCCTAAGCTCTCCTGCAGGTCTCTGATCGCTTTCTCGGCGTCGAACTCCTTGCAGGAGAACATATCGATATTGATGTAGGCTCGTTCGGGGAATGTATGAACGCTGATGTGGCTCTCGGCAATGAGGACGAAACCGGAGATGCCCCAATCCTGGGGCTTCGAGCCAATGTACCTGAAAACGTAGGGAGGTGCTATCTTGGTCATCCCTATTTGAGCTGGGTAGTTATCCAGAAAAGTGTAGATGGTCTCCAGATCTTGCATTTTCTGGACGTCGCCGCCGTATCCATCGACGATCAAGTGCATTGGACCCCCCCTTTCTCAATTGAGTCAGCTATAGAAAACAGAGTAACATACACTCTCCTCCTCCTCCTGCGCACAAGAAAACGCAGCGCCCCACCCCGACATAATCGGGGTCAGGCACTGTGTTTTAATAATAGCATAAAGCTGCCTAAGCGTGCAATATCTGTTGGTTAATTGCCTTCTTGACATCATCTCCATGTAACCTTAGAATGGCGTGCGTTGGCCACGTTTGGGCTTCCGTGGGGAGGCGCTGGGCTTCTCTGGCGATCGGGAACTGTGTCACGCCTGGAGGCCTCGTCCACGGCTGCATGGCCTGAAGGAAACCAGGAGGCTTGGAGGGAAAATGATCAAGGGCGTGGGACACGCAGCCATCGCCGTCAGCGACCTTCAGAGGTCGCTCCACTTCTATTGCGACATCCTGGGCTTTCGGAACGTGCGGAGTTTCGACCGGCCGGACGGGGCGCATGTGGTCGACCTCTCGAAGGGACCGTCCCAGATCGGCGAGATGCAGCTCATCAAGTACCCTCCAGGGGTCTACTCCAGGAGTTCGGGAAGCAGGAAGTTCGGCGTGGAGCACATCGCCATGCTGGTGGACGATATGGACGCCACGTATGCCGAGCTGCGGTCCAAAGGGGTGACGGAGTGGATAAAGGAGCCAGGGCCGCCGCGAGGTCCCGGATTCCCCCGGACGGCCCACTTGCGCGACCCAGACGGCGTGATGATTGAGCTGATCACCTTCGTCCCTGATCGCTCCGACAGCAGGCCATGAGCAAGCTTATCGTAGCCATCAGCGGCGCCTCCGGCAGCATTTATGGCATCAAGCTCCTTGAGGCGCTGCGTCAACTGAAGGTTGAGACCATCCTGGTCATGTCCCGGACGGCGCAGGAAATCCTGGAATATGAGACTCCCTTCAGGCGCGACGACGTAGCCAAGCTGGCGACCGAATGCTATTCCGACGACGCCCTCTTCGCGCCCATCGCCAGCGGCTCCTATTTCAACGTCATTCGGGGCATGGTGGTCGCCCCGTGCTCTATGAAGACGCTGTCCTCCATCGCCAACGGTTACAGCGAGACGTTAATCGCTCGCGCGGCCGACGTAGCGCTCAAAGAGGGTGCGAGGCTGGTCCTGGTTCCGCGGGAGACGCCCCTCACGGCTGTTCACCTGAAGAACATGCTGGCCCTGGCGCAGCTCGGCGTGGTCATCATGCCGCCGGTCCCGAGCTTCTATGACAAGCCCGGAAGTGTGGACGATATCGTGCAGCAGACCGTGGGCAGGGTCCTCGACCATTTCGGCCTGGCGTTGGAGGGGACGAAGCGCTGGAAGGGTGAGGAGGGGCCCAGGGCCTTCTGAACCTCGGGGATCAAAGACGGTTTCCCGTCAAAGCGAATCTGACTGAAGCTGGCCAGGAGCGTCAACCCAAAGCCCGAATCTTCGCGGCCGCTGTTACGCAGGGTCCAGCAAAGCGCCTGGGCGCTTCCAGCCGGAGGGAAGGTGCGCCATGTGGGACAGAAGGTTTGATCTGACAATCACTTCGCTGCTGTTGCTGCTGTTGATGACCACGGCATTGAGCGGGCTTCTGGCCGACTATCTCGGTGTTCCGCGCAGCCTGTACCATCGCCTCAGCGCCTATTCTCTGGTGATACTGGCGTCCTGGCACATCGTACTCAGACACCGACAGTTCTGGTCGCGCCTCAAGGCAGCCATAGGGAAATCCCACAAACCCTGGATTCGTCCAGAGCAAACGGAACACAAAGCTTCGGGGCAAAGTGGTCTTCCCGCGCTTTCCCGGAGGGGCCTATTCTTATCGGGAGCAGCGGCAGCAGCGGGTTTCTTCCTGGGACGCTGGCTCCCGATGGGAGAGCAACCCTCGGAGCTTGAGGGGTCTGACCTGGGGCTTGCCTACCATGAGTGGAGCAAGCCGAATTTGTGGGGTCTGGTGCGCAAGCCCTTCCATTGGGGAGAGCAGCCTCCACTTTACAAGGACTACCCCTCTGGCCGGCCGACCGCCCTCCCCAAGGACTTCCGCTATCGTGGGCTATCCGTCGAAGAGGCCATTCAACGAAGACGTTCCCTGAGAGACTATTCAGGCAGGCCCCTGACCATGGAACAACTCTCCCTCCTCCTTCATTCCGGCTACGGCATTACCGAACCCTCGTACCCCTTGCGGGCAAGCCCTTCGGCGGGAGCTCTGTATCCCCTGGAGACCTACCCAGTCGTAAACAGTGTGGCGGGGCTAGCACGCGGTGTTTACCACTATCGTCCCAAAGACCACTCCCTGGACCTGGTCAAGGAAGGGGATTTCCGCTCCCTGCTGATGACGTTCACCGGGGGACAGGACATGGTCCTTCAGGCCAGCGTCGTCCTGGTGATAACAGCTATCTTTCAGCGCACCCGCTGGAAATATGAGGACCGAGCCTACCGATATGTACTTCTGGATGCAGGGCATCTGGGCGAGAACCTCTATCTGGAGGCTACCTCCATGGGTCTCGGCGTTTGTGGCATCGGCGCCTTTCTCGACGAACAGATAAACCATCTCGTCGGCGTTGACGGGAAGGAGGAGGCGACGGTTTATTTGGTCAGCATCGGCACCCTAGCCTAGACCGCTCGCTCAGCGTGATACGAGCTGCGCACCAGCGGTCCGGACTCCACGTGCTTGAAGCCTAACCCCTCTGCCAGGCTTTTCAGCTCGCCGAATTCTTCTGGCGTGTAATACCTCTCCACCGGTAGGTGAGCAAGAGAAGGGCGCAAGTACTGGCCCACCGTGACGATATCGCAACCTGCTTTTCTCAGGTCCTCGAAAACCTGGCGGAGCTCTTCTTTGCTCTCTCCGAGGCCCACCATGATGCCAGATTTGGCCAGGGGCGTCCCGTCTATCTCCTTAGCGCTTGCCAGCAACGACAGCGAAGTCTGGTAGGAGGCCTGGGGCCTGACCCGCGGATAAAGCCCGGGCACGGTCTCCACATTGTGACCCAATATGTGGGGCGCGGCCTCGATTACTTTCCGAAGGGATTGCGGCGAACCGCGGAAATCCGGGACCAACACTTCTACCCGGCAATCGGGGCTCAGGCTTCTGATCCGGGAAATGGTGGCAGCGAAGATGCTGGCGCCCCCATCCGGCAAATCATCGCGAGTGACCGAGGTGACGACAACATGTTTCAAGCTCAGGGCAAGAACGGCGTCCGCCACTCGGTTCGGCTCGTCCAGGTCCACCCCAACAGGCCGGCCGGTCTCCACGGCGCAAAAGCCGCAGTTCCGCGTGCAAGCGCTGCCGAGAATCAGGAAGGTGGCCGTGCCGCAGGCGAAGCACTCGCCGATGTTGGGGCAGCGCGCTTCTTCGCAGACGGTGTGCAGCCCCGCACCACGCAGCAGTCCCTTCATCTGCATGTAGGCGGCCCCAGAGGGGAAGGGGACCTTCAGCCAGGGGGGGAGCCTCTTTCGGTCTTGCATCGTTGTCGCCCTAACATCTCAGCATTGACCCAAGGCATATGATAACAGATTTGGTCTGTCGATGGACAAGCGGCCAATTATGCCTTCCCCCACCTTCTGTGCTACAATAGTCCAAGTCTCAAGGCGCTGCAAGGAAAGAACGTGGCCATGCTCCCCGCCAGGGCCGACATTCTCCACCGAGGACGCGCGGCCGGAATTCCCTACTGGCTGCTGCCCGCGGCCGCCCTGGTGGGCGCAGTCTCTCTCTTGCCAAGCTCCTGGGCTGCGGTGGTCGCGCTGGGGGCCACTGCCTCCCTGGCCGTACTCATAAAACCAGAATTGGCCATTTACCTTCTCATCTTCGCCGTGCCCTTCGGGTCGCTGGCGGAACTGGACCTGGGAGCCTTCTCTGCCAGCGCCGGGGAGTTGCTCATCGTCGTTGGGGCGCTGTCCTGGGCGGCGCGGACGATGGCCACGCGCCAGTCGCGTATCGTCTTCACTGTTTTGTCCTGGCCGCTGGCGCTATTTATCGGTATCCTCGTCCTTTCGGCTACCACGGCCATCTCTGTGGCCCTGGGCCTCAAAGAGGCGGCGAAATGGGGAGAGCTGCTGTTGGCTTTCCTGTTTGTCGTGAATTTCGTGACCCAGCGACGCCAGTTGACAACCATCTATGTCTGTCTTGCCGCGGCGGCTTCCGTGGAGGCGCTGCTGGGCTGGTACCAGTTCCTGAACCGCTCCGGGCCGGAGGGTTTCCTCATCGGGGAGCGCTTTCTTCGCGCCTATGGCACCTTCGGACAACCCAATCCCTACGCGGGTTATCTGGTCTTCGTGCTCTGTCTTCTAGGCGGGCCGATGATAGCGGCGCTGACCCACCGAGAGCACGGCGCCCTGCCCGCGTCCTTCAAGGCTTGGGCCCTGGCTTCCCTGGTCATGCTGGCCGCCGTTCTGATGTCCCTCTCTCGGGGCGGTCTGCTGGCGCTGCTGCTGGCCTTCTGCGTCATGGCTATCCTGGCTACCCGCCGCGCCTTAGGCTATCTTGTGCTGGCGCTCCCTGTCCTCGCCGTCTTCTTGACCCTGGGCGCTTCCCAACTACTGCCGGCGGAAGTCACGCGGCGCGTCTCGGTGGTGACGGACTATTTCACCCTCTTTGACGCTCGCGAGGTTATCCTTACGGCGGACAACTGGGCCATAGTGGAGCGCATGGCGAACTGGCAGGCCGCCTGGGAGATGTTCCTGAGCAAACCCATGTTGGGAGTGGGGATTGGCAACTTCCCCCTGGTTTACCCGGATTTCGCGCTGCGTCAGTGGGAAGTGCCCACTGTGCACGCCCACAACTTCTATCTTACCCTCCTTGCGGAGAGCGGCATACTGGGCATGGCCGGATACCTGGTATTCCTTGCCAGCTTCTTTGTCTTCGCCGGACGCACTTCGGCCCACGGTGCGCCAGACAGCCGGTCCTTCATCTCCTCGAAGGGAGTCGTCATCGGCGTTATCGGTGCTGTGGCGGCCCTGAGTATTCACAATTTTTTCGATAACCTGTATGTCCACGGCATGAGCATCCAGGTGGGGATCGCCCTGGGGCTCATTGCGGCCATCGGAAGGGAGCGGACGAAGGTTGACGCTGTCTAGACAGCCGGCCTCGACGAGTCGGGGCGCGACGGAGGATTTGGCCAAGGGAGGGTGCGTCACCGAAAACCCTGCCGAAGAAAACGGGACCGAGGTATCGCTGTCGGGACGCGTGCTCAACCTCAAGACGCTGGTCTCCTTCGCCATTGCCTTCGCCATCATTATTTTCGTCTTCACCAAGCTCGATGTCGACGTTGGCTCGATTGCTCAGAACGCATGGCGGAGCAACAAGGTGTATTTCATCATGGCCGTCGTCGTCTACTACGCCGGCTTCTGGCTGCGGGGCGCTCGCTGGAGAATACTTCTGCAGAACTCCAGGGCCGCCGATACCACAGGCGCTCACTTACCTTCCAGCTTCAGGCTGGGCGAAATGATCCTACTGAACTGGTTCGCCAACTGCGTCATGCCAGCCCGCCTGGGCGATGCCTACCGCGGCTATCTGCTCAAGAGAAACGCAAAAGTCAGCTTTTCCGTGGCAATGGGCACCATCGTGGCCGAGCGGATGCTGGACATGATCGTTCTCTTCGTCCTCCTTGGCCTCGCCGCCCTGGGGCTGGTGGGAAGCAAGAACACGGACCTTGCGGTCAAGATTGTGCTGGCGGGGTTTGCCATGGCCGTGGTCATGGCCCTGGGACTGGGCGCTATGATGCGCTTCGGCGGCTCCATTCAGCGCCGCCTCCCGCGGCGACTGCAGATGGCCTACGGACGGTTCCAGCATGGGACGTTCTCCAGCTTCAAGCAACTCCCCCTCATCACCGTATCCACTATCGTCATCTGGCTCGTGGAGGCGGGCCGCCTCTACTTCGTGACGCAGTCGCTGGGTGTTTCCATCGCCCTTTCGCTGATCCTCTTCGTGGCGCTGGCCCACTCTATCATTACCGTGATCCCTTTCACCCCGGGCGGATTGGGGCTTGCGGAAGCCGGGATCATCGGACTGCTCATGATCTCCAACATCACCAAACAGGATGCGGTTTCCATAGCTATCCTTGACCGCGTGATCAGCTACTGGAGCATCGTGGTCGTCGGTTTCATCGTCTTCCTGGCGAGCCGCCGGCGGTATTGACATTCTCCAGGTACTTGCTGTTTTGAAGATGGGTCTTTCACTGTCGTGGCCACCATCCCCCTTGATCCCCCTTCCTTCCAGGAAGGGGGAAATTCAATCTGGGGGACACCCCCAGACCCCCGGGGCTTCGCCCGTCTGCGTCATTCCCCGCCGTCTTCACCCTTCGCGGCGGCTGATCCAAGGTTAAGGGGATCGACTGTGCGCATTGGCATCGATTTCGCTTCCGCCGCCGCTCAAAGAGCCGGCATCGGCCGATTCACGCGGGAACTCGTCAAGGCGCTCCTGGAATTGGACCGGGGAAACGAGTACGTCCTTGTCAAGACCAGCGACGGCGAGGCCCTCGACTTGTCGGAGTTCGGCCATTCGAACCTGTCGTTCCGCTCTCTGCCGGTCAGCCACCGCTGGTCGATCATACTCTGGCACCGCCTGGGTTTGCCTCTGCCGCTGGACTGGCTGACCGGCCGGCTCGACCTTTATCACGCCACCGACTTCGTTCTGCCGCCGCTCCGTTGCCGCAAGACCGTACTCACCATCCACGACCTGAGCTTCCTTGTCCGTCCCGAGTGCGCTCACCCCAAGGTGGCCAGGTTCTTGTCAAAGGCCGTGCCGAAATCCATCCGACGGGCGACGCTAATCCATGCTAATTCCGAGAACACCAAGAGGGACCTTATGGAGCGGCTCGGCGTGGCTCCCGAAAAAATCGAAGTGGTCTACGAAGGCGTCACGCCTGGGTACACGAGGGTTACCGACGAGGCTCGGCTTGAGCAAGTGAGACGCAAGTACCGCCTGGACAAGCCCTTCGTACTTTCGGTGGGGACGCTGGAGCCGCGCAAGAATCATGCTCGCCTCATCGAGGCTCACTCGGCGCTAAGAGAAAGACGGCTGCCCCAGGAGTTGCTCATCGCTGGTGGGAGCGGCTGGCTCTACGAAGAAACGCTCCCTCTACCTGGCAAGCTGGGGCTGGAAGACTCCGTCCGCTTCCTCGGCTTCGTCCCCGACGATGATCTTCCGGCGCTCATGTCTCTGGCCGATGTCTTTGCTTACCCCTCCCTCTACGAAGGCTTCGGTCTGCCCGTGGTGGAGGCTATGGCTTGCGGCACGCCGGTGGTCGCCAGCAACACCTCCTGCCTCCCTGAGATTGCAGGCGACGCGGCCCTGTTGGTTGACCCGACGGACGTCTCCTCCCTGGCGGACGCCCTCTATCGCGCTGCCACGGATGACGACCTGCGGCGAGTGATGGCGAAACGGGGCCTGGCGCGAGCGGCCCGGTTCACCTGGCGCGCCGCCGCCGGAAGGATGCTGATCCTTTATCGCCGCTTAGGTGAGGATTCCCAGGTATGCGTCTCGGCATAAACGGCTTCTTCTTGGATAAGCCGATGACGGGCAGCGGCCAGTATGTGAGGAACCTGCTGGCTGAATTCACCGCGATGAAGGCACTTGACCTCACAGCTTTCTGCCCCTCGGATGCCAGCGCTCGCGAGGCCGCGGCCATCCTGGCAGGAAAAGAGAAGTCGTCCATAATATGCGTCAAGGCGCCCGCCCTTCTTCGGGGTAACCTGGGCAAGCTCTGGTTCGAGCAGATCGGCTTGCCGTGGGCGTCCCGACAGGCCGGGATCGACGTGCTGCACGTCCCCTATTTCGGCTCGCCTCTGTTCCCTCCATGTCCCACGGTGGTCACGGTGCATGACCTCATCTCACTGGTCCTGCCCCAGTATCGCCGCTCCGTCCCCGTGAAAACCTACGCGGCTTTGGCCAGCGCGTCGGCGAAAAAGGCCCGCGTGATCATCGCAGATTCGGAGTTCACCAGGAAGGACATACTTCGCCTTCTGGACGTAGGTGAGGAGAGAGTCGTTGTCGTCCCTTTGGCGTGCGAAGCGCGCTTCCGGCCCATCAATGATTCGGGCCTCCTGGAGAGCGTGAGACGGGACTATGGACTGGCAGAACGGTTCGTGCTTTACATCGGCGGACTCGACAGCAGAAAGAATGTCCCCGCCCTCATACGCGCCTTCGCCGCCACTCATCCCGACTGCCAGTTGGCCATCGCTGGAGAGCCCCACGCCGGGAGGGGCAGCCTTTTCGCCAACCTTCTGGAACTGGCGATTCAGTGCGGCATAGAGGGGAGAGTGAGGTTCCTGGGCCTGGTGCCCGAGGAGCAGAAGCCCGCCCTGTATTCTTTAGCGACCCTCTTCGTCTTCCCTTCGATCTACGAAGGCTTCGGCTTGACGCCCCTGGAGGCGATGGCCTGCGGGGCGCCCGTGCTGTCCAGCAACGCCACCAGCCTTCCCGAGGTGGTCGGCGATGCCGCCGTCCTCTTCGACCCCAAGGATGAGAAGGCGTTCGGCGAAGCCCTCAGCGCGCTGCTCCGGGATGACAAGCGCCGGGAGGAGCTCAGACTGCGCGGCCTGGCGCAGGCGGGCAAGTTCTCCTGGCGCCGTACGGCGGAGGAGATGCTGGCTGCCTACGAGAAGGCAATGCGGAATGATGAATGATAAATGATAAGTGAGGAGTACACCCTCTCCTGCGGTGGACACTGACAATTCGCCGAATGCTGCTAGCTGACCGCTGAAAGCTGACGGCTCACCTACGCCCAGAATTGCTTCCTGGCCGCTTCCTTCAGTTGGGGACGGAAATCCGGGTGCGCGATGGCGATCAGCTCATCCGTCCTCTGCCGCAAGGACTTCCCCATCAAGCTGGCGATGCCGTATTCCGAGACGACGTAGTCCGTGTAGGTGCGTATGACGCTGACCACCGTACCGTGGTCCAGAAGGGGCACGATGCGGGAGACCTTGCCTCGGGCGGCGGTGGACTGGACCACCGTGATGGACCGGCCCCCCCTGGAGAGCACCGATCCCATAGCGTACTCTATCTGGCCGGCGGCGCCGTGCCACAGACGGGTGCCAATGGTGTCGGCGCCCACCTGGCCCGTGAGGTCCATGGAGATGGCCCCGTTGATGGCCACCATATTGTTCTGAGAAGCGATGGTCATGAGGTGGTTAACATATTCTTGTTCCCTCAGCCAGAACCGGGGGTTGTTCTCGAGGATGTACAGATCGTCCACGTCAACCGCATAGGCGGCTGACACCACCTTATCCTTGTCGACGTTTTTCCGACTACAGTTGAAGATTCCCTTCTTGATCGCCTGAAAGAACTCCTTGCCGATATAGGCGGAGTGAACACCAAGGTCGTGTCTATCATCGAAGACGCCGAGGCCAGGTAGTGCGGTAATGAGGGCGCCGGGCCCTAACTGGATACAGTCGCCGTCCTTCACCAGGGTCTTGATGTAGCCGGCCACCGCCTTCGCCTCGTCCGTGTATTCGGCGGAAGGCTCGTTATCCGCTCGGGACGGGGTCGGCGCTTCCACGAAGCGCTCAACATCCGAGACGTGAAAATACCCATCCCCAAACATGCGAATCAGGCTGTTATCCACTTGGGCAATCACCTTTTTGGCCCGCTTGGCGTACCCCTTCCTCAAGGAGAGATAGGCCCCGAAGCTGCACCACCCGTTGCGGTCCGGCGGCGACAGGATTATGAAAGCGACATCGATGTTTCTGGCGTCAGGGCGGCCGTCATCCTCGGCCTTGAAGCGGTGGCCGGTGGCGTAAGGGGTGTAGTCGACGACCTTCTTGTCCAGGGCCGGGACTGAGATGCCCGTCACCATATCGATATCCACCCGGAAGGAGTCCTCCCAGCCGGGTTGGAGCCAGCCAGGGTCTCTTTGGGGAGAACGCGTGCATATCTCCACGCCGCGCAGCTCGCCCTTCCTCCGGGCCAGGGCGTCCATCAGCGCCTCGGGCTGCTCCCCGATAGGTATCCCCACCCGGTCGCCGGATTTCACGATTTTCACCGCCTCCTCCGCCGAAACCAGCTTACACTTGTATTCTTCAAGCCAATCCATGCCTTGACTCCTTCGATTGCTCAGATGAGGACAAATCCATGTTGTTCCAAGGGCGCTTTCGCTATCCTAACGCGGCCCTCGACTCAGTGTCAAGGCAGGGAAGCAGCGGGGAACGCCCCACGCCGGCCTCTTTGGCCGCTTCGTAAAGAACGGCTTCTTCTCCCGGGACATTCCTGAGGTCAGTACGGGAAGAAGCCACCGTGGCCTCCAGTAGCAGGTAACAACCACAGGGTCAGATAGTGAAGCAATTACTATGCGCCATTCGGACCACTGATAGACACGGATAAACACGGCCATCATTTGGGCCACAACCCTGGTGAATCGCGTTTGGCCCCGGTAACTCTCTAGCGACGCGGAAGCTGGCCTCCTGGTAATCAGTGCGAATCGGTGTTTCCCGACTCCGTGCGGGATCCCGATGCGTCGGGACATCTGTGGTTCAGTTCAAACACGTTCTATTCATATCAGGTCCTCATGCCGCTGGCGCGGCGCCACCGAGCATGAAAATGCCGTAGGGCAGCGGGCTTGTCCCCTGCCGCCGTCGTGGGGCGTGCCAATCATTTTCATAGTAGTTCCCCATGCCGCTGCCCGGCGCCACCGAGCATGAAAATGCCGTAGGGCAGGTGGCTTGTCCCCTGCCGCCGTCGTGGAGCGTTGCCAATCATTTTCATTGCAGGCCAGAATCCAGACGGGTACCTGCC
>JACPQD010000072.1 GCA_016190665.1 Chloroflexota bacterium
ATCCAGCCTTCGCGGTGGCTTGCTACAGTAACTTGCTGCTGGCTGCCCTGAAAGCCTTCGGTCCGGGGCGCACCAGCGACTATCTGAGCCTTCCCAAGTGGAGAAAGCATGCTAAGAGGCCCTCATTCCTCGATCTCCTGACCCTCCTGAGAAAGGAGTGCAACGAAACGCCTGTTTGGCTGTTATCTAACGCAACTTTCGCACAAAATCTCGTTCGATACGCCAATACGTGATATGCTTTTGTCCAAAGTCCAGAGACCGACTCGGTCTTCAAGACCGAGTCGGTCTAGCCAGATGCCGTCAACCTCATGACTGCACCCACGTCCTCGGCGCCTTCCAGAGCCTCAAGGGCTTCGATGAGGGCCTCGACTCGTTCCTCATCTCCCAGAGCAGACATGGCGTTCGCCCTGAACTTGCTGAGCATGTCTTGCCGACTACCCGGGCGGTTCGGCATGCCCAGCACATCGGGCGTGGACCGCGAAAGGGTGCGGCCGTCCTTGAGCCTCACGATGGTCAGTCCTCGCTTATCTCCAATCCACGCCTGCTCATCAGTCACGTAGTTGACGCGACTCGCCAGTTCCAGGGCCTTCGGGTCGAACACCCGGTCTGGCGCGAAGCTCTGCGGCCCCAGTTCTCCGTCCATGGCGAGCCGGGCGAGAAGGTAGGGGAGGCTGAAGCGCGCGTTGAAGGGGGTGGGATGGAGCTTCGCCTCCTTCGGCTCGAAATGGAACTCGACGCGCTGAGCCGGCGCTCGACACTCCATATCCAGGATGTCGTCGGCGGAGAAACTGCGCTCCGCCATCAGGCCTTTCAGCGATTCGATGAAGTGGTGGGTGCCGTGGCCGGCGGGATAGTACTTCAGTATGTTGTTCAGCGTGTTCCACTGCTGGCCAAGGCCGGCGGTGAGCCTCGTCGCGTCGTGCAACTCATTGGCGATAACCGATAAAAAGCCCCGGTCGCCCTCGTAGATAAAACGTGGCCCGCGAAGGCCCTCTTTAGCAAACATGGCGGCGGCTATCCCTGCGTGACACGCCCAGCCGACGTGCAGCGGGACGCCATCCGCGCCTTCCCGATGGCTCTGGGCAAGAAACAGGCCGAAACCTCCCGCGAATCCTTGCGCCGAAGTCATTTGCTGCGCGTCCAGCCCGAAGAGACGACCGGCGATGACCGAGCAGGCGAACAGGCCCGGCAATACCGCCATCATGGGTATGCCGCGGCGCTGCAGGCGGTGGTGGGCGTCAAGCTCCTTCTGCCCCCAATCAGGTGTCGCCGCGCGGGGGCCGTAACGGTCCACGAGCAGCGCGGCCCCAACCCTTGAGGCCACCTCATAGCCGGCGACGGCGGCGGTGATAACGTCCTTTCCGCTGCATCGGGCTGTCTCACCCACCGATAGCGCTGTGCCGACCACGTATCGGCTCATGTGGGTGCCCGCGCCCCAGTAGTCCGTGTCATCGTAATCGAGCGCTGTAACCGCGATCGAGTTGGCCATGGCGGCGCTCGCCACGCCCAGCTTCATGCTCTGGCCGAAGACGGTCGCTTCCGGCGGCCCGCCCAGCCGCTGGCAAACGTGGTACGCTCGCTGCCACCATTCCGTGGTCGTCCCTCCTAACCCAACACCCACAGAGTCCATGATATGGACCTTGGCTTTCACGACAACTTCCCTGGGGAGCTGTTCGAGGGTGAGACCAGCCGCGAAATCCGCGATTATTTCCGAGTAGCTCCGCCCGTTGGCTGCATCGGTCATGCTCGTACCTCTCTTTCAGTGGTCAGCTTGGTTGGACCCCCCACCTAGCCTCTCCCACGGAGGGGACAGGACATGTGCGGCTTTCTGCGCCACAAGGTGCTGGCTGATAACTGATTGCTGAAAGCTGAAGGCTTATCTCACCAGGGTTCCCTCGCTTATGGACAACATGCTCTGTACCAGCGTGTCATAGTCGACGCAGCGACGGTCCAGAAGCTCCCTCTCCCTGACCTTCTCCCTGTGGTACTCCTTAGAGGGGCCATCCAGAGGCACGTTGCCGAACTCGGCGAAGCGGACTGCTCCCTGGGCATCGCGCACGCCCATCACGTTCGTGGCCCACTTCGCGTAGCGCCGATTGCTGGTGAAGGGGACGGGGAGGAACCCCCGTTCGAAGGCCGCTATGCAGGCAACAAGGGCATCACCTTCGCCGATGTCCAGGCTCCTGTCTACCAGCGTTCGGACCTCTCGCCGGATCTGGGCCGCCTCCGCATCCACATCCGGATTGGTGAAAGGCCGCTGGTCCTTCAGTAGATTCACTATCGTTCTGGTGGCCAGGAGGCCGGCGGCATTCGCTTCCTTCGAGGGCAGGTTCTGCCCCTGGTCGACGCTCCGGGCGAGGACTTCGTTGGCCCGTCCCCAGACCGCTGGGAAGGTGAGGTAGCTGATGAGGGCGTAGGTGCGCGGCGCGTCCGTCGGGAAGGCTCCATTCCACGGGCTGCATACGCTGAATACCGTCACATCGGCGTAGCCCAGCTTCTTCAGGTACTCCTCCACCATCTCCGGGCACACCATGAGCGTTGCTATGTCTTGCATCAGGCTGCCGTTGGTTAGCAGGTCGGTGCTGATGTATTCCACCCCTTGCTCAGCCATCATGAGGGATTCGAGCACCATGGCGGCGATTATGGGGCTGGGTGGCAGACAGGCGTGGGGCAGCAAACCGTGGGTCGAAAGCTGGATCGGTATGCCGCGCTCCTGATAGTAGCCGGCGAGCCGATGGACGTATTGGTGATCGCGGAGCGCCTCCTCAAGGGTATAGTCCTTGGCGAAGTACATCACCGGCGCTATCGGACCTCCGGTAGAGCCGCTGCATCCGCTGGCCAGGGCGACCTCCAGCGTGAGCCGCCTGTCCACCGATACCGCGCGCAGCTCCATAGGCTTGGAAAGCGCGTCCACAAGCGATCGAGTCTTACGTACTCCGTGGTTTACCAGGGGGAACCCGGTGAGGAGGGAACGACCTTGGTTCTGGCTCTCCGCGATGGCCCGCTCGGCGTCTTCGAATCTCAAATTGCGAGTACAGCTATCAGCGGTAAGGGGGAGGATGTCCGCCGCGCCCGAGGCGTCCAGATATTTCAATATCTCCAGGTTCTGCTCCACGGTAGCCACTCCGGCCCTCGGCTGAAGCAGAATTCGCCCCTGAGACTTCGCCTCCAGCAGCTTCAAAGCGACGTTGCGACCCTCGCGGACCAGGCCCCGATGCCGCTCGATGGCTTCCTCCAGGTCCACTTCCTTCCCTGTCGGCCACCTGCTTAGCACTTGCTCACGGCTCGCCAGGAAGGAGTCCTCATCCAGCCTCTTGTTCACAATGTCAGGCACGCTACTTTGCCTCCTGCGTACTCGTTGGGCCGGCCGCCAGAGGTCGGCCCAGATCCGAATCCAGCCAGGCGAGAACCATCTCTACCTTGGCGCCCGGCGGCGCTACGCGGTTGTAGCCCATATCCTTGAACTGGGCCTCCACGCCGCTCCAGTCGCGCCGTCCCACTACGAGATTGCCGCCGACGTAAAGAAGAATATCGCCGAGCCCGGCCTCAGTGCATTTCTCCCGCAGGCCCCGGCACTCAATCTCGGCCATGCCAGAGAGGGAAGAAACGAAAATGGCATCCGCAGCCGTTTCCACCGCGGCGCTCAGGAACTCCTCTTGCGTTACCGCCACACCCAGGGGAACGACCTTGTACCCTTCCTTGCCCAGGGCATACTGGAGTATGCCGGCGCCGATATTGTGGACATCGTGGCCGATGGTGCCGATCACTATTGTGCCCTTCTTCGCGGAATCCATCTACGGTTGCTTCAAACCTCCTTCCCCAGATTCCCACCCAACGTCAGTGCGCATCCATGCTGATTTCAAAACTGTGCGTTTCTAAACGGTCCCGGTAGTAGCTCCTCCAAACGGGGATAGGCTTCAATCAGACGGAAGATATCAGCCAGGTCCTTCTGGCGTTTGCTCTTCCGCCTTTGGTCATCGGAGTATGCCCATATCTTCCCCTGCAAAACGTCCTCTACAGTTGCTACCTTCATCCTGTACCCCATCACATCCCTTGTTGAACAACGGCACATGAAAGGTTGATAGCGTGGATCGTTCTGTAGCTGGATGCGCAAATCGGATCTCGTGCTCGTGAGATTCACACTATGGAGGAACCTCTCTACCTTGAAGATCTTCTCCGCCGCTTTGAGCAAAGGTTCCGTTGCTTCGGCAGCCACGACCAGGTCCAAGTCCAGACTGACTACTGGCTCAACGTAAGCATTGACGGCAAGACCTCCAATCACGCAGTAGTCAATCTTCATCTCGTCCAACAGATCAAGCAGTTGCTGCAAGACATCTTCTTGTGAATTGCTCACAGAGCGCATGAATTCCCTTCTTGTCATCACGGGTTGCCCTCGCATCACACGCGGCGACGGATTTGGCCGGCGTAACCACGCTATAGATCACCTGGCCAGCCAGACTTGGTCAAACTTGCCCCAGGGGTGAATGCCGGGGCCGGGACGGAAGTCCCTGACTTCCTTCCAGACTCCGAAATGCAGCACATCCCAGAAACTGATAACCATGGGTACCTGCTCCAGTATCTTCTTTTCGATCTCCGCCAGGATAGCTTTGCGTGCCTCCTCGTTCAGGGTGCGAGACTGCTTTTGAATCAGCTCGTCTATGGCCCTGTCGGAGAAGTTGCCGAAGTTGCGGCTACCCCCGGTGATATAGTAGCTGAAGAGCGTTTCATCCGGGTCGCCGGTGTTGTCCGTCCAGTTGTAGACGAAGAGGTCGAAGTTGCGCCGCTCCTGGCGTTCGAAAAAGGCGGCCTGCTCCAGCAGCACGATCTCGGCGTCGATCCCGATCTTCGCCAGTTGGTCCCTGTCGACAACCGTTTGACGCTCCACCGCGCCGCCGGGACGGGAGAGGAGGGTTGTTTTCAAGCCGTTGGGGAAACCGGCTTCGGCCAGCAGCTTCTTCGCTTCAGCAACATCGGCGTCCTTGGGCTGACGGTAGCCAGGGAGACGGGTCACCTCCTCGGGCTTCATCCCCCAGGCGCCCACGTAGATGGAACCGATGCTGCCTCTCTCGTTGATCTTGACCGCGGCTTGCCGGTCGAAGGCCAAGTCTACTGCCCGTCTCACTTTGACATCGTCCCAGGGCTTTCGCTGCAAGTTGAAGGCGATGGTGTACCGCGTTTGAGCGTCGTGCTCATAGACTGCGGCCTTGTCGGCCATTTCCCGCTTGACCAGTTCGGCTTCAGAGGGCGTAAGGCTCCCGGAGCCCTGAGAGGTTATCTGGGCCTTCCCGGTGCGGAAGGCGCTGAACCGCGTCGCCGCGTCTCTCACCACGTAGAACTTGATGCCATCGAGGTAGGGCAATCCCTTGACGTGGTAGTCCGGGTTCTTCGCCAGGTCCAGGCCTATGCTGGGGTTGAAGTCCTTGAACTTGAAGGGGCCGGTGCCCACCAGGTCCCGCCTCATATCGCCCTTCTCCAGGATGATATGCTTCGGCTCAATGGCGATCCAGCCGGTGGCAAGGTTGAGCAAGAAGGATGCAGAGGGGTATTTAGTGATGATCTTGATGCTGTCGCCCGCTATTTCGGCGCGGTCCATCGCCGCCAGCAAGCCCTCGCCACGCGGCGAGACCGTCTTGAACTCCTTGGGGTTGTGCATTCTGTCCAGGCTATACTTGACGTCTTCCATGGTCAAGGCCTTGCCATCGTGCCATTTGATGCCTTTGTAGAACTTGAAGGTGTAGGTTGTTCCCTCCGGCCCCACTTGCCAGCTCTCCGCCAGCTCAGGGACTATGGCGGCGTGGCGCACGGGATGGAGCCGCACCAGGCCCTGGTAAACATTGAAAAGGGTGGATGAAGCGTCAGCCGCCTGCTCACGCTGCAGATCGAAGCTCGGCACGTCGCGGCTCATGAGCCTGACCACCACGCCGCCAGCCTTCGGCTGCTCCGCGACTTTGCTTGTCGGCGAAGGCGCCGCCGGCCTGGCTGTCGACGCCGCTGCCGGCGGCGCTGTCGGCTGAGGCGCCACGGCGGTGGGCGGCTGAGCGCAGGCCGCCAGGAGCAAGCCCAAGGCCGCCAGCAGACTGGGCAGCCGCCTCGTCTGGCAGATCGCGTACGCACAGAAGGAACGTATCGGTGCGGCCATTTCGCCCTCCTTAAAGTCTGGCATTACCCTCTTGGGGCTAATCTTCATCCTGCCACACCTGATCCCAAGCTCCGCAATCGGGCCAAATAGCTCTCTGTACTCATTGATTTCGTCCAAGCTCAGTTGTGCCGTCTTGGGCGCTCAAGATTTCGGCTCTTCAGGTGGTTGTGCACTGTGCCAAACTGCAAGAATCCAAACCGTTTCTCCTTTGACTCGGTAGAAGAATCGATATGGCGAGATGACAACTTCCCGATAGGGAAGCTCAGGCAATTCTGGCCGAACTCTCCCTGATTCCGGGAATTGCTCGAGTCTTCGCAATATCGCCTCGACACGCTGGCGAAAACGGACCGCTGCCGAGGGGTTATCATGGCGGATATAAGACAGCGCTGAAAGGAACTGAGTTCGCGCTGAAGGGGCGAAGCGCACCTTCACGATGACTCTTCCGCAAGGATCGCATCAGCCTCAGCAAGGACTGAGTCCAGATCACTTCCCTCCCCGGCCTCAATCTGCTTCTCTCCTCTGGCCAGAAGACGTAGGAGTTCTCTGTCGCGTTCCGAGCTCTCATATGCCTCCACGCTTAGCATGACCGCTGTGGCGCGTCCCCGCTGAGTGATGATGAGTGGTTCTCTGGAATCACGGACCCGCTTGAGGATTTTGGCAGCATCCTGCCTGAGATCACTTACAGGGATGATGTTGAGTAGTTTTCCCATGTTGCGCCTCCTGTAGTACTGTTAAATATACTACCAAACGTACCTCAAGGCAAGCGATCCGTGGAAATGCATTCTGGTTGCCTTAGACACCTTCCCGTGGACGCAACCAGATTGTCAATCATTTGGCCAGCCATACCTCATCGAACTTCCCCCAGGGGTGCCGTAGGACAGCCCTCCCGGCTGTCGCGCTCCCCCCAGCGAACCGGACAGGCTGGAAAGCCTGGCCTACCGGAGCATCTCGTTCCACTTCGCCGGCAATTGTATCTTCCGGCTGACGGGCACGCCTTGCTTCTGGTTCTGCAAGTAGCCTTTGCTCTGGTTGCGCCCGGGGTCGCCGCTGACGACTATCTCTATCCAATCGGGGCGCAGGAACAGGGGGACCAACCGATTCGGGTCCTCGGACTGGCAGAAGTCTTTAGAAACCACGCCTTCCCGGTACATGTCACAAAAGGTCATCAGGGTGCCGCTGCCGTTGCGAGCGAACTGCTCCAGTTGCGCGGCCTGGCCCCTGCAGTTCTCATACAGGTACTTCCGGATGTCGTCCTTCTTCCAGCCACCCTTGGCGATAACCCCCGCGATGCTCGGCCCGAGGCAGAATAGCGGAAAGGACTTCCCGGCGCGAGCCGCCGTGCCCGTCCAGTAGCCCATCGCCCGCCGGCCAATCAGCTCGGCGATGGTCTCTAAATGCTCCAGCGCCGTGCTCCCGCCGCTGTAGGTTGGCGGGCTGATGCTGATGCAGCTCTGCACGGTGACGATGTTGTCGCCGGCCTTGAAGCCGCGATCGACGCTGAAAGGCTCCCAGCCCATCTCCTTGACGGCGTCCTCGTTCTCCGCCAGCACCACGTTGAAGCTCTGAGCGATGCTGCCCTTGTCGGTGAGGCCCGGAGGTATGCGCAGCCCCGGGACGTTCCTCATGTAGAGTCGGAGGAAGCGGCCGATACTGGTGTTGGCCTGCCGGCCCACCCGCATGACCGAGGCGCCGTAGTTGAAATCCAACTCCTTCATGATCGGGCCGTTCAAGATGATGAGGGGCTCCCAGCCCGGAGTGCTGCCCGCATCTTCGATGCGCCATTCGGGGTCGGAGATGCACTCGACAACGGCGACCAGGATGGGCATATACTCAGGGCGGCAGCCGGC
>JACPQD010000009.1 GCA_016190665.1 Chloroflexota bacterium
CCCAGTAGCCCCTCCCCCTCTCGACATCCTTGAAACCAATGCCGCCCGGCTTGGCCATCTCCCAGCCTAGGATCGGGTTATAACGATACAGCGTCGTCCATTTGCCGGAGAGGGAGGCGAGGTAGGTGTCCACCGGCATGGCCGCCAGCGACGAGGTGAACCCTATAGCGTTCATCCCCTCCTCCAGGGCGTAGGACGGCGGAGGAGTCAGCGGGTCCACGGGCGCGGGACGCAAGGTGAGGACCGTACGCTCCTCCGCCCATACCCAGTACCCTTTGCCATCGGCGATTTGGGTCAGCAGGCCAAACCAGATCCCATCGCCCCGGTTGGCGCTCAGCCAGCCGCCGTTCTGGAAGGCGAGCACCTTAGTGACGCCCGGGTTTTGGGCGAAGACGGCGCCGACCGATGGGTCCCGCTGCGGAGAGGAGACGGAGATGAAGTTCCAGCCCATATCCAACTGGATCTGGCCCACGCCCGGCACCGGCGGGACCGTGGCCGTCGGCGTAGGCGTGGCAGTGGGAGAACCCCCTCGCACCGTGAAGGTCAGCGTAATGGTGTCTCCGAACCCGCTGCTGCCCCGGTACATCCGGTAGTGGTAGGTATACGTGCCCGGGTTGGCGCTGGCCGTCAGCGCCCAGGTCCAAGAGCAGCTCTCGCCCGGCAGCAGCCCGTCGCAGCCGCCGGAGCTCCGGTCGCCGAGTTCGCCCCTCGTTCCCGTCTCCACCTCCTTGAGCACATAGCCCTGGCTGGCCCACCAGGAGGTGCTGCCAGTGTTCAGGAACTTGAGGACGAAGTCCTGCTGCTGCCCGGGGTCCAGCGTGAAGTTGAGGGGACCCGATAACGCCCTGGCGTTATCTCCGGCGCCAGGGGAAGAGGTGGCCGTAGGGGTGGGCGTGAATGTCGGTGTTGGCGTGGGCGTGCACGTGGGAGGGAACATCTCGCGGAAGTAGGCGTAAATCGTCTTGTTCGAGTCCATGGTTATGGTCAGGGGGTTGGCGCTACCTGAGGCATCACCGCCCCATCCGGTGAAGGTCCAGTAAGGGGTCGGATTGCAGGCATAGGGTCCCCAGGTGGCGACCGTGAGCGTGACCTGGGTCCCGGAGGCGTGCTTCCCATCGGCGCCAGGCGTAGGAGATGCGGACACTTGTCCGCCGTAGACGGGTTGCCTCTGAATGGTCAACGTGAATCTGGCTGATGCTGGGACCGTACTGGTGGGCGTGGGTGTCGATGTGGGTGTGGCTGTTATCGTGGCGGTGGGTGTGCAAGGCGGCGGAATCGACGGAGGCGTGTTGTACATGTGCCACCTGTTGTTGCTTTCGTCGCTTTCGGCGACCTCGTTCAGGGCATCCACCGTAACGTCGGTCAGCCCACCGAAGCCCTTGAACCATACCGACGTGCTTTGGCCCGCGGCCAGACCTGGGACGGTCTGCCGCGCCTGGTTCAAGTCCACGACGAAGCGCCCCGCGTCAGCTCCTCCAATATTGGCGATCCCCACGCGAGTACCATATTGGCAGTTATCGTCCGTGATAGAGAGGCTTATCAATTTAAGATCCGGCAGCGGGCCGAAGGGCGTCGCTGTCGCCGAGGGCGTACGAGTAGCGGTGGCGCTCGCCGTGGGCGTGGCAGTGCCCGTGGCCGTTAGCGTTGGCGTCACCGTAGGCGTCGGCGTGGGAGTGGGCGTTGCCGTGGCCGTCGGCGTTGAGGTGGCGCCGGTCGTCGGCGTGGGCGTTGGCGTGGCGCCCCGGAGGTCTACGGTGTCAGAATAGATGCCCGATACATTTCCGGCCGCGTCCTTGAACTGGACATAGACCTTCTTTGTGCCGTCGCCCGGGGTGAGGGCCCACGTCTTGCTCGTGGCGTAGGGCTCCCAGGCGTTCCAGTTGTTTCCGTCGTTGCTCAAACGCATCTGGGCCACCGTCCCGCTGTTGTCGGTCGCGGACAGGGTGAGGGGCACCGAAGTTGAGCTGGTGGTGGCCGCCCCGCCGTTGATGGTGATGGAGCCGGTGGGGGCGATGGAATCCGTAGTGATGGTTGCGGTCTTGGAATCACTGCCCGCAGGGCCGGTCACCGAGTGGGTGGCCGTGAATACGTTATACGCCGCGTAGGTATGCCAGGCGCTCCTCTCGCCGCTCATTCCGCCATCGCCGAAGTTCCAGGCCCAGCTTGTGGCGCCGATAGACATATCGGTGAACCACACCATGAGCGGCGGGTTGCCGCTGACGGGCAGGGCGGCGAACCAGGCGGCGGGTTTGGTCGGTCCGCTGTACCAGGCGCCCTTGCCGGGATCGTAGCCCCTTGTTGTGGGCGCCGCGCTGGCAAACCAGGTGACGGTGGCGTTAGCGATCGTCAAGCTCGACACAAAGCTACTGCCGATGTAGTCGGACCCATCCTGCCAGCGCTGCACCGAGGCGGCATACACGGAGTAATAGACCCGATCTCCTGATCGCCAGGCCACCACGCCGCTCGTGTTAGTCAGCCACGAGACGAAGGTGGTGCTGCCCACGTAGGTGGACCCATCTTGCCATCGGTGCAGTGAGGGATCGAAGGTGGTGTAGTAGACACGGTCCGCCGAGCGCCAGTTCACGACGCCGTCTTTATTGGTCAGCACGTCGACGCTGGTGGAGCCGCCCACGTAGGTTGACCCATCCTGCCACCGCTGCGCCGATGGATCGTAAGTGGTGTAATAGACCCGATCTCCGGCGCGCCAGACCACCACGCCGATGGTATTGGTAAACCAGGAAACAAAAGTGGAGCTGCCTACATAGGTGGACCCATCCTGCCAGCGGTGCAACGCGGGATCATATACGGTGTAATAGACCCGATCTCCCGACCGCCACTTTACGACCCCGTTTACGTTGGTCAAGAGGTCCACGCTGGAGCTGCCCACGTAGGTCGAGGACTCCACCCACTTGTTCTGCGTCAGATCGTAGACCTTATAGTAGACGCGGGAGTTGGCAACCCAAGTCTGCGCCTCCCAATAGGGCGGGGGCCAGTAGGCGAAGGAATGATTGGCCCCGAAGAGGGTCAGCAAGAACAACGCGGCGATGATTGCGGGCCTGTGGAGAGCCAGGGCGTGCCACCAGGTGCGTACCCTACTCATGATGTGCGCCTCCTGTCCCTGGGTGGGATTCTCCCCTCGGTCTGCCCCAGCGAGTTGTGGCGGACGTGTCTCTCCGCCGGGGCTCATCTCTCCGCTGCCAGGGGCCGACACGGGACGTGGCCCCTACGGCACCAGCATTCCCGCGGCGCTGAGATATAGCCAGTAAGCCTTCCCCCGCTGGACCTCGCCGAAGCCCAGGCCCCCCGGCCGGGCCACCTGCCACCCGGTGGCCGGGTCGTACCGGTACAGGGATATCCACCTGTTCTTCAGGCTGGCCAGGTAGCTGTCCACGGGCATCGCTGCCAGAGAGGACGTGTAGCCTATCATGCTCCACCCTTCTTGCAGCGGGTATGAAGGAGGCGGGGTCATTGGATCGACGGGTTTGGGGCGCAAGCTCAGGGTGGCTGGCGAGCTGCTGTAGACCCAGTACCCTTTGCCATCGGATATTTGAGCCAGAGGGCCGCTCCACCCATCCGGGCCGCGCAGGGCGCTCACCCAGTTGCCATCCTGGAAGGCATTGACCCTGGTTACGGACGGATTGTAGGCGAAAACGGCGCCAAGGGATGGGTCTAGCTGGGGCCCGGGCACCGAGATGAAGTTCCACCCTTCGGCTAGCTGCAACTGGCTGGCGGCCGCTCCGCTGGGAGTCGACGTTGGTGTCGGCGTCACCGTCCTCGTTATCTCGGGAGGTGATGGCGGCGGAAGCACGGCGGTGCCGGTGGGGATGGGCGTCGGGGTGAAAGTAGGAGTGAGGCCGGCCGTCGCGGGAATCATGGTGTACAGGATGTCCCAGTTGCCCGCCGCATTATCATCCCACACGACGTGTATATTGCCTCGCTGATCGGCGGCCACCGCCGGGTCTTCGGACCTTCCGGCATTCTGAGATAGGTTCACTGTCGTGGACCATCCCGATTCCGACCGGGACCAGCGGCGGTGGAGGATTTCGGTGTTGCCTGGCGTCTTGTCATACCAGACGACAAAGACATTGCCGGAGGCGTCGACGGCAACTGCTGGATATGATGACTCCCCGCTATTCTGGGAGAGGTTTTCTGTCGATGACCAGGCACTGCCATTCCAGCGGCGGTAGAGAATTTCGTAGGCGTCCTGCCACGCCACATGCATGTTGCCAGAGGCGTCCAAGGCTACCGCAGGGTACGCCGAGGGACTGCCGTTTTGGGAGAGGTTTTCAACTGGAGACCAGGCGGTGCCGTTCCAGCGACGATAAGAGATTTCCCAGTTGCCCGACGTATTATCGTCCCACACGACGTGGATGTTCCCCCGGGGATCAGCGGCCACCACCGGGTCCTCGGACCTTCCGCTGTTCTGGGACAGGTTCTCTGTCGTTGACCAGGCGCTGCCATTCCAGCGGCGGTAGAGGATCTCGGTATTACCCGACGTATTGTCATACCATACGACGTGGACATTCCCGGCGCCGACAGCAGCTACCGCTGGATACGATGACTCCCCGCTATTCTGGGATAGGTTTTCTGTCGCCGACCATCCACCTCCCGCGGACCAGCGGCGGTAGAGGATTTCGTAGTTGCCCGATGTCTTGTCCCACCACGCAACGTGAACGTTGCCGGAGGCGTCGGTGGCCACCGCCGGGTCCTCGGACCTTCCGCTGTTCTGGGACAGGTTCTCGGTGGGTGACCATGCGCTGCCGCTCCAGCGGCGGTAGAAGATTTCCAGGTTGCCCGACGTGTTATCCAACCAGGCGACATGGACATTGCCGGAAACGTCGGTGGCTACCGCCGGATAGGAGGATTCACCGCTATTCTGGGAAAGGTTAGTCACGTTGGTTGGGACGCCCGTCGCCGTGGGCGTAGCTGTAGGCGTTGGCGAGATTGAAATCGATCCCCGCACGGTCCAGGTGACAGAGATGGTGTCCCCGAAGCCCACATCGCCGCGATACATGCGGTAGCGGTATCCGTAGGAGCCAGGAGTCGTGCCAGCCTTCACCCACCAGTTCCACGAGCAATCGCCCCCAGGCTGAAGTCCATCGCAACTGCCCAGGTTGCCTGTTGTTCCTCGCTCCACGTTCTTGACCGCGTAGCCCTCGCTGGAACGCCAGGTGGTGGCGCCGGTGTTTTTGAACTTGAGGACAAAATCGACCCTCTGCTCCGGGTCCAGCGTGTAGTTGAACGGACCGGTGAGCGCCTGGGCGTTGTCAGCGCCGGAGGGCGGCGAAACGGACGTACCTGTTGGCGAGGGTGTCGGTGTACGCGTGGCCGTTGGCGTGAGCGTGCGCGTTGCAGTTGGCGTAGCCGTCGGGCTGATGGCTCGCCCCCCCGCTTTGACCAGGGCCGCATAGGCGTTGATCCTGCCGCGGCCATAACCAAGCATTCCCGGGTACTGGTCATCGGATGTGCCAACGATGATATCGCCTACTTCCCGGTTCGTCAAACTCGGCTTCACCGACCAGATGAGGCCCGCCAGGGCGCTCACGTGGGGGGCGGCGAAAGAGGTGCCGGACCCCGATGTGTAGCCCCCTCCGGCCCGCAGGCCATAAACGGACTGTCCGGGCGCCACGACGTCCACCGTGCTGTTTCGCGTCGAATGGTCAGCCAGGCGATCCTCCGCTGTGGTGGAGCCGACGCCCAGCACATTGGCGTAGGCGGCCGGATACTCTATCTGGCCGGAGCTGGTGCAATCGGAGCTTGCCCCCCTGCCGCAGTTGCCCGCCGCGGCCACGATCAAGACGCCTTTGCTCCAGGCGTAGTCGATGGCTGAGCTCTCCGTGGTTGAGCTTCGGGGGCTGCCCAGGCTCAGGTTGAGGACCTTGGCTCCGTTGTTTGCCGCGTTGGCGATAGCACTGGCCACCGCTGAGACGGGTAATGTCCCCGTGGCGGGGTTTTCCTCCTTGTACATGACGACCCTGACGCCCGGCGCGATGCTGGCCACTCCTATGCTATTGTTGGTCTCGGCGGCGATGATGCCCGCGACGAAGGTGCCATGCCCCGCCGAGTCGGACACATCGTAGTTCCCGGAGACATAGTTATAGCCCGACGAGCGGTACACAGGCGAATCGGCGTGATTCAAGTCAAGTCCGCTATCGACGATCGCCACCCTCACGTCGGAACTGCCCCGCGAGATCTCCCAGGCTTCGGGCATGTTGATAATACGGAGGTTCCACTGACGGTCCGCGTAGTAAGGGTCGTTGGGTGTGAAAACCGAACGCCGGAGGAGGTTGGGCTCGGCATACTCAACCAGGCTGCTGGCAGACAGTTTGGCGACAGCCTGCATCTCTTGACCTTCGGCCACGGACAGGATGCGGACATCCAGCTCGTCGATGCGCTGTTGCTCCTTCATTCCGTGGCTGGCCGTCAGAGCGGTGATAGCCCCCGCTAAGGTCGAAGGCTTGAACTTGACGAGGACCTGGCCGGGAACAAAGTCGCCCGGCGCCAGAGGTACGGCCTTAGTGGGCGCGCCAGCCGTCCAGTCCGGGGGTTGCGCGGCGGGGAGCTCTGACGGGAACCAGAAGAGAGCAATAACAAGAGCAGCCAAACTTAGCAGAAGGGCGCGCTTGAGCATCTTACCTGTCTCGGACATATTCCTCCCCCCTCGACTCTGAGCGGCAGTCCCCTCGCTCATCTCCAGAAGCGCATGCCGATCCCCCTCGTTCGATCGGATCGGCATGCGCCAATGAACTACCCCGTATTGCTCTCTTAAGCTAACCCGGGCCGGGACCCGCGAAACATTTCTCAATTATATAGCGGGGCTGAGATAAGTCAAGGAGAGGAAATCAGGGTGGGGTCTCCTAAAGAGCAGAACCTGACGGGGGCCGGCGCTTTTTCATACCCGCCCCCTCCGGGATCAAACTCTTCTCTTCTCCCAGCACTTCACGACCCGCTCCGACTCTACCACCTCTCCGAAGCGGCCGGCGATATTGAGCAGGCTGAGGTCGTGGGCTTCCTTGAACTGGCAGGCGGTGCAGTCACTGAGTAACACGATGTAGTAGTCCTTCATGAAACCATCGCGGGCCGTGGTCTCCACGCAAACGTTGGTGGCTACGCCGCTCATGATGAGCGTCCTTACCCCTTTGCTCCTCAGAATCAGGTCCAGGTCGGTATCGATGAAGCCGCTGTAGCGGTGCTTGGTGACGATAGCCTCACCGGGCAACGGCTTCACTCCAGGGCAGAAATCGGCGCCCCACGAGTTTCTCTGGCACACTGGATACTCGACGTGGCCGCCCTTACCGGCGCGGCGCATTTGCTCCAGCCAGACATCGGAGAGGTAGATATTTTTTTCGCCGGCGTAGACACTCTGGACATAGACGATGGGCAGGCTGGCCTGGCGAGCCCTACCGATGAAGGCGATCAGGTTGGGGATCATAGACTGAACGGGCGCTAGATTCCTGCCTTCTTTATCCGCAGAACCGCCCTGACAACAGAAGTCGTTTTGCATATTCACCACGAGCAGCGCCGTATGGCGGGGGTCGACCTTCTGCTCCAGGGTAGTCAGCATCCTGGCCATGGCGGCCTGGAACTGTCTCTTCATTTCCTCAGGCTGCAAGCTTACGTTTCCTTTCCGCCTTTGCGCCCCTGCCAGCACTGGATGACCGCTGCGGAATCAGCCACCTGTCCAAAGAAAGAGGCGATAGTGTCTAGTGTGTTGTTGTGCATGACCTCGCCGCTACCGGTGGCGGTGCAGTCCTCTAGAAACACGACATAATAGTCCTTCATGAAACCGTCGCGGGCCGTGCTTTCGACACAGACGTTGGTGGCCGTGCCGGTCATGATGAGCGTCCTTATTCCTCTGCTCCTGAGAATGAGGTCGAGGTCGGTATCGATGAAGGCGCTGTAGCGGTGCTTGTTGACGATGAATTCGCTGGGCTGGGGCTTTATGCCGTCATAGAAATCGCCCTCCCAGGAACCCTTTTCACACACCGAGTACTCCACGTAGGGCCCTTTCCGCGCCCTTCTGGCCTGCTCCAACCAGACGTCTGAGAGATACCAGTTACTTTGCGAGCTGTAGACATTTTGGATGTAGACGACGGTGACGCCCGCTTCCCTGGCTTTGTCGATGAGATGCACGACGCGGGGCACAATGGCCTGGGCTGGCCGTATGTCCCGGCCCTCCTTGTGCACCATCCCTCCTTCGGCGCAGAAGTCGTTCTGCAAATCGACTACAATCAGGGCCGCGTGGCGCGGCTCGACCTTCTGCTCCAGGGTGGTCAACATTCGCCCCATCGCGGCCTGAACCTGCTTCCTCCAACCATCGCCCATGTCGCGTTGCTTCCCCTCGTTCACTGCTCAGCGCGGCGAATTGGCACGAACTTGAAGCCGTACATCCAGTTGGAATTGGACTCGCGCTTCTGTTTGCGAAGGACCATGCGGACGGGCATCCCATCGTAGACGTCTTGAGGACTGGTCTCGATGACCTCGCTGAGTATGTGGACGCCGTCATTGAGCCGGATAACGGCGGGCACGCGCGGCACCTGCTCGGCGTAGCCCATGAGGGCCACCCCCCGAAAGATGTTTTCCCAGTGGCAAAGCACCTCACCCTGGTGGGCGCACTCATACTCCTCCATCTCCCGCGAGGCGCAGTGCGGGCAAACGGAACGACGAGGGAACCATATCTCACCGCAGTTGCGGCAACGAGACCCCACCAGGCGGTACCGGCCGAGTCTCTCACGCCAGGCGCGGACAGTACTATACGTAGCGTGCCGGTAGATCTGCTCCGGAAACTCAGACATTCCCTATTCCCTTCTCAAGACGGCTACCGCGATGGCGGCGTTAGTGCCCGCGGTGGACTGGCAAACGGCGATTCTGGCGTCCGGGACCTGGCGCTCGCCCGCTTCACCGCGAAGCTGAATCGTCGACTCGCCCACCATATCGGTGCCATCAGCACCTGAAGCGTGGCCAAACCTTATGCGGCCGCCATCGGTATTGGCGGGACAGCGGCCTCCGATGGCGGTCTCACCGGCCATCACTGCCCTGCCACCCTCCCCAAGAGGAAAAATGCCTAAAGCCTCCATCTGAACGATGCCCGAGGCCCCCATATCGTACACCTGCGCCAGATCAATATCCTCCGCCGTAATACCGGCCATGGCGTAGGCCTCTTCCCGCGCCGCCACCGTCAAAGCAGATTCGCCGACATCGAACTTCTCCAGGCCCGGATAGTTGAGGCCCTTATAGTAGAAGTGGTCGCCCAGGTAGTGGGAGGTGCATTTGTAGGCGACGCCGTCGAGGTAGACCGGCTTTGGATTGTAGGCCTTGGCCTCATCGGCGGGCACCAGGATAATGGCAGAGGCGCCCTCGCCCACGGCCAGCGACCGCTTGATGAAGCCCTCCGGGGTCCGGGCCATGGCCTCTTCAATGGTGAGGGGTGGCGTGTCATAGTGAAAGGCCTTGGGGTTGCGCTTAGCGTACCAGTCGCATTGGACGGCCCAGGCGGCGAAGGGCACCAGAGTGGGATAGTTATACTTCTTGCAGTACATGGACTCCATCATGGCGAAGCCGTCGCGGTGCACGAAGCCGAGCATGTAGTCGTACTCGACGTCGGTGCTCACCGGAATGGTCTCGTAAGGCTCCAGGAGGTCCCCGGTCTTCTCGAAGCCGGCCACCAGGACCCGGTCGTACTTGCCTGAAGCCACCAGGTTCCAGCCGAGATGGGTGGCCACCAGGCTGCCCGCGCAGTTGGAACTGAGAGCCGTGACGTTGGCCGGTGCCATGGCCAGGTAGTCGGCCACGGTCGCGCCAATGCCGCCTGCCTCGATAGTGGCTTCTCCCTGGTAGGCGACAGCCCCCGCCTGGAGGTCCTTCGGGCTGAGGTTGCCGGCATCGGCTAGCGCCTCGAAGACGGCATCTGCCAGCATCTCTCGCCAAGTCTTTCTGGGAAAATACTTGCCATGCTTGGTGATGCCTACCCCAACTATGGCCACTCTTCTCGGTTTTCTCATCGCTTACCTTACAGATACGCCGAAAGCGGGAAGGCGGACTTCAGGTACTTGTACTCGAACTTGATGGCCGTAGCGTAGTCGGTCATTATCTTGTCGTTCAGGAGGGATTCCACCGATGCGGCCTTCCCGTTGATTTCTCGTATTCTGGGCAGAATCCGCAGACTGAAGGCATCGCTGCCCGCGCCGAAACCGTAGGAGGCCAGCAGCACACGCTCGTCGCCCTTTGCCTTGTCGAACACATGCGCCAGCGCCAGCAGAGAGGAAGCAGCGCCGCAGTCGCCTATGCGGTCGGCGATAACGGCGGGAGCAACCTGGTCCCGCTCAAAACCGAGCGCCCTGGCGACGCCGTAGGGCGTGGAGCCATACGGCTGCTGGAAGACGGCGTAGGCGTAGTCCTTGGGGGAGGCGCCCAGCTTGGCCATGAGCGCCTCCACAGCCCGCCTGATGTGGTCGCTGTAGCCGACCTCCCATGTGGTGGCGCCCAGGCCCATGGCGCACTTGATGTAACGCTCCCCCTCCAAACGGAAGAAGTCCGAGAGGTCACTGGAGATCGAGGCCGAGGCCTCGATTTCGGCCACCAGGTCCGTTGAGGAGATGACGAAGGCGGCCGCGCCAGCCGAGGCGGTGGCCTCGTAAAGCTCGCCAGGGGCGACATGGCGGTTGATTGTGTCCGCGCCGATGGCCAGCGCAGTGTCTGCCATGCCGGCCGATACCAGCGCCATGGAGATCTGGATGGCCGCGGTACCGGACTTACCCGAGAACTGCACGTCGGCAGCCATCAATTCCGGCCGCAGCCCGAGGGCCTCGGCGATAAGGGTGGCAGACGGGCGGGAGTCGTAGGGATTAGTGCAGGTCCCCAGATAGAGCGCGTGGACGGCGGCCCTTGGGAGATCGATACGCCCCAGGGCGTCCTGAGCGGCAGCTACGGCCAGGGTGTTCGTGTCCTCGTCCGGGCCGAGCACTGCCCGCTCGGTGATCAGCAGCTTGTCCTGCTGCAGCCCGGGCGAAAGATTCTGCCATACACCCGCGATCTCATCGACCCTGATCCTTCTCCGGGGCACATAGGCTCCGTAGCTAGCGATTCCTATCGGCATCAATCTTTCCCACGAGGGCTCTAAAGGCGGCCCGTTCTAGCGGTGAGTTCGCGGCCTAGTCCACAAAGGCCAGCGCCCTAATGGGGGAGCCATCCAGTCCTTTGATAGCCAGAGGAAAGAAACCTGCCGTAACTCTTCGCCCCTTGATCTTATCGAGATTCGTTAGCTGTTCGATCACGGCGATATCATTCCCCAGCAGCGCTCGGTGAACAGGCTCGTCTCCTATTATCGCTCCTCTGGCCCTCTCCTCGGCGGTTGGCACAAACTGGTACTTCGGATGATTTGTAACCAGAAGGTCGTGGCCTAACGCCTTCACCTTCTTCTTGACGAGCCATTCGGCCGCGCTAGGCACGAAGCCCGGGCGTCTTTCTGTCAGGTACGTCGGACTCTTCCTATCCTCAACGTAGAATCGGCCCCATCCCGTATGCACCAGGACGATGTCGCCCTCACGCACTTTCGGGCTGGCCTTCTCCAGGTCATCCGCAGTGATCTCCCCCAACTCTTCCTTCGGTATGTCCAGCACGACGGTGTCGCCGTAAAGCTGCTGCAGCGGCCACTCGTCTATAGAGAAAATCCCCGCTTTCTCCGACCTCTCGAAAACGTGCATCGGCGCGTCCAGGTGAGTGGCACAATGGCTCGACATCATAAGGCGTGAGTTCATACGACCGTCCCTTCGCACAGTTCGGGTAATGTGCCACTCATAGCTGTCCAACTTGAAGAGATGAAGCGGCAGAGCGTAGTCCAGATCGAGGGGACAGGTAAGGTCGATTATCTTCATTGTGCACTCCCGCGAAAGCTCAGGCTACTGAAGGCGCCTCACGTACTCAAAGTTGATCATATTGGTGAGTTGCATCATGGGCATATTGTTCGTCCACTCCCCCACCTTCTTGTTCATGGCATAGATCGGGGCATCGTAAATAACCGGAACCCAGAAGTAGTTGTCGTAAACGAAATCTCCCGCCTTGCGGATGAGGTCCGCCCGCGACTTGTCGTCCGAGACGGTAGGCAGCTTCTCCATGACCTCTTCCAGGAGAGGGTGCTCCACGAAGCCAGCTAGTCCCTTGCTCCACCAGTAGCTGTTCATATACAGGTCCCACTCGGGGGAGAAGACCTGTCGGTGGGACCAGGCGACACCCGGGCCCTTCCTCCCTACGGCCAGGGGTCTGAGGCTGCCGGCCCAATCTCCATACTCCATCTTGACCTTCACACCGATCTTGTCCCAGTACATGGCCACCGCCTCGCCGATGTTGGACAGGTACTCGCGCTTATCCAGAATGAGCTTGAACTCCAGCCCCTTGGGGTACCCGGCATCGGCCAGCAGCTTCTTGGCCTTCTCAGGCTCATAAGGATAGGGTTTCCAGTTTGGGTTCCAGCCCGGGGACCCCGGCAGAAGAGTAGCTATGGCGGCCGCCTGCGCCTCTCCCGCGAAGACCTCCTTGACGATGGCATTCCGGTCTATGGCCAGGTTCAAGGCCTGGCGCACCTCCTTCTTAACGAAGGGGTTGTTGGAGTCGAAGCTCTCCTGATGGACGCCAGGGATGAACCACATGCCGTGGAGGTGGATGCCCTTAGTGTAGCTAAGCGGCCCTCGGACAACTTTGAAGCCCGCAGAGGCCATTTCCGGTTTGGTCAGCGGCTCTATGTCAACGATGTCCGCCTGACCAGTCTTAAACATGGCCATCCTGGTGGTCAGCTCCGGCACTTCACGGAGCACCAGGGTCTTGAACTCTGAGGTCTTGCGCCAGTGGCTATCCAACGCCTCGAACTTCATGAAATCGGCGCCAGTCCTCTCGACAAACTGGAAGGGGCCACTGCCGATGGGGTCCTTCTCGGCGGCCTCTTTGCCCACTGCATCCAGGTGTTTCTTGGAGAGGACAAGGTTCCCAAAGTAGCTGGAGAAAAGGATGGGAATGTCCGGCTGTGGCTGCTTCAGCCGGATAATGAAGGTGTAAGGGTCCGGGGTCTCAGTGCCCGCCACGATGGTGCGCAGGCGGGCCGAGTGAGTGCCGTTGGAGTCCTTGTCCATGATGAGGGCCAGACTCCCCTTCGCGTCCTCAGAGGTAAGCTCCCCTTTCCCCTTGTGCAGTTGGACGCCTTTGCGAAGCTGGAAGGTCCAGGCCTTGGCATCCGGGGAGACTTTCCATTCGGTAGCCAGGCCTGGAAGCAGCTTGTTATCCTTATCCATATACGTCAGGAAGTCGTAGACGGCGCTCCAGTGGGGCTTGTCCACGGTGCCCACGGTAGGAAGCATGTAGCCTAAGCCGATGTCATTCAGAGCAACTGTGAGGGAGCCAGAGGGCTTGCCCGATGTCGACGCCTGAGGCGAGCTGGCTGGCTTCGAATCGGGAGCGCCCTGAGGAGCACAGGCGGACAGAAGGACTGCCAGGAAAGCGGAACAAGTGAGCGCGGAGAAAGCCTTCTGCGAACGCACGAGAACATACCTCCTTCTTGCATAGCAAGCGCCTCTTGCCAGCGGAGGTATGCTAACATGGCACCGTGGGCTTGTCAAGGGGCGCCCCATCGGTGGCCGGCTACTCACGAGTTCTTGCTCTGGTTACCGCTTCATCAGCCTCCAGCCCACGAAGGCCGCGGCTATGATAGCGGCCGCAATGACGAGGGCCCAGTTGGCCTCTTCCCCATTTCCAACGGCGGGCGTCGCACCAGCGCCGGGCCGAACCGGGCTTGCTGCGGGAACCGGCCTCGTCGGGGTGGCCGGGGGCCGCGTCGCTGTGGGGACTACAGGCGGCTCCGCCGGCGCGGAAGCGATGGTGAGATTTAAGGTCTTGGTGGTCCCCATCTCAAAGGTGCTCGTCTCGTTGGCGACAGCGCCGTTGATGAGGAAGGTAACGGTTTTCCCAATGGCGGTCGGATCCAGAGGCCCGACAATGAGAAACTGGTACTTGCCGCCCTTGACAGTCACCAGCGGAGTGAGATATGTATCGATCTTTCCCTGAATCGTTGCGCCGTCAGGCGCCGGTTTGCCGCCGATGGTCACTGTACCTGAGTAGTCGGAGGGTATTGGCGGCTGGGCGCCAGCGGAGCCAGAGGCGACTACTAGAAGACCCAAGGCTAAGAGGGCGGCAGCGTTGATTCTGCTTACATGCATGCTGACCATCTCCCGAAAAAATGTATTCTGTGGCTCGAACTTGGAACATGGTAGCATGGAGTTTGAGGGAGAGTCAAGGCAACCCCGATCAGTTCCCCTCCGCTATCCACACGTTCTGGAGCTTCAGATTGTTGTAGACCCCTATCCCTGGCTTCAGGTCTCGGACCTCTTTCCAGTTGCCAAAGATGTAGGCCTGCCAGTGCAAGATGGAGGAAGGCACGAGCTCGTGCAGGCGCCGCTCCATACTGAGCACAATCTCTTTCCGCTTCGCGGGGTCGAGGGCGCGGGCCTGCTCCACGTACCATTTATCTATCTGCTCGTCGCTCAAGTCCGAGAAGTTGCGGGGCACGCCGGTAACATATTGCTGGCCGAAGACCTGGTCAGGGTCATCGAAGGCGAAGGCGCCGCCGTACACGGCGACATCGAACTCGCGCTTATAGAGGAGATCGTTGGTCGTGCCCTGATCGTGCAGCCTGATCGACGCCTCGATGCCGATCTGGGCCAGTTGGTCCTTGACGCTGGTGGCGCCACGCTCCTGGTAGTCGACGTTTCGCGCCAGGATGCTCATCTTGAAGCCGCGCTCATAGCCAGCCTCCGCCAGGAGCTTCTTCGCCTCGGCGATATCCGGGTCCTTGGGCTGCCGGTAGCCGGGCAGCTTCATGAGCTCAGCCTCAGGGAGGCTCCAAGAGCCAGGAGGCATGTAGCCACCGACCTCCCCTGAGCCTTCCATGGACACCTTCAGCTCCTTCGGCCTATCGATGGCCATATTCACCGCGCGTCTCACCCTGATATCGCTCCAGGGTGACTTCTTCATGGGCATCCAGAGGGCCAGGCTGACCAGGCTGGCGTAGGGTGTTACCTGGACCTTATCGCTGAGGTCGCGCTTGAGGATTTCCGCCTGGGAGGGCGTCAGCCCCGTTGAGGCCCAGGGAGTCGCCTGAACGCGGTGAGTCCTGAGGGCGGCGAATCGCGTCGCCGCGTCTCGAATGATGTACCAGGTGATGCCATCCAGGTAGGGCCGCCCCTTAATGAAATAGTCGGCATTCTTCACCACGCTGAAACTGGCGCCGGGGGTGAAGGACTTGAACTTGTAGGGCCCGGTGCCCACCATGTCTTTCTTCATGTTACCCTTGGCTTCGAAGACGTGTTTGGGGACGATGACCATGCGGCCGTCGCCGAGGTTGTGAAGGAAGGAGCCGCTGGGATACTGGAGGGTCATTCTAAGGGTGTCCTTATCCGGCGCCTCTATCTTGTCCACAGCACCGAGCCACTCCCGCCTTGGGCTCACCACGCCCTGGGGCGGCTTACGCACCACCTCCAATGAGAAACGAGCGTCACCAGAAGTAAAGGGCGCGCCATCATGCCAGTTAACGTTCTTATGAAGGCGGAAGGTGTAGGTGAGGCCGTCCGGGCTCATTTCCCAGCTTTGGGCCAGGTCGCCGACGACCTTGGTGGGCTGCAGCGGATCGTGCTGCACGATGCCGCTGTAGTTCGGGATGATGAGGCTCATGGAGGCGACGGAGGTCTCCTGAACCGGATCGTAGCTCACCGGGTCGGCCGCGTGGCTGATATTGAGCATGCCCCCATATCTCGGTTCGTTGGAGACCTTCCTGGGAGAGGGAGTAGGCGCCGCTGCCCCAGGAGGAGGAGCGACCGTGGCGGCCGCTGGCGATGGGTGAACTGCCTTTGCCGCAGGCGACGGAGCCGCTGCCGGCGCGCAGTTTGCCAGCAGCGAGCCCAGGACCAGAATAGAGCTTGCGAGCGCAAAGCGTATTCGCATGTGCATAAGGCTTCCTTTCTTGTTCTTGTGTGTCAGGGCCAAGACTGGGCTCGCTGCCTCACGCCCCTACGGCCGCGCTTCCCTCCCCGTCCGCGGGGAGGGACCAAGGGAGGGGCTCTTTAATACAGCGCCTTCGCCTCCACCAGCCGGGCGATGTCCTTCCGAGACAGGCCCAATAGCTCGTTGTAGATGTACTTGTTGGCGCTGCCCAGGAGGGGCGCCGGCTTGCGGATCCGGCCCGGGGTAGCGCTTAGCTTCCAGGGGATGCCATAGACGGGCTCCTCGCCGGTGCGCGGGTGCCGCGTCTTCACCCAAAGACGGCGTTTGGCGTAATGGCGGTCGGTGTACAGGTCATCGAAGTTGAAGAGCGGCGCGGCGGCGACGCCCGCCTTCTGCAGTATCTCCGTAATTTCGCAATGGCCGAACTTCTTCGTCCAGGCGCCGATATGCTTGTCCAGGGCCTCGCGGTTCTTCAACCGACCGAACTTATCGCTGAACTTAGCCTGGCTGATCCAGGCCGGGTTCCCCATAGCCTTGCACAGGCCCTTCCATTCCGCTTCGGTATCGACAGCTATAGATACCCAGTCGTCAGCGCCTTTGCAGGGGTAGTTGCCATGGGGCGCCAGGGTGAGATGGGTGTTGCCGGGGGGACTGGAGTCCCGGCCATTCATCGTATAGTCCATGGCGAGCTCGCCGAGAAGGCTGGTGGTCGCCTCCCACTGGGAGAGATCGATCATCTGGCCCTCTCCGGTCCTGTCGCGATGGAGCAGGGCGAGGACAATGGCCATAGCGCCGTGAATGCCGCCATTGGCGTCGGCGAAGGCGAAGCCCAGGGCCAGGACGCGTCCTCCAGGGTAGCCTACCATGCCCTCGATGCCCGCCAGCGCCCCCAGGGTGGAGGCGTAGCTACGGATATCCTTATAGGGGCCATACTTGCCTGCGGAGGGCAAAGAAAGGCTGATGATATCGGCTTTGATCTTGCGCAACGACTCGTAGTCCAGGCCGGTGCGCTCCAGGACGCCCGGGGTGAAGTTGTCGTAGACGACGTCGCTTTGCCGGACGAGGTCCTTGATTAGGGCCAGGCCCTCCGGCGTCTTCATGTTGGCAGTGATGCTGAGCTTGTTGCGGTTGAGGCCGTGGAAGTGGGTGTTCAGCTCCGGGTCCGGCGGCTGGCCCTTGCCCGGCCACCCCAGCCGGATGCCGTCCAATTTCTCTCGCGACTCCACCCTTATCACTTCGGCGCCCATATCGGCCAGGAGCTGGCCTACCATGGCGCCGGCCCAGGCGGTCCCGAAATCCACGATGCGATAGCGCGCTAGAGGTAACATGCTCATTTATATCACTCCCGCCCTTCTTAGCTGCACCAGGTCCTCTTTCGAGTACCCCAACCGCCCACAGTAAACCTCCTCGTTATGCTCGCCCAGGCGAGGCGCGGGACGGCTTATGCCCCACGGCGTCACGGAGAACTTATAGGGCGCTCCCGCATAGGTTACCGGACCCGTGTCGTCCCGTTTAACCTCCACCCAGAACTCCCTGTCCTTGAGATGCGGGTTATCCACCTCCTCGGCGATGGTGTTGACCGGCGCCAGAGGCACCCGCTCCTTGAGGCACATCTCGAAGATCTCGGCTTTGGTGTGGGCCATAAGCCAGGGCGCCAGAAGGTCATCTACCTCCTGGGGGTACTCCATGCCCATGGCGTGGCGATTCCGGTAACGCGGGTCCTTCGTCCATTCCGGCGTCCCCATTATGCCCAGAAACCGTATCCACTGGGCGAGCTGGGGCGCCCTCAGCCTCACGTAGCCGTCCTTGCACTGAAGGGTCGTGGAGGGGTAGACGGTCTGAGAGTCCCGAAACCCGGAGCGCTTGGCCATGTGGCCCTTCTCCAGGTAGTCATATAGGTCGATGCCCAGGTGCAGGGCCGCCATGACCTCCGCCTCCGCGATGTCCACCTGCTGGCCCTCGCCAGTGACGTTGCGGGCGGCGAGGGCGACATAGGTGGCGGCGGCGGCGCTGACTCCGGCCTGATGGTCGCACTGGGAGAAAGGCATGGTGAGCGGCTCGCGGTCGGGAGAGCCGATGCCGACGGAGATGCCCCCCGCGGCGCTGCAGTTGATGTCGTAGGCCTTGTAGCCCTTGTACGGACCCGTCTGCCCGAAGGGCGTGATGGAGGTGACGATAAGCCGCGGGTTGACCTTGCGCAGGCTCTTGTAGTCGAGCCCGAGGGCTTTCATTTTCTTGGGGTGGTTGCTCTCAACAAACACATCGGCGTCTTCGAGTAGTCGCCGCAGGAGTTCCCTGCCGGTGGCCTTCTGCACGTTGAGCGTGATCCCCAGCTTGGAGGTGTTCATATTGAGGAAAAGCCCGCTCCGCTCCGGGTGGGGGACGTCCTTCAGGAAGGGGCCGTGGCGCCGGGCCCGGTCGCCCAGGTTTGGCTCCTCAATCTTGACGACCTCCGCACCCATGTCCGCCATCAGTTTGGTGCAATAGGGTGCGGCGATGAACTCGCCCAACTCCACGACCTTCAGCCACGAAAGCGCCTGTTTAGCCATATGTCAACTGTCTCCTTCAACCAGCGCTAAGCCGAATACCTTGTGACATGTCGGACTTGTCGGACGGGTCAGACCTGTCCGACGAGCCAGCGGAAAGGGCGGAAGCCCTCGCCCTACTTGAAATCCTCCAGCGAAGTCGCCCGTCTCCCGTCTCCCAGAGACACCGCCTTCGTCACCGGCGCGGTATCCGTACCCAGGGTCGGCAAGTACGTGCCGTGGCCCCCGGGGGCGCCGGTGACAATGACGTAGATGTCTTCCTTGCAGTCGGCCACGGGAATGCTGGTCTCGCCGGAGCTGTAATCGTAGTGGGAACGGCGCAGCTTCAGCAGCCCGTGCGAAGCCGGCGGGAACTTCGAGAGCGGCACCCGAGCATGATCGAAGAGGTACTGCTTGAAGTCTACCTTGGTGTAGCCCCCTACGGCCAGGATGCCGGCGAGCTGCGGGTTCAGGGCCAGAGCTGTCTGTCCGCCGTAAAACATGTTGTTGGTGCCCAGTCCCACCATGATGTCCGCCGAGAGCCAGAGAATGCTCTGTGGAGTCCTGTCAAGGACGATGAAGTTGTGGGTGGCCTGGACGCCGATGACGGTGACGGTGCTGACTTCTCGAGGGAAGCCCAGCTCCACGTGGAGCGGCTCCCAGGGGCTTTCGTCCTCATTCTCGGCGATGCAGAAGGTGTACTTGCCCGGCTGTCCCTGGATGGCCTTGTCCGTTGTCCCCGGCAAGCCGCCGCCAATGTTCATCAGAATCAAGCGGACGGCCCTTCCGATAGTGGCGTTGCTCCGCCAGCCCGCGCCGAAGACGTTAAAGCGGGCGTTAAGCCCTACCTCTTTGGCTATCGGCCCGTTGACGATGGCCAGCGGCGCCACCGGGTTAGTGGTGGCTTGAATGGTGGCCAGGCCGAACTGCGGCTCGGAGATGGCCTGCACAGCGGTAACTATTACGGGGAGGTACTCCGGCCGGCAGCCCGCCATCACAGCGTTGACGGCGATCTTCTCCACCGTGGCCTTCGCCCAGCGCGGCGGTATGAGGGCGATCACCTCGCCCCTGTCCCTGCCGGCAAGGGTGAGCATCCTTTCCACGGCTTCAGCGGTGGGGGCGACGATGGGCAGGCCATCCGTCCATCCCCGGTCGTAGAAGACGTCGGTGGCCTCCTCCGGAACGGAGACGCGCACCGGCTCGGTGGAAAGCGATTGCCGGGGTCGGTCGGTATACTCCTCTATCTCCGCCAGGGGGTGCTTATCAACATA
Source organism: Chloroflexota bacterium (assembly GCA_016190665.1). Taxonomy (GTDB): domain Bacteria; phylum Chloroflexota; class Dehalococcoidia; order JACPQD01; family JACPQD01; genus JACPQD01. The sequence continues at coordinate 19,778 of JACPQD010000009.1, forward strand.
TTCGCGGCTCACCTGCTGTTGAGGCCCGGTCAAGACAGCGACGATATCGTCGATAAGCTTGTCGGCCGCCGCCTCAGTGTCCTCAGTCTTCCAGCGCGCCTCGACCGGTATGCTGAGGATAGGCAGCGAGGCCACACCGAGAGACTTCGCCTCGGCCTGGCCCAGGGCATCAAAGCCCTTGGTGCAGACGGTGACCGTGGGGATGCCTCGCTTTTCGACCTCCAGCGCGGCGTGGATACACCACGTCGTGCAGGCGCCTCAGCAACCCAGCGCCGCCACGACGAAATCCGCCCTCTCACTGAGTTTCTCGCCGGCCTGCTGCGCCGGATTGCCGAAACGCCTCTCGACCTCTATGGAGGCGAAGCGGAAGCGCTCCGAGAGGCGCTGCACCACTTGCTTCAGCAAGGCGGCGGAGCCCAGCATATCGTTATCCAGCAGGCCGAGGACCTTGCCGTTCAGGTCGCCGACGCGTGGGGCAAGGCCGACGTCTCTGGTTTCGACTTCGCCGATGGGGCTCAGAAGATCAGTCATATCGCTTCTTGCAGACCGCCGAGGTTCCCAAGACCTCGGTGGTCTCTCTCTCGCTTACCTGCGCGCTGCACGGACGTCCCCGAATCGGACCCGTCGGACTCGTCAGACGCATCAGACTTCCGCAACCCAACCGCCCCCTGACCTCCGACAGGCAGGAATGCCTGTCCTACTTGGCCAGCCAGATATCCTGGTTCCTCAGGCTGCTGTACATGCCGCCAGGGGCCCCCACGTTCCTCACCTCTGGCCAGGAGCCGACAAAGCTATCCGACCAATAGGGCAGGATGGAGGGCCACTCCTCAAGCAGGATCTGGTCCAGCTCTCTCACCATAGCCTTGCGTTTGGCCGCATCCAGCGTCTGGGACTGCTCCACGAAGAGCTTGTCGAACCTTTCGCTCTTCCACTTGCCGTAGTTCTGCGCTGCATCGCTGAGCCATTTGCGCGACAGCTCGTCGGGATCATTGATCCGATAGACGCTGGACTGCACGGCGAAGGTGTACTTCTGGGTGGACACCCGCTGGTCGAGCACCGCCCTTTCGGCCGTCTCGACGGTCAGATCAATGCCGATAGCGGCTACCTGGGCGCGTGCGAACTCCGCTGCCTTGGTCTGGTCCTCGCGCGTCAGCAGGCTGACCTTGAGTCCGCCGGCGTGGCCGGCGTCGGCCACAAGCTTCTTAGCGTCGGCGATATCCTGGTCTTTGGGCTGGCGATAGCCGGGCAGTTTGAGAACCTCCGCCGCAGGAATGCTCCATTGCCCAGGCGGTAAGAAGGTGCTCACCGTGGCCATTCCTTGCGCGATGGTCTTGATAGCAGCCTGACGGTCGAAGGACAAGGCGACTGCCCGCCGCACTCGCACATCGTTGAAAGGTGCCGTGGTGGTGTTGAAGTGGAACCATGGCGACTGCATAACGGAGTAGCGCCACAACTTGAGGTCAGGCTGATCTTTTTGGACCACCTCCGCGTGAGAGGCAGTCAGCATGCCCGTGCTGCGGCCAGTGAGCTTTATGCGACCGGTGCGGAAAGCAGCGAAGTGGGTCGCCACGTCCTTGATGATGTAAGTGGTGATACCGTCCAGGTAGGGCCGTCCCTTCACGAAGTAGTCCGGGTTCTTGACCAACTCAAGGCTGCTTCCCGGGCTGTAAGACTTGAACTTGAAGGGGCCAGTGCCCACCACGTCCTTCTTCATATCTCCTTTGGCTTCCAGAACGTGTTTTGGCGTGATCACGAACCAGTCGGTGGCGAACTGGGCCATGAAGGAGAGGTAAGGGTACTTCATAACGATCTTGATGGTGGTGCTGTCAGGGGCCTCGATTTTGTTGACGGCCAGCATGTTGTCCTTTCTGGCACTGACGAATCCTCTTGGCGGGTCCTTGATCAGCTCCAGGCTGAACCTGGCGTCCTCAGCGGTGAAGGGCTTGCCATCATGCCACTTGACGCCGCTCTGCAATCGGAAGGTGTAGGTCTTGCCATCCGGACTAAGCTCCCAGTCCCTGGCCAGGTCGCCGATGATCTTCGTCGGCTCCAAGAGGTCATAATGCACGAGGGCGTTGTAGGCGGGCGCCAGCGGCTGCAAGGCCACTATGTTGGAAGTCTGGTAGATGTCATAGTTCGGCGGGTCGCCGGCGTCCGAGACGCTAAGGATGCCCCCGTAGCGCGGCTCGGCGGCCGATGGCTTCGGCGTTGCGCCGGGCGCCGTCGGCTTGGCGGCCTGGGTGGGCTGGGGTGCTGCCGCTTTAGGCGCTGGGCTGGGCTGGGGCGCGGCGGCCGGAGCGCAGGCCGCCAGCAGCAACCCCAGCACAGTGAGCCAAACTACGGAAACCAACAACTTGCTTCTGGTCATGTTTGCCTCCTCGGTTTCAAGACTGGACCCAGTGGACGCGGTGGACACTATGGGCCCGCGCGAGGGTGGGGCGTGGCGGGCTTCCCGCTTCGCGCTCCCTGCTTCGCGCTCCCTATCCCTACCCCCTAGCCCCTACTCCCTCTTCGAGGGCAGCGCCGCCGTGGCCGTACTTGGCGCCGTTACTTCGTGGCGCTGGTTCTCCGCCCAAAGCTCCAAGTCCACAAGATGCTCGCCGTTCTGGACGTATTTCTTCACCACCCTGCCTTTGCACCACTGGGTGTCGCCAAGGACGTTGAAACGCCTGAGCGAAGCGTGCAGCTTCTTGAGAGAGCCGTCGTCGCCTATCCAGTTAGTCATCAGGTTGCCAAGCCAGGAGATGCGCTGGCAGCCGAAGTCGTAGGCGCCGGGGATGCCAGTGCCGCCCGCGGCGTCGGCCTGCTCGTGGACGCGGGCGATAGCCTCGACAGCACCCGTCTTGGGGTCCTTGTAGGAGAAGGCGGGGTGCCTCAGGAACTCCCGGAGCTGAAGACCGTGAGACAACCCCCCAAGACAACCGGCCCGGAACGCCAGGACATCCCCGGTGCTGAGCGGGCCTTTGACCACGGGCGTCATCTCGTCGCCGACGTTCACGTCTTCCCAGAACCGCGGATTCGCGCCGCGGATCTCCTCGGCCAGAATGGCGTCCTGGATGGCCTTCATCTCCTCCGGAGTGTAGCTTGCGGCTTGCGCCTTTCTGGTGTACTTCCCAGTTTCTCTGGCCGCCTCTCTTTCCGCCCTCACCTGCCAACCCCTGGTCCTGGCCAACACCTCTCCCCTCTGGTTTCGATATGTGGCCACGGAATAAGTGATAACAGTCCGCCGGGCGAACTCGCTCTTTTTCTCCTCAATGTCCGTGAACTGCTCTTTCACCGTTATCCGGTTATCGACGTAGATCGTCCGCTGGAACTCCCAATCGTTACCGGAATGGAAGCCGTGGACGCCGGGCAACCCGCCGACCCTCCCGGCGCACCAGTAAACGCTGTAGAGGAAGCACGGTGGGGCGGTGATGCAACCATATCTAGTCTTGCGGGCGTACTCCTCGTCCTGGAAAAGCGGGTTGCCGTCCCCGATGCCCTGGCAGAAGTGGCGGATCTGGTCGCGGCCGGCATACTCGTTGTAGACGCCCATGCCGTAGCGGCTGGGGCGGTTGAACCTGCCGAGTTGGGCCCTCAGTTTCGCGATGCCCTCATCAGTTATCCTGGCGCTCTCCAAGACCATGAACTGAACGATCCTCCTGTTCCAAATCGGTGGCAGCGGCTGTCTGACCTGTCTGACCTGTCGGACGCGTCTGACGGGTCGGACTCGCCGGGCGGGTCAGAGAAGCGTACCTCTGGCGCTACTTCAACGCTTCAGGTTTGAAGCGCAAGATAACCGTCTCTTTTGCAGAGACCTCGGACAGGCGTTTGAATATCTCTTCCTGTTTCGGGCTCACCCGTTCCCGGTAGGCCTTGCACTCGCAGAAGAAATAATGCGAGAAATCCGGCGCGTAGACAAGCAGGTCAGGGCATTGCGTGGCGTCCTTAGACCTGTCGCGGTGGACAATGAAATTGAACACTTCTTGCCTGCCCCGAAGGAGTCTGCCCAATTTCTCCTGTTTTTGTGGGTGATTGCGGAACTCGTATTGTTCGACCAGGCTCAGATAGCCGAGCGTTTCGAACAGCACTATGGCACCGAGCCATTCAAAGAAATGGTACTTCGGCTGGTTGGCTGCGATGCAGGCATCCAGCGAATCGAAGATCTCAGGATATCTTCCCACCCAGCGGTCCCGTAGCTTGTGATTTCGGAACTGCTCGCGCTGCTTCTCGCTGTAAGGTACCGGCCCAAGCTCTCTCATCAGAGTCTCCCTTTCCTTTGCTGGAGCCAGAATCCAAAAGGCGCTGATCGCAGGCCCATTTGCGTCTCCATGTTGCCTGTGCGACTGGATTCCGGCCTTCGCCGGAATCGACAAAGAGGTTACGCCTTCTTACTGGCGAAGGCCAGAATCCAGGAACGCTGGTCCGAGGCGCACCTGCGTTTTCACATTGAATGGACGACTTGACCGTCTGACGCGTCGGACAAGTCGGACGCGCCCTGCGCTACTTCCTCAAATCGCCGATTGACAGCACCGGCTTGCCATCCTTCCGCGCAATCGCCTTCGTTACCGGCTGGACAAAATCGCCGAAAGTGGCCAGATACTGCGAGTGCGCGCCGGCCGCCCCGGTGACAATCACGATTATGTGTTCTGCCGGGCCAGTGGCGTGCACGATACTCTCGCCGGACTTGCCCGCCCTGATCTGTTTCTGGTCCAGGTGCCCGCGGGCCGAGGCGGGGAACTGCGTCAAGGCCACCGTGGCGTGCTCGGAAAGATGGCTCTTGACGTCTTGTTTGGAGTAGCCCGCGCGGAACAGGATGGCGGCCGCCTGAGGATTGAGCGCTAGAATCGGCCAGCCTCCGCCGTGGTACATGCTGTTGGCGCCCAGGGTAGTCATGGCGCTGGCGGAGAAGGCCAGAACGCTCTCCGCCGTCCTATCGTGGACAATGAAGTTGTGGTGCGCCTGGACGCCGGCGACAGTGACCGTACTAACGTCTCTGGGGAAGCCCCTCTCGACATGCAGGGGCTCCCACGGGCTTTCCTCCTCGTTCTCGGCAATGCAGAAGGTGTACTTGCCCGGCAGCCCCTGGAGCGACTTGTCCGTGGTGCCCGGCAGGCCGCCGCCGATGTTCATGAGAATGAGACGGATGGCCCGGCCTATGGTAGCGTTCGCTCTCCAGCCCTGACCGAAGACGTTGAAGCCGGAGTTGATGACCAGTTCCTTCGTCAGCGGGCCGTTGACGATAGTGATGGGAGCGACGGGATTGGTGGTTGCCTGCAGGGCTGACAAGTTGAACTGGGGTTCAGCCACAGCCTGAATGGCCGTGATGATCACGGGCAGGTATTCAGGCAGGCAGCCGGCCATCACCGCGTTAACCGCGATCTTCTCCACCGTGGCCTGGCCCACGCGGGGCGGCAGCGAAGCAATAACCTCGTCACGCCCTCGATCGCAGTAGGCGAGCATGCCCTGAACGGCCTCCTCAGTCGGAGGAAGGATGGGAAGGCCGTCGGTCCATCCCCGCTCGTAGAAGAGACCGGCTGCCTCCGCCATCGAAGCGGCCTTGACGGTCTCCAGGGTGAAATAGTTCCTGGGCCGGGTGACGCCTTTCTCAGCCGCGCCCACAAGGTCCCGCCCTCCGAACTCTTGAGCGACCACCCCCACCGGCTGAGTTAGCGCGAAGATGACGTCCTCGGTTAGGCTGTCGGCTGCCTTTTCGAGAAGCTCGCCCTCGAACTTGGCGTCTTCGGGGACCGGAACCGAGGGCAGAGGCAGGCTAGCCAGCCCCATGCAGCGCGCCTCGGCCTGGCACATCGCGTCCAGGCCCTGCGTGCAGGCCATCACCGTCGGAATGCCGCGCTTCTCCAGCTCGACGGCCGTCTGGACGCACCAGATGGTCCACACGCCGGAGCAGCCGAAGCCAGCCACGACGAAGTCGCATGCCCGGCTCAACTCCTCGGCGGCCTCAGCCGGGCTATGCCCGACGCGCGTGACCGCCACCTGCCCCGCCAGGTCGTACCGCTCCGACAGGCGCTTGGCGAGCCTCTCCAGGACAGCGGTCGACTCGCCCATCTTATTGTCGAGGATACCCATGACCTTGCCGCTGAGATCAGTGGGACGCTTGGCGAGCTTGATTTCCGGGGTGGTCACTTCTCCGATGGGGTTCAGCAGTTCTTCGACCATGTCTCCGACTCCTCAACGTAACGTAGCGCGCCCTTCAAACAGGTCACGAGTGGGGCGGGGCGTCCCTGAGAAGGCAATATAGACCGAAGGGGATGGAGCTGTCAAGGTGGGGGTTAGGGGCGTTAACGCTAGCTTGAAATGGGGAATCTGGCTGTGCTAAAATTACAGTGTGCAACTAAGCATTATGACAACTACGTCCAATAGTCCTGAGACCCGCTACGATGAATCTCGACACATGCACTTGGGATACTACGAGCGCGGCCACGACTTCGAGGCTATAGCTCTGAAAGTCTCAGGCGGGAACACCTGGCATGTCTTCTTCCCTTTTGATGCGTACGGGTTGCCGGTGCCGTCTGCCTACAGCGCGGCTCCCGAGGAAGAAGACTTTGGCACACTCATCCTCGCCGGTGAAGGTCACGCTGCTCTGCAGCAGACATTCATCCGATGGGCAGAAGAAAAGCTGCTGCCTCTGCTGAATCTTAAGGTGTAGCGGGCTGGGTAGCCGTTGAGTAGCAGGCCAAGAGCCACGTGGCGGTCTGGCTCTTCATTTGAGACAACGAACTGGATGTTTGCATTTTCGGGCGCGCACCTTCCGACTTTGCTCTTATCTAACGACAATTCCTTTCCTCCGGAGTTCCCAAGATGAGGAGGCTCTGCGTCATCGGCGCGGGCTATGTGGGTCTGGTGACCGGAGCCTGCTTCGCCGACCTGGGCAACTGGGTGACCTGCATCGATATCGATAAAGCTAAGGTCAAGTCTCTCAGCAAAGGCGTCATTCCCTTCTATGAGCCTGGCTTAGCCGAGCTCGTGAAACGTAACCTCCGCTCCCAGCGCCTCTCCTTCACCAACCTTTACTCGGAAGGCGTCCCCGATGCCGACTTCGTGTTTATCGGCGTGAACACTCCCTCGGGGACAGAGGGCGAGGCCGACATGACCGATATGTCCGCGGCCGTGGAGTCCATCGCCGATTGCCTCACCAAATATGCCATAATAGTTAATAAGAGCACCGTGCCTATCGGCACCGGAGACTGGGTGGCCAACCAGGTACAGCGTAAGAACGATAAGGCCGCCTTTGATGTCGTATCCAATCCTGAGTTCCTGCGCGAAGGTCGCGCGGTGACTGACTTCATGAACCCGGACCGCATCGTGCTCGGCTGCACAAAACGGGCTGCGGCGGAGCAGGTGGCTGCGCTCTACGCCACTTTCCAGTGCCCGATTATTATCACCGACCTGCGCACCGCCGAGATGATCAAGTACGCCTCCAACGCCTTCCTGGCTACCCGCATCAGCTTCATCAACGAGATGGCCGCCATTTGCGACGAGCTGGGCGCCGATGTGGAGGAGGTGGCGCGGGGCATGGGGCTGGATAAGCGCATCGGTAGGGCCTTCCTGGACGCGGGCATTGGCTATGGAGGGAGCTGCTTCCCCAAAGACGTGAGCGCCCTAGCCCACATGGCGTCCATCCACGGCTGCCACCCGCAGCTCCTGCGCGCGGTCATGGAGATAAACCGTGACCAGCGCCACGTGGTGGTGCAGAGGCTCCGTGGGGTCCTCGGCTCCCTGGACGGGCTGACCATAGGCATCCTGGGCCTGAGCTTCAAGCCGGACACTGACGACATGCGCAACGCCCCGTCCGTCGAAATCATCCATCTGCTCAAGAACGAGGGCGCCCAGGTCAAAGCCTATGACCCGGCGGCCATGGAGCGAGCGCGCAAGCTCATCAAGGGCATCCAGCTCTGCCCGGATGCCTACGCCGTGGCCGAGGGGAGCGACGCCCTGGTGGTGGCCACGGAGTGGAACGAGTTCAAACAACTGGACATGGCGCGAGTCAAGAGCCTGATGCGGCAGCCCATCCTCATCGATGGCCGTAACATCTATGACCCTGCGGAGATGCGCGGCATGGGTTTCGTCTACTACGGAGTCGGCAGGGGTATCCCGCGCATACTGAATGGGCAGGCCCGGTGAAATCGGGATGGCCGCTGGACTGAGTGGACTTACGGGCCAGTGAGAGGTGCGAATTGGAGACTATGACCGCTGAAAGCCAGGTGGCTGATATTTTGAAATCGTACCGGGGCGAGGCCGGCGAGCTGATACCTTTGTTGCAGGAGGTCCAGCAGAAGTTCGGCTATTTGCCGGAGGAGGCGATAAAGCAGGTAGCCAGGTTCGTAGGCGTGCCGGAATGCAGCGCTTTCGGCGTGGCCACCTTTTATGCTCAGTTCAAACTGGTCCCCACCGGCCGGAACGTGGTGAGAGTGTGCCGTGGGACGGCCTGCCACGTGAAAGGGGGAGCGCGGATCCTCAGGGAAGTGCAGCGGCGGCTGGGTATCAAGCCCGGCGAGAGCACGCCGGACCTCAAATACGCCCTGGAGACCGTGGCCTGTATCGGCGCTTGCGCTTTGGCGCCCACCATGGTGGTAAACAGCGACACACATGGACAGATAACCACCGGGAAGGTGGCCGAGGTCCTCGAGCGCGCGGAGGCCGAGCTATGAGGCGAGGCGGGCAGCGCAATGTCCTGGTCTGCCAGGGGACGGGATGCACTTCATCCAAATCTGAGCAAATCCGCATGGCTCTCGAGCAGGAGAGCCAGCAGGCGGGCCTCGGCAACGTCAAGGTTGATTTCACAGGTTGCCACGGCTTCTGCCAGCAAGGCCCCATAGTAGTTGTCGAACCCGAAGGCATTTTCTACAGCCGCGTCAAGCCGGAGGATGCCCCGGAGATCGTCCATTCGCACCTGGCAGGCGGCGAGCCTGTCCAGCGGCTCTTCTACTGCGACCCGGTCACCCACGAAGCCATAGCCCACTACAAAGATATTAACTTTTACCGGAAGCAGCGACGTCTCATCTTGCGCAACTGCGGCCACATCAATCCCGAAAGAATTGACGACTATATCGCCGTCGGCGGCTACGAGGCTTTGAAGAAGGCGCTGACTTCCCTGTCTCCGGAGCAAGTGATTGAGCAGGTGAAGCTGTCTGGTCTGCGGGGTCGCGGCGGGGCCGGTTTCCCTACTGCGCTGAAATGGGAGTTCTGCCGCAGAGCGCCAGGCGACCAGAAATACATGATCTGCAACGCCGACGAGGGCGACCCAGGCGCCTTCATGGACCGCAGCACCCTGGAGGGCGATCCTCATACTGTCATCGAGGGCATGATCATCGCCGCCTACGCCATCGGTGCGAGCGAGGGCTACATCTATTGCCGGGCCGAGTACCCTCTTGCGATCAAACGGTTGCGAGTCGCTCTGAAGCAAGCGGAAGAACGCGGCTTCCTGGGGAAGAATATCCTGGGTTCGGACTTCAGCTTCACGGTACATATCAAGGAGGGCGCTGGCGCTTTCGTCTGCGGCGAGGAGACCGCTCTGATGGCCTCCATCGAAGGGAAAAGGGGCATGCCGCGCGCACGGCCTCCCTTCCCGGCGCAGTCCGGCTTGTGGGGCAAGCCCACCAACATCAACAATGTCAAGACTCTGGCGACCATCCCGGTGATCATCAAAGAGGGCGCAGAGTGGTACGCCAGCATCGGTGCCGAGAAGAGCAGGGGCACGGCTGTCTTCGCGCTCACCGGCAAGATCGCCAACAGCGGCCTGGTGGAAGTGCCCATGGGCATCACCCTGCGCGAGATCATCTACGATATAGGCGGGGGGATTCCCAACGGCAAGCGCCTGAAGGCGGTGCAGACCGGCGGCCCCTCCGGGGGTTGTCTCCCGCCCAGCTTTCTCGATTCCCCCGTGGACTATGAGTCGCTGGCGGCGGCGGGCTCGATCATGGGATCCGGGGGCATGGTGGTGCTGGACGAGGACAACTGCATGGTGGATATGGCCAAGTTCTTCCTCTCCTTCACCCAACTCGAGTCCTGCGGCAAGTGCATTCCCTGCCGCTGGGGCACCAAACAGATGCTGGACATCCTTCAGGACATAACCAGCGGCAAGGGGAGACCGGACGACATCGACCTGCTGATGGAACTGAGCGAAGCTATAAAGGCCGGTTCGCTTTGCGGCCTCGGCCAAACAGCGCCGAACCCGGTGCTATCCACCATTCGGTACTTTCGCGAGGAATACGAGTCCCATATCAAGAGATTGCGCTGCGCCGCGGCCGCGTGCAAGGGGCTGGTCAAAGCGCCCTGCAGCCACACCTGTCCTTCGGGCGTGGACGCGCCGCGCTATATCCGTTTTATCGCTCAGGGGAAATACGACGAGGCCATGGCGGTCATCCGCGAGCGGATACCCTTCCCTTCCGTCTGCGGCTATGTTTGTTTCCACCCCTGCGAGGCGAAGTGCCGTCGCGGGCAGGTGGATGAACCTATAGCCATCAGGGCGCTGAAGCGCTTTGCCGCTGACCACGCCGAGAAGATGGCCCGACCGCCGGTTGCGCCGCCAACCGGGAAGCGCGTGGCTGTGGTGGGTTCCGGCCCGGCCGGCTTGACGGCGGCCTACTATCTGGCCCAGAACGGCCACAGCGTGACCGTCTTCGAAGCGCTGGCCAAGGCCGGGGGCATGATGAGGGTCGGCATCCCCAGATATCGTCTGCCCGAAGAGGTGCTGGACGCTGAAATCGACTGGATCGAGAAGGCCGGAGTTGAGATAAGGACTAACGCCCGGGTCGATTCCCTGGACTGGCTGCGCGAGCAGGGGTTCGACGCCATATTCCTGGCCATGGGAGCCCACGCCGGGCTGAAGATGGGCGTCCCCGGCGAAGATGCCGAAGGGGTAGTCGATTGCGTGTCCCTGCTGCGGGACGTGAGTTTCGGCAAGAAGGTGAAGCTCGGGGACCGGGTAGCGGTCGTCGGCGGCGGCAACGCCGCCATAGATGCCTCCCGAACGGCGCGGCGCCTGGGCGCCAAAGAGGTGAGCATCCTCTACCGCCGTACGCGAGATGAGATGCCCGCTGCCGAGGAGGAGATCGAGCAGGCCATCGAGGAAGGCGTCAACGTGGAGTTCCTCGTCGCGCCGCAAAGCATCTCGCGCCGCGATGGACACCTTCGGATGCAGAGTGTACGCATGGAGTTGGGGCCGGTGGATGCCAGTGGCCGGAGACGCCCCACGCCCATATCCGGCAGCGAGTTCGACCGGGACTTCGATGCCGTTGTCACGGCGGTGGGGCAAGCCCCTCAGGTGTTCGAGGCCATGGGTTTGCGCACCGGCAGGGGAGGCGTCTTGCACGTGGACCCGGATACCCTGGCTACGGACGTGGCGGGCGTCTTTTCCGGTGGGGACGTGGCCAGCGGGCCGAGCTCGGTCATCGAAGCTATCGCCGCGGGAAGGCAGGCAGCCATCTCCATAGATAAGTACCTCGGTGGCGCGGGGACCATAGACCGGGCGCTGGCGCCGCCTGAGGATCTGACGACGCTGTCCGCGATAGACGAAGGGGAACGGCGCCGGATTGAGATCGGGGCGCTGCCGGTGGGTAAGCGACTTAAGACCTTCGACCTCGTGGAGTGCGGTTTCTCTGAGGCAAGCGCCATCGAAGAGGCGAATCGATGCCTGCGGTGTGACCTGGAAGAAGACTAGGAGCGGAACAGTGGTGCTGAAAGCCCCCACGGCTGTGTTAGATAAAGAAACTATTGCCCTCACCATCGACGGGAGCAGGGTCGAAGCGCCGAAAGGAGCCACTGTGCTTCAGGCGGCGCTGGACGCGGGCATCTACATTCCCACGCTGTGCTATGACCCCGATCTGACCCCCTATGGGGGGTGCCGCCTGTGCGTGGTGGAGATCGACGGCATGAGGGGACTGGTCAGCTCCTGCACTACCCCGGCGGCGGACGGGATGGTGGTGCATACCGAGACGCCCAGGGTGAGCCAGTCCCGCCGCATCACCATGGAGCTTATCATCGCTAACCACCACGGGGACTGCCTCACCTGCGCCAAGAACCAGCGGTGCGACTTGCAGAAGGTGGCCCGGTATTTGGGCATTGAAGAGGAGCATTTCGGCAGGCTGCGCCGGGGCACGCAACTCCTGCCCCTTGACGAGAGCAACCCTTTCTTTACCCGCGACCTCAACAAATGCATTCTCTGCGCTAAGTGCACACGGGCCTGCCACGAGGTCGCGGCCGTCGGCGCCATCGATCTGGCCTTTCGCGGTTACTCCGCCAAGGTCTGCACCGCTGGCGATAAACCCATCGTTGAGTCCACCTGCGAGTCCTGCGGCGAATGCGTTGTCAGGTGCCCCACGGGCGCCCTTGTCCCCAGGCAATCCAGGCAGGCGACGCGCCAGGTCAAGACTATCTGCTCCTATTGCGGCACGGGCTGTTCCCTATTCCTGGGCGTCCGGGGCAACGAGGTCGTCGAGGTCCAGGGGGACAGGGAGAGCCCCGTCAACCGGGGGAGCCTTTGCGTCAAAGGCCGTTTCGGCTTTGGCTTCATTAACAGCTCGGACCGCCTGACCGCGCCTCTCATCAAAAAGGACGGCCAGTTCGTTAAGGCGAGCTGGGATGAGGCCCTCGATCTGGTGGCCAGCAAGCTCTCCAACTACAAAGGGGACCAGTTCGCCGCCGTCTCCTCGGCCAAAGCCACCAATGAGGAGAACTACGTCGTCCAGAAGTTCGCCCGGGCGGTGATGGGGACCAACAATGTGGACCATTGCGCCCGCCTCTGACACGCCCCCACGGTGGCTGGTCTAGCCGCCGCCTTCGGCAGTGGGGCCATGACGAACCCGATCTCAGATCTCAGGGACTCGGCCTGCGTCTTCGCCATCGGCGCCAACACCACCTCAGCCCATCCGGTCATCTGGATGCAGATTTACCAGAGTTTGCCCAAGGGCGGCAAGCTCATCGTGGCCAACCCGCGACATGTCAGGATGTGCGACTATGCGGACATCTGGCTCCGGAATAAGCCGGGGACCGATGTGCCCCTGCTGATGGGCATGGCGCGCGTGATCCGCGACGAGGGTCTCCTCGACCGCGCTTTCATCGAGGAGCGCTGCGAGGAGTTTGAAGCCTTCTCGAAGTCGCTGGACGACTTCGATCTCGACACGGTCGAGCGCATAACCGGCGTCCCGAAGGACAAGGTCGCCGCGGCGGCGCGCATGTACGCCGCCAACAGCCCGGCAGCGATAATCTACGCTATGGGCGTCACTCAGAGCAGCCACGGCACCGATAACGTCCTGGCCATCGCGAACCTGGCCATGATAACGGGCAACATCGGCAAGGCCTCCGCCGGGGTCAACCCGCTACGCGGCCAGAACAACGTCCAGGGGGCCTGCGATATGGGCGCTCTGCCCAACGTCTATCCGGCCTATCAGCCGGTGACGGATGCCGCCGTCAGAGACAAGTACGAGAAGGCCTGGGGCGCCAAGCTGAGCGAGAAGCCCGGCCTTACGCTGACCGAGATCTTCGACAGTGCGGGCAGCGGGAAGGTCAAGGCCATCTATCTGGTCGGGGAGAACCCCGTGCTCAGCGACCCCAACGCCAGCCACATCGTCGAGGCGATCAAGAAGCTCGACTTCTTTGTGGTGCAGGACATCTTCATGACGGAGACGGCCCAGCTTGCGGACGTGGTATTGCCCGGAGCCTCCTTCGCCGAGAAAGACGGTACCTTCACCAACACTGAGCGCCGCGTCCAGATGGTGCGGAAGGCCATCGAGCCCGTGGGTGATGCCCACCCCGACTGGTGGATAACCAGCGAGATCGCCCGTAGGATGGGCGCCAAAGGCTTTGACTATGCCGAGCCGCGGCAGATTTTCGACGAGATGCGCAGTCTGGCGCCGTCCTACCGAGGTATAACCTACGACCGCATCGCCGAAGCCGGGCTCCAGTGGCCATGCCCGACGGAGGACCATCCCGGGACGCCGGTGCTGCATAAGGGCGCCTTTGTGCGCGGCAAGGGCAAGTTCAGCCCGTTGCGCTACATAGCGCCCATGGAGATGCCCACTGAAGAGTATCCCTTCATTCTCACTAACGAACGCAGCCTGTACCAGTACCATACCGGCACCATGACCCGAAAGGTCGCCGGCCTCAATACCCTAAAAGGCGAGGAGGAGGTCCAGTTGCATCCGGCCGACGCCGCGCGACTGGGCATCGCCGATGGAGAGATGGTCAGGCTCGTCTCCCGTCGCGGTACAGTCTCGGCAAGGGCCAGGACCAGCAACAACTCGCCGCAAGGCGTCGCCTGCGTGAGCTTCCATTTCTCTGAGGCGCCCACCAACCGGCTGACCAACGCCGCGCTCGACCCGGTGGCCAAGATCCCGGAACTGAAGGTCTGCGCGGTGCGGATAGAAAAGGTTGCCGCCTAGAGCCACGCCAGGGGCAAATCAGCGTAAGTACGCAGAGGACGCTCTTGTCGGGGCGTCCTCTTTTTGTTATAAAGGAGAGAGCCGACAGCTTTCAGCTATCGGCGGCAAGTGGGGCAACCATCGCGGACGCGACAAAGCGCGTCCCTCCGGTGAATGGCGGCGGCGCGGCGGAGGGCCACGCTCCGTCGTGGCCGGAGGGTTGGGCCAAGCCGCCTGCTCATTGTTGGGGGACGACAGGACGCGTGATAAGCAAGAAAGCTCCTTACTGTCTTTCCGAGCGGGCGGTCGAATTCGGTGCGTCCTGGGCAAGACCTTGTCCCGCGAGGAATCCGGCAATGGTGCGCCACCATTCCTGGAGAGTCCGACGCGTCAGACAGGTCGGACGAGTCCGATAAGCCATCCCCCCCGGACGGGCTGAATCCGGTTCGCGGCTTCGCGTGAATACCGCCATCCCAGCGGGGCTGAGTGCTGACTGCTGATGGCTGAAAGCTAAGACAGGAGGTACGGAGTGTATCGCATCGTTGAGAGAGAAGACCTGACGCCGGAAATCCACCTTTTCAGGATCGACGCCCCAGCCGTGGCGCGCAAGGCCTTGCCGGGGCAGTTCGTGATCTTGCGCGTCCACGAAAAAGGGGAGCGCATCCCCCTCACCATAGCCGATTACGATCGTGATTCGGGCTTCGTCACCGTGGTCTTCATGGAGGCGGGCAAGACCACTCAGGAGCTGGCCTGTCTCAAGGCGGGCGACAGTCTGGCCAACTTCGTCGGCCCTCTGGGCATACCCACGGAAGTGGAGAAGTTCGGGACGGTGGTCTGCGTCAGCGGCGGCTTCGCCGCCGCCATCGTCGTCCCCGTGGCGCGCGCCATGAAGGCGGCGGGGAACAAGGTCATCTCCATCATGGGCGCCCGCTGCAAGGACCTGCTCTTCTGGGGTGACAGGATGGAGGCGGCCAGCCACGAGCTCATTATCGTCACCGACGACGGCACCTGTGGACGGAAGGCGCTGGTCACCGAGCCGTTGAAGGAGTTGCTGGAACGCGAGAAGGTGGATAGGGTGATCGCCATCGGTCCGACCATCATGATGAAATTCTGCGCGAAGACCACGCAGCCCTTCGGCGTGAAGACCATTGTCAGCCTCAACCCCATCATGCTGGACGGCACGGGCATGTGCGGCGTCTGCCGCGTTTCGGTGGGGGAGGCCACCAAGTTCGCTTGCGTCGACGGCCCGGACTTCGATGGCCACTTGGTGAACTGGGACCAGCTTATCGCTCGCCGCTGCATTTACCTGGAAGAGGAGAGTTGCTCGTTGGAGGCCTGGAAGGACCACGTTTGTCAGCGCGCTTAATGGGAGGTTATGAGAGATGCCGGCGCTAAATTTGAATCGACAGGAGATGCCCCACCTGGAGCCCAAGAAGCGAGCGACCGTCTTCGACGAGGTGGCGCTGGGCTATGGCGAGAAGGAGGCCATGTTTGAAGCGAACCGCTGCATTCAATGCAAGAACCGTAACTGCGTGGCCGGCTGCCCGGTGGGCATTGAGATACCGGAGTTCATCAAAGCCCTGCGTATGGGGGATATGGAAGAGTCGGTGCGTATCCTTAAGAGGACAAGCAACCTTCCCGGCATCTGCGGCCGTGTCTGCCCGCAGGAAAGCCAGTGCGAGAAGGTCTGCACCCTGGCCAGGAAGAACGCGCCCGTGGCCATTGGCAGGCTGGAGAGGTACGTGGCCGATTGGGACCTTGGGAAAGGGACCAAGATGAAGCCGATCATTCCCCCTTCCACAGGAAGGAGAGTGGCCGTAGTCGGCTCTGGTCCCGCCGGGCTCACCGCCGCCGCTGACCTCGCCCGTTTCGGGCATCAGGTCACCATCTTTGAAGCCCTGCATCTGCCGGGAGGCGTGCTCGTCTATGGCATTCCCGAGTTCCGCCTGCCCAAGGCCATCGTCAGGTCCGAGGTGGAATACGTCGCATCGCTGGGCGTCGAGATCAGGCTGGACTCGGTCATCGGCAAGATGCTCACCGTTGACGAGCTTCTCGCCGACGGCTACCACGCCGTCTTCCTGGGGACGGGCGCCGGGCTGCCCACCTTCATGAATATCCCGGGGGAGAGCCTCAACGGCGTCTATTCAGCCAATGAGTTTCTGACCCGCGTCAATCTGATGAAGGCATACCTCTTCCCCGACTACGATACGCCGGTGAAGAAGAGCAAGAGGGTCGCCGTCGTCGGCGGCGGGAACGTGGCCATGGATGCCGCCCGCTGCGCCAAGAGGCTGGGGGCGGAGGAGGTCTACATCGTTTATCGCCGCTCGGAGGAAGAGCTCCCGGCGCGCCGCGAGGAGGTGGAGAACGCCAAAGAGGAGGGCATCATCTTTAAGCTCCTGACCAACCCCAAGCAGGTTCTGGGCAACAGCCAGGGGTGGGTTGAGGGCATGGAGTGCTACGAGATGGAGCTGGGTGAGCCCGACGCCAGCGGCCGCCGCCGCCCCGTTGTCAAGCCGGGCAGCGAGTTCACCCTTGATGTGGACCAGGTCATCATCGCCGTGGGCACCAGTCCCAACCCCCTTGTCCCGGGTACCACGAAGGGGCTGGATACCACGCGCCACGGCACCGTCGTCGCCGATGAGGAGAGCGGAAAGACCAGCAAGACCGCCGTCTGGGCGGGCGGCGACATCGTTACCGGCGCCGCCACCGTCATCAGCGCCATGGGCGCGGGCAAGCGGGCGGCGGCGGCCATTGATGCCTATTTGAAATCGTAGGGGCACGGTATGCCGTGCCCCTACCAGCGGTCGCCTGTCCGACGGGTCCGACATGTCAGACGCGTCCGGCGCGTCTAACCAACTGAAGGCCGCTGCGGTCTCAGAGATCGCAGCGACCTTGGTTTCAGTGCTGATTGCTGAGAGTTGACCGCTGATAGCTAGAAGATAGCTGACTCCTTGCCCCTGCTGAGCCGGCGTGACCCCAGCTTCCAGAGCTCCACCGACCACAAGGCCATGGAGCCAACCAGCACCACCACCAGCCAATCGATGGGCTCGAGGCCCTGGGTGTGGAACAGCGGCTGGAGGAAGGGCACCTGTACCACGGCCACCTGCATGGTGATGGACAGGGCAACGGCGTAGACCATCCACCTGTTGCTGAAGAAGCCGATCTTGAAGATGGAGTGACGGCCCGAGCGGCAGTTGAAGACGTGGAACATCTCGAACATGGTGATAGTCGTGAAAGCCATGGTCTGGCCTTTCTCCACAATGTCGGGATGCTCGCCCGGATCCACATCCGCCCAGAAATAGAAGACGACAAAGGTAGCTATGGCAATCAACAGACCGATCACGAGGATGAAAGACACCAGCTTCCCCGTGAATATGCCCTGGTTGGGGTCGCGAGGCGGCCGGTCCATGATGTCCGGGTCTGGTGGGTCGATGGCCAGCGCCAGGGCCGGCAGGCCGTCGGTGGTCAGGTTGAGCCAGAGGAGTTGAATGGCGATGAGGGGCAGGGGAAGGCCGAGCATGCTGGCGAAAATCATTAGTATGATCTCGCCGGCGTTGGCCGCGAGCAGATAGGCCAGGTACTTCTTGATGTTCCCGAAGATTCCCCGGCCCTCCTCCACCGCCGCTACGATGGAGGCGAAGTTGTCGTCCACCAGGATCATGGCGGCGGCCTCTTTACTCACATCGGTCCCGGTGATGCCCATGGCCACGCCGATATCCGCTTTCTTCAAGGCAGGGGCGTCATTCACGCCATCGCCAGTCATGGCGGTGACATAGCGCTTCTTCTGAAGGGCCTCCACGACCCTGAGCTTATGAGAAGGGGAAACGCGAGCGTAGACCTGAATCTTTTCGACGACCTTGTCGAAATCCTCGTCGCCCATCTTGTCCAGCTCAGCGCCCGTCACTGCCAGGCCGCCTTCTTTCATAAGGCCCAGCTCCCTGGCCACGGCCACGGCGGTGAGCTTATGGTCGCCTGTAATCATCACCGACCTGATGCCCGCGCGATCGCACTCTTTGATGGCATCCTTGACCTCCTCCCTCGGCGCATCGATCATCCCGACGAGGCCAACGAAGGCCATATCCTGTTCCGCGGCCTCGTGAGAGACAGCGCCATTGAGGGGACGGTGGGCCACCGCCAGCACGCGGAGAGCGTCCGAAGCCATTTGCTGGTTCATCTCAAGGATCTTCTGCCTGTCGGCGTCGGTGATCGGCCGGTCCTTGCCGTCCTGGTGGATGCAGACGCATGAGTCCAGGATTACCTCCGGGGCGCCTTTGGCGCAAGCGAGCTGTCCCGCTGGCGTCTGATGAATGGTGGTCATACGCTTGGTCTCGGAAGAGAAGGGAATCTCGCCCACTCGCGGGTACAGCTCCGCTATTTTCTCGTGGGAGATGCCCGCCTTCGCGGCGGCCACCACCATGGCGCCCTCGGTGGGGTCGCCGTGGATCTTCCAGGCGCCATCGACGGCCACCAGCCGACTGTCGTTGCACAGCGTGACCGACTCCAGGAGGGTCCTGAGCGGGCCCGCTTTGGTCGCATCGATCACCTTCCCGTGGAGCATGAAGTCGCCCTTGGGCTCATAGCCGACGCCGGTGACTTCCACCAAGTCGCCGTTGACGTATATCTTGCGGATGGACATCTCGTTTTGCGTGAGGGTGCCCGTCTTGTCGGAGCAGATGTAGTTGCAACACCCCAGGGTTTCCACCGCGGGAAGCTTGCGAATTATGCCGTTGCGCCTGGCGATGCGCTGCACGCCGATGGCCAGGGAAATAGTGACCACGGCGGGCAAGGCCTCCGGCACGGCGGCCACCGCCAGGCTGACAGCCCAGATGAACATCTCCAGGATCTCGTGGCCCCGGAGAACGCCGAGCAGGGCCACGAAGGCCACTATCGCCAGGCTGCCTATGCCCAACCACTTGCCGACTACCCCCAGGCTCTCCTGAAGAGGAGTCTCCCCTTCCTCCACTTCCTGGATCATTTGGGCTATCTTGCCAAACTCCGACTTCATGCCCGTGGCCACGACGACGCCCTCGCCCCGCCCGTAGGTGGCGGCGGTCCCCATATAGACCATGTTTCGGCGGTCGCCCAGGGGCACCTCCTCACCCTCTATAGGATGAGTGAACTTGGGGACCGGGTTCGATTCCCCGGTGAGGGAAGCTTCGTCGACCTGGAGGTCGGCAACGTGGGTGAGGCGGGAGTCCGCCGGTATGCGGTCGCCGGTATGGATAATTACGACGTCGCCTGGAACCAACTCCGCAGCGGGAACCTGTGTCTCTTCCCTGCCGCGCAGCACTGTCGCCATGGGGGCGGCCATCTTCTTCAGCGCCTCCATCGCCTTCTCCGAGCGGAACTCCTGCACGAAGCCAAGCATCGCGCAGAAGAAGACGATAGCGAAGATCACAATGGCGTCCATCACCTCGCCGATGGCGACAGACACAATGCAAGCCGCCAAGAGGATAAGGATCAGCGGGCTTTTGAACTGCTCTATGAGGAGCAGGATGGGCGACTGCTTGCCCTTCTCGGCCAGCTCGTTTGGTCCATACTGCGCCAGGCGCCTCCTGGCCTCTTCGTCACCCAGACCCTTGGGACTGGACTCCACCGCCTTGAAGGTGTCTTCTACGCCCAGTTGAAACCACTTTCTATCGACAGCCATTATCCGTGAGACTCCTTCCCCCTACTTCAGAAGCAGGGCCAGGACGATGCCGCCAGCCACAACCGAAGCTATCTGCCCTGCCGTATTAGAACCCATGGCATGGAAAAGCAAATGATTGGTGAAGTCTTCCTCCGCTCCAACCTTCTGTACCACACGCGCTGACATAGGAAAAGCGGAGATGCCGCACCCGCCGATGAGGGGGTTAATCTTCCTGCCGCTGATCCACATCATTATCTTACCGAATAGCACGCCCGCGGCCGTGTCCAGGGCGAAGGCGACAACACCCATGGCGATAATCAGTATTGTCGCCGGCTCCAGGAACTTCGAACCAATCATCGTCGCGCCGATAGTGAACCCCAGGAAGACGGTCACGATGTTCACCAACTCGTTCTGCGCGGTGTGGCTGAGCCTTTCCACCACTCCGGCGACGCGGAGAAGGTTGCCAAACATAAGGAAGCCGATAAGCGGAGTGGCCAGAGGCACGAGAATTCCGGTGACAACGGTCACCACGATGGGGAAAAGAATCCTCGTCGTGTTGGAAATCTCTCGCGTGCTGTACTCCATGTGTATGCGGCGCTCCGCCTTGGTGGTAAGCAGCCTCATAATGGGAGGCTGAATCACGGGCACCAGCGACATGTATGAATAGGCGGCCACCGCGATGGGGGCCAACAGGTTCGGCGCCAGCTTGCTGGCGACGTAAATCGAGGTCGGGCCATCCGCCGAGCCGATGATGCCGATAGACGCAGCCTCATTGATCTTGAACCCGAGCAACGTGGCGATGATCAGGGTGCCGAAGATACCGAACTGGGCCGCGGCCCCGAGGAGCACCGTATAGGGCCTCTCCAGAAGCGGGCCGAAATCCGTCATGGCCCCTATGCCGATGAAGATGATCAAGGGGAACAGTTCGGTGTTGATCCCGAACTCATTCAGAATCAGGAAAACGCCGTCTTTCTCCATCATGCCCGTGGCCGGGATGTTAGTGATGATGGCCCCCAACCCGATGGGCAGCAGCAATACAGGCTCATATTGTTTACCAATCGCCAGGTAGATCAGGGCGCCGCCGATGAGCATCATGACAACGACTTGCCAGGTTATCCCGCGCAGGCCCTCAGTGAGTTGCAGTACCGTTTGCGGATCCATCTTTATCCTTCCAAACCTTTACTCGAGCTCCACCAGGACCTTGCCATAGAGAACGGTGTCCCCGGGGCTGACAAGCACCTCCTTAACGACGCCATCGGCGGTGCTCTTGATGCTTTGCTCCATCTTCATGGCCTCCAGGGTGCAGACCTCCTGCCCGAAAGCCACCTTATCCCCCACCTTCACGGCGACGGCCAGTATCTTCCCCGGCATGGGGGCAGCTATAGACCTGGCGCCGCCCGCCGCCGGGGCGCTGGGCTTCGGTATCGAGGGAGGTGGCGTCGGAACAACTGGTGCGCGGGGTGGAGCCTCGGTTTTCACCGAAGGCGCGCCGGCAGCCTCTGCACGCAGTGTCCCACCCTCGATTTCCACAGCGTAGTCCGTCCCATCCACAGTCACGGTGATAGGAGAACCTGACAGATCCCCCACTTCCACTTCGTACCGTTTGCCGTTGACGATGACGCCAACTTTCTTTGCCATTAAACTCTCCTGTTTTTTGAGTGCCCCAGGCTACTTGCCCCTGGCCTTCTCCGCGTGGGCAAGGGCGATGGAAATGGCGGCCACAACCTCGCCTTCAGGGAGAGGCGGGACCGCCGTCGATGCCTCGATTGCCAGCGCAGGCTCCTCTTCCCTTGATTCGGCCGCCGGCCGGAAAACTCGCTCCAGCACGACCATGGCGAAAAGTACGACGCCGAGGATGATGAACTCCAGCGTCATCCCCAGCAACGTCACCTCGATTCCCTTGGCAGTATCAGGACTCAAAGATCCCTCCTCTCGACTATATTGTGCACTGATGGCCAGAAGCAGGAAAATTCAGAAGAAGGATGTCACGGTGGGGTATGACAACGATGATCATGAAGTCTGTGCGACGCCGGGACAAAGCAAGGGCGGTGAAGGGTATGGGGGTCACTCCGGAGGGGCGGCGCCTCTCGCGACAGGCGGGGAGTTTCACGAAACTGTGCCGACATCAAACCAGCCGCAAATCTCTCTTTACGGAAAAAAGCGCCACTTCTCTGCGAAGAAGAGTGGCGTTTGGCTCCCCTTAGCCAGTCTAAATAGACTAACACAGGGTGGTTTTGGAAGTCAAGGCTTTCTCGCGCGGAAAGACAGCGATTTCCCAGGGACCTCCAGTCCAGGGTCCGCGAAAAAGGCTGGAAGGCCCCGGTCTTTTCGGATGCACCTGGTCATTCGTAGTTCAGTACGTAAACGGTGGCCGTGGCTGGCAGGGCGGCCTTGTTGAATTTGTACGTGGTGCTATTGAGGCGCTCGACCTTCTTATCCTTCAGGAAATCGTCCACGCCGGTCATTGCGTTGTTGGGGCTGAATTTGGGCGTGCGGTAGTGCATGGGGATTATGGCTTTGGCGGAAAGCTGGCCCACGACCTTCGCCGCCGTAGCGGCGTCTATGGTGAAGAAGCCGCCTACCGGTACCATAACCACGTCCACCGGCCCGACGGCGGAAACCTGAGCCGGAGTCAGCTCGTGCCCCAGGTCGCCCAGGTGCGCCAGTTTCATCCCGTCCACCTCGAAGATGAAAACGGCGTTTCTGCCTCGCTCGGCGCCTTCCCTGGCGTCATGGAAGGTCGCCACCGTCCTTATCCTGGTCCCCTTCATGGTCTGGTCTATATTGGCCCAGCCGTCCCCAGTCAGACCTCGCAATACGGCGGCTCCTTCCCCCGCCAGGGCGACGTTATTATGGTCGCCATGCTCGTGGGTGACCGTGACCGCATCGATGGCCCTCAACACAGGAACAGTGTAGCCAACCTGCGGGCCAAAGGGGTCGAGAAGGACCTTGGCTCCCTCCGCGCTCGTCAAAAGGAAAGTCGCGTGCCCGAACCACTGTAGAGACGTCTCGGCGGCCGCTGGAGCCGTCACAGGCTTGCCGGCGGGCGTGGCGGCAGATGGAGCCGCAGCGGGAGGGGACGGCTTGGTCGCTGGCTTTGGAACCGCCGTCGCCGTTGCGGTGTCCGGAGCTTTGGGTGGAGGAGGGGCCGTGGGGGCGGCGGCCGTGCAACCCCCCAGGAACAGGGCGAGCATAACGACAAACGCGCTGGTCCTCTTGCCGGCCATTTCAGACTCCTTTACTCCGCTGATGCCTGCTTAACGAAGGGCGCCAGTCCAGCACCGTGTCCATTCTAACCCGTCGTTTCTGAGTCGTCAAGGCGCTGCCCGTTGTCTTTCTCGCTTCCCGCTTCTACGCCAATTGCCACGCTTTCCCAAGTATGCTATACTCGCCTATCGGAGGTAAGATGGGGTCGGCGGAAGCATCTGTCTCGATAGTCCTGTTAGGCGGACTCCTGGTCTTGGCCTGCGGCCCGGCGGCGCCGGCTGGGCCGGCGTCGTCCCCAACCCCGGCCAAGTCCACGGACTGTCCCAAGCTGGAGAATCGTCTGTACCAGCTCTTCGCCTCGCCAGACCCGGCTGCCTTCGCTCAGCAGTACGGCATCGGCTACTCCGACGGCGCGGTGCGCGTCGTCGTCGAGATGGGCGACAAGGAGGGCCGGCTACCCGCGGGCTATTCTATCAAGGAGGAGACCCGTTCGGGCGGGCTGGTCCAGGCCCAGGTTCCTCTCAGCGAACTTTGCAGGCTTTCGAAGGAAGGCTCCGTGAAAGCGATCCGGCTGCCCTTGAGGGCGGTACCCTTGAGACGTTAAGGAGAAGGTAATGAAGGGGATTCGCGGCCGCAAGTTGAGGGTAATCCCTCAGGCCCTTTTTTTGGCGATAGCGAGCATCGTTGTTGCGATGGCGCCCTCGGCCAACAACCAAAGCATCGCTTTCTCGCAGAGAGCCAGGCCCCCTGAATCAAGTGCAGGGCTGCCCCAGTCCACGTCGCAAAAGGGGCATTTGAAAATGGACTCGGGGCTTTCGGACCTCCTGGCCGCCTATAAACAAGGAGGACCCGTCCGCGTCAAGGACTTCGCGGATTCGCGCGGCATCGCCCTCGCTTCAGAGATGACGAGGGTGGTTGTTGAGACCAGCGCCAGCGAAACGGAAGCGGCTATTAAGGCGGCCGAGGCCCTGGGGGCCACGCTGGAGACTACCTATGAACGTTTCGCCCAGATGAGTGTGCCCGTCCCGACCCTGGGCAGCCTGGCGGACCTGCCCCAGGTCTCCTTCGTCAGGCGCCCCTATCTGGCCAAGCCCCTCAAGATGGCCGCTCCAGCGGTTATCGGCGAAGGCCTGTCGGTTATTGGCGCCGATGCCTGGCACAAGGCAGGCATCACGGGGAAGGGAGTAAAGGTCGGTCTGGTCGACCTGGGCTTCGATGGCCATCAGTCCCTCCTCGGTACGGAGTTGCCGGCAAAAGTGATCTCTCGCTCCTTCCGCATCAGCAAGGACATAACGGGCCAGCGCGAATCTCACGGGACCTCCCTGGCGGAGATCGTTTACGACGTAGCGCCCGACGCCGAGCTGTACCTGGCCAACTTTGAGACTGACATCGAGTTCGCCAACGCCGTCACCTGGCTTATCAACAGCAAGGTCGACATCATCTCCTGCTCGATCGGGTGGTTCAACGCCGGTCCTGCCGACGGCACTGGCCCCATCAACGATGTGGTGACGAACGCGCGGGAGAACTTCGGCATCTTGTGGTTCAATGCCGCCGGGAACGAGGCCGAGACGCATTGGGGTGGCAAGTGGGCTGACCCTGAAGGTGATACCTACCTCAATTTTTCTGGCGGCAGCAATTTCAATTCCTTGTATGCCATCGGCGGCTCCTTTATCACGCTTTCGTTGAGTTGGGATGATCGTTGGGGATATTCCGACAATGACTATGACATGTATCTCTATGATAACACCTATCGCGAGGTAGCCAACTCATTGAACTGGCAAAGGGGCACCGAAGCCCCAACGGAGTTCATCAACTTCTTTGTCACCACCACAGGCTTCTACCACATCGGCATAAAGAAATACGACACGAGGCGAGACGCGAAATTCTCGCTGTTCTCTTCCGGCTTCAACTTGAAGTACAAGACTCCGGAGGGCAGCCTCACCGTCCCCGCGGACACCAAAGCGGCCATAGCTGTGGGGGCCGCCAATTACCTGAATGACCGGCTTGAGAGTTTCAGCTCTCAGGGGCCCACGACCGACGGCCGCACTAAGCCCGACATCGCTGCGCCCGACGGCATCTCCACGGCAACCTACGGACCGAAGAACTTCTTTGGCACCTCCGCCGCCGCCCCTTACGCTGCGTCAGCCGCGGCTCTGTTGAAGTCCGCCTACCCCAAGTGGGACGCCGCCCGCATCCAGGCCCAACTGGAAAGCTCGGCCAAACCCCTGGGCAACTTCGGCAAGAACAACCAGTATGGGGCGGGCAGGTTGAGTTTGGGCCTCCCGCCAGCCGGGCCGGGAACGGTGACGCCAACGCCTTCGGGAACGGTTACGCCCACGGCCACTCCTGGGCCCAGAACTCCCACCGTCGCGCCTACAGTGGCGCCCACCGCCACTCCGGCGCCGAAGGTGAACTGGCTCTTCCTCCCGCTGTTTACCAAGGAGCGGTAGCGACGTCAGTTGCTGATCAAGCGGAACCGTGGTGGCGTGAGGGAGGATATCCGAAGACCGCGATGGCGCAGGGGAGGGTGTGCATATAGAGACCGCGGTGGTCTTTCGGATACCCCTACAATTGCGCGGACCCGTTGAGCTTGCGCTGCAGCTCGTAAAGCTTGGTGATGGCCTCCAAGGGCGTCATGGAGGAGACGTCCAGGCTGGCGATCTCCTCCAGCACGGGCCCCGATTGAGATCGGGGCGCTCCAAAGAGCGGCAACTGTTCCGCCGGCGCCTGGCCGCGCCGCCGCCCGCCTATCTGGCGCGGCAGATGCTTTGCCTCCAGGTCCTGGAGGACCTCATCGGCCCGGTGCAGCACCGCGCGGGGCAACCCGGCAAGCTGCGCCACGTGGATGCCGTAGCTCTTGTCGGCGCCGCCGGGAACGACCCTCCGTAGGAATACCACCTTTCCCCCCTCCTCCGCCACCGCCACGTTGAAATTGCGCACGCGGGGCAGCACCTCGGCCACCTGTACCAGTTCATGGTAGTGGGTCGCGAAGAGGGTCTTCGTCCCCAGGCGCGGGTGATTGTGCAAATACTCCACCACCGCCCAGGCAATGGAGAGCCCGTCGTAGGTGCTGGTGCCGCGCCCGATCTCGTCCAGGATAATCAGCGAGCGCGAGGTGGCGTTGTTAAGGATGTTGGCCGTCTCCACCATCTCCACCATGAAGGTCGAACGCCCCGTGGCCAGGTCATCCTGAGCGCCAACCCGGGTGAAGATGCGGTCCACCAGGCCGATAGTCGCCGCGTCCGCGGGGATGAAGCTGCCCGTCTGGGCCAACAGGACGATGAGGGCCACCTGGCGGAGATAGGTAGACTTTCCCGACATGTTGGGGCCGGTGAGGATGATGAGCTGGTCGTCGGCGCAGGAGAGGTGGGTGTCGTTGGGCACGAAAGCCTCGTCGGAGATGGCCTGCTCGACCACCGGGTGACGCCCGCCGGAGATGGCGATGCCCTCCTCCCCAGTCAGTTTTGGCTGCACGTAGCCGTGGCGCGCCGCGACCTCCGCCAGAGATAGGAACACATCCACCCGGGCCAGCGCTGAAGCAGCGGTCAGGATGTCCTCAGCGGCGGCGCCCACCTGGGAGCATACCTGCCGGAAGATGGCCGCTTCCAGCTCGACGATCCTCTCCTGGGCGTTCAGAATAGTGGACTCATACTCCTTGAGCTGCGGGGTGAAAAAGCGCTCCGCGCCCAGCAGCGTCTGCTTGCGAATGTAGTCCACCGGGACCTGACTCAAGTTTGGCTTGCTGACCTCGATGTAGTAGCCAAAGACTTTGTTGTAGCCGACTTTCAGCGACTTGATGCCCGTGCGCGATCGCTCCTCCCGCTCCAGGCCCGCCAGGTATTGCTTGGCGTCCTTCGAGGCGGAGCGGATGCCGTCCAGCTCTTTGGAGAAGCCGGTCCGAATCACGCCGCCCTCAGCGACGGAAGTAGGCGGGTCGTCAGTGATGGCCCCGGAAATGAGCGCCACGACATCCTGAAGCGAGGAGCGGGAAGCGGGAAGCGGGAAGGGAGCGCCTCCCGAGTTGAGCGCCTCCTGAAGCTGAGGGACCTTTTCCAGGCTGTGGCGCAGGGCCACCAGTTCCTTCGGGCTGGCGATGCTCGCGCGGATGCGGTTGACGAGGCGCTCCAGATCGCCAATGCCGCCCAGCAGGGCAGCCACCTGAGTTCGGCGCAGCAGGCTCTCGTGGAACCACGCCACCATGTCTTGCCGCTTATTCAACTCGGCAAGGTCCAGGAGCGGCTGGCCCAGCCAACGCTTCAGCAGCCGGCCGCCCATAGGTGTTTTGGTCAGATCGATGACGGACAGAAGCGAGTGGGTCGCGGTACCGAGCCGGTTGCTCTGGAAAAGCTCCAGGTTGCGCCGCGTCTGGGCGTCCAGCACCATGTAGGCCTCGGCGGAGTAGGTGCTGAGGCCGTTGAGCTGGGTCAGCGCCCCCTTCTGCGTCTCCTCAAGATAATGGATGATGGCTCCCGCCGCCGCTGTGGCCAGAGGGAGATGGGCGCAGCCGTAGCCTTCCAGGGAAGCCGCCTCGAAGTGATGCAGGAGCGTCTCCCGCGCCGCGCCCAACTCGAACCACTGGTCGTCGAGATGGGTGACCGGGGCATCCAGCCAGGAAACCGAGCCCTCGGCGCCCTTGGCCACCAGGACCTCCGAGGGGCGCAGCCTCTCGATCTCCGCCCCCGCATTCCTCGTGGGAAGCTGCGTGGTGGCGAACTCGCTGGTGGTGATATCTACGTAGGCGATGCCGACCGCCTCAGCGCCCGGGGCCACAGCCACCAGGTAGTTGTTCGCCTTCTGGGTGAGCAGGCCCGGCTCCACCACCGTGCCCGGCGTCACCACGCGCACCACCTCGCGCTCCACCAGCCCCTGGCTGGCCGCTGGATCGCTCATCTGCTCGCAGATAGCCACCTTATAGCCGCGATTGATAAGCCGCGCCAGGTAGTTCTCCAGGGCGTGATAGGGTATGCCCGCCATGGGGACGCGGTTGCCCTTACCCATCTCCCGGGAGGTGAGGGCAATCTCCAGCTCCCGCGCCGCTATCTTCGCGTCCTCGTCGAAGGTCTCGTAAAAGTCGCCCAGGCGGAAGAGGACGATGGCGTGGGGGTATTTCTGCTTGACGCGGAGGTACTGGCTTCTGATGGGGGTCATTGCGGGCTTCATGGGGCTATTTTAGCAGGAATCGAACCTCATGAAAACGTAGGGGCATAATGCGTCGCAATGCTGTCTTATTAATGTTGGCCTGGGCGTGATTGTATGCTTCCTCTCCCCTGTGGGAGAGGACTAAACGGGTCCATTAGGCACTACACCCACTCCGGCACGCGGATTTCGCCGGGCGCGAAGGCGGGCGGCAGATACGGCTTGATGTCCAGCACCGGCGTCCCGTTCAGGGCATCCAGCCCACGGACGCGCAGGACGTTGCCATTTATCCCCAGGAGTTCAACATCTGTGATGCCCAGCGGGTTGGGGTGCTGAGGCGCCCGAGTGGCGAAGACGCCCATGAGGGGCAAGCCCTGATTACCGCGCGGGTGCACCTTCAAAGGGCGCTCATCGCCCACGCGGTCTATCCAGAAGATGATCACCAGATGGGAAAACTCCTCGATCCGCCACAGGCCATCGGCCAGCTCCGGCCGCAGGACGATTTCCGACTCCAGCTCCTTCCAGCCCTCCTGAGTGGGTTGGTTGACGCTGTTCCTCACCACACCAATCGGTCTAAGAGTCATCTCGCGGAGGTCCATCAAAGACATACCGGAATCTCCTTGTCCAGCGCCACCTCTCGCGTCGAAACCCGGCAGCGATAGGCGTAGGCTTCGACTCCTGCTTTCGCCGCCTCGCGCAACGCCCGGCCAAACTCGGGGTCGGTCTCATCCTCGGGGGAGAAGCGGACGGCATCCGCTCGCTGAATAACGAAGACTACCGCCGCGCCGTGTCCCGATCTCCTCGCCTCCGCGAGCCCGCGCATGTGCCGGGCGCCCCGCGCCGTGATCGCATCAGGGAAGAGAGCCAGGCCGTCCCGTACCAGGGTGCAGGACTTGGCCTCGATGTAGCAACGGCGCGGCCCCTCCTCTAGCAGAAGGTCGAAACGGCTGTCCCCGTAGGTGGCTTCCTTCCGGATTGAAGAGTACCCCTTGAACGGCGCGAGGAGGCCGCTCTCAATCCCTTCACCGACAATTTGATTGGGCAGCCTCGCGTCCACCGATACCAGCGTCCCGCCGAAATCAAGCATGACCAGGTCAAAGGCCGTCTTGCGGTTAGAGCCTCGTCGCTCCACGAGAAAAACGGGCCTGCCCGGCGTGAGCAACTCCCTCATTCTTCCGGAGTTGGGGAGGTAAGCGGTGTGCTTATCGCCCTCTATTTCTGCCAGAGCCGAGAAACGGCTGAGGCGCTGGAGGAAAGTGGCCCGTTGTACGTCGCCGCTAATCAGCATCTGACGGGAAGCACGAAGCGGGAAGCGGGGAGCAGGAATCCCCCCAACCGCCGACAGAACCACAGATAAACACAGGTGAACACAAATACACTTGAACCGCGGAACACACGAACAGAATTCAGAATTTCGAGTATTCCGGGGTCAGACTCTCTTGCATTCATCATTTATCATTCATCATTCAGCATTTCCTGTTCGGTAAGCCTCGGACAGGAGCTCGGAGGGATGGACCACCCACAGGGGCATGCGACGATGCTGCGCCCCCAGGCGCATCTGGAGCAGGCAACCCGGGTTGCCCGCCACCACCACATCCGCCCTGGTGGAGGCGATGTTGTCCATGGTCCGCTCCAGTATCCGCAGACTCCGGGCCGTATGCGTCAGGTTGTAGATCCCGGCGCTGCCGCAACACCAGTCCGGCTCCGGCATGGGCGCCAGGTCCAGTCCGGGTATTCTTTGCAAGAGCTCACGCGGCGGGACGCTAATGCCCTGAGCGTGCTTCAGGTGACAGGGGTCGTGATAGGTGACGCGGCGCTTTATCTCGCCCAGGCGCTCGCTCAGCGGGATGCCCGCCAGGAACTCGCTGAAGTCCTTGACTTTGGCGCTGAAAGCTTTCGCCCTTTCCGCCCACCCCGGCTCTTTCGCCAGCAGCCAGACATAGTCCTTGAGCATCGCCCCGCAAGCGGCGCAGTCGGCGACAATGGTATCCAGGTCATCAGCGCTGAAGAGATCGATATTGCGCCTCGCCAGCTCTTTGAGGGTCTCGATGTCTCCTTCGGCGCTATGCGGCGCGCCACAGCAAACCTGTCCCCGCGGCGTGAAAACCTCGCAGCCGTTCTCGGAGAGGACGTGCAGCGTGGCGCGACTGGCCTTTGGGAAAAGGAAGCTCATCGCGCAGCCGAGGAAGAATCCGACTCTATGTTTGCGCTCGCCCTTTGCAAGCGTTATCTCGCGGACGGTAAGGTGCAGGGGCCTCTCCCGGAGCGGAGGCAGTAGGTCCGCCATCAGGGGCAGTGGGCCAGGAAGCCGGTCCAGCAGGCCAGTCTTTCGAAGGAGTCGCTCCAGCCCGCTACGCTGGTAGAGTCGCAGCGGCAGGATAGCGTATTCGAGTCGTTTGGGATAAGGGATGAGATGCCGGAGGACCAGGTTCTTGAGGAAGGGCTGGGGGCGGCCCTCCTCCATCTGCGCCCGCAGGGCGATGACCGCCCGGCTCACCTGCACGCCGGAGGGGCAGGCGCTCTCGCAGGCGCGGCAGTCCATGCAGTGGTAGGCATGCCGCCGGAGGTTCTCTCCCGCCGCCAGGTCACCGGCGACAGCCGCCCTGATCAGTTGCGCCCGGCCCCGCGGCGATTGGGTCTCCAGGCCGGTGTCGCGATAAGTGGGGCAGACCGCCAGGCACAGCCCGCAGCGGCCGCAATGCTCGATATTCTCGCGGTCGATTTCGTAAAGGTTAGTGGGTGTTGTCTCAGAAGCCAAGGAGCCGCCTTCGTCCAGGAAATTGACTCACTTTGTCGCGATTTGGCCACGGTATTGCGCAACGCGAAGCTGGGGCGATCATTTGCCATACAAGACAATCTCAAGTTCATCGAACGCCCGCCTGAGGTCGCGACAGTAGCTCTCCACAATAAAATACAGGCGTCCAGATGAATCCCTACCGATTCCCGGCCCCGGGCCGCTGGCGAGCATCGCCATGTCACAGCTCTTCTTAACGAAGTACTCGTGGGCGAGCCCGCAACGGAAGACGTCGTATACCCCGTTCTGGCGCCCAGGGCTTGCTCGAAACGCCTTGTAATCCGGCCCAAGATCGTCGAAGAACCGGTTGAAGTTCTCTGAGTCGGTCTTCGCTCGATATTTGAGCTTTCCTCCAAACTCTGTGTAACAAAGGAGACCAAGAGCGGCAATGAAGTTGCCACCGCCCGGTGTGACACCAAGAGACAGTAAGGCTGATTCATTCACCTGACTCGCTTTGGCAAGCTGTATCTCTCGTTCTACGTCGGAGAACATGAAGAGCTTTGCTTGCTCGAAGGTTGCCTTGTCTATGCCTTCCTTAGGTCCGACTTCCCTCCTGATCGTCGTGCCATCTGCCCGATGTATCGTAACGGCATACCCGGCTTGAATCGCCCGAAAATGCTTGCCCCGAACCCCGCCCGCAAAGTCATAACCGACACGCATGCCGTGATCTTCCGTCTGGGCTGATTCAGCTGCTACCTTCTTCATATTGCCTCCGTTCGCTTCGTGTTGCCTTGCGACAACTGATAACGCGGGTGGAGCCACCGCGTTCGGTATAACTCACCACCAGGACGCGACCTTTGTCCGAGGCGCCGACGTCAATGAAACGATGCTCATCCGGCGGAATGATCGGGGTCATCAATGGTAATGGAGAGTGGTCGGCGAAGATCGTGGCGCCTTCCTCGAAACCCACGCGGTGCTTACGATAATTCCCTTCGGCCTTCTCTTCATCCCACTCAGGGTTCAATGCAACTCTGACTCCATTCCAAGCCATAGTATATCACGGTTGGCGAAGGTCGTCAGGCGGGCCAGAGCATAATATGACGAACCACGGCGAAAAGTCAATCGCGGCGGTGAGCTTGGTAGCAGGTTGACGGGTATTGGGGGAAGTGCTAGTCTACATCTGACGGCTTCTCGCAGTTGAGCAGCGCCGTTCCTCGGCCGTGAAGCCACTTGACTAAGGAGGAGATATGCCAGAGGACGTTCCCAAGGCTGAAGGCCCGGAACCACGGGACAAACACGGCAGGATTCGCGAAAGCGGCCTTCACTATCTCACCGGAGAAGCGCTGGAGCTCCAGGAATTCGAAGAGGCGCTGGAGTATTTTCGGGAACATCGCGACGAGATTATCTCCCGGTACGAGGGGAATTATGTCGCCATTCTCAACGGTGAAATCGTTGACTCTGACCAGGAGCGCGTCCGTCTGGCGGAACGAGTCTACAAACGGTTCGGCTACCGGCATTTGTATATGCCCTATGCTGGCACTGACGGGCCACCTCAGAAGAGGATCAACAGCCCGAAGAGGATAGTGACGCGTTGACGCACGAATGGACTTACTTGAACGATTTGCTTCCTCCATGCCCGGCACTTGAGGCATCTGTTGCGAGGCCCTATTCACCCGGTGTTGCTGAGACTATTACGCTGGAGGTGGACACAGGGGCAACTACTACGGGGATCCCGTTACAGTCGTGCCGGAGGCTTGGTTTGAAACCGCTCGCGCTGGAATCCGTGAAAGATTTCAACGGGAATGATGTCGACGTCGCTGTTTTTCTCGTAGATGTTGAGATCATGGGTCTGAACTTCCCGGGAACTGAAGTAATAGGAGTCAACTCGCTCAGGGGCTTCGTTGGCCGGGACTTGCTCAATAGCTTCGTTGCCACGCTGGATGGGCCGCAACGAGTGACTCGCTGCACGATCGAGTAGCCACACCAGACGGCCCGCTTTTCAGCTCGCCCCTTAGATTATCAGCGCACCCCCTCTTCCGCAGCCACATCCTTGAAGACATGGTTCTCCTTCTTCTCGAAGAACCCCCCAGCTTCGTTATCAGGAAAACGGCCCCCACCAGTTTGCTCCCCCGTCTGGGTTAACGCTTCTCAAAGCCCTTGACGCCTCTCCACTGCCAGTGCTATGCTCGCCAGCGATAGGAGAAGCCGTGGGCACTACAAATCTGGATCGCCTCTTCAAACCCCGCGCCGTGGCGGTTATCGGGGCCACGGCCAGAGCCGGGCGTGTGGGCAGGATCATCTTCCAGACTTTGCTGCGGTCGGACCGCCCGGTCTACCCCGTCCACCCCTCGGAGGGCACGATCCTCGGCCGGCGTGTGTACAAGCGAATCGAGGACTTGCCGCCCGATGTGGACCTGGCGGTCATCGCCACCAGCGCGGAACCCGCTGTGGAGGCGGCCGAGGCCTGCGGTCGGCGCCGGATCCCCTTCATTGTTCCAGTGGCCGGGGGCTTCAGCGAGACGGGCCCCGAAGGACAGGCGCTGGAGGACCGGCTGCGCCGGGCGGTGCGAGACTACGGCTCGCGCATCCTTGGCCCCAACACCCTGGGCGTCTTCGCGCCCCGGGAGCGCCTGGATACCATTTTCGTGGAGCACGGCGACCGCGCTCTCGGCCTGGGCGGCGGCGTGGCCTTCATAAGCCAGAGCAGCTCCGTGGGCGTGGAGGCGCTGGGCATCGAGAGCAACCTCGGCTTCGGGCTCCGCGCCTTCGTCGGCCTGGGCAACAAAGTCGACCTCGATGAGGTGGACTTCCTGGACTATTTCCGGGATGACCCACGCACCACCTGCGTCGCCCTGTACGTGGAGTCGCTTCCCAACGGCCGCGCCTTCCTGCAGGCAGCGGGCAGGGCGGCGAGAGTGAAGCCGGTAGTGGCCCTGAAGGCGGGGCGCACCCCTTCCGGGGCGGCCGCGGCCAGCTTTCACACCGGCCGTCTGGCCGGCTCCGATAGGTTGATCGATGGCGCTTTCCGGCAATTCGGCCTGCAGCGGGTCTCCGACGAGGAGCAACTCTGCGATGCGGCGCGGGTGCTCTCCGAAGTGGCTCCGCCGCGAGGGAACCGGGCGGCCATCGTATCCCCGGCCGGCGGCTACAGCGTCATGGCCACCGATGAGGTCGAGAGGCCAGATGCGCCGGTCGCCCTGACCATGTCCAGGCTATCCAGAAAGACCGAGGCGACTATCCGCTCCGTCGCGCCTCCCTTCTCCTCCATGCGCAACCCTGTCGATCTCACCGCCAGCGCCACCGACGACATGACCATCGCTGCGCTTTCGGCCGTGCTGGAGGACGAGGGGGTGGATATTGTCCTATGCATGGCCCTCTTTGCGCCGCCCGGCATCAGCGATAGCCTCATCCGCCGCATCGCCGGCCTGGCCAGCGGGGCCACCAAGCCCGTGATTGTGGTGGCGCAATTCGGCCCCTTTACCGATGGCCATATCAGCCGTTTTCATGATTACGGAGTCCTTGGCTACCCCAGCGTGGCGCGCGGCGTGCGCGCCATGCGCTGGCTGGTGGAACGCGCCCAGATCCAGGCTCGGCTCTCCCCAGGGCCGTAGTGGCGAACGTCCCCCACCATTTCTCCAAATTGCCCGAAGGTGCCTTTTGTGCTATATTAGAGGCGTTGCGTACCCCCATTTTAGCTTCATCTTGGAGGTTCTGAAGTTGATGATGGATGAGCTGAAGGTATTTACGGGAAACGCCTATCCCGCCTTGGCTCAAGCAGTCTGTGATTATCTGACAATCCCTCTAGGGAAAGCGGAGGTCTTCGAGTTCAGCAACGAGAACATCTTCGTTCGTATCCTGGAGAACATCCGAGAGCGAGACGTATTCATCATTCAGCCCATCTCATCGCCGGTCAACAAGAATCTAATGGAATTGCTCATCATGATAGATGCCGCGAAAAGGGCCTCGGCGGCGCGCATTACGGCGGTGATGCCCTATTACGCCTACGCCCGAACCGACAAGAAGGACCAGCCCCGCGTCCCTATCACAGCACGCCTGGTGGCCGATCTGGTGACCGTGGCGGGCGCCCACCGGGTGTTAACAGTGGACCTTCACGCGGGGCAGATCCAGGGCTTCTTCAACATCCCCGTGGACGAACTGACGGCTCTCTACCTCCTGAGCCGTTATTTCAAGGAGAAGAACCTGGACGACGTGGTGGTGGTGGCCACCGATGTCGGCATCAGCAAGAAGGCCCGTGACCTGGCCGCACGGCTGGACGCCCCTCTGGCGATAATCGAGAAACGCCGGCTGGGCAACACCGGCAAGAGCATGACGATGAACGTCATCGGCGACGTCAAGGGCAAGCGGGCCCTCACTTTCGATGATGAAGTCGATACGGCGGGTTCCCTCGTGGACGCGGTGAGAGCTTTGAAGGATTTCGGGGCGAAGGAAGTATACTCCTGCGCCACGCATCCCATCCTGTCCGGTCCGGCCATCGAGCGGATCGGGGGCAGCGAGCTGAAGGAACTGGTCCTTGTCGATACTGTTCCAGTGCCCGAAAACAAGCGCATTGGCAAGATCTCGGTCCTTCCCATAGCGCCCCTTCTGGGTGAAGCCATTCGGCGTATCCATTGCGGCGAATCCGTGGGGTCGATGTTTGAATGAAATATGATTTTTGATTGTTGATTGCAGATTGCTGATTGACACATGATAAGTGAAAAATCAGAAATCAAAAATGCTGATAGCTGATTGCTGAAGGCTAAACTATGTTCAAATGGCTTACCAATGTCATAGGCGACTCCAATGAAAAGGTGCTACGGCGCCAGCAGCCGACTGTGGCCAGGATAAACTCTCTGGAGCCCGAGTTCCAACGGCTCAGCCCCGAGGAGTTGCACGGGAAGACTCAGGAGTTCAAGGAGAGGCTGGCCGACGGCGAGAGCCTCGATGAGCTGCTGCCGGAAGCCTTTGCGGCGGTAAGGGAGTCGGCGCGGCGCAACATCGGTCAGCGCCACTTCGATGTCCAGCTCCTGGGCGGCATTGTCCTCCACCAGGGCAGAATCTCTGAGATGAAGACCGGTGAGGGCAAGACTCTGGTGGCCACGCTGGCGCTGTACCTTAATTCCCTGACCGGACAGGGCTGCCATCTCGTCACGGTCAATGACTACCTGGCAAAGCGCGACCCCCACTGGATGGGGCCCATTTTCCATGCGCTGGGCGCGAGCGTCGCCAGCATTCAGCACGAAGCTGCCTTCCTATACGATCCTACCTTCGACTCGGGCGACGAGCGCTGGCGTTACTTGCGGCCCATCTCGCGGCGCGAGGCCTACGAGGCCGACATAACCTATGGAACCAATAACGAGTTCGGTTTCGATTACCTTCGCGATAACATGGTCATGGACCTGTCGCAGTGCGTACAGCGGCCCCTCAACTACGCTATCGTCGACGAGGTGGACAACATCCTCATCGATGAGGCGCGCACGCCCCTCATCATCAGCGGCCAGGCGGAGGAATCGGCGGACAAGTACTTCACCTTCGCCCGTCTGGTGCCGCGCCTGCGCGAGGGCGAGGACTATGTCGTCGATGAAAAAACGCGGGCGGCGACGCTCACTGAAGCAGCTATCGGCAAGATGGAGAAGTGGCTCAATCTGCCCAACATCTACGACCCAGAGCATTACGCCGTGACCCAGTACCTGGAGAATGCACTGAAGGCGCAAGTCATCTTCAAGCGCGACCGCGACTACGTGGTGAAGGACGGGCAGGTCATCATCGTCGACGAGTTCACCGGCAGGCTGATGTTCGGCCGGCGCTACTCGGAGGGGTTGCACCAGGCCATCGAGGCCAAGGAAGGGGTCAAGATACAGCGCGAGAGCATAACCCTGGCCACCATCACCTTCCAGAACTACTTCCGCCTCTACAAGAAGCTGGCGGGCATGACCGGCACCGCCGCCACAGAGGCGGAGGAGTTCTTCAAGATTTATAAGCTGGAAGTGGTCGTCGTCCCCACCAATAAGCCCATGATCCGTCACGACCTCCCCGACCAGATATACAAGAACGAGAAGGCCAAGTTTGACGCCGTGGTGCGCGAGATCGAAGCGCTGCATGAGAAGGGGCAGCCTATTCTGGTGGGCACCGTGTCCATCGAGAAGTCCGAGCACTTGAGCGACCTTCTCATCCGGCGGGGTGTTCCCCATCAGGTCCTGAATGCGAAGTTCCACGAGAAAGAGGCGGGCATCGTGGCCCAGGCCGGTAAGCTCGGCGGCGTCACCATCGCCACCAACATGGCGGGCCGCGGCACCGACATCCTGCTTGGTGGCAACCGGTCGCCGGAGGTGAGCGATGAGGAGTGGGGGGAGGAGCATGAGAAAGTAGTCGAGCTTGGCGGCTTGCACATCGTCGGCACGGAGCGCCACGAGGCGCGGCGCATCGACAACCAGTTGCGCGGCCGCTCCGGGCGCCAGGGCGACCCGGGCAGCTCCCGGTTTTACATTTCCCTTGAAGACGATATCATGCGCCGTTTCGGCGGCGACAGGGTGAAGAGTTTCATGGAATGGGCCGGCATGGAGGACGATGTGCCCATCGAGCACTCCCTGGTGAGCAAAGCCATCGAAAACTCCCAGACCCGCGTCGAGGGCTACAACTTCGATATCCGCAAGCACGTCGTGGAATACGACGACGTGATGAATAAGCACCGCGAGGTCATTTACGCCGAGCGAAAGAAGATACTCAGCGGCACCGACCTCAGAGCCAACATCCTGGACATGATCCACCAGGAGCTTCAAGGGGTCGTGGCGAGTTTCCTCCAAGACGAGCATGGGGACAACTGGGACCTGGATACCCTGGTGACGACGGTCAACGGCATCCTGCCCTTGCCCCCGGATCTCCATCAGGACGGACTATCGAAGATGAGCCGCCGGGAGCTTGAGGAACGGTTGCTCGATCTATCCACCGAGCTTTACGAAGCCAAGGAGCAGGAGCTGGGGGCGGAGAATATGCGCGCACTGGAGCGGCTGGTGATGCTCCGCGCCATCGATACGCGCTGGATCGAGCACTTGACAACTATGGAGAACATGCGGGAGGGCATTGGCCTCTACGCCTATGGCCAGGCCGACCCGCTGGTGGCCTACAAGCGGGAGGCCCACGCCATGTACGGCGTCCTCCAGTCTAACATCCAGCACGACATTGTGCACGCCATCTACCACCTCACCATCGTCCGAGAGGCGCCGTCGAAGCCCGCCACCCCCATGGCCCAGGCCCGAGCCACCAGTGGCCAGCGAGAGCCAGCGCGCGTAGGCGGTAAAATAGGCCGCAACGACCCTTGCCCCTGCGGCAGCGGCAAGAAGTACAAGAAGTGCCACGGCAGGTAAAGAAGATGAAGAGCTATCGCTTCGCCATAATCGTCCAAAAGGATGAAGACGGCTACTCTGCTTATTGCCCTGAGCTTCAAGGATGCTACACACAGGGAGATACCTTTGAAGAAGTAATGGCCAACATCAAGGATGCCATAAGGCTTCATGTGGAGGACCGCCTGGCAAGTAACGAACCTATCGCTACTTCCGAGATGGTTAGCCTGTCCAGCCTCGAGGTAGTGGTTTGATCTCAAGGCTCCCCAGGGTTACTGCTGATGAAGCGGCAGGCGCCCTAGAAAGGGCGGGCTTTGGCCTCTCAAGGCAAAGCGGGAGCCACAAAATTTATGAGAACGCGCAAAGGAAAAGGGTGACCATTCCCTATCATAGAGGCAAAGTTCTTCATCCCAAGGTCTTGAGGAGCATCCTGGACGATGCCGACCTCAGCTTGCCGGAGTTTCAAGCACTCTTGTAACCTGGCGGCTGCGGCAAGAAATCCAAGAAATGCTGCAATAGGCAGGGGGCCCGCTTTGTCGGTCTCCACCCCCGGCATGTCCCAAAACTTGTCAGACCGGTCGGACCTGTCGGACCGGTCGGACTTCGATTTCCCCATGATCACAATCCGTAACGCCGTCAAGAAATTCGGGCCCGTGACCGCCGTGGCCGGCGTGGACCTGGACGTGGCCAGAGGCGAGTGCTTCGGCCTGCTGGGACCGAATGGCGCGGGCAAGACTTCCCTCGTGCGCACCATCATCGCCGCCTCGCCTCTCAACGAGGGTCAAATCCGGGTCGATGGCAAGGACGTCACCAGGCAGGCAAGGGAAATCAAGGCCAACCTGGGCGTAGTGCCCCAGGAAGACAACCTGGACCCCGACCTCACCGTCCTGGAGAACCTGCTGGTGTACGCCCGCTATTTCGATATCCCGGGAGGGGAGGCCCGCCAGCGAGCGCTATCCAACCTCCAGCTCTTCGAGCTGCACGAAAGGCAGAAGGCCAGAATTGACGAGCTCTCGGGGGGTATGAAACGGCGCCTCATGATCGCCCGGGCGCTGATTAACCGGCCCTGCCTGCTCATCCTCGATGAACCCACCGTGGGTTTGGACCCCCAGACCAGGCACCTGGTCTGGCAAAAGCTGCGCTCGCTAAAGGAGCAAGGCGTCACCATGCTCCTGTGCACGCAAAATATGGACGAGGCCTGGCATCTCTGCGACCGCATCGCCATACTGAATGAAGGCAAGGTGGTAGCCCTCGGCGCGCCAGGGGAGCTGGTCGAGAGACACGGGGGCGACCTGATCCTGGAGGCTCGCCCAGATCCCGAGCACAGGAGCCAGGTGATGGAGAAGCTGCGGGGATTCGACTTCCAGGAGATTGAGGACACGTTGTACATCTTTCACGGGGATGGCCAGGTGCTGGACGAGGAATTGAAGCTGGAGTTGGGGATCGTCGCCCAGCATATCCCCACTCTGGAGGACGTCTTCTTGCGGTTGACGGGAAGGACCTTACGCGAATGAACATGCCTTCCTACCGCGCAATCCGCGTATGGCAGCGGAACCGCGACGTCTTTTTCAAACTGTGGCGCTCGGAGGTACCCGGTTTCTTCGCCGAGCCGCTGCTCATCCTGCTGGCCATGGGCGCCGGCTTGGGCGCCTATGTGGTGCTGACCGGCGGCCAGCGCTACATCGAGTTCATCGCGCCCGGCCTCGTGGCGGCCTACGCCATGTTCAGCGCCAGCTTCGAGTGCACCTACGGCAGCTTCATTCGCATGAAGTTCCAGCGGACCTACGACGCCATCATCGCCACACCGCTGAACATCGAGGACGTGGTGGCCGGGGAGATCCTCTGGGGAGCGACACGCTCCCTGATTACGTCCTGCGTTATCTTGACGGTCATCTTCGCCTTCGGCCTGGTGAAGTCGCCCTGGGCGCTGCTGGCGATCCCGCTATCCGTGCTCTCCGGCCTCATGTTCGCCTCTATTGCCACCGTCTATACCTCGATCGCGCCCGCCATCTACTCTTTCAACTATTACTTCACTCTCTTCATTACGCCGATGTTCTTCTTCAGCGGCATCTTTTTCCCGCTGGACGCCCTGCCGGCGATAGTGCAGCAGCTTGGCTGGATCGCGCCGCTGACCCCCGTGGCCAACCTGGCCCGCGCTCTTGTCACCGGCCACCCCGAGTCGGGCGCCTGGTGGAGCCTGGCCGTCATCGTGGGAATTATAGCCGTCTTCTTTCCCCTGGCCCTGGTCAATATGAGGAGAAGGCTGCTAAGATAGAAGCGGGGAGCGGGAAGCGAGAAATCCCCCGGACCCGTAGTTGGCGGCTCAGCCTGAAATTGACATCCATCGCTAACGGCGCTATAATGGCTTCGAAATAGAGCAAATATGGAGTCAGTATGGCACCCACTAACGTATCGGTGAAGAATGTCCCCGATGAAATAATGGAGAGGCTTCGCCGGAGGGCGAAGCGCCATCATCGCTCGCTCCAGGGCGAGCTGATGGCAATCCTGGAGGAAGCCACCGGCCCCGCCAGGCTCTCGGTGGACCAAGCGGAGGCACGCCTGAGAGCCCTGGGGCTCGAGACCGGAGACGACGCCACCTCCTGGATCAGAGAGCTTCGGGATGCCCGCTAAGGTGGTCGACGCCTCCGTTGTGGCGGCATGGTGTTTCCGAGAGCCTCGTGCTGGGGAAGCCATGACACTCCTCAGGGATTCTGAGTTGCACGCACCGCTTCTCCTGGCCTATGAGCTGACCAGCATCGCCCGGAGGAAATCAATTGCCTATCCGGACAAGGCAGTATTCCTGGACGAGGCGCTCCGGACAGCCTTGGCAATTCCTGTCCGCTGGAGCGAAGTGGACCATCTTGCCGTGCTGCGCCTCGCCCTGGACGCCGACCTCACCACATACGACGCATGTTACCTCTACCTCGCACGAAGGCTGGGCGCCCCTCTGGCCACATTTGACCAACGGCTTGCCCGCGCAGCCCTGTAATCTCACCGGGGGTCGCCCGGGGAGAGCAGGCGGAGGTGGTCAACGCTTTCAACAGCCTCAAGAAGGATATCTTGGGAATATGATCGTGGTCGATCGGCGCGGGGGGCTCCTGGGCACGAGCCCCCCGCTGCCCCCACCCGCAAGACCTCCGAGGTCTCTGAGACCTCGGAGGTCTTTACATCATCCCCTCAGCAAAGCCGGTCGGATAGGGATACTCCCGTTCTTGCGCTGGTGAACCCCCCGCGAAGGCTGGTAAAATAGGGATAAGAAGCAGAGACGAGAAGTCCCAAGGGCAGGAGAAACGCCCGGGCCCAGGGTATTGTTGCGCCGGTCCGGAATCACACGACGGAGGCAAGCTATGGCCACGCTGAGGAAAGAAAGATTCATAACGGATGACAAAGGCAGGAAGAAGGCTGTGATCCTTGACATTAAGCTTTACCAAGAAATGTTGGAGGACCTGGAAGACCTCAGGCTCCTGGCCGAAGGGAGAGACGAAGCCACCAGCTCTC
This sequence comes from Chloroflexota bacterium, assembly GCA_016190665.1. Taxonomy (GTDB): domain Bacteria; phylum Chloroflexota; class Dehalococcoidia; order JACPQD01; family JACPQD01; genus JACPQD01. The sequence goes on from JACPQD010000009.1 coordinate 61,679, forward strand.
TTCAAGAAGTGGAGGAAAGGCTGAGGGCCCGTGGCCTCTTATGAGGTCAGGATGACCCGGCTGGCGAGGCGAGGATTTCAAACATGGATTGACAGGATGTACAGGATTTCCCATTGTTATCCTGTAGATCCTACCCATCGATGTAAAACAGAGAGTCTTCACGCTTGCTTGACAAGATGTCGGCATCTTGGGTCCAATGTGAACCTATGACCAACGCTGAAATCGCCAAGATATTCCGCGACATAGGCGACCTCCTGGACATGAAGGGGGAGAACGTCTTCAAGGTGCGCGCTTATCAGAAGGCGGCGCGCGCCATCGAGTACTCGCCTGCGGAAATGGAGCAGCTCCTCAAAGAGGGGAAGCTGGAGGAGGTGCCCGGCGTGGGGGAGGCCATCGCCAGGAAGATAGCGGAGATGATCACTACGGGCCGGCTCAAATACTACGAGGAGCTGCGCGCGGAGTTTCCTCCCGGCATCAGCGAGCTCATGGACGTGCCCGGCGTGGGCCCACGCCGGGCCATGCAGCTCTCCAAGGACCTGGGCGTCACCAGCGTCGCCGAGCTGGAGCAGGCCATTCAGGAAGGCAAGGTGGCCCACCTCTTCCGCATGGGAGAGAAGACGGCGGAGAACATCCTCCGGCATATCCAGACGCTGCGCACCAAGGAGCGCCGCATTCCCGTCGGCGCGGCGCTGCCCCTGGTGGATGAGATCATCGCCGAGATGAAGACGGCGGCGCCCGGTATCCGGAACCTCGTGGCGGCGGGCAGCCTGCGTCGCTTCAAAGAGACCGTCGGCGATATCGATCTGATGGGCACTGCCGACGACGCCGAGGCCGTCTTGAAGGCCTTCACGGAGCTGCCTCAGGTCAAGGAGGTGCTGGGCCGCGGCGCCACCAAGGCCAGCGTGGTCATGAACAAGGGCCTTCAGGTGGACCTGAGGGTCGTCGACCACGACAGCTTCGGCTCTCTGCTGCAATATTTTACGGGCAGCAAAGACCACAATGTGGACCTGCGGGGCTGGGCGGAGCGGCGCGGCCTGAAGCTCAGCGAGTACGGCATCACCGATGTCAAGACCGGCTTGCTGGAGAAGTTCGCCACCGAGGAGGACTTTTATCGCCGGCTGGGTCTGCAGTATATTCCGCCGGAGATCAGGGAAGCGCGCGACGAGCTGGAGCGGGCCGAGAAAGGCACGCTGCCCGGACTGGTCGAGGTCCCCGATATCCGGGGCGACCTCCACGTCCACAGCAAATGGAGCGACGGCCACGAGCCTATCGAGGAAATGGTAGCCGCCGCCAGGGAACGCGGTTACGAATACATCGCCATCACTGACCATTCGGCCGGGCGGGGCATCGCCCGCGGCCTCGTTGAGGAGCGCCTGAGAAAGCAAATGGAGGAGATAAGGGCGCTCAACGAAAAGTTGAAAGGCATTAGAGTGCTGACAGGCGCCGAGGTTGACATCCGCGCCGATGGTAGCCTAGACTATCCAGATGAGCTTCTGGCGGATCTGGACATCGTGGTGGCTTCAGTACATTCCTCCATGGAGCAGGAGAGCGCCCGGATGACAGCCCGGGTCATCAAGGCCATCGAGAACCCGAACGTCGATATCCTGGGGCACCCGAGTTGCCGTCTGCTGGGGGAGCGCGAGCCGGTGCAGATCGACATGGAGTCTGTCTTTCGGGCGGCGGCGGCCACCAGGACGGCCCTGGAGATTAACGCCATGCCGGACCGCCTCGACTTAAAGGATGTCCACGCCTATCGAGCGCGGGAGCTTGGGGTGCCGCTGGTGATTTCGACTGATGCTCATCGGCCCTTCCACCTGGATTACGTCCGGTACGGCGTGGGCGTGGCCAGGCGGGCCTGGTGCGAGGCGAAGGACATTCTGAACACCCGGCCGCGGGCCGAGTTTGTGGCGTTTCTTGCTGGCAGGTAGATGGACGCTGAGGAACGTGAGAAAGAGCTGCGCCGCCGGGCGGAGAAGCGGGTGGAGGACAAGCTCGCCTTCTTCAAGCACCTGGTGGTATACTTGCTGGTGAACGCCTTCCTCTTCGGCGTAAACATGTTGACGGCGCCGCATTTTCTGTGGTTCTTCTTCCCCCTCGGTGGGTGGGGCATCGCGCTGGCGGCGCATTTCGTCACTGTGTTTATGTTAGGGGGAACGATGGTGGAAGCGTGGCGAGAGAGAGAAATAGTCAGGGAGACGGAAAAGTTGCGTAAGCGGGAGTAGGCCCCGCTTCCGGGCGAGACGATGGGTGGGACAGAACGCTCAATCTTAGACGCTAGCGGCGCCGCTGAGGGCATCAGACATTTCAAGGAGGCCATCGCCGCGGGCGAGAACTGGTACCTGGCGCTTCTGGAGGCTATCGGTCTCTGGGACAGGCCCGAGGAGGTGCATCAGGGTCGCAGCTACCGATATCTAATCGGCGGCGAGGCCTTCGACTGGTTGCTCCTGGCGGAGCGCTTGTGCGCGGAGGTGGACGGGACTATCCCGGAGCAGGAAAAAATGGACCTGCTTTTCTTCGGCCGGCCGCCGGTGGAGGTCAGCCGGGAAACGGCGCGAGAGCTCATCGGCAGCGCCAAGTACCGGGCCTATCTCAACTTCCTCTATGGCGTGCTGGTCGAGGAGGCGCTTCACCTGGCGGTGGAGAACGAGGTGCGCAAGGAATGGGGGACCTCCCTGCTTCTTCGTAGCGAGCGACGGTTGGAAGATGAGGTCTACGAGAGGATCTATGGAGCGACCCGCGACGACCTGCTGGGGCGCTTTCGGGAGGAGCGGGGCCGCCCCCAGGTCGATGCCATCACCCTCGAGGAAATCAAGGAGTTCACCTACTGGCTTTTCAAGCTCCGTTTGAAAGAGAGCGATAAGGCGCGTGTGGCCAGCGACACCAGGAAGGGTGTGGAGCAATTACAGCGTTTGCGACAACTGAAGGGATTGGAGAGCGGTTCCCCCCTGTAAAAGCGAACAGGATACCGGAGTGCGCCGCCCCGCCAAAGGCGCTCCCCCTTCATAAGGGATGGGCGATCTTTGGAGGGGTTCTTTTTGTAATGATGAATGCTGAATGATGAATGACCAATAACCAAGGAACAAGAAACAAGAGACAAGAGACAAACACTCTCCGTAATGCTGATTGCTGATTGCTGATTGCTGATCATTTCGAAATCCCAAATCAAAAATCAGAAATCAGAAATGCTGGATGCCGATTGCTGACTGCCGAATGCTTAGACTTCTGAAGAAGCCCTTCTACGGCTGGTGGATCGTGGCCGCCGGCGTGGTGTCCCAGATGCTGCAAGGAGGCCTTTACCTCTACGGCTTCAGCCTCTTTTTCCTGCCTCTGATACAGGAGTTCGGCTGGACGCGGACATCGCTGTCAGCGGTCTTCTCCTTCTCGCGCCTGGAAAGCGGCATCTTTGGCCCGCTGGAGGGCTGGCTCGTCGACAAGTTCGGTCCGCGGCGCATGATGGCGCTGGGCGTCCCCATTATGGGGCTGGGCTTCATTCTTCTGAGTCAAACGAGCTCCTTCTTCATGTTTGCCGCCGTCTTCTTCCTTCTCATTGCCACCGGTTCCAGCCTCGGCCTCGTGGTCCCTTGCTACACGGCGACAGCCAACTGGTTCATCAGGAAGCGCGGTCTGGCCATGGGCTTCCTTTCCGCGGGCACTGGCCTTGGCGGCGGCGCCATCCTCTTTCTCGCCTGGATCGTCAACGAGTACGGATGGCGCGTGGGCGCGATGGCCGCTGGCGTTACCGTTCTCGTCGTGGGCACTCCCCTGGGCTTGCTGATGAGACACAGGCCGGAGCAGTACGGCTACTTGCCCGACGGCGCGAGGGCGAATTCTACTGGCGCCGGCGACGGTGACGGCGCGCCCCAAGCCTACTTGCAGGAGGCGGACTTCACGGCTCGCCAGGCCATTCAGACCAGCGGCTTCTGGCTGCTCACGCTGTCCTTCGCCGTCCGTCAGACCACTGTGGGAGCGGTGGCCGTGCATCTCATGCCCTTCTTCATCGGCGCCGGTTTCTCTTCAGAGGTGGCGGCTACTTTACTGGCGGCCGTATCCCTGGTCAGCATCCTGGGGCGGCTCAGCTTCGGCTGGCTGGCGGATATCTTCGAGAAGCGGCACGTCATGGTCTTCACGGTCGGCTGCATTGCCCTGAGCATGTTCTTTCTGGCTGGCGTTTACGAGCTGTGGCAGGCGGTGCTCTGGGTCTTCATTTATGCCCTGGGCTATGGAGGAGGGGCGCCTTTGATGCCCGCCCTGAGAGCCGAGTTCTTCGGGCGAAAGTCCTTTGGCACGGTTCAAGGGACCATGCTGGCCTTCCAGATGTGGGGGCTGATGGTCGGCCCGCTGTCCTCCGGCCTCATGTACGACCTGCTGGGCGACTATCGCCCCTCCTTCCTCGCCTTCGGCGCGGCTAATTTCATTGGCGTCTTCTTGCTGTTTCTCGCCCGGCGGCCGCGACCTGGGGGTCGGGGGTCAGGGATCGGGGGTCGGGTTTAAATTGATGAGTGATGAATGACGCTGAAAGTAGGCACCGCAGAGACACAGAGGGCACAGAGGCCGAGAAATGAGTGAAGAGAAATGAGGCGAGAGAACGGGACGGCGATCATATAGAAGGAGACAAGATCTCTTCCCTCTCACTCCTCACGCCTCTTCGCTCTTTCCTCCGAACCTCTGCGCCTCTGCGGTGAAAGCAAGGGGCGGGGGCTGATCGCTGAAAGCTGACCGCTGACGGCTGTTTGTATCCTAGAAATTGGAACTTGTTTGATGTTTGTATCTTGGTCATCGGAGCTTGGAGGAATGGTGGGCTGAGTGGCGAGTGGTTCCTTGCTTAGACTTCTGAAGAGGCCCTTCTACGGCTGGTGGATAGTCATCGCCGGGACAGTCGCCATGATGTTTCAGGGCGGCCTGTATTTCTATGGGTTCAGCGTCTTCTTTATTCCCCTGATCAACGAGTTTGGCTGGACGCGAGCGGCGCTCTCCGGGGTGTTCTCGCTGTCGCGCATGGAGAGTGGCCTGGCGGGGCCCATAGAGGGCGCGCTGACCGACCGCTTCGGCCCGCGCAAACTCATGTTCTTCGGCATGATACTGATGGGCCTCGGCTTCGTGGTGCTCAGTCGCGTCCAGTCCCTTGTGCCCTTCTACCTTGTCTTCATCTTCATGGTCGCCTTCGGCACCAGCCTGGCGACACAGACGCCCGTGGCCACGGCCATCGCCAACTGGTTCGTCAGAAAGCGGGCGCTGGCCTTCGGCATCCACATGACGGGCGTGGGTATCGGCGGACTGCTGGTCCCGGTCCTGACCTGGCTGGTCGCTCAAGCGGGCTGGCGCACGGCCGCCGTCGTGACCGGGGTCCTCATCCTGGTGTTGGGCATCCCCCTGTCACTGCTGGTCCGGCACCGCCCGGAGGACTACGGCTGCCTGCCCGATGGCGACACGGTCCCGCCGCAAAAGCGGGAGAGCGCAGGGGCCAGCTTCCGTCCCCCGACCCCTGGCCCCCAACCCCCGGCCCCCGACCGGCAGGCGGGTTTCTCCGCTGTTGAGGCGATGAAGACCTCTTCCTTCTGGCTCCTCTCCCTGTCCTTCGCCTTGCGCATAGCCGCCACCAACGGAGTGACTTTACACCTCATTCCCTATTTCACCGACGTAGGGTTCGACGCCGAGGTCGCCGGTTTGTTTCTCGGAGCCACCGGAGTGATCAGCATCATCGGACGGGTCGGGCTTGGCTGGCTGGGGGATGTGTTCGATAAGAGGCGCGTCCTCATTGTCGCCCAGGCGCTCACCGCCGTGGGTATCCTGCTGCTCATAGGCGTGCAGAACTTGTGGACGGCCCTGATATTCCTGGTGGTTTTCTCGCCCCCCTATGGCGGCGCCATCCCCCTGTCCTTCGCTATCAGGGGCGAGTACTTCGGCAGGAAAGCCTTCGGCGCCATCAGCGGCCTCGCCGGGTTTGTCGCGATGATAGGCACCGTGGGGGGGCCGTTCCTGGCGGGTTGGATCTTCGATGTCACCGGCAGCTATCACGTGGCCTTCGGGCTGTTCGTGGCCCTCTGCGTGATGTCAGCGGTCCTGCTCCTGCTGGCGAGACCGCCACGGAAATGATGAATGATGAGTGATGAATGATGAATGGCACTGAAAGTAGTCACCGCAGAGACACAGAGGGCACAGCGGCCGAGAAGTGAGTGAAGCGAAATGAGAAGAGAGAACGGGACACCGGAGAAGCGAGTGAAGAGAAGTGAGAAGAGAGAACGAGACGGTGATCATAGGGAGGGGTACAGAGAGAACTTCTCTTGGTTCTCACTGCTCACTCTCGCTTCTCACTCCTCTTTCGTCTTTCCTCTTTTCTCCGAACCCCTCTTTCCTCCGAATCTCTGCGCCTCTGCGGTGAAAGCAAGAGGCGGGGGCTGATTGCTGAAAGCTGACCGCTGACGGCTGTTTGTATTTTGGTTATTGGAACTTGTTTGATGTTTGTATCTTGGTTATTGGAGCTTGCGTGAAGAAAGTCTTCTTCGGCTGGTGGATCGTGGCCGCCGGCTTCGGCGCCATGGTCGTCCACGGCGGCGGCTACACCTATGGCCTGAAGGTGTTCTTTCTGCCCCTGATCGAGGAATTTGGCTGGGGGCGGGCCGCCCTTTCTGGCGCCTTTTCCCTGGCCCAACTGGAGAGCGGCATCCTGGGCCCCATCGAGGGGGTCCTCATCGACCGCCTGGGCCCCAGAAAAGTCATGCTTCTGGGAATGTTCCTCTTCGGCCTGGGTTTCATCCTCATCAGCCGCATAGACTCCCTGCTCGGCTTCTACCTGGTGTTCATCTTCCTGCTGTCCATCGGAGACTCCTTCGCCACCACCGCGGCCGTGTCTACGGCCGTGGCCAACTGGTTCTTTCGCCAGCGCAGCCGGGCCATGGGCCTGGTTATGGCGGGCATCGGCGTTGGCGGCGTCAGCGTGCCCTTCTTTGCGTGGCTTGTCGCGCAGCAGGGGTGGCGCTTCACCGCGGTGGTCATTGGCCTGGGCATATGGGCGCTGGGCATGCCCCTGGCCTCGGTGATGCGGCACAAGCCGGAGCAGTACGGCTACCTGCCGGATGGAGAAAAGGGGGCAGAAAGGAGAGAAGAGAGAAACGGGGCCGGGGGAAGGGGGGCATTCATCATTCATCATTTATCATCCATCATTGGCAGAAAGAGGCCCGCGGCTGAACTGGACCTGACGGCCCGGGAGGCGCTCAGGACACGAAGTTTCTGGCTCCTGTCCATCGCCTTCGCCATCAGGCTGGCGGTGACCGTGGGCGTCACCCTCCACTTGATCCCCTATTTGAGCGGGCTGGGCGCTTCTCCGGAGGGGGCGGCCCTTGCCCTGTCCATGCTGGGGCTCACCAGTGTGCTGGGAAGGGTGGGCTTCGGGGTGCTGGGCGACCTCTTCCCCATCCGTTATGTGGTCGCCAGCAGCCTCGCTTTGATCGGGATGGGCGCCTTCATCCTGGCCGGACTCCAGGAACTCTGGCAGGTCATCCCCTTCCTGCTCGTTTTTGCTCCCGCCTATGGCGGGCAAGTGTCGCTCATGCCGGCGCTAAGAGGAGAGTACTTCGGCAGAAGGGCCTTCGCCACCATTCAGGGCTTCATGGGGCTGGTGCTGGCGGTGGGCACGGTTACCGGCCCGGTGTTTGCCGGCTATCTCTATGATGTCCTGGGCAGCTACCGCCAGGCGTTCGTGGTCTTCGGCGTTGCCGCCGCCATCGCGGCGTTGCTGGCGGTGATGGCGAAGAGACCGCGGCAGGCCATTGCTGATTGATGATTTTTGATTCTTGATTGCTGAATGATAAAAGTAGCTGTCAGCAGAGATTAGTGCTGGTGGGTGCAGTCCCGATTTTCCCGACGTATCAAGACTCCGAGAAGGCCAGACCTCGGGACCGCACCAATGTTGTCTTATTAAAATTGAATCGCGTCTGACTGGATGTTTCCTCTCCCCCCCGTGGGAGAGGACTAAGGTGAGGGGGCTTTCCGGTTTCACCCTCACCCTACCCTCTCCCATCGAGGGAGAGGAAACTCGAACGGGCGTCATGCACTTGACAGAAGTGTTTTATAAGACAGTATTGGGGACCGCACCCACCCTACGGCTTTCAGCAGTCAGTCCTCCTGCCCCCAACCCCTAACCCCCAGCCCCCGGATTCCTTTGCACACCGTTCTTGACCCAAAAATGAACTCCAAGGGGTCTTGACAAATCCACAGTAATCGATTATAGTCGACAGGAAGATTGGGACTGGGGATGCATTCGAAGGGTATTGGGTGTGGGAAGGGGCTTCGTGGCCATTAGTTGCGCTTGGGGTGGGGTTCAGTGGGCTACAGGACTGAACAGACGGGTCAAGCAGCAAGTGTTGGCGCTGGTCCCGCTAGGCTAGCGGGACGGCGCATATTTTTTCTGGGGTGGGGCGGCTGGCCCCGGCAAGTCGGGGCGTTCTTCGAGGGTGTGGGAGGAGATGGTGGACGGCTAGCGGTTTGATCCGGAGACTGGGCGCGCTGGTTGTTTTGTAGTACTCATGTTCCGGTCCTTCCCTGAATTTGCCTGTCCGGCGCTCCTCGGTCTCCTGAGCATCTCCCCAACGACGCAGGGAACCCCTGCACACATCCCGGTCATTTTTCAGCAAGGGCACATACCTTGGGCAGGGTGACGCCCCGGGCGGCGCCTGACCGCCCCTGAACAACCTGCAGCTCATTGGTGGGACAGGAAATCCTGCCTGTCCGCCTCGGGAGGTCTAATGGGATGTTTGTCCTGAGACCGCTGCGGCCTGGGGACACTAAGTAGCGATTATCTATCAGCTATCGGCCTGCTGAAGGCTGAAAGCTGAAAGCTGGGTCAGTTTAGAGGGAGGGTCTCATGGGTAGGACACCACGCAGTCGCCACATCCACGCTATTCTCGCCGGCCTTGTCATTCTGTCGCTGCTGGTCGCCTTTGTGCGGCCGAACATCCCCATTGCCACGGCGGCCGATGGAGCGGGGACTGACGGCACCCTGGCGTCCCTTCGGCTTGGCTCAGGGATCGATAGGGCGAAGATCCGCTCTCTGGCGGCGGTCGATCCCAAGGCCGCTCTGGCCGCCGCTTTGGAGGCGGTGGCCCCTGGAGCGGCGGCCTCCTTCTCCACCAGCGCCGCCAGCGGCCCCCTCCCGGTCACCTCGGGGCCAGGCGGCAAGTTCAATGACACCGGTTACCGGCCCTCGGAGCTGTACCCCCTGGATGTCGGGCCCCAGGTGAACCTCTCCAACAATACCGCCTTCTCCGGAGACCCCGCCGTGGCCAGGGAATCCTCGGGCAATCTCCACGTTGTCTGGAAGGATGAGACGCCCGGCAACCCGGACATCTATTACCGGCGCTGGAACGGGAGCATCTGGACCGCGGTAGAGAACGTCTCCAACAATGGCTCGAACTCCTCGGCCCCCGCCGTAGCCGTCGATTCCTCCAGCAATGTTCACGTCGTCTGGAGGGATGACGCGCCGGGCAACTTCGACATCTACTACCGGCGCTGGAACGGGAGCACGTGGTTCTCGGCCGAGAACATATCCAATACCAGTGGGGATTCCGACCTGCCTTCAGTGGCCGTCGACTCCTCGGGGAATGCACACGTCTTCTGGGCCGACAACACGGCGGGCCTCGTCACGGGGACGAGCCACGATGTCCTTCACCGGCGCTGGGATGGCAGCACGTGGTCGTCAACGGACAACCTCTCCAACACTAGCGGCCTGTCCATCGTGGGGGCGGCGGCCGCTGACGCGGCGGGGAATGTGTACGTTGTCTGGGAGGATGACACCACGGGCAATTCCGAGGTTATGTACCGCCGTTGGAACGGGGCCACCTGGTCCGCCGCCGAGAACCTCTCTAACAACGGCGCGGCCTCGTCGAGACCAGCGGTGGCCGCCGATTCCTCGGGGAACGTGCATGTCGCCTGGCACGATATCACGCCGGGCAACTGGGAGATCTACTACCGGCGCTGGAACGGGACCGCCTGGTCTGCCACCGGCAACCTCTCCAACAGCCTGGGCGCCTCCGGCAACCCCGCTGTGGCCACCGACGCCGCCGGGAACACGCACGTCTTCTGGGATGATGACACGACAGGGAACGCGGAGGTACTCTACCGCCGCTGGGACGGGACCTCCTGGTCGACGGCGCAGAACGTCTCGAACAATAGCGGCGCCTCCGTTCTTCCTGCCGTGGCGGCGGCCGGCGGCGTGGCGCACGTCTTCTGGCAGGACAACACGACAGGCAACTGGGACATCCTCTACAGCACTGCTGCGGAGGGTTCGTTACCCACCGCCACGCCCACCCCGACCCCTGTGCCTCCCACCGCGACGCCCACCAACACTCCGCTGCCGGCGACAGCCACACCGACCGCCGAGCCTACGGCCACACCCACGACAGCGCCGACGGCTACGCCTACGCCCCCAGGGCCAATGAACCTCTCCAACAACACCGGGGACTCCGCCAGGCCCCGCGTTGCCCGGGATTCCTCGGGGAAGTTGCACGTTGTTTGGTGGGATAACACGACGGGCAACGACGAAATCGTGTACCGGCGCTGGGATGGGAGCGCGTGGTCGGCCACCGAGAACCTCTCCAACAACAGCGGCTGGTCCGGGTCGCCTTCTGTGGCCGCCGACCCCTCGGGGAATGTCCACGTCGTCTGGAGCGATGACACGACGGGCAACGAGGAAATCCTGTACCGGCGCTGGAATGGGAGCGCGTGGTCGGCCACCGAGAACCTCTCCAACAACAGCGCGGGGTCCGGGTCGCCTTCTGTGGCCGCCGACCCCTCGGGGAATGTCCACGTTGTTTGGTGGGATAACACGTCGGGCAACAACGAAATCCTGTACCGCCGCTGGAATGGGAGCGCGTGGTCGGCCACCGAGAACCTGTCCAAC
>JACPQD010000073.1 GCA_016190665.1 Chloroflexota bacterium
CCACGCCGCTTCCACCCGCGCGGCCAAGAAGCATCGTCGTTGCGGCCGGGTGCCCTCGCCTCACCCGTGTCATCCGCGGGCGCCGGGTCGCCCCTCCGCGCCGCCGCCCTCCTCATCCCAATCATCCTCCTCGCCGCCTGCGTCCAATCCACCCCACCCGCACTGCCACCCATCGCAACGGTTAGCCGCCCCGCCACTGCCGCCATCCTCCCCACACTACTCACCCCGCCCTCGCCCGCCCCAACCGACGGCCAGGCCGCCATCACTCAAATCCTCAACATCGCCCAGGCCCGCCCAGGCCCCGACACTCCATGGGAAAACGCCAACGTCGGCCAACGCGTCCCCGGCGGCGGCGAAATACAAACCCTGCCCTTGTCCACCGCGCGCATCGACATCACGCCCGGCATTATCGTTCGCCTCGCTCCCGAAACCCGCCTCACCCTCAAATCCCTCGACACCCACCAAACCGGCCAGCCCCCCACCTTCAACCTCCTGCTCGGCCAACTCTGGGTCATCCTTACCCAAAACCTCAGCGCCGATACCACCGTCAACATCGACACCCCGGTCGGCAGCGCCTCAGTCAACGGCTCCTATCTTGGCCTCGACTACGACCCCGTGAGCCAAACACTGATCATTAGCTGCCTTGAAGGGCGCTGCCGCGCCAGCAACCCGTACGGCACGGTGGCCCTCACCACTCACCAGCAAACCTTCATCCCCGCCGGCAACCAACCCCCGGCCCCGCCCGCCTTGACATCCCTCGCCAGGTCTGATATCCTCAGTCGTCGTGATTTGTGTGAGCAGAGGGCTGGTTTTGCGGCGTTTGCTGAGTCGTAAGTCCCCATGAATATCGCCAGGTTGGCCGCCAGAGGTTTTTTCGGCTATCAATGGGTCATACTGGTCCTGGCCATCGCGGCGCAAGCCGCGAATGGCTCGAGCAGTCAAGCCATACCGGTGTTAGCCTCCTTTTATCAGGCCGACCTGAGGATTTCGCTGGCGCAAGTGGGCCTGTTCACTTCGACGATATCCCTGGCCACTCTGCTTTGCGGCATCGCCTCGGGCTGGATAACGGACCGCGTTGGAGTACGCTACGTGCTCCCCGCCGGCCTGGCGATCTCCGGGGCTTGCACGGTGGCTCTCTCCGTTGTCCCTTCCTTTGGCTTCTTGATCCCTCTCGGCTTCCTCGCCGGCATCGGCACCACACTGGGCGGTCCCGCCATCGGCAAATCGATTCTCTACTGGTTCTCGCCCAGGAGCCGCGCCACCGCTATGGGTGTGAAGCAGACGGGCATACCTCTTTGCGGCGCCCTGGCCGCCGCTCTTCTGCCGCCACTGGCCATTGCTGTCAACTGGCGCTATGCCATGATGGTCCTGGGCATAGTGGTCATAGCTACCGGGGTGGTGTATTTCGCGCTCTACCGGGATTCCGCCAGCGTCGTCCCCCACGAAACCAGGAAACCGCCCAGTCTTGCCGGGCTGAGAGATGTGCTGCTGAGCAAGAACAACTGGCTTGTGGCTATGCTGGCCATGGCGCTGGTGGGAGCGCAGTTCGTTGTGGTGACTTATCTGATGCTGTATCTCAGGGAAGTGCTTCTTGTCTCGGCGGCGATGGCCGGAGGCTACCTGGCGCTGGTGCAGATGAGCGGTCTCGGCGCCCGCGTGGGCTGGGGTTTCTTCAGCGACTTTGTCCTGAACGGACGACGCAAGGCCGTATTTCTAAGCTGCGGATTCATTTCCATGAGCACGCTGGTCCTGATCGGCCTGCTTGGGGCGGAGGTCTCACCCGCGGTGGTAGTGGCTCTGATGATTGGACTGGGCGTGTCACTGGTCGGATGGCATGGCGTATGGATAACCGTACTCACCGAGTTCAATGCGGCGGAGATGGCGGGCACGTCGATGGGCTTCGGCGCCACGGTAACGCACATCGGCGCGGTAGGCTTTCCGATCCTCTTCGGCCTCATCGTCGACGCCACAGGCGCCTACCATTTCGCCTGGTACGCCATGGCGGCCCTGATCTTCCTTGGCATGCTTCCCTACCTGTTTTTCCTGCGGGAGAAGGCGGCGAAATGATAAATGATGTCGGACGGGTCGGACTCGTCAGCCTGGTCAGAGGCGTTGGACCACACTCATCACTTATCATTCTTTACTAAATACTCCCTTCCGTGATAAAATCTTCTCCGAATTGAGTGGTGGGGTGAGGCCATGCCAGTATATGAATATCGCTGCAACAAATGCCGTCGGCGATTGAGCATATTCGTCCGCAGTTTCTCCGCGTCGGCGGCAGCGCCGGTCTGCGAGGCCTGCGGCGGCGCGGACGTCACGCGTTTGATCTCCAGGTTCACTTTTCAGACCGTGGATAGACCGGCCTTCCAGGGCGGCGAGGACGACGAAGGCTTCGAGATGCACGACGCGGAACACATGGCCAACTGGGCCAAGGAGATGACGGAGAAAGTGGATGAGGACGTCGCTCCCGAGTTCGAGAGAGTCGCCAAAGGCCTGGAGACCGGCCAGTTCGAGGTGAGGCCCCATCAGGAGGAGCCCTTCGACGTTATGTAGTCCAAGTAGCTTTCAGCAATGAGGCAATTTTCGATTTCTGATTGAGGATTGTTGATTGATCACCAGTCCTCAATCAACAATCAGAAATCACAAATCAAAAATCAGAAATGCCCGTCTACGAGTTCCGCTGTGACGCCTGTTCGAAAAAGTTGAGTTTCCTGGTCAGAGGCGGCGGCCCGGCTCTCGTGTGCCCGAGCTGCGGCAGCCAGGATATGAGGCGCCTGATATCGGCTTGCGCCTACCACAGGTCCGGGCAACTGGGGGGATCGGTCTCTTCCGGCCCCGACTATTACCAGGACCCGGGGAACATCGGACGGTGGGCTGAGAAGCGCCTGGAAGAGGCTGGGGTGGAGGTCCCTCCGCACCTCAGGAATATGATTGACCGGGCCCGCGACGGCGATCTGCCGGAGCCGCTCAAAGACTCATAAGAGGGCCAGACCGTCATCCACTTGTTGCATCGTAGGCTGCTGAGCAGCCAGGCCAAAGACTCATAAAAGGGGCAGACTGTCATCCACACTTCCGGCGTCCTGCGCGCTATCGACGCCAATGGGGACCGCGTCGCCGAGGGCTTGCGAGTCCTCGAGGACGTGGCCCGTTTCATCCTCGATGATTCCCAGCTAACAGCGCGACTCAAAGCCCTTCGTCATTCGCTCCGACAGTTGACCTCCAGCGTGGAGACGCTCTCCGCGCGCCGCGTGGGAGAGGACGTCGGAGCCTCCACCTCAGAGACGAGCCTGCGGAGAGACTTGACCTCGGTGCTGAGGGCCAACGCTCGCCGCGCCCAGGAGGGCTTGCGGGTGCTGGAGGAGCTAAGTAGGGGCACGGTGCACCGTGCCCCTACGGACGATTCGGTGCACCGTGCCCCTACAGGCCTGGACGCCGCCTGGCTGAAGGAGGCCCGTTTCGCCCTCTACGGCATAGAGCAGGAGCTGACCTCACGGCTGCTGCGGCGCGACCGCGCCGCCCGAGTGAGGGGCCTCTACGTCATTATCGACCCCTCCTTCTGTCGGGGCCGGGGCGAGCTGGACGTGGCGCGGGCCGCCATTGCGGGCGGCGCCAGCGTGGTCCAACTCCGCGATAAGCAGCGCAGCCAGGGAGAGATACTGCCGCTGGCCGTAGACCTGAAGGCCCTCTGCCAGGAGAATAACGTCCTGCTGATAATTAACGATCACCCGGACCTGACTCTGGCGGCGGGCGCCGATGGTGTGCACCTGGGCCAGAAGGACCTGCCGGTGGCCGTGGCGCGGAGAATTCTACCTATCGATGCGCTGGTGGGCCGCTCCACTGCGTTGTTCGAAGAGGCCCTCGAGGCGGTGAGGGAGGGGGCCGATTACATCGCTGTGGGCTCCATCTTCCCCACCTCCTCCAAGGAGGACACGCGGCCAGCGGGCCTGGAAACCCTGCGAAAAGTGCGCGAAGCGGTGACCGCCCCGCTGGTGGCCATCGGGGGCATAAATCGAGATAACGTGGCGCAGGTCCTTGAGGCGGGCGCCGATGCCGTGGCTGTCATCAGCGCCGCCGTCTGCGTCGATGATGTCGAGGCGGCGGCCAGGGACCTGGTTTCGAGAATCGAGCGAGCGCATGGAAACCGCCCCTTTCCTCGCCCCCCCGCGGGAGAGGAAACACCAACAGCGCTTAAATCCGATAGCAGGAGGCCTCGCGGAGTAGCCGATTTTCCTCTCCCCCCGCGGGAGAGGACTAAGGTGAGGGGGCTTGATGGATAATCAGGGACTCGAAGTCATCGCCGAGAAGGTGCATCGTTACTTCTCCGCCAAGCATGCGAGACGCGAGCAGGCTATCCCCCGCTGCCGCGAGGTCATCAGGGGCTGCGCCAATACTATCCGCGCTGTGCATCGCGGCGAAGAAGACGCGGCCAGGGCCTTGCTGGATGATGTGCGAAAGAGCGTCGCTGAGATAAAGGAGGCCCTCCAGGACCATCCTGATCTGTACCACAGCGGATTCGTCCATGACGCCCATAAGGAGTACGCCGAGGCCAATATCACGTTGGCGGTGGTCTTCGGCGGCGCCTTGCCCGACCCCGATGACCTGGAAATCGGCTACGCCGCCTACATGAATGGCATGGGCGAGGTGGTAGGAGAGCTGCGACGTCAGGTGCTGGATGCCATAAGACAGGGCGAAGTGACCAGATGCGAACGGCTGCTATCAGTCATGGATGATTTCTATAGCGTCCTCATCACCATGGATTTCCCCGATGCGCTGACCTATGGCCTCAGGCGCACCACGGATGTGGCGAGAGGCATACTGGAGAAGACTCGCGGCGACCTCACCATGGCCATGAGTCAGAGGGACCTGGAAAGGAGGCTGAGAGCTTTTGAGGACAAGTTGGGCCAGGGGCCGGGGAGGAGACAGTCTGACTCGTCCGACGGGTCCGACAGGTCTGACGGCGGCCCCAAGGGGTGAGAGGCCCATTTTTTTCAAGAGGAGGAGTATCAGTAGATGGAGATTGTATGGATCGTTCCCATATCCGGCATAGTGGCCGTTCTTTTTGCCGCCTACCTGGCAAAGGACGTGCTGAGCCGCGATGCGGGCACTCCCAAGATGCAGGAGATCGCTAATACCATCCTGGAAGGCGCGCTGGCCTTCATACGACGCCAGTACCGGACTATAGCCATACTGTCGGTCTTCACGGCAGTGGGTATTGGCGTTCTGGTGGGCGTCCTCGGGGCCGCCGAGGGCGGGGTGAGCCCCTTCGAGATCGGCTGGCGCACCGCAGTAGCCTTCCTTGTGGGCGCCTTTTGTTCGGCCGTCTCTGGCGCTATCGCCATGTACATTTCGGTCAAGGCCAACGTGCGTTGCGCCGCGGCGGCCCAGAAAGGGCTGCGGGAGGCCATCGACGTGGCGCTCAGGGGCGGCGCGGTATCCGGCTTCCTCATCGTCGCCCTGAGTCTGCTCGGCGTGGCTGGCATGTTCTATGCCTTCGGGGGCGCCGCCAATCCGGAGCTGGCGCCTCACCTTATCGTGGGCTTTGGCTTTGGCGCCAGCTTCGTCGCTCTCTTCGCCCAGCTCGGCGGCGGCATCTATACCAAGGCCGCTGACATGGGCGCCGACCTGGTAGGCAAAGTCGAGGCGGGCATCCCCGAGGACGACCCGCGCAACGCCGCTGTCATCGCCGACCTGGTGGGCGACAACGTGGGCGACTGCGCCGGCCGTGGCGCCGACCTGTTCGAGTCGACCGCCGCGGAGAACATCGGCGCCATGATTCTGGGTATCACCGTTTATCTGGTGACCAAGAACCCGGTGTGGATCCTCTTCCCGCTGGTAGTGCGTTCCTTTGGAATCTTCGCCAGCATGGTTGGCATTTTGATGGTGCGGGGCAGAGAGGGGCAGAACCCCATGGATGCTCTGAATCGGGGCTACTTCGTGGCCGTTGCCCTGTCCATCGGCGGCATGGCGATCTCCGTGTTCACCATGCTCAACAACCCCTGGCTCTTCGTCGCTGGTGTCGTCGGTATATTGACCAGCGTTGTGGTGGTCTACCTGACGCAATACTATACGGAAGGCCGCTACAAGCCAGTGCAGCAGATCGCCGAGGCTTCCAAGACCGGCCCGGCGACCAACATCGTCGCTGGTGTGGCGGTGGGCTTCGAGACCACCCTGGGCACGGGCCTGGTCATAGGCGGCGCGCTCCTTCTGGCCTACTGGGCGGGCAGCAACACGGGACTGGCTGGCGGCGGCGTCTTCGGCACCGCGGTAGCCACCATGGGCATGCTCATGACCGCAGCCTACATTCTGGCTGAGGATACCTTCGGCCCGATAACCGACAACGCCAACGGCATCATCGAGATGGCGGGCGTGGGCGGCAAGGTGCGTGATGTTACCGATAGCCTGGACGCGGTGGGCAATACCACGAAGGCCCTGACCAAGGGTTATGCGATGGTGTCCGCCGGTCTGGCCGCCTTCCTGCTCTTCCAGGCGTACCTGGACAGGGTTTCCTTCCTCCGTCCCAACAACCCTCTGCACGTGGTGGACATCGCGCGGGTGGAGGTTTTCGTGGGCGCCATCCTGGGCGTCATGCTGGTGTTCCTCTTCTCCTCGATGGCCATCAGGGCGGTGGGCAAGACCGCGGCCAAGATCATCGAGGAAGTGCGTCGGCAGTTCCGGGAGAACCCGGGCATCATGAAGGGCACTGTGCGACCCGACTACGCGCGCGCTGTTGACATAACGGCAGCGGCGGGCCTGCGCGAGATGGTGGTGCCTGGTATTCTGGCCGTGGGCATGCCGGTAGTGGTAGGCGTCGGGTTCCGCCTGGTTCCCGGCTACGACTCCGCCATGGCCGTGGCGGCGCTGCTGATGGTGGGCACCATCGCCGGCATCATGCTGGCCAGCTTCATGAACAACGGCGGCGGCGCCTGGGACAACGCCAAGAAGATGATCGAGGCGGGCGAACTGAAGGAGGGCGGCAAGGTTCTGGGCAAGGGCAGCCTGTGCCACGCCGCGGCCGTCGTCGGCGACACCGTCGGCGACCCCTTCAAGGACACGGCTGGACCCTCGCTGCACGTCCTGGTGAAGCTCTTGAGCACCATTACCCTGGTGCTGGCGGTGCTGTTCGTTTAAGAACCAAGAACGCATGCGCAGGGGCGCACGGTGGTGCGCTCTGGATACGGTAGGTATGTCTGTAGGGGCGGTTCCCGAACCGCCCCTACTTTGTTGTTTGACGCGCCGCATGCGGCGGAAACGCGTAGGGGCACGGTGCACCGTGCCCCTACCCGCAAGGATTGCAAAGAGGCGGCCCCGAATCTCGGTGCCGCCTCTTTGGTGCCCAATACCACCGCAGGTCCCCGCCTACGGCTGGCCGGAAGCGGGGCTCACAAGGTCTCATGCAAGAAGTCTATCCCGAACACATGCCCCGGAGTAGCGAACTGCGAGACTTTAGCATCAGTCGAGTAGACGAGCAAGCAAGAGGCGGGATCGGCTGGTACGCTCGTGTGTGGCCATTGCCTGAAGCGAGTTGGTTGCGAAGTCCGGAGCAGGCTGAGTTCACGGCGAATGCCCAGAATCTCCTTGAGCAGTCCCTTGTTGTAGCCTGTGTTCTTGCACTCGACGCCCAACCAGATGTTCCTGTGCGCTGGGCGGTCGGACAGGTGGGGTCCACAACGACGATATCAAGTTCATGATAGTCACCAGGCTGCGGGGAGCGACCAACGCCAATTTGGTCGTAACTCAGGGTCAGGAATTCGATGTCGGTCCACGCGCGCTCTTCAGGCGAACCATATTGCTGTTGACCAAGATGATACGGAAGCCCTCGTCTCGAGAGAGTCGCTCCAACACTAGGGATAGCACGTATGCCTCGTACAACTTGCCAGCGGTGAGAGACTGCGGAACAAGCGAATAGGCACGCGTCGTCGTCGCATTGGCGTGACGGCGAATGGCGTTCTCAATTCGTTTTTTGATTTCTCTGGCGTTCATCCGGGATACCTGAACTCCTCCTAACCCCGGCGGTTGTGCCAATAAGCAGTTCCCAACTCCTCGAGCAGAGAGTGAAGGTCCGCAAGAGTCTGGTTCAACTCTGGCGAAGGACCAAAGTCCACGGATTCTGTCCCATAACGCCTGGATTCCTCGGGTGAAAGCTCCAGCCGAAACCCTTGGATCGGTACACCCGACTCGGTCTCTGCAGCGGTCCTCATTCGGTGTAGGACTGTCCGCACTTGGGCATCAGAGCCTAGGGAAAGATCAATGATGAGGAGTCTGAGATAGGCCATGAGATCGTGAAACGGGCCTTGGCGCTCCCGGAACTCTGACATTATTCGCTCGTCAGTTGCGGCCAGTCCACTTTCGCGCATCGTCATGCGCAAGCTCCGCAGGATGTCAGTGTACTCGCTATCGCTTAGTGGCATGAGAACTAATCCGAACTCTCACAGCGGTTCCACAACATGCCTAGCACGCCAACACAGACCCGCTCCCCCGGGCACAAACTTAGTGAGCTAATGGTTGTCTATGACGCCAAACCAGGATCACCTTTCCGACTGTCATCTATGAGTAGCTGCTGTGGGGCTGTCTATCGGGATCATAGTACCCCTGACATCCGGCCGTCAAGGGCGCGGCGGCTCCGCTCCCGCGTGGGGTTGCGTCTCACTCCAGTTTCCAGATATACTATGTATACTGAATTATATCGTATATGCAAATCGGAGGCAACTAATGATTCTTGGCAAGATTCGCAAGGTAGGAAACAGCCTGGTCGTTACCGTGCCCCGTGAGGAGGCTGACGCGCTGGAGTTGCACGAGGGGGACCTTGTGGCCATGGACATCCAGAAGGCAGAAGTGAGGCCAATCCTTCGGCCGGAGCTCCGGAAGCTCGCCGAGGAGAGCTGGGAGCACAACAAGGACGGCTATCGCTATCTAGCCGATCGGTAGGTAATGGCAGAAACGAGATATCTGACCGCCCTTGACGTAGAGGCGCTTCACGCCTTCATCATGGAAAGAACCTCGGCCGCGCCATCATCGCTCAGGGATCGCAGACTATTGGAGTCTGCGGTGATGCGTCCTCAGATGGCGGCTTACTACGCCAAGGCCGCCTTGATAGAGCAATGCGGCCTTCTGGCACTGGGCATTTCCCAGGCCCAGGCCTTCGTCGACGGCAACAAGCGGACGGCTTTCATCGCCGCAGACGTGTTCTTGCGTATGAACGGCCATACTTTCGCAGGAGACCCGTTGGAAATGGCCCGGCAATTGGAGGTGGTGGCAACCCACAGCCGAAGCGACGAAGAAGCGACTAATCGCTTCATTGAATGGCTCCGGGGTCATGTGGCGCGGCAGGGCTAGCTTTCAACGTCTTGCCGCCACCGCAGTCTGTCAGTTATACTTTCGTACCTCTCGCTCCAGACGGTCCCCAAGCTCGTCAGTCGCCAGATCAAGATCGTATTGCGACTGCAAACCCAGCCAGAACTCGGGCGAGGTCCCGAAGAAGCGGGCCAGACGGAGAGCTGTATCGGCCGTAATGCGCCGCTTTCTGAGCGCGATTTCGTTGACCCTCCGGGGCGCCACACCAATGCTCAGGCCCAATCTGTTCTGGCTCAGCTTCAAAGGCTTCAGGAACTCTTCCATCAGGACTCCCCCGGATGGACGAGACATAGCTTCCTGGTCTTCATCGGTGACTCACTCAGGACTACACGAACTCAACGTGACCTTTCATCTCGGCAGCGTGCAACACCTGATAGATTAACAGCAGCCCGTACACGATCCTCCCGACGGATGTTCCAGCTTGCGCGTAAACGATCCCCGCATGCTCCGCCCCAGCCGCATGCAGCCGGAGAAAATCGGTGTCGTGCGTGAAGATAACCCTGCCCTCGCTTCGGGCGCGAGTCAAATGGTGTGGGTCGGATGCGCCCCTCATCCCAGCTTCCGACGCTGAGACCACGTCGACCCCGCGCTCGCGCAATCCCCTCACAATGGCCTTCGACACGTGCTCGTCGGTATAGAACCTAATCTCTTCCGGCATGAAGCTTTCGCTTCTTCTCCGCCAGTCGCTTCCTCAGCACGGAAGGAGTCTTCTTCCGCAAGGCCTCCACGAAAGCGTCGTCCTCCTCGATAGACCGCTGGATCTCGGCGCGGTGATCGAAGTAGTACGCTAGGGCGGCATAGATGTCGGCCAGGGACAGGTCGTATTCACTGGCAATTTCATCCGGGCTCATCCCGAGCCACTCATGCCAGACGGCTATGTTCTCGACGGTGATGCGATGCCCCGCGATGCGTGGCCTTCCCCCGGCTACGCCAGGCGTAATTTCTATGTGCTGGTCCAGCGTCTTCATCGTTTGTGAGTCTTCCATAGCTACCCTCCTGCTGGGATTGTAGCATACTGGCGTTGCTTTTGAAACGTCTGCGGCGCAAATGACTAGACCGAGGAGGTTTCCCAAACCTCCTCGGTCTTTGGAATGCGGCGGCCCCGACGAATCGGGGTCCCGCACGGAGTCGGGACGCAGGCAAGCCTGCGCAGTCCAAAATTCCTACTTCTCCGCCAGCGCGCAGACGCCGTTCCAGAACCAGCGCTTCTTGATGACAAACCTGGCCTCATGGAAGCCCGCTTCTGCCAGCAGGCGCGCCACCTCGGGGCCGGAGTACAGGGTGACGAGGTCCGCGGGCGGGTGCCAGAGCTTCATGTCTTCCTTATCGACGAAGTAGAGAGCGATCCGTCCGCCCGGCTTCATGACCCGTCGCAGCTCCTTCAAGGTCGCGACCGGCTCTCGCCAGGGATAGATGACGTTGACGCCGAAGACCCTGTCGAAGGTATCATCGTTGTCAGGAAGGGAGGAGACGTCGCCGTACCGCAGCTCGACGCGGCCCGTGGCGATGAGGGCGGCGTTGCGTCTGGTGGCCTGCTCCACCATTGTCTCGGAGAAGTCGACGCCCGCCACCCATCCGCGCGACGCGAGTTTGGCAGCCTCCTGGATGCCTACGCCCGGCCCGAAGCCCACTTCCAGGACCCGGTCTGCTGGCTGAATTTCCAGCAGCTTCAGGGTCCACTCATTAGCCGGCCGGTTCAGCCGGCCCAGAAACACGCCGACTACCTGGCCCCAAGACCCTCTCGGTTGGCTCAACTGCTCGGCCAGTTTACGCATCAGTCCCATAATAGGCAGCGATCAGTGATCAGCACTTCCCAGGCTCAGCGTCAACGGATTCCAAACGGATAAACGGATGGCCAGCGTCTCTCGATTTGCCCCAGGCTTGGAGGACAGCAAAGGCGATATCCGTTTATCCGGTGCCCATCCGGTGACACCGAGTTTCGGACTGAAGGCGCCGATTATCGCGGCAGCACGCTCACCGCCGTCTCGGCGAGGCGGAGGAAGGGACCCGGCAGGACGCCAAGGAGCAGGACGCCAAGGGAGGAGAGGGCCAGCGCCGTGCGTAAGGCTGAGGATGAGGGGACCGGCTCCTCAGAGGCAGGCGCGCCGACATACATGACTTTGACGACGCGGAGGTAATAGTAGGCGGAGATGACGCTGTTGATGACGCCCAGCACTACCAGCCAGCCAAGCTGCGCCTGAACGCCGGCGTTGAAGATGTAGACCTTGGAGATGAAGCCAGCGGTCACCGGTATGCCGGTGAGCGACACCAGGCAGAAGGTCAGGGCGGCGGCCACCAGCGGCGCGCGCCGGGCCATCCCTGAGAAATCGGCGATAAGGTCGCTGCCAATCTTGTTGGTGATGGCGATGACGGCGATGAAGGCGCCCAAGTTGGTCAGGGCGTAGCTCGCCAGGAAGAAGGCCACGCCGCTCTGCCCCAGGGCAGAAACGCTGGCCAGGCCCACCATCACATAGCCCGCCTGGGCGATGCTGCTGTAGGCGAGCATCCGCTTGATGTTGCTCTGCGGTATGGCCACTACATTGCCAATAGTCATCGATACCGCGCTCAGGGCGGCGAAAATGGCGCTCCACTCCACCGCCAGCGCCTGGGGCGTATCGAAGGCGGTGAAGAAGACGCGCAGGATAACGGCGAAGCCCGCCGCCTTGCTGGCGACGGATAGGAAGGCGGTGACGGGAGTGGGCGCCCCCTCGTAGACATCGGGCACCCACATCTGGAAGGGCACGGCGGCGATCTTGAAGCCAAAGCCAGCCACCAGGAAAATGACGCCCAGAAGCAACGCGGGGTTTCCCGCCAGCCCACCCGCCAGGCCCGCGGACTTCGCGATTTCGGACAGATTTGTCGTCCCGGTCAGACCGAAGACCAGCGCCATCCCGTAGAGCAGCACCGCCGAGCTGACGCCCCCGAGGAGCAGGTACTTCAAACCCGCCTCGCTGGACTTCTTGTCTTTGAGGAAGCCCGCCAGAGCGTAAAGAGATATGCTGGCCGTCTCCAGCGCGATGTAGACGGAGATCAGGTCGCCGGTGGCCGCCATGAGCATCAAACCGACGGTTGAGAGCATCACCAGCGCGTAATACTCTCCCATGAAGCCGGTCATCTTGCTGGCGTAGTCCTTGGAGGCGAGGATGACCAGGGCGGCGATCGCCAGGAAGAGCAGCTTGAAGAAGACGCTGAAGGGGTCGACCAGCAGGAGATCGCTCAAGGTCCTGGTGTTGACGCCCCAGAGGGAGAAGGCGAAGAAGCCAGCGACCACTATTCCCAGGAGGCTCAGGCCAATGAGGGCATTGTCGTCCTTCAGGAAGAGGTCAGCCATAATGACGACGGCCGCGGCTACGACGAGGGTTATCTCAGGTGAGAGCAGGTATATCGGATTCAAAGCTCATACCTCGGAATCACGAAATGTGACAACATTCTTGGCTACCCCAGACTGAAGCGCGGGGCATCGCGGCCTTCGAAGGCAACTATACCGCGTACTTTAGTGCGCGGTGCCCTTCGCACTGATCTTCGCTACCCCGCACTGAAGTACGGGGTATTGCGGACACCTCGCAGCCGCCTATACCGCGCACTTTAGTGCGCGGTGCCTTCTTTTCTAAGACCCCAGCCGGGCCACTATCGGCGCCACTCCGGCGCTGAAAAGGTTGGTGAGAATGCTGGGATAGACGCCGACTATCATGATAGCGGCCACCAGGGCGAAAAGCGGCACAGTATCGATGGGCAGGGCGTCGGTCAGGTGCTCCAGCCTGGTGTTCTCCGGGCCGAAGAACACGCGCTGTATCATCCACAGAATGTAGGCCGCCGCCAGGACCACACCGAAGGCGGCCAGGGCAGCCCCCACTTGCCAGACCGGGAAGGCGCCGAGGAAGACCAGCAGCTCGGCGACGAAGCCGCTGGTGGAGGGCAGGCCGAGCGAGGCCAGCCCGGCGATAAGGAAGACCACAGTGATGAGCGGCATCTTGGGCGCCAGCCCGCCAAGCTGGGGGATCTGGCGCGTGTGCGCCCTGTCATACACCAGGCCCACCAGGGCAAAGAGGAGGCCAGTGATGGTCCCGTGCGTGAACATCTGCATGGAGGCCCCGGTGAACCCCACGGGCGTGAGTGCTGCAATGCCCAGCAGCACCAGCCCCATGTGGCTGACGCTGCTGTAGGCTATGAGCCGTTTGAGGTCGCTCTGCACTATGGTGACGGCGGCGCCATAGAGGACGTTGATGACCGCCAGAATGACCAGGAGCCAGGCAAACTCCTTGAGGACGTCAGGCAGGATGGAGGCGTTCACCCTTATCATGCCGTAGCCGCCCATCTTCAGGAGAACGCCAGCCAGCATCACGCTCACCGCTGTTGGCGCGTCGGTATGCGCGTCCGGGAGCCAGGTGTGGAAGGGCCAGACGGGCAGCTTGATGGCAAAACCGGCGAAGAGCAGAAAGAAGACCACCGGCAACGAGAAGACCACCGGCTTCAGGTCCATTTTGGCCAGCTCGATCATATCGAAGGTGCCCGCCGAGAAGTAGAGCACCAGGATGCCCACCAGCATCAGGGCGCTCCCCAGGATGGTATAGATGAGGAACTTGGTGGCTGAGTACTCTCGCCTTCCTACCGGCGGGGCGCTGCCCCACATCGATATGAGCATGTACATGGGCACCAGCTCTATCTCCCAGAAGACGAAGAAGAGCAGGAAGTCCAGCGCAGAGAAGACGCCCAGGACGCTTGTCTCCAGGAGCAGCAGCCAGATGAAATACTCCTTGGGCCGGGCGCTGATGTGCCAGGAGACGGGAACGGCGCAGAAGCCAAGAAGGGTGGTCAGTATGACCAGCGGGAGGCTCAGCCCGTCCACGCCCAGGAAGTACTGGACGTTCAGTTGTGGGATCCAACTGAACCGCTCCACGAACTGAAGGCCGGGCTTGGCCGGGTCGAACTGCGGGAAAAGGAGCAGGGAGATTATCAGCGCGGCCAGGGTGGAAAGCAGGGCCGTGACCCGTATCCTGGTCGCGTCCCTCAGGAAGAGGGCGATGACGAGGGCTCCCGCCACCGGAAGGAAGATTATTATCGATAGCAAGATGCTGTCTCCTGCCTCAGAATCCGTCATGTCGGTTTTCACCGACACCACAAAGTGTGAAAATGCCTATCTCTCCCCCGCACTGAAGTGCGAGGCATCTTGGGTGCGTTCTGCAAGCCGCCTATACCGCGTACTTCAGTGCGCGGTATAGGCGCAATCCATTTTCGGGGTAACTACCCCCGAAGCAAGAAGGCCGCCGCTATGAGCAGTATGCCGATGAATATCGCCAAGCCGTAGGCCTGGAGCTGTCCGGTCTGAAGGCGGCCCAGCACCTGCCCCAGGCTGCGATTGACGCCGCCGATGCCGCCGCCGGCGAAGACGCCGCCAATGCCGTCGGCGATGCCATCGACCACATACTTGTCGAAGCCGTTCATAATGGCGCCTGAGACGAAGCCGATGAAGAGCTTGCGCACGATGATATCCTCGTATAGCTCGTCCATGAAATACTTGCGCGAGAACAGGACATATAGCGGCTTGAAGACGGCGCCCACCGCCTCTGCCGAAATGACCTTGGCGCCGTACATGAGATAGGCCAGGAGGATTCCCGCCAGCGCGACGCTGGTGGCCACCACCGCTATGGTGGGGTCGAATTCCAGGGCCTCGACGTGCTGCTTCTCGAAGATTTCCTTCACCGCGCCGATCTCCAGGAAATCGGCGAGCCAGTGGGCCGGAAGGCCAATAATGGGCGCCAGCCACTTGGGCGGGTTAACAAAGCCGGAGATCACCGCAGGAATAGTCAGGATAATCATGGGAATGGTCATGACGGCTGGCGATTCGTGCAGGTGGGGGCTGCGCCCCCCGTGTCCCCCATGCGCCGCTTCCTGCTTACCGCGATACTCGCCGCCGAAGGCGATGAAGGCGAGTCGGAAGGAATAGAAGGCGGTCATGAAGGCCACAGCGAGGGCCAGGTAGAAGAGCGCCTGGTTCTTATGAAAGGCCTCCAGCACGATCTCGTCCTTGCTCCAGAAACCGGAGAAGGGTGGTATCCCGGCCAGGCTCAGCGAGGCCAGGAGGAAGGTGATGAAGGTTATAGGCATCGCCTTGCGCAGGCCGCCCATCTCGCGGATATCGAAGGTGCCGGTGGCATGGTTGGCGCTGCCCGCGGTGAGGAAGAGGAGCGCCTAGAAGAAGGCGTGGTTCATGAGATGGAATACCCCGGCCACGTAGCCTCCCACTCCCAAGCCGAGCATCATATAGCCAAGCTGGCTGATGGTGGAGTAGGCTACGATCCGCTTGTAATCGTTCATCACCAGGCCCATGGTCGCGGCCATGAGCGAGGTTATGCCGCCGATGATGGCCACCGTGGTGATGGCGGTCTCCGACGAGGCGAAGATGGGGAACATGCGCGCCACCAGGTAAACGCCCGCCGCCACCATGGTGGCGGCGTGGATGAGGGCGCTGACCGGGGTAGGGCCTTCCATGGCATCGGGGAGCCACACATGGAGCGGGAACTGGGCAGACTTGCCGGCGGCCCCGCAGAAGACGCCGATGGCGGCGACGGTCAGGGCCACGCCGCCAAGGGTGCCCGCCAGCGCCATATGCTGAAGCTCGGCGATGTCAACGGTATTGTAGCCCGTGACGAGAAAGAGAATGGCGATGAGAAAACCGAAGTCGCCCAGCCGGGTGACGATGAAGGCTTTCTTGGCGGCGTTGGCCGCCGAGGGCCTCTGGAACCAGAAGCCGATGAGCAGGTAGGAGCACAGGCCCACGCCCTCCCAGAAGAAGTACACCATGATGAGGTTGCTGGCCATGACCAGGCCGAGCATTGACGCGGTGAAGAGGGACATGAAGGCGAAGTAACGCGGGTAGCCGGGGTCGCCGTGCATGTAGCCCAGGGAGTAAATCTGGATCAGGGTGCTGACTCCGGTGACGACAACCAGCATCACCGCGGTCAGGGAGTCTATGGTGAAGCCCAGTTTGAGCTCCAGCGTTCCTATCTTTATCCAGCCGAACTGGCTGACGCCCAGGGTGTGCTCCTTCGCCCCGATGACGGCCGTGAGCGCCCACACGGAGAGAAGGAACGCGCCGCCGATGGCGGCTATGGTGATGTAGCCCGCCACCTTGGGCTGGTTGTTGAAGAAGGGCCTGACTACCAGGGAAATGATGAGGAAAGAGAATAAGGGCAGCAACAGTATCAGCCAGGCTATTTCAGGACCCATCTATATTTTCCTCAAGATCTCGGCGACGACATGAGTCTTTTCCTTGGCCACGAAGACGTTGTACTTGGAAAAGGCGCTGGCCCCGGGCCGTACAGGATCGGGAAGAATGCGGGTCGGGATGCCTTCGCCTTCGAAGAGCTCCTTCCACATCTCCGCCAGTATCAGATTCGGCGCACTCTTGACCTGGACCCACATAGATCACTCCCAGGATTAGCTATCAGCTTTCAGCGGTCAGCAGTCAGCCACTCTTTCGCAGCATCACCAAGTGTCCCTCCCTCTTCAGGGGAGGGATTAAGGGAGAGGTCGAAAACCCCTACCACTTCATGAGGTTGATGTCGGCCACGTCAACGCTCTGCCGGCTGCGGTATATCGCGATGACTATCGCCAGACCAACGGCGACCTCCGCCGCGGCGACGGTCATGATGAAGATAGCGAACACCTGTCCGGTGAGGGCTGTCGGCACAATATATCGGGAGAAGGCGACCATGGCGATGTTGACGCCGTTGAGCATTATCTCGATGCACATGAGGACGACAACGGCGTTGCGCTTTACCAGGACACCGTAGAGGCCAATGCAGAAGAGGATGGCGGACAGGACCAAATAGTGCTGGAGCGTTATTGGCATCCTACCTCTCCCTGACCAGCGCTATCGCTCCGACTATGGCCGCCAGGAGCAGAACTGACGCCACTTCAAAAGGCAGGGCGAAGTTGTTGAAGAGCGTGAGGGCCAATGGCCCCGTGGAAGCTTCCGGCGGCGCCTGGGCGGATATCTTCCACTGAGTGGACGTGAATACCGATATGAAAGTGACGAGCATGAGGACCGCGATAATGAGCGCTGGGAGTTGCAATCGGTTAGAGGGGCTGCCCTGTCGCACCTCCCGGGTCAGCATGATGGCGAAGAGCAGCAGGATGGCGATGGCCCCAGCGTAGATGAGGATCTGCACCGCCGCCAGGAAATCGGCGTTAAGCGTGACATAAATGCCAGCTACGGTGACGAAGGAGACGACCAGGAAAAGGGCGGCGTGGAAGACATCGCGCAAGAGGACAACGGCCAGAGCGGAGACAACGGTGACTATGGCCAGTACCCAGAACCCTATGGCCAGCCCTATCTCCATCAGGCGACCTCCTTGCCAGCGCCGAGTTCCTGCGGAGTCCCGTATGGAATCGGTGCCCTCTCCTCATCCGACATTTGCTCGAACCGGGGCCGGACGAAGGTGCTCAGATCGACTTCGTGGCGCAGATCGTCGCGGCTTTTCACCAGGCTCTTTCGGGTGTACTCTGCCTTTTCGAAGGACCGCCCGAAGTGGAGAGCGTCGAAGGGACAGGACTCCACGCAGCAGCCGCAAAATATGCAGCGCCCGGTATCGATCTCATACTTGTCGACCACGTAGCGTCCGCCTTCGGGATGCGTGACAATCTCTATGTTGCCCTGGGGGCACAGCTTGGCGCAGGTGGCGCATCCGGTGCAGCGCTCGATGTCCCAGAAGAACTCGTTGCCCCGCAGGCGGCGGGCGATGGGCAGCTTCTCCTCCGGGTACTGCACCGTGAAGGGCTTCCTGAAAAGGGCCCGCAAGGTGACAAATAAGCCTTGTGCAATGCCTAAGCAGACCATGTTCTCAAACTCACCGGCCGGACTCTAGGCCAGAGCTCCCCTTGCTTGATAGACTTTGGACCAGGCCGTCAACGCCAGGGCGGCTATGCCCACGTTCACGAAGAGCAGCGCCCAGGGAAAGTCTGGCCAGATGCTCAATTCGATGCCGATAACCAGGATGTTCACCAGCGCCAGCGGCAGCAGGAACTTCCAGGCGAAGCCCATGAGTTGGTCAACCCGAAGACGGGGCAGCGTGGCGCGGAACCAGACCAGCACCGCGAAGACGGCGTAGACCTTTATCAGGAACCATAGCCAGGAGGGCAGGAGTGGCCCTTCCCACCCCGAAAGGAAAAGGGTGGCCGTGATGCCGCCGACGGCTATGGCGTGCGTGTACTCGGCTAAATAGAAGAGGCTGAAGCTCATGCCGCTGTACTCCGTATGATAGCCAGCTACGATCTCCGACTCCGCCTCCATGATGTCGAAGGGGCTGCGGTTTATCTCCGAGAGAGCGCCGATGAAGTAGATGACGAAGCCGAGGGGCTGCATCAGGATGAAGGGCACTGACTGCGCTTTGACGATGGCCGTCATCTGCAGGGAGCCCGCCACCATAGCCACGCCCACCAAAGCGAGGACCATGGGTATCTCGTAGCTCACCGCCTGGGCGATGGCGCGCATGGCCCCCAGGAGCGAAAATTTGTTGTTGGAGGCCCAGCCCGCCATGAAGACAGCGATGGTCCCCAGGGACATGACGGCTACAAGGTAAAGCATGCCGATATTGAGGTCCGTGTAGATCGTTCTTGGCGCGAAGGGGATCACGGCGAAGGGCAACAGGGCCGGGATAAAGGCGGCAATGGGCGCCAGGCGGAAGACCGGTTTGTCCACGCAGGCGGGGACGAAGTCCTCCTTCGTCAGCACCTTTATGGCGTCGGCGACGGGCTGGAGCAAGCCGACCGGACCGACGCGGTTGGGGCCGAAACGCACCTGGAAACGGCCGATGAGCTTGCGCTCAATGTACATCACGGTGAGAAGGACAAGGACCAGGAACACCAGCATGATGGTCACGCCGACGAGGAAGGCTATGAGGTATACGGCCCACCCGGGAAGAAAGGCTCCCAGCGCCTGGTAAAGCGCGTCGGTGATGTTGGCGGGATCATTTAACCAGGGAGGCACTATCGGTCCACCTCGCCCATGCAGATATCGATGCTGCCCAGGATGACCACTAGGTCGGCCATCTTCCAGCCGACGATCATCTCCCGCAGCGCCCCCAGGTTAATAAAGGCGGGAGCGCGCACGTGCAGGCGGTAGGGGGCGATGGTGTTGTCGCTGACGAGATGGTAGCCCAGCTCGCCTTTCGGCGCTTCGATACGCGAGTAGACTTCGCCGGCAGGTGGCCGGAGGAGGAAAGGCACGCCCTTTGCCCGGAATTCGCCCTTGGGCAGGTCTTTCATGGCCTGCTTCAGGATGCGCACGCACTGGCGCATCTCTTGCATGCGGACCCACATCCGGTCGTAGCAGTCGCCGGTCTTGCCCACCGGCACGTCGAACTCGAAGCGGTCGTAAATCGAGTAGGGGTCTGCCCTCCGCAGGTCCCACTTCACGCCGCTGGCGCGCAGCACCGGCCCGCTGATGGAATAGCTGATGGCGAGGTCGGCGGGCAGGATGCCCACCTCCTTGAGCCGCGCCAGGACGATCTCGTTGCCCATGAAAAGCTGTTCATATTCATCGATATACCCCGGCATCTCATCGATGAACTTCCTAGCGGCGGGCATGAACTCCGGCGGCAGGTCCTGGGCCACTCCGCCGGGCCGCATGTAGTTGCAGGTCATCCTCTGCCCGCAGGCCATCTCAAAGAGGTCCAGCAGCTTCTCGCGCTCGCGGAACATATAGAGCAGGGGCGTGGCGGCGCACCCGCAGTCGTTGAGCAGGGCGCCCACGCCCATGAAGTGGCTGTTCAGCCTTTGCAGCTCCGCCATGATTATACGAATGTATTCCGCCCTCTCCGGGACCTTGATGCCGGCGAGCTTTTCGATGGCCAGGACGTAGCCCAGCTCGTTGCTCATGGCGGCCATGTAGTCCATGCGGTCCGTGGTGGTGATGAACTGAATGTAGGTGCGCTCCTCGGCGAGCTTCTCGACGCCGCGATGGAGATAGCCGAAGATGGGCTCCAGGTCCTGAACGACCTCGCCGTCCAGGGCCACGCGCAACCTGAAAACGCCGTGGGTGCTGGGGTGCTGCGGGCCGATATTTACCGCAAAGGGCTGTGTCTTGAGGACCATGGTTATTCCTCTTCGCCCGGGACCTGGGCCGCGCCCAGGAAATCCCTCCGCAGTGGGTGGCCAGCAAAGCCCTGCCAGAGGAAGATACGCCTCAGGTCGGGGTGGCCGGAGAAGCCTATCCCCATGAGATCGTAGACTTCCCTCTCCTGGAAGTTGGCGCCCTTCCAGACCGAGGTCACCGAGGGCACGGTGGGGTTGTCTCTGCCGAAGCAGCGCGTCTTCAGGACCAGGCTGTGGTTCTTAGCCATGGAAGTGAGGTGGTAGGTGACCTCGAAATAGTCGGCATGAAAGTAATCGACAGCGGAGATATTGCTCAGAAAGTCGAAAGCGAGTTCGGGATCGGTCTTCAAGAACTCGGCGATGTCGCGAAGAGATTCATTCTTCACCGAAAGGGCTGAGCCGCCGGCTTCG
Source organism: Chloroflexota bacterium (assembly GCA_016190665.1). Lineage (GTDB taxonomy): Bacteria > Chloroflexota > Dehalococcoidia > JACPQD01 > JACPQD01 > JACPQD01. Next base: position 20,857 of record JACPQD010000073.1, read on the forward strand.
ATGACCGCATTCGGGAACCTCTCGTTCACCTTACGGGCCACTTCAGGGCCTGACAACGCCTTCGTCATTTGCTCTCCTTCGCCGCAATGCTGCGTTTAGCGATCTTTTTCTGGAGCTGCATCAAGCCGTAGAGCAGGGCATCGGGTCGTGGTGGGCAGCCCGGGATGTAGACGTCCACCGGGACGATGAGGTTCACGCCGGGGACCACGCTGTAGCTGCCCCGGAAGGTCCCACCGCAGATAGCGCAGGACCCCATGGCCACCACCCACTTCGGCTCCGGCATCTGGTCATAGATGCGCTTCAGAGCGGGCGCCATTTTCCAGGTCAGCGTCCCGGAGACGATAATCATGTCGGCTTGCCTTGGGGTGGCGCGAAAGAGCTCCATCCCGAAGCGGGCGAGGTCGAAGCGAGATGCGCCGGTGGCGATCATCTCCACGGCGCAGCAGGCGAGACCCATGGTGGCCGGCCAGACCGAGGAGCGGCGCCCCCAGTTCAGCACGGCGTCTACCGAGGTCACCAGGACGTTCCGGTCCAGGGGCTCCCCCTGCCAGGCCAGCGAGTCGGCGATAGCCTCCTGGCACCCGGTTTTCAAACTCTCGATGGCGCCCGATTCCAGGGCGTCCAGATCGGCGCTGCAATAGGCCGGTATCGGCAGACCTCTCTCCTCGCCTTCTATTTCCATTCCAGGGCCTTCTTCTTCCACGCGTAGACATAGGCGACGAGCAGTATCAGGATAAAGATGATCATTTCGATGAAGCCGAAGAGGGCGAGCTGTTTGAAGGCCACCGCCCAGGGATAAAGGAAGACGGTCTCGATATCGAAGACCACGAAGAGCAGGGCGAAGAAATAGTAGCGGAAGTTGAACTGGATCCAGGAGGGCCCCATGGGCTCCATGCCGCACTCGTAGGTGGTCACTTTAGCGGCCGTGGGTTTCCTGGGGCGGACTCTAACTAGGGAGAGAATGAAGGAGGTCATCAAAGCCATAAGGGGGAAGGCTGCCGCTACTAAGACCAACAGTCCAACATACCCAAACTGACCAAGCAAGAGTTTTCCTCCCTCCTGCGCAAAGCCAAAGAGTAGTATATCATGGCGCGTCACGGACGCGCAAGCGAAAAAAGGAGCAAATCTCGAAGACGCTGGGAAGGATCAGGCGCGCTGCTCAGGGCGAGGCGGCACGAAAAAAACGGGGCGGTTTCTCGTTCAGGCGGCAACGAGTCCAGGCCGCTCAGTCGCGCAAGGCTTTGCGCCCTGGGACGCACGGCCAGCCCCTATCCCTCTATCTCTTCCAAGTCGAAGCGGAAGTTCTCGATGATCGGGTTGGCCAGAAGCTTGCGACACATATCGCGGACCAGATCTTCGGCCTCGCCCTTGCTGTCGGCTTCCAGCTTGATCTCCATGTACTTGCCCGCCCGGACGCTCTTAACGGCGTTGAATCCCAGGCTGTGCAGGCCGCCCCTTATGGTCAGGCCCTGGGGGTCGTTGACAGTGGGTTTCAGAGTCACGTACACTTTCGCCAGGTACATCTCATTTGTTCTCCTCTTTCACTTGACCCCAGTATATCAATTTGCTAAGCTATGGTTCAAGAACCTCAGGAGAAACAATTGGAAGAAGCCTCCAAAGACGCCTCCCACCGCATCAGCGCCAGCGATGACGTTGAGGTCTCCACCTATCTGGAGATCGCCAGGGAGAAGCGCGGCGAGGTCGCGGCGCCCGAACGTGAGCGCGAGGTAGAGCGGGAGGCGGTGGTCGTGGTCGATTTCGGCTCCCAGTACAACATGCTCATCGCGCGCCGCGTCCGGGAGCTCCACGTCTACTCCGAGCTGATACCCTACGATGCGCCCTGGGAGAAAGTGGCGCCCTTGAAGCCGAAGGGCGTCATCCTCTCCGGCAGCCCGGCCAGCGTCTATGATGAGTGCCCGCCCCTGGCCCCAGCGTGGGTATACGAGAAGGGCCTCCCCGTCCTCGGCATCTGTTACGGCATGCAGGTTATCGCCCATCAACTCGGCGGCAAAGTGGCGCCGGGCAAGCGCCGGGAATACGGCCATGCCATCCTTCATCAGAACGGCGTGGAATCGCGTATCTTCGCCGACCTGCCGCCCGAGATGACCGTATGGATGAGCCACGGCGACATCATCGAGACGATGCCGCCCGGATTCAAGGCCCTGGCCTATACGGATAACTCCCCTATTGCCGTCATGGGCAACGAGAAGGGCATCATCGGCTTGCAGTTCCACCCCGAGGTTGCCCACACCCCCATGGGCAAGGATATCCTGCGCAACTTCCTGTACAACGTATGCGGCTGCCATGGGACGTGGACGCCGGGCAATTTCATCGCCGAGAACCTGGACTCAGTGAGAAAGCAGGTGGGGAATGGCCGCGTGATCTGCGCCCTTTCCGGCGGCGTCGATTCGGCGGTGGTCGCTACCCTGATCCACAAGGCTGTCGGCGATCAGTTGACCTGCATCTTCGTCAACAACGGCCTGCTGCGGCGGGAGGAGGCCGAGCGCACCCTCGATGTCTTCCAGCGCCACCTCAAGATGAACGTGGCCTATGTGGACGCCACCGACCGGTTCCTGGAACGTCTTCAGGGCGTTACCGACCCGGAGCGCAAGCGGAAGATCATCGGCGAGGAGTTCATCAAGGTCTTCGAGGAGGAGGCCAACCGGATAGGCCACGTCGATTTCCTGGCGCAGGGGACCCTCTATCCCGATGTCATCGAGAGCGTCACCCCGGAGAGCCGGGCCTCAGCCAAGATCAAGACGCATCACAACGTGGGCGGCCTGCCCTCTAACATGACTCTCACTCTCGTGGAGCCGCTGCGCCACCTTTTCAAGGATGAAGTGCGCGAGGTGGGCCTGGCCCTCGGCCTCCCCGAGGAGATGGTCTTCCGCCAGCCCTTCCCTGGTCCCGGCCTGGCCATCCGCATCATCGGCGAGGTGAACCGGGAGCGGCTGGAGATGCTCCGCGCCGCCGACTGGATCGTCATGAACGAGATAAAGAAGGCCAACCTCTACCGCAAGCTCTGGCAGAGCTTCGCCGTGCTGACCAACGTCTGCAGCGTGGGCGTCATGGGCGACTTCCGCACCTATGGCAGCCTGGTCGCGATACGCGCCGTGACCAGCGAGGACGCCATGACCGCCGACTGGGCGCGCCTCCCCTACGAACTGCTGGGCCGCATCTCCAACCGCATCGTCAACGAGGTGCCGGGCGTCAACCGCGTTGTTTATGATATCACCTCCAAGCCCCCCGGAACGATTGAGTGGGAGTAGGCCATGAAGCCGTTGAAGTTCACCGTCATCCTGATGCCTGAGGCAGACGGCGGCTACTCCGTGGTCTGCCCCGCCCTCCCAGGCTGCGTTAGCCAGGGCGACAACCTTCAAGAGGCTCTGGCCAATATTCGAGAGGCCATCCTGCTGGTCCTCGAAGTGCGCTCGGAGGAAGGCTTGCCTCTGCCACGCGAAACGCCGGATATGGTCGCCGACGAAATCCGCCAGTGCTTGCACGATAGGGCTGAAGACAATTTGCCACTGGTTATCGAGACCAGAGAGGTAGAAGTGGAGGCCGGGGTACTGGTCTGATGACGCCGCTGCCCGCGGTCTCTGGCCGCCGGGTAGTCCGCGCCCTGGAGAAGGCGGGTTTCAGCATCAGGCGCCAGCGAGGCAGCCACATAGCTGTAGGCAAACCAGGCCACCCTCATACGATTTCAGTGCCCGATCATGGTGAAGTCAGGCCGGGTACCTTACGGTCGATCATCAATAAGGCTGGGCTCACAGTACAGGAGTTCGTGGAACTCTTGAGGTGACGGAGACAGCGTGTTGGCCGCTTACGACATCACCTCCAGGCCCTCCGGGACCATTGAGTGGGAGTAGATCATCCCATGAAGACCTACCGTTTCACCGTCCCTTCGGAAAGCTCAGGGCGGGGTTATCGAAAAAGACGCCGACGGCTATTTCGTCTACTGCCCTGAACTCCAGGGCTGCTATACTCAGGGGGGCACCTTCGAAGAGGCCCTGGCCAACGTCAGGGACGCCATCAAGCTTCATGTTGAGGATAGGCAGGCGAGTGGCGAGCACATAGCTGCATAACTTTCGGGAGCGCAATCTATGGGCACGTTCTCTCATCACCTATCGGTAGCCTCGGCCACGGGAAACCGTTTCGAAGAGATCGACGCTCTGGTGGACTCTAGCGCCACTTACACGACTCTTCCTGGTTCCTTGCTGACGCGCCTGGGAGTTGTTGCCGAGGAGACGCGACCTTTTGTGCTCGCCGACGGGCGGCGAGTGGAGTATCCCATAGCTCAGGTCAGGGTCCGCCCGGATGGCCGGACGCGGTATACCGTTGCCGTCTTCGGCGAGGAAGGCGCCCAGCCTCTGCTGGGAGCGGTAACCCTGGAGGAGTTCGGACTGGCGGTCGACCCCGTAAGCAAGCGTCTCGTGCCCGTGCCTGGGCTTCTCGTGATGAGAGCTTACCTAGGATCCAGGGGGGAGGGAAGACGCCTGGATTCCGGCCTGCTCTGAAAATGATTGGCAACGCCCCACGACGGCGGCAGGGGACAAGCCCGCTGCCCTACGGCATTTTCATGCTCGCTGGCGCCGGGCCAACGGCATGGGGAACTGGTATGAAAATGGGGTCTGTCTTGCGTGTCAGGCGCCTCAACGTGTCTTTCTGAGCGGGTACACAAGTGTCGTCGGAATCCTTTGAGAGCGTTGCTCCCGCGAAGAATCCCACTGCAAGTCCGACGCCGGCACTTACAGGGAGATCCTTCGCGAGCCGCCCCGGCCCCAGCCCCGCCGCCGGCTCGCTCAGGAAGACAGCGCAAGGAGCGTCAGCTTATTTTCATGCGCCGTGGCGCCCCACAGGGGCATGTGGAACTGCGCCGAAATGGAGGCTAAAGGACCCATGTCAGCCCTATTCACAGCCGCTGACCTGAACGCCGCTTCTTGAATTTTCCTCTCCCTCGACGGGAGAGGGTAGGGTGAGGGTGAGCTTCTATGAGAGTCCTGGTCGTCGGCGGTGGCGGGCGCGAGCACGCCCTGGCCTGGAAGATCGCCCAGAGCCCCAGGGTGGCGAAACTGTTCGTCGCGCCGGGCAACGCCGGGACCGCCGCCATCGCCACCAACCTCCCCATCTCCGCCAGCAATATCCCCGCCCTCCTGGAAGCCGCCAAACGCGAGAGAATCGATCTGGCCGTCATCGGGCCGGAGTCCCCCCTTACCGAAGGCATCGTCGATATCTTCACTGAAGCGGGCATACCGACCTTCGGACCCAGCCGGGCGGGCGCGCGCATCGAGGGCAGCAAGGCCTTCGCCAGAGACCTGATGGTGAAGCACGGCATCCCTTGCGCCCGGGGCGCCACCTTCTCGTCTCTTGATGCGGCCGCCGCCCATATCAGGCAACAAAGCGGGTCTATTGTCGTCAAGGCCGACGGCCTGGCGGCGGGCAAGGGCGTCTTCGTCACCAACTCGCAAGAGGCGGCGTTGCAGGCGCTCAGCGAGATCATGGAGAAGCGCGCCTTCGGCGACGCGGGGAACCGAGTCATAATCGAAGAATGCCTCATGGGCAAAGAGGTCAGCCTCCTGGCCTTCTCCGATGGGGAGACGGTGGCGCCCATGGTGCCCGCCTGCGACTACAAGCGCGCCTATGACGGCGACCAGGGACTGAACACCGGCGGCATGGGATGCTACAGCCCGCCCGGGTTTTTCGATGACAAGCTGCTGGAATCGGTGAAACGGCAAGTCCTTGAGCCGACCGTCCGCGCCCTGGCCAAGGAGGGCAGCCCCTACAGGGGCGTCCTCTACGCCGGCCTGATGCTGACCGACAAAGGGATCAAAGTGCTGGAGTTCAACGCCCGCTTCGGCGACCCCGAGACCCAGGTCATCCTGCCCCGCCTGAAGAGCGATCTGGTGGACATCCTGCTCGCTGTGGTGAACGGCACGCTGGCCCAGCAGAGTGTTGCATGGTCGAAGGACGCCTGCGTGGGTGTGGTGCTGGCCTCAGGAGGCTATCCCGGCAGCTACACGACGGGATATCCGATAACCGGCTTGGACGGTATGGGCGCCTCGGTGACCGTCTTTCACGCCGGGACGAAGCTGAAGGACGGCCAGGTGGTCACCGATGGCGGACGCGTCCTGAACGTGGTGGCCTGTGGAAAAGACCTCCGCGAAGCGAGAGAGAAAGTCTACAAGGCGATTCCTTCCATACGTTTCCAGGACTGCCATTATCGTCAAGATATCGCACTCAGGGAGGTCCAATAATCTCTTCGCGTTCCTCGCGTGATTCGTGCGAGAGAAGATATCGGAGGGGAGGTCCAATAGTTTCTTCGCGCCCTTCGCGTCTTCGCGTGAGATCATCTTCCAAGGGAGGTCCGTAAGATGCCGCTGGTTGGCGTGGTCATGGGCAGCAAGTCCGATGAGCCGGTAATGCAGGGAGCGATCGACGTCTTGAACGAGCTTGGCATCGAGCACGAGGTGAGGCTCATCTCCGCGCATCGCACCCCGGAGAAGGCGCGCCAGTACGGCCAGAGCGCCCGCGAGCGCGGCCTGCAGGTCATCATCGCCGGGGCGGGCGCCGCCGCCCATCTCCCGGGCGTCATGGCAAGCTGGACCACCCTGCCCGTCATCGGCGTGCCGCTCAGCGGCACCGAGCTTAGGGGCGTGGACGCCCTGTACTCCATCGTCCAGATGCCCTCGGGCGTACCGGTGGCCTGTGTGGCCATCAACGGCGCCAGGAACGCCGCCTACCTCGCCGCCGAGATCCTCGGCCTGAAGGACGAGAAGATACGGAAGGCGTATGAGGAGTATAGGAAGAAGCTGGCGGGAGGGTAACCGCAGGGGGAAATGCGGCGCCCTCGGTGCCGTGGCGAAAGACGCTTATGTACCACGGCAATCGGAGGCAGATAAGATGACCGATGTGGATAAGGAAATCGAGCGCATCGAACACGGCGACGCCTGGGACGAGGGCGATGAAGTTGTCCAGGTAGAGATCAAGAAGCCTTTGGACAAAGTGATCCCCGTGCGGCTTTCGGCGGAGAAGTGGGAAAAGCTGAGAAGCGAAGCGCGAGAACTTGGCATCGGGCCTACAACCCTTGCCCGCATGTGGATACTGGAGCGCTTGCGCCAGAGAACGAAGGCAACAGTCTGGCGCGGTGGGAGTGCACAGTGAAGGAGCCGGTTGACAATGACCCGGCTTGGTTCTGGACCAGGCGCTGGCAGGAAGGCGAAAGACGAGCCGACGACGATATCCGCGCCGGACGCGCCACAGCTTCCCCAGCCCCAAGGAGGCCATCGCTTATCTCCAGGGGCGCGTGAAAAAGGCCAAACGTCCAACGGCTGGCAAGCACGGAGATTCTTCGCGGGAGCAGCGTTAGCTTCGGGGTCAGGCGTTGTTCGTGTGCCCGCTCAGAACGACACGGAAGGAGCGTCCGGCGTGCGCGTAGGGACATAGCTTGCCATGCCCGCGGCGGAGGGTGGAACGCGTAGGGACACGGTGCGCCGTGCCCGCAGTTGAAATCCCCAGTGCATTCTGGTATGGTGGGATTGTCGGAAAGTCAGACTCGAGGGTATTCACTATGTCAGAGTTAATCCAGGTACGCAAGAAGGCGCAGGTCACTCTCCCGAACTCCATTCGTCAGGCGCTCAATATCGAAGAAGGCGACTTCCTCGATGCTGCAGTGAAGGATGGGGAGATTGTGCTTAGAGTCAAGAAGCTGGTGGACAAAGACCAGGCGTGGTTCTGGACCAGGCGTTGGCAGGAGGGGGAACGAGAAGCCGACGAGGACATTCGGGCTGGACGCGTGTTCAGCTTTCCCAACGCCGAAGAGGCCATAGCCTCGCTCCGCAAGTGGGGGCGGAAGGGATCGCGTACGTCGGACGAGACTTAGACTGCCGTGCCAATCCGCTATACCGTGCGGTTTGCCAAGCAGTACTCGCGGCTGCCCCTCTTTCTGAAGGTCAAAGTCGACAGGGCAGTGAGTCTCCTTGATGCAGATTTCCGGCATCCGGGACTTCGAAGCCACCCTGTAGCTTCGATTGAGGGCGTCTTCGAGGCCGATGTCGATGCCAAGTACCGAATGACCTTTGAACGTCGCGGTGACACGTTCATGATGCGCAACGTGGACAATCATGATGAATGCCTCAGGAATCCATAGTAAGAGGACCGATTGATGGCTCACGTGACCCACGAACACATCGAAATCGTCCCTGGAGCCGGGGGGCCGAAGCCCCGAATCGCCGGGAGTCGAATCCGCGTGCAGGACGTGGTTATCTGGCACGAGAAACTGGGCATGTCTCCTGACGAGGTGGTGCACCATTACCCTACCATCACTCTCGCTGACGTACACGCCGCTCTGGCGTATTACTGGGACCATCGAGATGAGATTGAGCATGCCATCCAGGAGGAGGATGCTTTGGTGGAAGAGTTCCGCACGAGCCATGCCAGCCCATTACAGGAGAAATTGAAGCGTGGTTAGCTTGCGTGGCCGTCAACGGCGCCAAGAACGCCGCCTACCTCGCCGCCGAAATCCTCGGCCTCAGAGACGAGAGGATACGGAAGGCGTATGACGGGTATAGGGAGAGGCTGGCCGGGGGATGAGTACGAGGGTCCGGCATCCATTCGAACAAGTCCTATGTTGGCACCAAGGTGATCGCTTCATTGCAGAATTATGAGCAGGCTAAGGCGATAGTAGCCGCGATCCGAGCGCAAATAGAGTCTTCCCGGGACACGCGTATCTGGGTTGATTACGTGAACGCCTTGAAGCTAATCTCTCAAGTTGTATTCACAAGGAGTTCAGGGTTCATCCTAGAACTCATGCAGAATGCTGAGGATTCTGGGCTGGGGCTCTGCAATTCTGGAGAGTTTCAAATATCAGTCAGTAGCGAGAGAGTGAAAATAAGCCACAACGGCAAGCTGTTCTCCGAGGATGATGTCAAAGCCCTTTGCGGAATAAGGTCCTCGAAAAAGCCAGAAAAGGGGACGCTGGGCTATCTGGGCATAGGGTTCAAGTCGGTCTTCAAGGTAACCGATCGCCCAGAAGTATACTCCGGCGGATTCCAGTTCAAGTTCGACAGGGCTCACAAAGAGTGGGGAAACGCGAGCGCTACACCATGGCACGTCCTGCCTATTTGGATTGATCAGCCTTCTGAGGCGATAGATCCGGACGTTACAACTTTTGTCATCCCTTTCAGGGAACAGGAAAAGGAGGCGATCTGCAAGAATCTAACGCAAGAATTGGCGAGCTTCAGAACTGAACTGTACCTATTCCTCCATTGGATGAAGAAGATCCGAATCGCCAACGAGATAACTGGCCACGCATGGACACTTGAGAATGAGGGCGAGGCAGCCGACAACATCACGACTCTCCTGCACAGTGGCTATCCGCAGAGGTTCAGATTCTTTCGCCGGACGTGCCGGGTGCCCGACTGGGTGAAGGAGGACAGACTTACCCAGGAATACAGAGCGAACGTTGCAGAACGGGAAATAGTCGTTGCCTTTGCGCTCGATACCGACGGAAATTTGGCCCCGACACAGGCCGGCGCAATGTACGGTGGCGTGTATTCGTTCCTGCCGTTGGGCGAGGCGAAAAGTGGCGCCAAATTTCCGATACAAGCCGACTTCCTCGTGCAGCCAGGCCGGGATGCTGTCAACTACGAAGCCAAATGGAACCAATGGATAGTGGCGGAAGCGCAGAACCTGTGCAAAGACGCAATAGAGTGCTTCAAGAACCATGCCGTCTGGAAGTACCAGTTTCTCCCAGCATTTGAATTCACGAAGTCGAAGGGGCTCGAGTCTTACGACAAACTGTTTGGGCCCAAGTTGATTGAGCCACTGGAGCAATTCCTAGCACTGGATGCGTGCGTGCCGACAGTCGACGGAGGCTGGGCACGGCCTGACCAATCCGTGATCGTCTCGGAAGATGATGACGCCTGCGATGAGCTTGTAACAATGGGCATCCTCGGAGTGGACCAGATCGCACCTGTCTTGGGAGAGTGCCCGAATTTGAAGCAAGTCGCTTCTCGAGTCAAGGAGCGCAGCACGCAGCCTTTCAGAAGAGTGGATCGTCGTAACCTTCTGAAGAACAAGGATTACTTGACTCAGAAGGCCAAACAGCCCGATGCCCCCACTTGGTTCCAATCGCTATACGATTGGCTGCAGAGGCATCCCGTATGGAATGTCTATCACCAGTATAGCAATTACCGTGCCAGCCGGAAGGAGTATCACAGTCGGTGGCTACCCCTTGACGGCAGGACTTACAAGGCAACAATTGAAGGTTATCACGACTTTCAGTTCATTCTGGCGTCCGATCTGCAGGTTCTAAAAGGCGGCGCCCTGTGGATCGCAGAACTGCCACCATCGGACCCCATGATCAAGGACCTAGCTGACACATTACAGAAGACGAGACCGGTCCTGCATCCCAATATCTTGGAGGCAGTCAAGGATGAAGCAAAGCGAAAGGCAATCGTGGGCTTCCTCCGAGGGTATTGTGGGGTGCAACTCCTGGATCGTTCGGCCGTTTGCAGGGAAGCTTTGCTTCCCCGTATCCTCACTGATGCGCCCAAACCCCCGCCAGCCGATCTCTTGAGGTACAGCGCATATTGCCAGGATATCTTAGGTGAGGAAGTTCCCCAGGACTCGGAGTTCTGGGTCCTAACAAGAGCTGGAGACGTGAGAGTAGCTAAGGAAACCCTATTGTCGACGGAGTTTCAACCAGAGCATGACTGGGAGACCAACCAGAAATACGTGCCCGGCCTGAATTTCGTAAGCCCTGATTACCTTCTGTCTGCAAAGGGTGTATCTCAACCCCAATCTTGGGGGCGTTTCCTGATGGCAGGCGGAGTCCGACAGGACCCGGACAGCGGCGTGGAAGTCTTCGCCATGAACTTCGCTCAAGAGAAGCTCGGCACAGTGTACACGAACGTGACTCCTGTGGAAAAGCTAAACTTTGGCTTCGACTTGAAAGCGCTGACGAATTCGGGAGGCCAGGTGTGCATCGAGGTCAAAGGTTCAACAAAGGACCAGGACATCGAACTCACTTCTGCTGAGACAGAGACGGCAGACAAGTATGGGGACGATTATCTCCTATGCGTTGTCTCATCGGTGCCGAAAAGCCCGAATGTGTATCTGGTCAGGAACCCCGCCAACGTAGTGAAGATTTGCAAGATAACCTTGCCGATCAGAATACCACCGGAGGTCTGGAAGAAAGCGAAGTGCCCGTAATCCGCGACTACAACGACGCCCAAAGTACACTAGCTGTGGCACTCATCACCCAACGTGACAGTCCATCCGAGATTCTTCGCGGGAGGAGCGTTAGTGCTGAGTTCTGGCGCCGTTCGTGCGCCCGCTCAGAACGACAGGAGAGGAGCGTCGGGTTAACGCGTAGGGGCATAGCTTGCTGTGCCCTATGGGGGCCGAAGCCGTAGGGGCACGGTGCACCGTGCCCCTACGCCCACCATGCTGCCGAGCGTCTTGCGAGATTGAGGAATCATTATGATTGAGCGCTACTCGCGACCCGAAATGAAGCGAGTCTGGTCGGAAGAGAATAAGTTCAACAACTGGCTTAAGGTGGAGATCGCTGTCTGCGAGGCCTGGGCGGAGATGGGCGTCGTGCCCAAAGGGGCGCTGCCCAAAATCAGGGCGGCCAGGCTCGATATCGACCGTATGAACCAGATCCTGGTGGAGACCCACCACGATGTTACCGCCTTTTTGAAGGCCCTCGCCGAGGACGTAGGCGAGGAGAGCCGCTTCATCCACCTCGGCCTCACCTCCAACGATATCATGGATGCCGGCCTCAACCTTCAGATAATGGACGCGGTCGAGATTCTCGAAAAGGATGTGGCCGCCCTGCTGGAGGTCCTGGGGCGCAAGGCCATCGAGCACAAGCGCACACTGATGATGGGGCGCACCCACGGCGTTCACGCCGAGCCGACCACCTTCGGTTTGAAGATGTGCGTCTGGGTGTCCGAGATGCGGCGCAACGCCGCGCGTTTGGCCGCCGCGAAAGAAGTCATGCGGGTGGGCAAGATATCCGGCGCTGTGGGCACCTACGCCACCGTCGACCCCCAGGTCGAGAAGCTGGCCTGCGCCCGGCTTGGCCTGGAGCCGGCGGCCGCCTCCAACCAGATTATCCAGCGCGACCGCCACGCCCAGTTCGTCACCACCTTGGCCATAATCGCCAGCTCACTGGACAAGTTCGCCCTGGAGATACGGGGCCTGCAGCGCACCGAGGTCCTGGAGGCGGAGGAGCCTTTCAGCGCCGGTCAGACCGGCTCCTCGGCCATGCCCCACAAACGCAACCCTGAGCTGTGCGAGCGCATTTGCGGCCTGGCGAGGCTCGTCCGTGGCCACGCGCTGACGGCCCTGGAGAACGTCGCCCTGTGGCACGAGCGGGACATCAGCCACTCCTCCAACGAGCGCGTCATCCTGCCGGACGCCTGTCTGGCCCTGGACTACATCCTGAACATCTTCACCGGCGTGATGAAGGGCCTGAATGTCTACCCGGTGCGGATGAAGGGGAACCTCGAAATCACCAAAGGTCTCGTCTTCTCACAGCGTGTGCTATTGGCGCTCATCGACAAAGGCCTGAGTCGCCAGAGGGCCTACGAGGTGGTGCAGCGCAACGCCATGCGCGCCTGGCGCGAGCGGGTGAATTTCATCGATTTGCTGGCCGCGGATGGGGAGGTTGCCGCCCAGTTGCCGAGACCGGAGCTGGAGAAGCTCTTCGATTATGGCTATTATCTGAAGCACGTGGACGAGCCCTATCGGCGATTGGGGCTGCAAGAGTCGTGATAGATACGCTCAGAACGCTGAACAAGCTCAAGAGAGAGGGCCTGATAAGGGACTATGCCATAGGTGGCGGATATGCGGTAAACTACTACTTGGAACCCATTCTCACTTACGATCTGGACATCTTTGTCCTGATGGGCACGGATGCGGAATACGCAGCGCTCTACGAGTATTTCAGGAGTCGCAAGTACAAGATAGAAAACGTTTACATTGTCATCGAGGGGATGCCGGTCCAGTTCCTGCCCAGCTCCATCAGTCCCGTCATCGAGGAGGCCGTCAAACGGGGAAAGAGGATCAGGGTGAAGGGTGTGGCGAGCAAAGTCTTTACCCTGGAGTACTTAATAGCCACGCTGCTCATGGCCTTCAGGCCGAAGGACAGGATGGTAATCCCCCAGCTTGTGCAGCAAGCGGATAGGCGCCTGCTGGACGAGATCCTGGCGAGGTTCAGTGATGAAAAAGCTCCTCTGGATCAAAGATTCGGAAGAATTCTGGAAAGTCTTCAGTGAAGAGCGCGAGGCGAGGCGGGAGCAACTGCGAAAACTACCCTTTGCGAAGAAGATCGAGATCGTGGCGAAGATGCGCGCCGCCCAACTGAAGGAGAGGAAACCAAGATGTCCGTCGTTGTAGAGGCGCACCTGCCCAATCTATGTCACCGGGGCAAGGTCAGGGACACCTGCGACCTGGGCCAGTATTTCCTCATGGTCGCCACCGACCGGCTCTCCGCCTTCGACGTCGTCCTGCCGGATGGCATCCCCGACAAGGGGGCGGTCCTCAACCAGCTCTCCGCCTTCTGGTTCCAGAAGACGGTCCATATCGTCCCCAACCATCTCGTCGAGGCGGTCGAAGACGTCCGCATATTGGAGGGCCACTGTCCCATGGGCGTCTGTTATGTCTTCCCGTCATATCTGGGTGGCCGCTCGATGCTGGTCAGGAAGGCGCAGCGCATCGACGTCGAATGCGTGGTGCGCGGCTATCTGGCGGGCTCCGCCTGGGAGGAATACAAGAAGGCCGGGACCGTCTGCGGGGCGGCGCTGCCGCCCGGTATGGTCGAGAGCCAGCAACTGCCAGAGCCGATCTTCACGCCGGCCTCCAAGGAGGAGAGCGGCCACGACATCAATATCTCCATCGACCAGATGAAGAAGCTGGTGGGCGGGGCCATGACCGACGAGATCGTTGAAAAGAGCCTGGCCATCTACCGCTTCGCCGACGACTACGCCCGCCCGCGCGGCATCATCATCGCTGATACCAAGATGGAGTTCGGCTTCATCGACGGCAAGGTGTCGCTGATCGATGAGCTCCTGACGCCGGATTCCAGTCGTTTCTGGGACGCCGAACTGTACCGTCCCGGCCAGTCTCAGCCCAGCTACGATAAGCAGCCGGTGCGCGACTGGCTGGTGGCCTCCGGCTGGAACAAGGAGCCTCCGGCGCCGAAGCTGCCTCCGGAAGTGGTACAGCAAACGACGGCGAGATACCGGGAAGCCTTCCGACGGCTGACGGGGAACGACCCTCAGACCTAAGAGGGGTCGACCTCCGTGGTGACTGTAGGCGTCAGGATAAGCCGTAGGGCAGGGGCTTGTCCCCTGCCGGGAGTCTGGTCAAGAACTGTGTCCCGATTTCACGGGGATTCCTTCGGCATACTGAAGCGTGGGGACCGCGCGGGCAGACGTCCGGCAAATTCAAGCGCTGTTCAACCGCCCGCTCCACGAGAATGATTTGGGCCGGCTCCCCGACGGCAGGGGACAAGCCCCTGCCCTACTTCTTCCAGTTCAGGCACGTGTTAGAGACATGACGCTGGGAGGGCCGGTTGAGCCACAAATTGACCTCGGACGTTGAGAGCCAGGTGGCGGAGGCCCTTCGCATCCTCAAAGAGGGCGGTGTGGTGGCCTTCCCCACGGACACTGTTTACGGCATTGGCGCTGCCGCAGACAAAGAGCGTGCCCTGGAAACGATCTTCGAACTTAAGGGCCGACCCCGGGGGAAGCCGTTGCAAGTCTTTCTCTCGCGCGTCGAAGATATGACGGCTGTGGCGCAGGATGTCCCTGACGCGGCGTGGCGCCTGGCGAAAGCCCTGCTTCCGGGTGGACTCACCCTGGTCCTCGGGAAACAGGCGTGGCTCTCCGATATTGTCACCGCGGCCGGAGACACTGTCGCCATCCGCATACCGGCTCATCCCGTCCCCATAGCTCTGGTAGAGGGGCTGGGCGCGCCGCTGGTCGCCACCAGCGCCAACCTGTCCGGCCAGCCCTCCGCCGTGACGGCCGAGGAGGCCAGGCGGCAGCTGGACGACCGGGTGGCGCTCATCATCGACGCCGGCCCGGCTCCGGCGGGCAGGGAGTCGACGATTATCGATCTCACCGGCAGTACGCCTCGGATATTGAGGCAGGGGATGGTCTCTCGGGAGGAGGTTGAGGCGGCGCTGGGCAGCCATGTCCTGAGATAACCACGAAATACACGAAAAACACGAAATTGGGGGATGGGGTGAAGTCCGACTTGTCAGACTTGTCCGACGCGTCCGACGGTGTGACGCCGCGCTTTTGTGCTAGAATTCTGGTGGTATCCTACTGGAAGGCGGAGGAAGTAGCAGATGCGGATCGCTGTCGGGTGTGACCACGCTGGGCTGAGCTTGAAGCAGTCCATCATGGGCGTCCTCTCGGAGATGGGGCACGAGTATGATGACTTTGGCTGCTACGATGCGGCCTCAGTGGACTATCCGGACATTGCGAAAGCAGTGGCCGAGGCGGTGGCCAGCGGCGACTTCGAGCACGGCATCCTGGTCTGCAGCACGGGAATAGGGATGAGCATGGCGGCCAATAAGGTGCCCGACGTCAGGGCCGCCCTCTGCCACGACACCTTCAGCGCGCGCCGCACTCGCGAGCACAATGACGCCAATGTGCTGTGCCTGGGAGCGTCGGTGGTGGGACCGGGCCTCGCCGAGGAAATAGTGAAAGCCTATCTCGCTGCCGAGTTCGCTGGAGGCCGGCATTTGCGCCGCGTGGAGAAGATACGGGCGTTGGAGAAGTGCCGCGACTAGCGCTTCAAGGGCGGGGTTGCAGGGGCTGCCTGTCCGACAGGTCCGACAAGTCCGACATGTCAGACAGCCTCCGAGTTAGCGCTTCAGGCGGGGGTCCCAGACGTCGCGCAGCGCATCCCCCAGGATATTGAAGCCAAATACCCCAAGACTGATGGCCATGCCCGGAAAGATGCCGATCCAGGGCGCTTTTTCCAGGTATTGGCGCCCCTCCGCCGAAATCATCGACCCCCAGGAAGGTTCGGGGGGCGGGGTGCCCAGCCCCAGGAAGCTGAGAGAAGCCTCCACCACGATCGCCCACCCCAGGTTCGCCGTGGCCACAATGATGAAGGGCGCAATGCAGTTTGGCAAGACGTGTTTCATGAGCATGTGCCAACCGCTGGCCCCGATGGCGCGCGCCGCGTCCACGTACTGCGTCTCCCTCACGGCCAGGGCGCTGGAGCGCACCACCCGCGTCCCCTGGGGTATGAGAACGATGGAGACGGCGATAATCACGTTCCTCACGCTCGGTCCCAGGGCGGCGACCACGCACAGGGCCAGGATGAGGACCGGGAAGGCCAGCAATATGTCGATAAAGCGCTGGCTCAGCGTATCCAGCCTGCCGCCAATGAAGCCGCTGATGAGGCCCAGGAACGCTCCCGAGGTCACGCCAATGGCTACCGACACCATTCCTATGGTGAGCGAGATGCGCGAGCCCCATATGATCCGGCTCATGATGTCCCGTCCGTAGTTGTCGGTGCCCAGCGGGAACTCACCGCCGGGCGGGGCGAAGAGGTTGTCGAAGCGCATCTGGAACGGATCGTAGGGGGAAATCAGGGGAGCGAATAGCGCTGTGAAAAGCATGACTGCCACAATGAAGCCGCCGGCCGCCCCCAGGGGCTTGGTCCGGCAGAAGCGGATAAGGTTCTGCAGCGTTGAAGGCCTGCGAGGCACGACAGCCGCAAGGACAACGGCGCTTTCAGAGACGCTATTCCGGTTCATTCACTCCTCTGACCACCTCAGCGGAGGCTAGGCATAATGAATCCTGGGGTCAAGCCAGGCATAGAAGATATCTATCGCCAGATTGATGAGCACAAAGATGGCGGCAATAAGCAGGATGATGGTCTGCACCACGGGGTAATCTCGCAGTATGATGGATTCGACCAGATGGCTTCCCATGCCGGGGAGGACGAAGATGGTTTCCATCAGCACACTGCCGCCCATGAGCGTCCCGAATTGGACCCCGACAATAGTGATCACGGGCAGGACGGCGTTCTTCAGGGCGTGGCGGGAGAGTACCAGTATCTCCCGCAACCCTTTGGCGCGAGCCGTCCGGATATAGTCCTGGCGCAGCACCTCGAGCATGCAGGAGCGGGTCATCCGGCTGACGATGGCAGAGAAATAGTAGCCCATCACCAGGGCGGGCCAGATCACCTGGCTGAGGTTGTCCAGCGGGTCGTCCAGGATGCTGCTATAGACCACGGGCGGCATCCAGCCAAAGGAAAGCACCAGGAACAGGATGACGAGCGTTCCGGTCCAGAAGATGGGCATAGAGAGGCCGGCTACCGATACCACGCGGAAGATATAGTCCACCCATGTATCCTGTCTGGCGGCGGAGACCACGCCTATGGGTATGGAAATGAGGAGAGAGATAAACACGGTCAGCAGGGAGAACTCAACGGTCACCGGCACCCTTTGGCCGATGTCCCCCAGGACCGGGCGGGCCGTCACCAACGAGTTCCCAACGTTCAGCCGCGCCAGCCCGAAGACCCAGTCGAGATACTGCTCCTGAAGCGGTCTGTCGGTGCCGAGCTTGTGGCGCATGGCCTGAAGGTCTTCCTCGGTGAAGGCGCCCTGGCCGCCCCCGGCCAGGATCATGATCGCCGGGTCGCCCGGTATCACGCGCATGATGAGGAAAATGAGTATGGAGACGCCCAGCAAAACGGGCACCAGCATGAGGAGTCGCCGGGCGATGTAGCGCTGCATAAGCGTCGTCTCCTAAGGCCGTCTGCGTGCCAGTACGGTCATTACTGCCAGTTCCCGCCTGCTCTTGGTAGGTTCCGAACGGTCTGGAAAGGCTGTTCTACCTGGCGGCCCGGCCCAGGCGGCAGATTTCACCGCTTCAAGAGGTTTACAAGGAGGAGAGGCCGCCAGGCGGCGCGGACCTCTCCTCCCGCTTTCTTCTTCCTTTAAGAGCCACAGCGGCCCAGGGCAGCCATCCCGATTGCATCGGGACCGCTACTTGGCCAGCCAGATCTCCTCGAGGGTGTTGCCCACGTAGTCACCGATGCCGGGGTAGAAGTTCCTCACCTCGGGTCGGACCCCGATGAACTGGTGGTACCAGACGATAGAGATGCCCGGCAGCGCGTCTATGAGGTGCTCTTCCACCTGGCGGATCATGGCCTTGCGCTTCTCCACGTCGACCACCTTGATCTGCTCGTCCCAGAGGTTGGTGAGCTTGGTGTCACCGTCGTTTCCAGAGAAGTTGAGCGCGTACTTGGGCGCCCAGTAGCGGCCCATCCAGTGCGGATCGGTGAAGGTCCATACTGGCGTGTAGACCATGGCCTCGTGTCCGGCCTTGCGACCGGTGTCCCAGTAGATGGCATCCTCCAGGGTCTGCACCTTAGCCCTGACGCCGATCTTCGCCAGTTGGTCGGTCATGAAGACAGCGGCATCCTTGCTCTGCCACATCTGGCGCGCCAGGATAGTCAGGTCGAAGCCGTTGGCGAAGCCGGCGTCCGCCATGAGCTTCTTGGCATCCGCTATGTCCTGGTCCTTGGGCTGGCGGTAGCCGGGCATCTTCGAGAGCTCGCCTGTCGGGATGCCCCAGGGGTCGACGGGGAAGGGCTTGCTTATCTCGCCGCTCCCTCGAGCTACGACCTTGATCGCCGCCTGTCTGTCCAGGGCGAGGTAGGCGGCCTTGCGCACTTTCTGGTCCTGGAAAGGCGGCTTCCTTGTATTCATGAAGAACCAGGAGCCGAGAAAAGAGGGAGAGGGGTAGAACTTGAGCGCCGGGTTCTCCTTAAGCAGCATGTCCTTGTCAGGTGGAGTCAAAGTAGCGAACTGCTTGCCGGTCATGTTCACCTTCCCTGTCCTGAAGGCGGATAGCCGCGTGGACTCGTCCTTGATAATCAGGAAGGTGTAGCCATCGAGATAGGGGCGCCCCTTGACCCAGAAATCGGGGTTCTTGACTCCCTCGAGGCTGACGCCTGGGCTGTACGACTTCAACTTGAAGGGGCCAGTCCCCATACCCGTGGTCTTCATATCTCCCTGCTTCTCCACGTACTTCTGGGAGTAGATCGCAGAGTAGTTGTTGGCCAGCGTGTCCAGCATCACGGCGAAGGAGAAATTCATGTTCACGACAAGCTTGTTGCCGTTCTTGGTCATCGATTTGACGGCGGGCTTGAGCAGGAAGGACATATTGCTCACCACGCCCTTCGGGGGTTCGATCAACCGCTGAAGGCTGAAAATGGCGTCATCGACGGTGTAGGGCGTGCCGTCGTGGAACTTAACGCCCTGGCGCATGTCGAAGGTCCAGGTCAGGCCGTCCTTACTCATCTCCCATTTCTCTGCCAGGGCGGGAACCCACTTGTCCACAGTCAAAGGGTCCGCCTGAACTATGTTCGAATAGAAGGGAGACACAAGCTGAGACGTGTTGATCGTGCTTTCCTGCTGGGCGTCAAGGCTTGGCGGGTTGCCGGTCATAAAGGAGATCAGCGTGCCTCCAGACTTGGGCGTTTCAGCCGCTGGCTTGGCTGTCGCGGCTGGCCCTCCCGGCGCGGCAGATTTAGGGGCGGGCGCTGCCGCCGGAGCGCAGGCTGATACTATCAGCACAGCGATGGCGAGCAGGCACAGGATAACCGAAGCTTTCCTTTGGGCGTGCAACATTTCGAGCCTCCTTATAGTGATACTTGCTCTTACGTCTCCACACTTTGGAGCCGATTCACAACTCCGAATGACGCCGTCCGACATGCTTGAATAGATCACTAGCATTTATAACACTAAGTTACGAAGCTGTCAATGGGCTGGCTCTAACCGAACTCTAAGGTCGGGCGAGTCTACTCAACTTGACTTGCAGGCCGGGCGTGCTACAATATCCCTAAATGGACCCATGTCCGGGAGGAGGGAAGGATGTTCTTCTTTGATCCCAAGTACCTGCTGTTCGCTCTACCGGCACTGCTGGTGATGCTGTATGCCCAGTGGAAGGTCAGCAGCACATACAGCAAGTACTCCAAGGTGGCCAACATGCACGGCCTTACCGGCCTGGAGGTCGCGCGGCGGCTGTTACGGGCTAATGACCTGGGGCACGTGGCCATCGAGGGCACCTCTGGCAATCTCACCGACCACTACGACCCGGGCAAGAAGGTGTTGCGGCTTTCGGAGGGCGTCCACGATACACCTTCGGTGGCGGCGATGGGAATTGTTGCCCACGAGGTGGGACATGCCGTGCAGGACAACGTGGGATACGTGCCTATGAGGGTACGGGGTGGCCTCGTGCCGCTGGCGAACGTCGGCACGTGGCTGGGGTACATATTTTTCATGCTGGGAATTGTTGTCCAGGTGTCGGGTCTGGTGTGGCTGGGTGTCATCCTGTTCAGCGGCGCGGTCGCCTTCGCTTTGGTGACGCTTCCTGTGGAGTTGGATGCCAGCCGGCGCGCCCGTGCGATGCTTCAGAGCAACGGGCTCGTGAGCGTCACGGAGTTTGACGCGGCCAGCGCGGTGCTCTCGGCGGCGGCACTGACCTACGTAGCCGCTTTGCTTCAGGCTGTGGCCAACCTGCTGTACTACGTGTCCATTGCCGTGGGCATGAGCCGCAGGGATTAAGCGTCCAGAAGAGGTAATTTCAAGGGGGCACGTAGGGGCGACGCGCGTCGCCCCTACGTGCCCCCGTCTTGTTGTCGACACCATGGATAAATTACTCGATTTGACCACTACGCAGCTCAGGGAGTTGATGGCCTCCTGGGGAGAGCCATCTTTTCGCGCATCCCAGTTGTTGCGGTGGGTCTACGGGAGTGAAGCCGCTTCTTTTGATGAGATGACCGATCTGCCGGAGGCCCTCCGTGGGAAGCTGAGCGCAGCGCTGCACTTTGAGTCTCTCGCGCCTGTCACGCGCGTGACCTCGGCGGACGGAAAGACCACCAGGACCCTTTTTCGTCTGGGCGATGGCAAGGCCATCGAGGCGGTCCTCATGGAATACGATCCTCTAGGGCTGGGCCGGGAGAGACGGACGGTATGCGTCTCCACTCAGGCGGGCTGCGCCTTCGGCTGCGCTTTTTGCGCCACGGGACAGCAGGGTTTTGAACGTAGCCTCACGCCCGGGGAAATCACTGATCAAGTGCTCCACTACGCTCGGGTTGCCATGAAAGAGGCGGCCCGACACACTTCCGAAGGCGAGGGCGCCTGGAAGCGGCCGCCAATCACAAACGTGGTTTTCATGGGCATGGGGGAACCGCTGGCCAACTACACAGCCACTCTCCAGGCGATAGAAAACCTGAACGGTGGCTTCGGTCTCGGGGCGAGGCATATGACCGTCTCCACGGTGGGGCTGGTCCCTCAGATCAAACGCCTCGCCCGCGAGGGGCTTCAAGTTGGGCTGGCCATCTCCCTGCATGCACCCAACGATGACCTGCGCCAGCGCCTGGTGCCGGCCGCGAAGAAGTATCCTCTGGACGCTCTTCTCGAAGCGTGCAGAGACTACATCGCGCGAACCGGACGCCGCGTGACCTTCGAATATGTCATGCTGGCGGGCGTCAACGATTCCCGGCGAGAAGCCGCAGAGCTGGCGCGCCTGCTGCGGGGACTCCCGCCTGGGGCGGGCCACGTGAACCTGATTCCCGCCAACGCCGTCCCGAAAGGTCTTTTTCAGCCGTCGAGCAAGGAGAGCATCAAGGCATTTCAGGACGAGTTGATACGGCGCCACATCCCCAACACCCTGCGGGTGGAGCGCGGCGCACTCATCGACGCCGGGTGCGGCCAGCTCAGAGGCGGGGGTCGGGGGACGGGGGTTGGGGGTCGGGCCCCGTCCCCCGACCCCTGACCCCCGTTTAGTGGCCGCCGCCCTCCTGCAGCGTCCCGGTGGCGGCCTGCAGCGCCCGTATCATCCCGATATCTCCGAAGTGAATCAGCTTTCCCTCGGGGCTGCGGTCCTCTGTGAGCACGCTGGGGCTGTGGGCCATGATCATGAACACGACGTCATGGGGTAGCCCGGCCAGGATAGCCATGTGGGCGCCGTAGGCGCCGTGCACTATCTTCTGGCCCATCGCCGTGTAGACGATCTTGCCGCCTTTCTTGTCGTACATGACTATCTTGTCCAGGTCGTGGAGGATGGCGCCGGCGATGACGTAATCCAGATTGATCTTGACGCCATACTGCTGGACCAACAGTTGGCCCATGGCGTGAGCGGCGCTGGTGGCGGCATTGGTGTGCTTCACCAGGGTATCGCCCGGGGCCGGGGCTGTGCCGAAGGGGGCGTCTTCGAGTTTCTTGTGGGGGCTCTCCTTCCAGGCGATGTACCAGGCTCTGACGACGGCCTCGCGCAGCTTGCCGTCCTTGATCTTGGCGATGAGGGGGAACGCCTTTCTGATCGCCTGCTTGTCTGCCGTTGGGACGCTGGTCACTGCCTTTGCCACGGTCGCTTCCTCCTTAAAGTGAATGTTGGCCGTCCTTTGTTTATCACAGATGATGGCTCGTGTCAATGGGACCGCGGCCTGCGGTGCGCTGAGCTTGCACAGGACGTGAACACACGATATGCTACTGGCGTATCGGCTTAGGGGAGATGGTAACTTGCTTCAACGCGCTGGCTGCGTGGTAAGACGCCCTTGCCGGCAGGCTTGCATCGCCATGGCCGGCGTGTCAGCCGCCATCTTGACCGCATGGTTTGGAAACGTCGAAGCCGTCAAGATGACGCTGGCCAGGGCGCAGGCCGTCCTCGCCACGCACCCCACGAATATCTCGCAGACCGGCCTGAAGTCCTGGGCGCCCGCCGTGGCGGCTGACCCCACGGGCAACGTCCACGTTGTGTGGGTCGAGGAAACGCCCGGCAACTCTGAGATCATGCACCGCCGCTGGAATGGCGCCGCGTGGGACGAGCCTGAGAACCTCTCTCGGACCGGCGGCGCCTCACAGTCCCCTTCCGTCGCCGCTGACACCGTCGGCAACGCCCATCTCGTCTGGCAGGACAAGACGTCCGGCCGCAGCGAAATCCTGTATCGACGATGGGACGGAAACGCCTGGTCTCCGGCGACGAGGGTATCATTGAGCACAGGGCAGGCGATATCTCCGGCGGTCACGACCGACTCTTTCGGTCTGGTGCACGTTGTCTGGAGCGACGACGCCACCGGCAACTACCAGGTCCTTTACCGCAAAGGTGACGGCAATTCCTGGATGCAGGCGGAGACTCTTTCCCGGGCACTCGGCGACTCCCTCGGAGCCGCCATCGCCGCCGCCGGGCCGCAACGGGAGGTCCATGTCGCCTGGTACGAGAACAGCTCGGGCAACTGGGAGGTCATCTACCGTCGCTGGTCCGCCGCAGGCGGGGGCGACTCCTGGTCTCCGGCGCAGAACCTGTCGCAGAACAACGGCGCCTCCGTATCCCCCACGCTCGCCGCCGATTCATCAGGCAGGGTGCACATCCTCTGGCAGGACAACACCTACGGCAACAACGAAGTCCTCTACCGACGCTGGGACGGGAGCGGTTGGTCCCTGGCTGAGAATCTTTCAAGGAATGGGGGAGACTCCGGCGCACCAAGGGCGATTGTCGACTCGTCGGATGGACTCCATGTCCTTTGGCACGACGGCACGACTGGCAACTACGAGGTCTTACACCGTCGCTGGGATGGCGCCGCCTGGTCTTCGGTCGAGAACCTCTCTGAGAATGCCGGGGATTCCCGAACGCCTTCAGTGGCTGTTGGCGCTCAAAGTCTGCATCTGGTCTGGGATGACAACACTCCCGGCAACTCGGATATCCTCTACGCCAGGCTCACCTCTGGTGTACCCCCGACTCCCACCGGCACGCCAACGGCCACTCCGGTCTCGCCGGGGACGCCGGTCCCTACGGCGACGCCGGCTGGCAGGGCAATTCAGCTTTTGGAAGGTTGGAACCTCATCTCCTTCCCCGGAACGCTGGAAGATACCTCGATTGGCAGCGTGTTTGCCCAGAATCCCACGGTGGCTAGAGCGTTCACCTCCCAGGATGGGGCGTGGGCCTACGCTCGGCGCAACGCCGAAGGCTGGACCGGCAGCCTGAGCCAGGTGATGGATGGAGTGGGCTACTATGTGCACTCCAGCGGGCCCGCTACACTTCCATTGCGACTCAAGCCTGGCCTTCTGACAACGTCTGGCTATGATTTGCCCTCGGGATGGAGTCTGATAGGCTACTCTTCGTCGCTGCAGAAGACGCCGGTGGGGACCTACCTCGGCAGCCTGCGGGGTCAGTGGACCTCTTTGTTCCGCTACGATGCGACGGAGGGCTGGGCGCTGGCCAGGCCCGATGGCGCCGGGTTTCAGGAGCTGGAGTTTGGCCGGGGCTACTGGATACACCTGTCGACGGCAGGAAGGCTGGTCCCGCCCCGGCAAGTCGTGGCGACTCCGAGCCCCGTGCCAACCCCCGACCCCCGTCCCCCAACCCCCGCCCAAGGGGCGTCCATCCTGCCCAACGTGACGGTCAGGCCCGGAAGGCCGCCCACCACGGCGGGGCAGGACGTCTTCGCCGCGCCGCCCGACGATTGTCCGGCCGTGCGGAGCGCGCCTGCGCTGCAACTGCGGTCGGCCTCGGAGATCGATGGCGTTGCTGACCTGGATGTCATCTATATTGAGCGGACGCCTAAGTACCGGTACCAGGGGCCGAAGACCTTCCCCGATCCCGGCGAGCAGGTGACGTTCACCGCGCATGTGGCGAATAAGGGCGGCGTATCGACCGGCGTGTCATCGCCGGCGATGTCGATTCGCTGGCAGGTCATAGACCCGGGCGGGCGCGTCATCGCGGACCTGGCGAGCAGTCCCGGGGTGGTGATTCGACCGGCGGAGATCGCCGCCTTCCAACTGGGATGGGCCTGGGTCGACGGCCCCTACCAGGTCCGTTTCGTTGTCAACGAGGACGGACGCATCCGCGAGGGCGCCTTCACGAACAATAATGACCTTGCGGTCTACGCTAATGCGCTGACGGTGGGATTTGCCATCAACGCGAGCCTGTACGACTGGATGAACAGCGCCATGAGCGGTGAGCTCGACGTGGGGCGCTTCTACTGGTTTACCAGACCGGCGAGTTCGGGGCCGTTCCGGGCGCGGACCTACAGCCTGGAGGACTGGGCGCAGCGGCAGGTGGCGCAGCTTAATGAGTATTTCGCGGGGTCCGAGATCGAGCATATGGACGGCGCGGCAAATTCGTTGCCCCGAGTCGCTCTGCAGCAAATTGAGATCATTCCCGACGCTGACAACCTCTCTTCAAACAGCCCCCTGCCGCAGAAGGGCGACTGGGCGACTCTCGACCTGGTCTGGGGGTTTCCGGCCCGCCTGCCCAAAGACCAGGTCCCCGGTGGTTGCTACCTGGCGGGGGATCAGGGGGCCAGCGCCTGGTACCGCTACTATCACCCGGGCGCCCGGAACGTGGAATACTCCCTCATCCATGAACTGGGCCACCACCTGGGGCTGTGGCACGAGGAGGACGCCGTCGGCGCCTTCTCGTTCACCCCCTTGACCTCGCATATCACGCTTCTCGACGGCTCGCTGGCGATTCCCAACAAACAGTTCATGGGCGACAGGTCTGAGATGGACAGCATCATGGCGAATTCAGGCTATGGCCGGGCGTTCTCCAGGTACGCCTCACGGACGCTGGCCTACCGGTTCCAGAGCTTGCCCGGGCGCGGTGTGCCGGCGCGGATTGGCCCGATGAGCGGAAGCTGGGGCGGCGCCGTGCCGACAGGACAGGGAGCCTACTGGGACCGCTATCCGCCTTCATCCCCCTGGAGCTGGCCCTTTTTCGAGACCCCGAAAACGGTCGATATCCGTCTGACTGACCGGATGGGAAGGCCGGTGTCCGGCGCCCAGGCGGACTTCTACGTAGCTGAGCGGCCGCCAGCGGCGCTCGCTTTTCCCTCCGGTCTCAGCGTCCCTTTCTCTGTCCGCTGGACCGGCAAGTTCACGCCCTCGCGGAGCGGGACATATCGTTTCGTGACCTACAGCCTGGGAAACGCGCGCCTGTATCTTGGGGGAAGGGAGCTGATCAATCCCGACGGCGCGAAGCCGGTCTATCTGGCCGAGGGCAAGCGGGCCTACGAGCGGGGGCGGGAGTTTCGCCATGGCCTGCTGGACACCGACGCCATTGCCTTGAGGGCTGGGGTTGCTTATCCCTTCTTTATCGAGTACAACAGCTTCGACGTCTATGGCGGGAAGCGCTTCGGTCTGTTCTACAAAGGCGAAGGGTTTGACCCTCCCTTTGGCTTGAGCCAGATTCGTCCCGGGGAGCTGAAGACGGAGGAGGACCAGCCCGGGGGCCTGACGGCCCGGTTCTGGAATGGCGGCTCTTTCGGGCAGGACGGGTCCCTTGCTGAGACCAGGGTCAGCTCGCGGCCCGAGGCCTCGGAGGCCAACACGCTGGTTTTCGGCTCCGCGCCGAAGGCCCAGGGAATCAGCGATAGCGGCGGAATCGTCCGTCTGGACCCGATGCCCTTCTTGAGCAATCTTGGCTCCCGGCCGTCGGCGGGGGCCAGTCCCACGATGATGGTGGTGGTCGTGACGCAGGGGAGCACCCAGAGCATAAGAGTTGTGCCGCTGGCGGACCTCAACTACGCCTACTGGTCCGGCTCAAGAGATGCGGCTACCATCAGCCTCAGTTTGACGCTTGACGGGGGCAGGAGCCCGCTGGGGTAAGGCCCGGGGGTCAGGGGCTGGGGGGCTGATCGCTGATCGCTGAAGGCTGAATGCTAAGTGATGGACGAGCTGTCAGCCGTCAGTGGTCAGCGGTCAGGAGGCGGGGGCCGGGGGCGAGTGCTGAATGCGGAATCCTCCATGCCGGTTGATACCGGCGCCACCAAGGATGAAAAGCGTGGTTCTATACCCCGCACTGAAGTACGGGGTATTCCGCGTACTTTAGTGCGCGGTGTGTGTGCGAATTCCTATTTTCGTAGCAATGGCGATGGGAAACCACGAAATACACGAGCGTGGTGAACTGCTGAATGCGGAAGGCTGAATGCCGAGGGATGACGGAAAGATTGCCAATTCGGGTTGTTCAAGGTGGCACACCGACCCAATGTGGAGCAATGAGCCGGGCTTGACCGAAAGCGCTGGAAGGAAGCAGAAGCCCCCATGCCTGTCATTCCGAGCTGGAGACCGACGAGGCTGTAATTCAGCAACAGCGCCCGCGGCGAGGAATCCGGCGTTTCTTGGCTCTCATTCCCGGTTCATCAAAAGCGCCCGCGACGAATCTCTGGGGCTGCGGAAGGCCCGCTTCTCGCTCCCTGCCCCTCGCTTCCGTCCTACGCCTGCCCCCAACCCCTAACCCTCAACCCCCGGCCCCTGCCGAAGGCTTGACATATTCCCGCATGACCCCCTCCCTTTCGCTAACACGTTTTCTCACGCAATCATATCATACTCGCATAGCAGTACCTATTGTCAGTCAAATTGGCGGGACTGGCTACGCATGGCAATACTCACTGTTGCGCAAATCGGCTAGTACGATGTAACACTTGTAGTTTCGGACAAAGCCAGCCGTAGGGTGGGTGCAGTCCCGATGTTTGGGCTTTCTAGGAGTCCCTGATGCGTTGGGAAAATCGGGACTGCACCCACCAGATCCAATCGGTGGCGGTGGGTTACGCTTCGCTCCACCCATCCTACGGATTAATCAATGTTACACCGTACTAGTTGACTAATCTACCGTAGTCGACTAAAATAGATCGGAGTGCGTTCAGGGGGTATTTAGTGTGCTAGTGGTGGGTTTTTGTGACGATGAGTTTTCCGGTTCTGAGCAATTGCAGCGAGGATTGGCGCCGTTCCTGCCCACATGGCGGCGGTGCACGTTTTTTGGGTGGCTGGCTGGGCTGCCGGGGTGTGTTTGAATGGGGGCTTGGGATGTGATGGAGAGCAGATCCTCGTCTCACGGAGGGGAGGGGCGTGAGTGCAGTCCTTATCTTCTGGTCCCTCGTCCGAGGCTATCCTCTTCGGCGCTTCCCCGTCCCCCACGGTCTCTCAAAAATAAAGCAGCTACAAGCGGTCACCGCTCAGCTATGGGCGATAAGTCTTCTGAGGGGTTGGAGGGCGCAAGCCCGTCTAGCGTAGTGTCTCTCACGGTGCGTTAGTGATGAATCCCTCTTGACATCGATATCCAGGACAAACAGGATTGAAATCATCTTATCCTGCGAATCCTGCCCATCCATGTGAATAAAGGAACAGCGACCAACGATCAACGGCCAGCTATCCCGCCCAGGCGGGCTGCGGGCTTACCGCTGAAGGCTAAAAGACAGGAGAATCTCGACTTTGAGGGGAGGGTCTCATGGGTAGGACACCACGCAGTCGCCACATCCACGCTATTCTCGCCGGCCTCATCATTCTCGCGCTGCTGGTCGCCTTCGTGCGGCCGAACATCCCCATTGCCACGGCTGCCGGCGGGACTGACAGCACGCTGGCGTCGATGGTTGATAGGGCCAGGATCCGTTCTCTGGCGGCGGTTGACCCCCAAGCCGCCCTGGCCGCCGCTTTGGAGGCGGTGGCCCCTGGAGCGGCGGCCTCCTTCTCCGCCAGCGCCGTCAGCGGCGCCCTCCCGATCACATCGGGGCCCGGCGGCAAGTTCAACGACACCGGCTACAGGCCCGCGGAGCTGTACCCCGCCCAGGCGGGGCCCAGCAACCCCTGGGCCTGGGGCTGGAACGGGGACCAAATGGGGGGGGGTGGCCAACTGGGCGACGGCACGACGATCCAGCGGCTGACGCCGGTCCAGGTGAGCGGCCTGAGCGGGGTGACCGCCCTGGCGGGCGGCGCCCGCCACAGCCTGGCGCTGAAATCCGACGGCACGGTGTGGGCCTGGGGCAACAACAACGCCGGCCAACTGGGCGACGGCACGACGATCCAGCGGCTGACGCCGGTCCAGGTGAGCGGCCTCACCGGGGCGTCCGCCGTGGCGGGCCGCTTCTACTACAGCCTGGCGCTGAAATCCGACGGCACGGTGTGGGCCTGGGGCAACAACAACGCCGGCCAACTGGGCGACGGCACGACGATCCAGCGGCTGACGCCGGTCCAGGTGAGCGGCCTGAGCGGGGCGACCGCCGTGGCGGGCGGCGACATCCACAGCCTGGCGCTGAAATCCGACGGCACGGTGTGGGCCTGGGGCTACAACGACGCCGGCCAACTGGGCGACGGCAGCACCATCAACCGGCTGACACCGGTCCAGGTGAGCGGCCTGAGCGGGGTGACCGCCGTGGCGGGCGGCGGCTACCACAGCCTGGCGCTGAAATCCGACGGCGCGGTGTGGGCCTGGGGCTACAACAGCCTCGGCCAACTGGGCGACGGCACGACGACCCAGCGGCTGACGCCGGTCCAGGTGAGCGGCCTGAGCGGGGCGA
>JACPQD010000074.1 GCA_016190665.1 Chloroflexota bacterium
CCGTTCGAGTTTCCTCTCCCTCGATGGGAGAGGGTAGGGTGAGGGTGAAACCGGAGAGCCCCCTCACCTTAGTCCTCTCCCGCGGAGGGGAGAGGAAACATCCAGTCAGGCGCGATTCAATTTTAATAAGACAACATTGCAGGGCCATGCGCCCCTACGCAAGCCGTTTCATTGCGGAACGGCGCGAGGGGACAAACTCTCGCACCCGCCCGATATGGACTGCGGCGCCAAACGACCCTTAAGGCGCGACGTAGTGGCGGGCCTCCCTGTCCGCCAGGGTGGAGGTGGTTCCCCCCTCCAGGCCGACAGAGACGACCGCCCCTACGTGATCGACTGGCGCCGCAATCCACTGTGAGGCTCCGGCAAAGATAGGTGCTGGTGGGTGAAGTCCGATTTTCCCGATCAGCACTACGAGAAAGTCGGAGCATCGGGACTTCACCCACCCTACTATCTATTGCCATCCTTCGTTGGGAGGGATGCCGATCCGCACGCAATAACGGATGAGCTGATTCTGGTTGCGCAGGCCGATCTTGCGCATGATGTTGGCCCGGTGGAACTCCACGGTGCGCGTGCTGATCACGAGCTGCGCCGCTATTTCGCGGCTGGTGACGCCGCTGACGACCATCTCCAGGACTTCTCTCTCTCTGACCGTCAACGTGTAGTACCGTTCGACTTCGGTGCGGCGCTCATTTGTGACGTAGAGGTCGACGGCGCGGTCCGATAGGGCGCGGCTGAGGTAGCGCCCACCGGAGGCCGCTTCGCGGATAGCGCGAATCAGCTCCTGCGCAGGCGACCTCTTGAGAACATAGCCGCGCGCCCCGGCCTGCATGGCGCCGCGCACGTAGCCGTCGGTCCCATGCATCGAGAGGATAACCACAGCCGTTTCGCCAGAGCACTCCTTGACCCGCTTCGCGACCTCGATGCCGCTCATGCCTTCCATATCCACATCGGCCACGAGAACGTCGGGATGCAGGCTCCGCACCAGGTCCACGGCCTCGTGCCCGTTGCTTGCCTCGCCGACGACGTGAAAGTCCTCCTCCT
Source organism: Chloroflexota bacterium (assembly GCA_016190665.1). GTDB lineage: Bacteria > Chloroflexota > Dehalococcoidia > JACPQD01 > JACPQD01 > JACPQD01. Next base: position 1,042 of record JACPQD010000074.1, read on the forward strand.
TGCCCAGCAAGGAGCACAGGCCCTCCCTTATGACCTGCTGGTCATCGGCTACGACCAGGTTCACCAACTTCTTCTTCCCCCTTTTTCGCCCGCGAAAGGGATCTTCATCTTGCGATGAGCCTTCTGGCCCGGAGGAGCGCTCCCTATTCAATGCTCAACCTGAAGTCCGATTGTCCCCGTCGCGTGGCTGGCGTCTCACCCTCGCCTGACGCTCAAGGCAGTCGCGTTTAGCCAGGCACACCGCCGTTGCGCCCTGGCCCTCGATGTAGGCATAGGCTACGTCCTTACCCCTATGGCCGCAGAGCTTGCAGGTGAGCGGCGCCTGCGGGTCCAGGGCTATTGCCTCGGGCATCATCTTGTCCCCCCCTCCAGGTATTCACGGGGCGGTTCTTACAAGAGTGATCCGCGACGCCCGCCCCTCAGCGCCATTGAGAACCGTGCTTTGCCATTTCAGACCGGCTCGGTTTCGGAAACCGCCTGACTCTGTCGGGATCCCGATGCGCCGGGACCCCTGCACTACGGCTTCCCGCCTCTTGCTTCGCCCCTTAGGGGACCTGCGCCGCCAGCGCAAACTGCGTCTTGATGCTCCCCTCGGTGTACTTGTCCGTCTCCCACGCCTGGACGCCGCCCACCCAGAAGGTGATGGTCTGACCCAGGGAAGCGCCGCCGGGCTGCACCAGGAGGTTAATATAGCGCCCGCCGCTGACGAAGACAGGCTTTGAGGTGTAACTGCCGACCTTGGCCACCACAGCGGTCCCGTCCGGCGCACTGACAGCGCCGGCGTATTCGCCCGGCAAAGCGGGTGGGCCGCTGGGAGTCCAGAGGGCCAGGCCGGGGAAGACGTTTTCCCACGCCAGGGCGGGCATGGCCGAGGCGAAGAGGACAAGGATGGCGAGGATGAGTGCAAGTTTCATTTCGACCTCCGAAAAAATTACGCTGTCTCTATTACATTGCGAATCAAACGCGCCTAGTAGCGTGTATCAGACGTTGATACATATTGGCCGATTATCAACATGGATGTACAGGATAGACAACATAATTTGCGCGATTCTAATCCTGTTCATCCTGTTTATCCATGTTCCTAATTCTTGGTCTCGGTAAAGCGTAAACATGAGTGTTACGTAGTACTAGGCCGTAGGGTGGGTGGATCCCTGACGAACGCGGGACAACCCACTATCACGTGCTTTCCTTCCGATGGGGTCACGCTTGGCTCCACCCACCGCAGGCATAAATCGATGTTACGGTGTACTAGCCGTAGGTGGGTGAAGCGAAGCGCCACCCACCAGCAAGGATTTGGCGCGCTGGTGGGTGCAGTCCCGACTTTCCCGACGTATCAGGACTCCGAGAAGGCCGGAGCATCGGGACTGCACCCACCCTACAGCTAGTTGTGAGACACCTTCGCTTCGGCGACCCCACGGCCCCCGATCACATACAGGTAGCCCGACCGGTTGATTTGCCCCCGAGACGTCCCCGGCGCCGTGGTCAGGGTGGTGATTTTCAGAACGGGCCAATCAAGGGGAGACGTTGGCAGGACCGGCCTGCCTTCTGGCGCCCCCGCCGATGGCGCACCGGGCGCCGCAGGCGGTGGCGGAGTATCACGAGGCGCTTCCGTCATCACGGCGGACCTGGACCGGGACGCTCTTTGCTTGAGCCTCTGCGCCAGCGCCTGCAGCAGCATGAAGCCAGCTGCCAGGGCCGCCAGAGAGAAGACCGCTGCCACGAAGTAGACCAGGAGCCTCAATATGAACGTCGTTTCTGCCATCGCAGCATTCAGCCTTTGGCAATCAGCATTTAGCACTTAGCAATCGTAGGGTGGGTAAAGCGAAGCGCAACCCACCAGGGCGGCGATGGTGGGTTACGTCGCGATCCTCCCACTTTCCCGCGGTCCAAGTGCGTCAGGAAGACCGCGACGTAACCCACCCTACGATTTGCCATCCAGCCTCAATGTCCTTCAAAGCGGGTGGTCGAATGTGGTTGCCCCTGGAAAGCCTCCCTCCCGCGAGGTCCCGACGCATCGGGATCCCGAAGGAATCGGGAAATCCGACGCCTGAACTACGTTTTAAGTTAGCGCTTATGGGGACCGGGGGAGACCTCCGAGGTCTCCAAGACCTCGGAGGTCTCTAGAGAGCGGGGCGCTCAGGGCATCAGCGTTCCCGCCTCGCTAAGCTCGATCCAGTAACCCCGGCCGTAGTCCATAGAAGTAAAGCCGAAGCCGGGCTTTGCAATCTCAAAGCCTGTGTTCGGACTGTACCGGTAGACAGACGCCCACTTGCCGGACAGCGACGCCAGATAAGCGCCGATGGAGGTGGAAGGCGTCAGGTCTCGACTGACGTAGCCGATCATGCTCCAGCCCGCGGGAAGCGCGTGGCTGGGCGCCGGCTTCGCCTTGTCGTCGTACTTGTAGGTCAGCGGGCCATCGAGCAACGAGTTGACCCAGTAACCGTAGCCAGGCTCTATCTGCGCCAGGGTGCCCGACCACACACCCTCAGCCGACTTGCTGGCGAAGTCATAGGCGCCGGTCTCGCTATTGAAGTGGTACACCCTGTCAGCGACGCCGCCGAACACCGCCCCCACGGAGGGGTCAGCCAGGTACCAGCCCGCCGCAATGAAGTTCCAGCCCTTGGCGAGAATGATCGTCCCCTGCGCCGGCGTCGCCGTGGCGACAGGCGCTGGAGTCGCTGTCTCCGGCGAGCTTGGCGTCGCCGTGGGCGGCCCAGCCGTTGCCGTAGGCGTGCGGGTCGGCGTCGCGGTGGGCGGAGTCCATCCCCCGCCTCCGCCGCCCCCTCCCCCCGACACCGGTGTCGGCATGGCAGGCGCCGCCAGGGTGAAGTAGCTGAGGTGGGTCGTGAACCCGCATACCGTATGGGTGGCTGCATTCACCGTTATTCCCGTCAGGTCCTCCCATAGTGCGGTGCTCGAGTTGTACTGCTTGATCTTCAGCGTGCTGGGATCGGTCCCCGGTATGTCCGCGGGGTCGTACGTGAAACAGACCTGGACGGGATTGCTGAAGGTGAAGCCGGAAATCGGCGATCCAGTGCCGGGATCAAAGGCGTTTATGGAGAGCTGCTTGCCGGCGAAGGTGAAGCTGCCCGACGCCTGGGGAAAGGCGGGGTCGTTGACGTGCCTGGTAATCTGGAAGTTGGTATTCGCGGCTATGTCACCCGCGGCCACGGTCAGATTGGCGCTGCTATCATCCGAAGAGACCGAGCCGCCCGTAGCAGCCGGAATGGTGGCCACCGGCCCCTGATAGCTCACGGCCGTCGGCGTCGGCGTAAGAGTCGCCGTGGGCGTCGCCGTCGGTGTGGGCGTGAGCGTGGGCCCGCCGGGCGTGATGGTTGCCGTTGGCGTGGCCGTGGGCGTAGCCGTCGCTGTGGGCGTGGGCGTGGCTGTTGCCAGCGCCGTTGGCGTGGCTGTGGGCGTGGCCGTTGGCGTGTCTGTCGCCATCGCCGTTGGTGTCGCTGTGGGCGTCGCCGTTGGCGTCGCTGTTGCCGTCGCCGTTGGCGTTGGCGTGGGGACAGTGGCCGTCAAGGCCAGATTCTGCACTCTCCCGTACTCGAACGTCGTCGAGCCGCCGGCGTAGCTCTCTACGTACAGATTGACGGTCTGCCCGGCGGTCCCGCCCTCCACGGCGGTGGTGTCCGGGTCATCCGCCGGGACGGTGAAAGCGGGGTCGTAGCCATATCTGCCCTGGCTGTCTGTAGTCGTGCTGGCGTACTGGACGCCGCCTATCTTGGCCGACACAGTCAGTCCGGCTGCCGCTTGGGCGCCATTCACGGTGACCGCGCCATAGAGCCGGTGCGGCATTTGCGGCAAGGCTTCCGCGGGCGCCGGCCCTCCCCAAAGAGTGGGCAACAGGCCAGCCAGGAGGGCTAGCAGGAGCCCAAAGGCTCCTGCTAGCATGCCGTTGGTAGGTCTCATCCGGTGTCCCTTGCTAGCTTTCATGGTGACCTGACCTCCGACTCCATCTCCATGGCCTACGGCGAGACCACGCCGGCGGCGTTGAAGTACACCCAATAGGCCTTGCCCGTCTCGAAGTTGCTGCTGCTGGCGCTGATGGTGGTGTAGGCGCCTCCCGAGTACCCGTAGATCGGGAAGCGATAGTTCGTTCCAGTCAGATAGGCGCCGTTGGTCTTCGCGGTCGTCGACTTGAACCCGACCAGATTCCACCCCTCGGCGACCGAGTAGGTCGGCGGGGTGGCTGGCGGAGCGGGCAGCTCCGAGCCGCTCACGGTCAGCGTGGCCGCGGCGGTCATCTTGATCCAGTAGCCCTTGCCGTCCGTCATGGTGGTCAGGCTGCCGCCTACGCCGGGAATCCAGTTTGTCCAGGCGCCCGTGCTGGCGTTGTAGGACCAGACGCCGGCCTCCGTGTCGATGCTGGACGAGACACCGCTCAGGACGGTGGCGATGGCGGTGCTGGTCGGTATCACCGGCAGCGAGATCAGGTTCCAGCCCGCCGCCAGGCTGATGCTTTGCGTCGCCGCGCCGGCCGTAGTGATGCTGAACACGGCGTTGCTGGTGTCAGAGCCTGCATTGAGCGCGGCATCAGTAGCGGTGACCCTCACCAATACGCTGGAGCTGTTTATACTAGGCACCGTCCATATGTAGGCGCCGTCGTTACTCTCGCCCGTAGCGATGCTGGTCCAGCTCGAGCCGCCATTGGTCGAATAGGACAGGTCGATGGTCAGGAGGCTCGCCGCCGTCACGTTGTCCGTGGCGTTCCAGGTAATGGTAGCGCTTGACCCGCCGGTCAGGCTCTCACCGCCGTTAGGGCTGTTGACGGTGACCGTGGGAGCCGTGCTATCGGCGGAAACGACGAACGACCAGATGTCGGACGTGGACTGATTCCCCAAGGCGTCGGTCGCGACGACCATCCAGTAGTAGGTGCCGTTGGCCACCGCTGTCGGCAGCGTGTAGGTCAAAACACTCAGCCCTGCCTGGTCGGCAACCGTAGGCGCCGCAAACGTGTTTTCCGTGTCCACTTCCACCCGGTAGGTCACTGGCCCGTTGTTGTCGGTGACGGCGTTCCACGTCAATGTAGGTGTGTTGTCGCCAGTTGATGTAGCGTTGCCCGGCGAAGATAAGGTGGGCTTCGTCACCGCAGCGTCGATCTTCTTCTCGCCGGTCACGGCAGCGTTCGTTGACGTGTTTTGCAGGTTGTCCGTTGCCCTCTGGACAGGTTCGTCCACGCCGGTGATGGTGATGACCTCTTCCGCATTGCCGAGACCCGCCGCGTCGGCGGCGACCACGCGCTGATACTTGAAGACGGTATCGCCAGAAACGTCGGTGGTGGCCGCGTTGGTCACATCGTTGGCGGTTCCCTCAGCGGCGATGCTAATGGTCGGGTTCGCCGCCTGCAGAGGCTCGCTCGCCGTGATCCTTATCCAGTAGGTGCCGCCCGGTTGCATGTAGTCGCCGGTGAAGGCCGTGGTCAAGTCAGTATTGGTGAAGTAGGCGATGGTGAAAGTAGGCGCGATTTTGTCGCCGATGTTCTGGCCAGCCAGGGTCACGAAGGCGTTGCCGGCCAGGTCGGCCAAGGCAGTGCGGGTGATTGTCAGGTCCCCAGCGATGCCCCGCGCCTCCGTGGCGTCGATGCCGCTCACCGTGACGTGCACCACCGTCTTATTGGCGGCGTCGATAGCAGCGGCGGTGGCCGTCCACCTTCCGCCAGCGCTGCTGAACTCACTGCCACTGGCGGCAACTGCTCCCATGCCCTCGTTGAAGGTGACGTCTATGTTTGTGGAGCTGGTCAGGTTGGCCGATACAAACGTCGGGGCGGTGGTATCAGCGGTCTCCGTAACGGCGTTTCCATTACTTAAGTCGTTTAAGTTTCCGGCCAGGTCCTTTACTGCGCCGGCATCCAGATCAACCACGACCGCCGTCCCATCACCGCCGGTGACCCCGGAGATGGCGATGGCCGCTGCCTTCTGGGCAGCAGTGAGGGTGATGGTGACCGTCGTAGCATCGGCTGCAGCAACTGTCGCTCCCGTAAGCTGCACGTTGTGCGAGCCTGCCGTATTGCTGATCCAAATCTTGCTGGCATCCACGTTCGTCGCCGGGTTGCCATCTATGGTCTCGGAGAAGGTGATGACCAGCACTCCCGTGCCATAATTGAGCGTGGCCGCGGTCGTGGCGGAAACCGTTGGCTTCACGGTATCCGGCGTCTCGGTGACCGGATTGCCATCGTCCCCTGCGGCGTTGCCCACGCCCCCGGTGTCGAAGAGGGCATTTGCGTCCAAGTTTATCACGACTGCCGCACCATCACCGCCGGGCTGGCCGGATAGCAATATGGCAGCCGCCCGCTGCGCCTCAGTCAAGGTTATGGTAATGGTGGTGCCGTCCACAGTCCCGAGAGTCGCACCAGTCAATCCTCCGCCTGGGACGGCGTCCCCCGACGTCGTGTTCGCTATCCCAATTTTAGCGAGGCTGGTGGCGCTTACATCCAACTTCTCATTGGCGGTAATGGTGAGCACGCCGGTGCCGTAGTTCAATGTGCCTGAGGTAATGGTCGGCGCCGTCGTGTCAGCAGCGATAGTCTTGTTGGGTTCAAGGGCAGAGCTATTGCCCGCCAGGTCAGTGACCGCCCCAGCCGCCAGTTGCAAGCCCACCGCTCCAGCGACGCCGTTGGTCTGATTCGTCTGGCTCAAGGCGCTGATAGTGACGTTCACCTTGGTCTGGTCTGTCGAGCTTACTGTCGCGCTGGCGACTGTGAAGCTGGTGCTGGACAGCTTGGAAGCGTCAACGGCCTTCACCCTCTCGCTGAAGGTGATCTCCAGGTTCGTGTCCCTGGTGAACGCCGCCGACGCGAAAGCAGGCGCAAGGGTATCACCGGTGATGAGCGTTGTGCCCACAATCTCAGTAGCCGCCAGGGAGTTCCCCGCCAGGTCTGTGATCTTGCCTGCGGCCGGAGTCACTGCCACCACGTTGCCGTTGGTCAGCCATGCTGCGTCCGCTATCGCATCGCTCAGGGTGATGGTTACTAAGACCAGGTTCGCGTTTGCGTCGAAAGTGGCGTTGGTCAGCGTTATCGGGGTTCCGTTAGGGCTCTCAATCGAGGAGAACTCATTTGCGTCCCACGTCCCGTCAGCCGCGCGCACCTTCTCCGAGAAGGTCAGGGCGATGGTATCCCCGGCGCCGGCCGCGGTGGTGCCCACGATCTGGCTCACGGCTAGGCCGGGTGCGACGGTGTCGCCAACGGTTGCCGTTGTCCCCACGACTTCGGTGACGGCCATGAAGTTCGCCGCCAAGTCCTGGATGGCGTTGGCCGCCGGGGTAACAGCGATTGTGTTGCCATTGATGAGGGCCTTGTTGACTGCGTCATCGGCCAGAGTGATAGTAATAGAGGTTATCGTAGAATTGTCGGTCACGGATGTCGTAGCGCCTGCCAGGCTCACTCCGGTTCCGTTGGGGCTCTCAATTGCCGAGAAAATATTGGGACCCCAATTGCCGGCCCCGTTACCATAGTTGGCGGCGCCCGGCTTTACTGACTCCGAAAACGTTATCGCGATAGTGTCGCCGGCGCCCTGAATGGTGGTACCGGCGATACTGCTGACGGTGGGTAGGGCGTCGTCAACGGTGACCGTGGCTGTTGTGAGTGACCCGGTACCGTACTGGACCCCGCCGGCAGTCAGTGACAGCAGCCCCATGTTTGCCGTAAACTTGTCGCCGTTTGTAGCGGTCGCGCTAGTCCTTACCACTACGAAGTACTTCGTGGTTGCGTTAGCACCAAGGGCCAACGGGACGTTCAGCGTCATCTGCGCGAGCAGCCCATCCCATACGTTGGTTGTTGCCAAGAAGGTGTCAGCCCCCGACTCAAAGGTGTCAGCCACACCGGCATCCTTATACAAAAGGAGTCCACCGGCATTGGTGGCACCCAGACCGTCAGTGGCGAGGTCTGTCTTGTCGAAGCCGCTGACGCTCGCGAACTGTACCTTCACGACTTGCAGATTGACGTCGTTTGCGTCATTAACGATCGTGATCTTCAGCAAGGGACTAGCGGCGCTGGACACTTTCACTGTCTTGGCCGCGTTGATTTGGGTGGTGACATCTGTATAAGTGACTCCCGTCACCGCCGCGCTCGCCGGCGTCGCCGGTATCAGGCTCAGGCCCAGCACCAGCGCCACAGTCAAGACACCACCTAAGATTTTCCTGGCCGTAGATGTCCTTTTCAACTTTGTCCTCCTGGGGTTCTACCCGATGTAATGTATCGCTTGTGAAATGAAGTGGTGAGCCGCCTTTGTCTCCCGCCGCCTCGGCCTGTCCCGTGCATCGATCTTCTCATGTCATCTCATTTCACCTCGTTTTCCGGTTCTGGCTCCCGTTTTTGTTCGCACTGCTCCCGCTGCCAGCACTCCAGCAGCTCCTGCAGGACGCCATCGTAGCTCTGGCCGGGATGCCTGAGCTCATCCAGAGAGGCCTTGGTCTGCTTGGAGATGCGCACGGTCTTGGTGATCTTAGGTCGGTACATAGGCGTCTCGCGGACCGATTAGCAGGCTCTCTGTCATTCGCATACCTCAACGGTTATTGGGAGAATACTGGGAGACTAAAGGCGATATTAGTGTACAAGAGTCTTCCGAAATGCGTAGCTCGTAAGGCTACGGTATTTCCGCCCGCAGCGCTACCAGTATCGGCTACTAGTATTGCTACCAGTTGATAGTTGCAGAACCCTGGACCAAGATATGCTGTATTTTGGCGGTGAATCGGCGCCAATAGCCCAACACAACGACGATGATGAGCACATGTGGAGATACTCCTGACGAATGGAGACTATTGACACGGGGGGGGGGGACTAGTACAATTGTACTGCGTGGTGCAGCCCTGGTTCGCTTTTGGGTTGCGTTGGTTAGCTATCAGCGGTCAGCTTTCAGGCCGTAGGGTGGGTGAAGCGAAGCGCCACCCACCGGCGAAGATTGGCGCTCCCTTTATTCACATGGATGGGCAGGACTGACAGGATAGATGAGATAATGCGGAATGCTGAATGATGAATGCGGAATGAGAGACCGTGCACCAAGGCGCTCCTTTATTCACATGGATGGGCAGGAAAGGAGGCTGGAGCATGCGATGGCGGCGGGCAAAGGGCCTGCGGCTCTCCTCTTTTCGCTGTCTGGCGATTCTGGCATCTCTGATGGCGCTGCTGTCTCCCAGCGGCCCGCCCGCGTTGGATAGCGATAGCCATGGGGATTTCAACTCTTCCCCCCTGGAGTCCTTCCTGGACTCGGCAAACTCATGGGTGGCTTTGCCGGGCCAGCAGCTTCTTGCCCAGCGAGACTCTCACGGCATCGGTCCGTCGCTGCCGTCCTCGCATCTCTATCTTCTCAGCCATGAGTCTGAGGTCTATCCCGTGGGCGCGCCGGGGCCGCTCGGCGAACGCCTGCTGGAGGTGCAGCAGGAGTAGGACTGTTCCTTGTGGAGACCGGCGCAGTTTTCGCCGGTCCGTTGGTGCCGCGTACTTCAGTGGGCGGTAGAGAAAACCCTTTTTCACTAGGAGCGAGGTCGCCAAATGGAGCAGTCAGACCATCTTATTCCGCCACAATCCGGGGAGAGAATTAATCCCGCGACACCGGCCCCCAGTTTCGAGTTCAGCCTGGAGCGTGTTTGGGAGACATCACCCCGGTTGAACGCCCTGCTGGATTCACAGGGAGTGTTCCGGAGAGTGAATTCTTCTGTGGCGAAGACGATGGGCTATGCGAAGGAGGAGCTTCTAGGCAGAAGCTATTTCGATTTCTTGCACCCCGACGACTCTGCCTCTGTTCTGTTTGAGGCCGCGGCCGCCGAAGGTCTGCCCCTGGAGTTCAGGACCCGGCTTCGGACCGGCGCAGAGGGCTACATCTGGGCCGAATGGTTTGCCCGCTACCTGAGCCGGGACCTCATCTACCTGTCCGGGCGCGACATCAGCGAGCGAGTGCGATTGCGGGAGGATCTCATATACGAGAGGGACAAGCTAACGGCCCTCCTGGAAGGGCTCGACCGTCTGAAAATTGCCATCAACACTACCGACGCCGATTACATCGTCCGATTTGAAAACCCGACGGTAAGAGAGATGTATGGAAGCGCCCTGGGAAAGCATTGTTATGAGGTCTACGCGGGGCGAAAGGCGCCTTGCGACCCTTGCTTGATGATGGAGGCCCTGAGAACCGGGGAGGTGCAGCAAGCCGACTTCCTGGCCAGCAACGGGAGGACCTTCGCCACATTGGTAGCTCCCTACTCGGGGGTTCACGGACACCTTGACCATGCTTTCCATGTGAATATCGATATCACGGAGCGCAAGAAGGCGGAGGAAGCAAGCCGAGGCGCGCGGCATGACTTGGAGGACCAGGTAGCGGCGCGCACCGCCGAGCTTCGGAGGACAGCCACCGTGCTGAGGAGAGAGGGGGTCAGACGCTCACGGGCGGAGGCGGAGCTGCGCGCCCTGGCCCGGCGGCTGGTCCAGTTGCAGGAGGAGGAACGCCGCGCCATCGCGAGGGAGCTTCACGACGGGATCGGCCAGGAGCTGCATGTATTGATGCTCCTGTCGGAGAGGTGCGCCAACGCCCCAGAGGAGGTCCGCGCCGCCATAAACCGTGAAGCGCGTAACCTGATCACCGGGGCGATAGACCGGGTCAGCGGCCTTTCCCTGGACCTGCGCCCCAAGATGCTGGACGATGTGGGCCTGCTGCCAACTCTGGCCTGGGAATTCGAAAGGTGCACTCAGCGCACCGGGGTGCGGGTGATCTTCGAACACTCCGGCGCCGATAAGGAGTGCAGCGCTGACATCTGCACCAACGTGTATCGCATTGTCCAGGAGGCGCTCATGAATGTGGTGCGCCATGCCCATACGTCGGAGGCGACGGTGCGCCTCTGCGCCGTTGACGATATGCTGCGCCTGACGATAGAGGACCATGGCATTGGCTTCATAAAGAAGCGCCTTCCGACCTCCGCCGGTCTTAGCGGCATGCGTGAGCGGGCGCTCTCTTTGGGCGGCAAGATGACCGTCAGGAGCAGGCCGGGGGCGGGCACGGTGGTCGAGGCGGAGATACCGCTTCTGAGCTTCACCGCAGAGACACAGAGAGCCCAGAGAGGGGACGATTTCAAACATGGATAGACAGGATGCACAGGATTGAAATATTAAAGATATTATCCTGTCAATCCTGTACATCCATGTTAATCAGCTATGGACGAGAGACTGAACATGGATAAACAGGATGCACAGGATTGAAATCATTAAATCTTATCCTGTCTATTCTGTACATCCATGTTAATCAGCTATGGACGAGAGGCTGAACATGGATAGACAGGATGCACAGGATTGAGATCACTAAATCTTATCCTGTCTATCCTGTACATCCATGTTAATCAGCTATGGTAACTCGGTGAACTCTGCGCCTCTGCGGTGAAAAGGAGGGGGCGATGTCCTTGAAAGCGCTGTGGAAAGGAGAGAGTCGAATGATACGCGTAATGCTGGCGGACGACCACCCGGTGGTGAGACAGGGGATACACGTCTTGCTTCAGGAAGAGCCGGACCTTGAGGTTGTGGGCGCGGTTGACAACGGGGTTGAGGCGGTGAAGCTGGCGCAAAGGCTGCGGCCTGACGTGCTGGTGGTTGATATGGTCATGGAGGACATCAGCGGGATTGAGGTCGCCAAAAGGGTCGCGGAGGGCTCGCCCGGCGTAGCAGTTGTCATCCTGTCCATGTTTGGGACGGACACTTATGTGCGGAGCGCGATGCAAGCCGGGGCAAGGGGCTACATCCTCAAGAAGGCGCCGGGGCGCGAGCTGGTTGCCGGGATCCGCAAGGTTGCCTCTGGGGGCCGCTACCTGAGTGAAGACCTCAGAGAACGAGCCGTGAGCTTCTACCTGCAAGAGCCGCGTCCGGCCCATGAGGGATTCTGCGCGCTGTCGGGAAGAGAGAGGGAGGTGCTCCGGATGGTGCTCGAGGGCCTCACCAGCGCCAAAATCGCCAAGATGCTTGTGGTCAGCCGGCGCACCGTGGAGTTCCACCGCGCCAACACTATGCGCAAGCTCGAGGTACGCAATCAAAATGAGCTTTTGCGCCACTGCATCCGCATCGGGCTCATGACTCCTGGCCCGGACGGAGGCGCGCCCGAGATCTGAAAGCGTAGCTGTCAGCGGTCAGCTTGAATACCCGTAGGGCAGGGGCTTGTCCCCTGCCGGTTTCCTGTCGGACGGCGGTTTCCTGACCACCGCAAGAGCTCCTCGGTTTCCGAATCCGAGGGCGAGACCTCTGAGGTTTTCATGGTCCTGAAGCGAATAATGTGACATTACAGGCGTCGGATTTCCCGCGCGACAAAGCCTATCGTCGCTGTAGCTGGTTTGACCACGCGCTCGGAATGACAGTTAGTAGCCGTAGCGAAGCGCAACCCACCAGGGGGGCGATGGTGGGTTACGTCGCGATGCTCCCACTTTCTCGCGGTCCAGGTGCGTCAGAATGACCGCGACGTAACCCACCCTACGATTTGCTGAGGTTTTGAAAACCCGGAGGTCTCCTGGTATCGGCCTCCCGCTTCCCGCTCCTTGTCCCGACTCCGTCGCCATCCCGATGCGTCGGGACTTCCGGCCCGCTACTCCACCGCCTTCGGCAGCGCCTTTGGCTGTGCCGTGATCACCTGGCCTGACTTGACGGTTATCCTCGGCACGATCAGTGTCGTCGCCTCCAGGGCCTGTCCCGCGGAATCCAGCAGGCTCCACTTGCCGGATGTCTGCTCCAGGATGGAGACATCGGCCATGGCGCCGGGTTTGAGGCTGCCCAGGGAGTCCTCAACCCTGAGGGCGCGGGCGGGGTTGATGGTGGTCATCTCCACAACCTGGCGGAGATTGAGTCCCAGCGTCAGGAAAACCGACATGGTGACGGTCAGGCCGAAGACGGGGCCGGGGAGGTTGACGCTGGTGAGGTCGGTGCTGATAGTGGTGGGCAGGATGCCCTGGGCCAGCCCCCTTCTGGCCATCTCGAAGCTGAAATTGAACTTGCCGCGCGCCACGTCCAGGACCACGCCCCGCTCTTTCGCCTCCTTGAGCTCAGGCAGTGCAGCCCCGTCGGGGCCGAAGGCGGCGCCTTGCTGTCCCGTGAAGCAGTGGCTGAGGATGTCGCCCGGCTCCATCAGGCGCAGCAACTCTTGAGTGGCGCTCGCCGCGACTTGCCGCTCCACATCGCCGATGTGCACCATGATGGGGAGACCGAACTGCCTGGCCGCTTTCTGCGCCAGCTTGACGACCTCCGCCGGGGCGCTGGCCACGGTCTTGCCTACCATGCGCAGTTTGACCCCCTTAATTATCTCCCGGTTGGCGGCGATGGTGGCGACGGTGGCATCGAAATCGATCTCAGCCCAATCCCTGATCTCCGGGCTGATACAGAGGGCAGTGGAGCCCAGATGGAGGAAGCAGAAGACCCTGGTACGGTACGCGGGTATCACATATTTGCGAAACGCCGCAAAGATGGCCTGTCCGGCGCTGCCGCCATCCACCACGGTGGTCACACCGGCGGTCACGCCGGCGGTGTCGGGATCAGTGCTGACCTTGTGAACGCCATCATAGACATGGGCGTGGAGATCGATCAGTCCCGGGGTTACGATCTTGTCCCTCGCGTCCACCACTTGCCGGCCCTCGCCGCGCGGGATATCCCGGGCGACTTTGGCGATGCGGTCGCCGCTGATGGCCACGTCCATCGTGGCATCTATGTCTTGCGCCGGGTCTATCACCCGGCCCCCGGCTACTAGCAGATCGTACATGATGACTCCTTTCGTGGCAGCCTAGGCGGCCACATCGACAATGATCGCTTGCGGATGTTCAGTCTCTTCAGGCACGGGCTCACCGTGAGCGACGAGGTCTTCGATACAAAGGGCGATAGCCTCTTTGGCGTTTTCGATCGCCTCGGTCAGCGAACTCCCCTGGCTGTAGCAGCCCCTTAGGGATGGCACGGAAATCCAGTAGCCCCCTTCCGAGCTGGGATGCAAGATAATGGCGTATTTGTACGTCTTCACAGCAGCCTCCTCAAATCGTCAACCGACAAGCCCGCATCATCAAGTATACTGGAAAGCAGGCCGGGAGGGATGATTCGGCCAGCGTGAAGCGGTATCGTCACATGGCCGGCCTTGTTTGGATGACGCAAGATCACGTGAGAACCCGATTGCCTGCTCTCGTACCAGCCGTCACGCTTAAGAGCCCTGAAGAGTTCCGCGCCTGTGATACGAGGTAACCGCGGGCTCATTACCGAATACCACTCTGCTTGGTGCCGACTGAAGCACTCACCGAGACTTCTGACTCCGTATCCTATACCAGAGAGCGCGGAAATGCAAGAGGCCCGCGGCTAGCGCCTGGTCCCTTTATCCACCCGCTGAAAACTGCTATGCTCGCTGGTCCCTTGGAGAAGGCCCTCAAAGAAAACGGCGTATCAGAACGTGCCGCTACTTCCCTTTGAACTGTGGCTCCCTCTTTTCCGACCACGCCCGCGGACCTTCCCGTGCATCCTCCGTGCTCCTCACCACAAGCATAGCCCGCTCCGTCGCCTCCAGCGCCTCATCGAGACCCAGCTCGGCGCAACGGTAGATCAGGCTCTTCGATGCCTGGATGGCCACCGAAGGCCCTTTTGCCAAGCGCCTGGCGAACTCCGTTGCCACGGCGACAAGCTGTTCGCTGCCAACGACCAGGGAAACGTAGCCAATGGACAGCGCCTCCTGGGCATCGAAGAGGCGTCCCGTCCAGATAAGCTCGCAGGCCTTGGCGATGCCCACTATGCGGGGCAAGAAATAGCAGCCTCCGTCGCCGGGCAGAAGCCCCATCTTCACGTAGGTCATGCCAAACCGGGCGCTATCAGAAGCTATCCTTATGTCACACATGCTGGCCAGGTCCATGCCGCCGCCCACCGCGACCCCGTTCACCGCCGCTACGAGGGGCTTCTCAAGGTCCGCCAAAGCGCGAGGCATCCTATGGAGGCCGTCCGCGAGGTAGTGTCTCTGGCTAACGACAGAGAACCCTCCGGCCCTGGATACCTCTCGCACCTCCCGACCCGCGCAGAAGCCACGCCCCGCTCCGGTGAGGATGAGGGCCTTGATTTCGTCGTCTTTCTTCGCGTCCTCGATAGCAGCGACGCACTCCTCTGCCATCAGAGAAGTCAGTGCGTTCAGCGCGCCGGGGCGGTTCAGCGTTATCATCGCGACGCCTTCCGCCTTCGAATAGGCGATGTCATGAAAATCCATGCTTAGCCTCCACGCCCCTCAATCCGAGTGCGCCCTTCGAGGATTCGCGGTCAGGAAAGCCCCCGAACTCCTACAGCCAGCGTAGTGTCTCTAACACTGCGTTAATGATGAATCCCCGTTCACATCGATATCCAGGATGAACAGGATTGAAATCATGTTATCCGGTGAATCCTGCCCATCCATGTGGATAGAGAAGCCCAAGTGTAGTATCTCTCACGCTGCGCTAGTGATGAATCCCCCTTGGTCCCCCTTTCCCAAAGAGGAACGATCCCTCTCCCTTTGCGAAAGGGAGAGGGATTTCGTGGACGTGGACGGCTCGTTAGCGCCAGCCTGAGAAGTGCACCACTAACGATATATTCATCATTTAGCTTTCAGCACTCAGCTTTCAGCGGCCAGCCTTCAGTGGATGGGGTGGACAGGGTGGACCAAGTGGACGCGGTGGACGGGCATTCATCACTCATCGCTCATCATTCATCATTTCTCTAGTGCGCCTTCTCCGCCGCGGCGTTTTCCCCAACGATCCGGCCGAATGCAACGCACTCGGTAATGTTCCCCCCACCTCCAGGATACAGCATGCCGTAGATAGAGCCGAGCTCGCCGCAGCCGTACAGGCCGGGGATAGGATTCCCCGCGATGTTCAGGATTTGGCCCTTGCTGTTGCGCTCCGGACCGCCCTGGGTATTGGGTCCGCCTGGCCAGAGCTCGGTGGCGAAATAGGGCGGGTTCTCCAGGGGAATGAGCTCCTTGGTCTTCCGATTGAAGTCCGGGTCGTCGCCCTTCTGGCAGTATTTGTTGAAGGTCCTGACCGTCCGCTCCAACGAGTCGGCGGGCACGCCGATCCTGCGGGCCAGCTCTCGGATACTGCCGCCGCTCTTTATCCAGCCCTTTGCGAGCTCAACGCTGTTGTCCGGGCTCCACCTGTAGATGCGCACCGGCCCGGCGGCTCCTGATGTCACGGAAGGCAACGGGCCATTCTCAATTCGCTTGCGATCGAACACGAAATAGCTGGGAACCCTGGGGAAGATGAGGCGATGAGTATCGAACATGGGCAGCTCGTAATAGACGCAATGGCTCTTCACGTTCTCGCTGGTGAATCTGTTACCGTCTCTATCAACTATGATGTAGCCGGAGAGGACGGGGATATCTTCCTCCGTCTTGCCCGGAGCTTTTCGCATCTGCGCTTTGCCCAGGTAGTCGACAGCGAAACACTCGCGAAGTTCGGGATATTTGAGGACGAGACGGGCGGAGACGCAGTTCATATGCCATAGTTTGGCGCCGATTTCCTGCGCCATCCTTACGCCGTCCCCGGTGAGAGCGGTGGGCCCGGTGAAGTAGGCAGGATAGACCCGGAGGTAATTGATCTTCATCTCCTCGTCGTACTCAAATCCCCCTGGGGCGAGCACCACCGCCTTGGAGGCGCGAATCCGAACCTTCCGAGTCTGACCATTCTCCTGGGTCTCCGCCTCGACGCCAACGACGCGTCCCCTGGAGCTCATCAGGAGGTGGTTAGCCCTCGTCCCGTAGAGGAGGGAGACCTTCCTGGCCTTGACCTGACTGTCCAGGAAACGCATCATGCCGAGTCCCATGCCTCGAAAGCGATACTTCGGCAGGTGGGCGCCCCCCGGCAACTGGGGGTGCTCGCCAGGAGCGTCGTTGGGGAAGATATCACCGCCCCGGTCCTTGATCCACCTGCCGCCGGTGGCGGCGTACTCTGCCCAGGCCCGAATAACCGGCCGGTCGGTCCAGGACTGGCCCTTGCCGCCGATAACCCGACACAGAGCGGAGACATAGTCCAGCCCGCTCTGTGCATCTGAAGGGTTGATGAACATGCTTCCGGACCAGCCGGTGTTGGTGTGATGGTTATCCTGGACTTGTTTTTCCAGGATGAGGACGTCCGCCCCGTTCTCGGCGGCCGTAATCGCAGCCACCGCGCCGGCGCCGCCGTAGCCGATGACGACCACCTCAGCGGTCTTGTCCCAGGATGCCCCGCTTCGTACCAGCATCAAACAAACCTCCGCAAGATTTGGATTCGCCACATTCTGTTCGGCCCCAACCTGGAAACCGCACCAACTCAAATACCAGGAGCCCTCCGCGCTCTACTGCGCCAGCCAGACATCGTGGAGCCTCATAGAGCTGTACAGGTTGGCTGGCGCGGAGAAGTTCCTCACCTCGGGCCACGTAGCAAGAATACCCTCGAACCAGAAGGGAAGCAAGGAGGGCACTTCGCGCAAGAGAATATCGTCCATTTCCCTGGTAATGGCCCTTCTCCTCGCCGGGTCCAAGGTGCGTGATTGCTCGGCGAAGAGGTCATCGAACCTCTCTGAGCTCCATTTGCTGTAATTCAGGGCGGCTCCCGTCAAGTAATAGCGGCCCATCTCATCCGGGTCGTTTATCTTGAAGTTGCCCTTCTGAGTGCCTATCTGGAAGTTGCCCTCTCTCACGCGCGAGCTGTAAACGGCTACCTCAGCCACCTCAATATTGGCGCTTATGCCCACGGTGGCCAACTGGTCCTTCATAAACTCACCCACCTTTTGATCGAGTCGCGCCGCGCGCACGAGGAGCGTCATCCTGAACCCCTCGGGGTAGCCAGCATCCGCCAGGAGCTTCTTTGCCTCGGCGCGATCGGCATCCTTGGGCTGGCGGTAGCCGGGCAGCTTGCCTATGTCCTCCGGCGACGGGCTCCACGGACCGGGCGGCAGGAAGGTGCCGGGCTTGGCTTCGCCCTCGGCCAAGACCTTGACGGCGGTCTGCCGATCATAAGCCAGACTCACTGCCTGCCGCACGCGTACGTCTTCAAAGGGCGGCTTGGCGGCATTGATGGCGTGGCGCGGGTTCTCCAGGGAAGCGAATCTCCAGATTGATAGACGCGGGTATTCGGCTTTTATGGTGGCAGCCTCCGATGGGGACAGGTTAGTCCAGTGACCGGTCATCTTCACCCTTCCGGTGCGGAAAGCGGCGAACCTGGTGGCGGCATCCCTCATTATGTAGAACGTTATGCCGTCCAGGTATGGGAGGCCCTTCATGAAATAGTCAGGATTCTTCACCAGCTCAATACTTATGCCAGAGCCGTAATTCTTGAACCTGAAAGGCCCCGTCCCCAGCACCTCGTTCTTCATATGACCTTTAGTTTCAAGAATGTGCTTAGGCATAATAACGAAGCCGTCGGTGGCCAGCTGAGCCAGGAAGGCCACATATGGCTGCTTCATCACGAGCTTAATGGTACTGCTATCAAGAGCGTCGACGCGGTCCACGAAATCGAACTGCTCCTTGCGGACGCTAAGGACGCCCCTTGGGGGCTCCTTCATACGGTCCAGGCTGTATTTTACATCGGCTGAAGAGAAGGGGCTTCCATCGTGCCAACTGACGCTCTTTTTCAGATAGAACGTGTAGAACAGACCGTCAGAGCTGACCTCCCAGCGTTCCGCCAGATCGCCTGCAATCTTTCCGCTGCGATCGTACTGAATCAGTCCATCGTAGGCAGGCGCCAACGGCTCCATAACGCCCAGTGTGGTCTCCTGATGAACGTCAAAGGAAGGGGGGTCCGCGCTGGTGAACTTGGTGAGGATGCCGCCATACCTGGGCTGGTCCGCCTGCGCCGTCGGAGTGAGAATCGGCGTTGCCGGGGAGACAGCGGACGGGCTCGGCGCCGCCGGCGTCGAGGTGGCAGCCTTCAGGGGAGGTACGATGGTAGTCGGAGCGCAGCTTGCCAGTAAGACGCTGAGGCTGAGAAAGCCCATCAATACGAAACGCGTATTCCCGGGCATGGGAAACCTCCTGGCCCGTATGTCATTTATTCTACTCCCGTTGTCAAGACCCAAAACATCCTCTTATTTGACAAGAACCCCCACAGACCCGCACAATGGAAGCAGTTGCCCCACAGAAGCCGTGAAACTTTTGCGCCTCTTTCGGGGTAGTAATTATCAATCCATATGTTGGGTGACACATGCGGCAAAACAGAATGTTTCCACCCGCTGTCAAGCAACAGGAGCCGGAATCCGAGCCGCCGCCGTCCCGTGGAGAGGGCAGGCCACAGCGGTTGCTTCGGCGCGCGTCTCGCCTCCACAACGTCTTCCTGGTTGGCGCGGGCATGGCCATCGCGCTGGCGGCGCTACTGGTATTTGACGGGACCAAGACGCCACCGCAACGGTTGACGCAGCGCGATATCGACGCCGCCGTCGCGGGCGCCCTGGCCGCAGCCACGCCCAAGCCGTCAGTAGCGTCGCAGGTGTATGAGATCATCCGTCCATCGCTGGTGCGCATCCAGGCGCTTGTGCCCAAGGATGATGGCAAGGCGGAGACAGCGATTGGCAGCGGAGTGGTGATTGACGACCGGGGCAACATCCTCGCCAGTCTGCACGTCGTCAGGGATGCCCTGCAGGTGCGCGTCTTTTTTGCTGATGGCAGCGAATCGGAGGCGTCGGTGGTCGCCACAGAGCCAGCAAACGACCTGGCGCTGCTGAGTCCCAAGGAGATCCCTGACGATTTGATACCGGCGACGCTGACCAGCTCAGACACACTGCACGTGGGCGATGAAGTCTTCGCCGCGGGGAATCCCTTCGGCATAAGCAACTCGCTCTCAGCGGGGGTGGTATCCGGGTTGCGACGGCAGCACAGGATTTCGAGGACCGGCGAGACCTTCAGGAACCTGATACAATTCGACGCGGCAGTGAATCCGGGCAATTCGGGCGGGCCGTTGCTCAATCGCGACGGTGAAGTCGTTGGCATCGTCATGGGGTTATTCAACCCAACGGAGCAGGATGTCTTCATCGGTATCGGCCTGGCTGTGCCCATTGAGGCCGCCGGCGGGGCGATGGGTTCACCGCCGCATTAGACACAGTGACGGAGAGGACAAATGTCTGAACACACGAAACTGGAACAAGCTCCCTTGATGGAGCAGATCCTATATGAGGTCAAGAAGGTCATCGTGGGGCAGGACCATCTGCTGGAGCGCGTGCTGGTGGCGATTCTGTCCCAGGGCCATCTGCTGGTCGAGGGTGTGCCCGGCCTGGCGAAGACGTTGACCATCAAGACGCTGGCGGAGGCGGTTCATGGCACGTTCAAGCGCGTTCAGTTTACGCCAGACCTGGTCCCGGCGGACCTGGTAGGCACGCGTATCTACAACCAGAGAACCGCGGAGTTCAGTACATCGCTGGGACCCGTCTTCACCAACCTGCTGCTGGCGGACGAAATCAACCGCGCCCCAGCGAAAGTGCAGAGCGCCTTGCTGGAAGTGATGCAGGAGCGCCAGGTCACTATCGGCGGCGAGACGCATAAGGTGCCAGAACCCTTCCTGGTAATGGCTACGCAGAACCCCATCGAGACCGAGGGAACTTACCCGCTGCCCGAGGCCCAGGTGGACCGTTTTATGATGAAGGTAGTGGTGGACTATCCCACCGAGCCCGATGAGTTCGTCATTGTGGAGCGCATGACGGGCAGTCTGATGCCAGTGGAGGCCGTTGTCACTACCGGGCAACTCATCGACCTCCGGCGCGAGACAGAGAAGGTCTACGTCGATCCGTCGCTGATGCAGCACGCGGTGCGGCTGGCGACGGCGACTCGGGACCCGGAGCGATTCGGTATGGCTGAGCTTGCCAAGTACATCATGTACGGCGCCAGCCCGCGGGCATCCATCAACTTGATCTTGAGCGCCAGGGCGCTGGCTTTTGTGCGCGGTCGCGGCTATGTAGTGCCGCAAGATGTGACGGATATGGTGCTGGATGTCATGCGACATCGTCTCGTCCTCTCCTACGAGGCTCTGTCCGAAGGCGTCACGGGCGACATGATTCTGCAGCGGGTTATGGAGCGCGTCCCGGCTCCCGCGCAGTTGATGCACGCCCATGTCAGCGTCGATGCAGAATCCTGAGAGACTACTGCAGCGCCTCGACTGGACGGTGATCCGGCGCCTGGACGGCCTGCTGCAAGGCGATTACCGGACGCTATTCCGCGGTTTCGGCCTGGAGCTGGCTGACCTGCGTGAGTATCAGTTCAGTGACGATATTCGTTACATCGACTGGAATGTCACGGCGCGGATGCAGACGCCCTATATCCGCCAGTATGTGGAAGACCGTGAGCTGACGGCGTGGTTCCTGGTGGACCTGAGCCCGTCGCTGGATTTCGGCACGGTGCAGACGGTTAAGCGCGATCTGCTGATTGACTGTGTTGGCGTCCTGGCGCGTCTGCTCACTCGCCACGGCAACCGCGTGGGGGCTATCCTTTACACCGACAAGATCGAAGGGATAATTCCAGCCCAAAGCGGACGGACCCAGGCCCTGCGCATTATCAATGACCTGATGAAACGTCCGCACCTGAAACGCTCACGGCCGACCGACCTCGCGACGCTCCTCGAAGCGGCGCTGCGCACTTTCCGAAGGCGATCGCTGGTCTTCGCGATGTCCGATTTCGTCAGCGCGCCGGGTTGGGACAGGCCGTTAGGCATGTTGACGCAACGGCACGAAGTTCTGGCGGTCCGGCTGTACGATCCCCGTGAGAGGGAGCTGCCTGATGTCGGCCCCCTGATCTTCGAGGACGCGGAAACGGGGGAGCAGGCCTACGTTGATACCCACAACAAGCAGTTCAGAAGGAGATTCGTTGAAGCGGCGCGGCGGCGCGAATACGAGATGGAGGTCGCCTTTGGCCGCGCGGGGGTGGACGTGATGGCCCTTTCCACCCAGGATGATCTCGCCAGGGAAATCGTGCGCTTTGCCATGCTGCGCAAAGAGCAGAAAAAAACGCCGGCGGCTTTCTCCAGATCACATTCTCATAGCGCTTCGCTTCAGTGGAGCGGAAAGGCCGGTTTTGGCAAATGATGGAACAAGCTGTATCAACTCTGTCCTTCCTCTGGACCGACATGCTGTGGGCGCTGCTGCTGTTGCCGGCGCTGGTCATCGCATATGTTCTGGCCCAAAGGCGAAGGAAGAAATACGCCCTCCGGTATTCCAACCTCTCCCTGGTCAAAGAGGCGCTGGGCCGGGGGCCAGGCGTCCGCCGCCACATTCCGGCGGCGCTGTTCCTGCTGGGTCTGGCTATTGCCCTCTTTGGACTGGCGCGCCCCGTGGCGACCGTCATGTTGCCCTCACAGCAAGGGACCGTCATCCTCACCCTGGATGTATCGGGCAGCATGCGGGCCGATGACCTCAAGCCGAACCGTTTGGAGGCGGCGAAAGCCGCGGCGATATCCTTCGTGGAGCATCAACCGCGGAATATCCGGATCGGCGTCGTCTCCTTCAGCGGCGACGCGGCCATCGTGCAGGCGCCCACCACGGACCGGGAAGCGGTCTTCGCTGCCATCGGTCGCCTCACACCGCAGCGAGCTACCGCGGTCGGCAGCGGCATCCTCACATCGCTGGACGCCATATTCGAAGAGCCGAGCGCCAGGCCAACGCCTTTCTCCCGGCGCGATCCGCTGAGGCTCTCCGCGCCGACGCCCACGCCCACCCCGGTCGCGCGCGGCGCCTTTGCGGCCGCGGTTATCGTTCTGCTCAGCGATGGCCAGAGCAATGCGGGGCCTCGTCCGCTACAGGCAGCGACGCAGGCGGCGAATCGCGGCGTGCGCGTCTACACTGTTGGCGTGGGCAACCCTCAGGGGACCGTGCTGAGGTTCGATGGGCGTTCCATGCGCGTACGGCTCGACGAGGAGACCCTCAAGCGCATCGCCGACGAGACGGACGCCAGCTATGTCAGAGCGGATAGCGAAACTGACCTGCGCCAGATTTATGAAAACCTGAGCACCCAGCTAGTCTTCAAACCGGAGCAAACGGAGCTCACGGTTGGCTTCACCGGCCTCGCCACGGTGTTCTTGCTTCTGTCTGGAACGCTTTCTCTGTTGTGGTTCAATCATTTGCCCTAGCGGGAAGACCCGACACATCGGGATCGCGACGGAGTCGGGACACGAAGCAAGAAGAAGACGCAGCCTTTCCCCCGCGGGAGAGTGAATCATTTGGAGTGCGCAGGCGAGCCCTCAGGATATTCTATGGGGATGGCCTTTTCCAATTTCCTGGTGATGGGGTTTACTTTGAACCCCAAAGACTCCAGGGCAGTGTAGCCTATCAGAGGTTTCTCCTCCTGTCCGATGGCGACGAGAACGGGTCTTCTCACGTCCCCTATCTCTATCTCGGCAAGGGCGAGCTTTCTCCCTATCACCCTCCCGTCTCCCAGCTCAACGTCGGTCTCGTACTTTGGCTCGAGTCCCAGTCTGGCGGCTACCGATTGTGGAATCTTGCTGAAGGTGGCGCCGGTATCCACTATAGCCTCCAACTCCGCTGTTTGCCCATCAGCCCCATGAATCTTGAAGCGAACCTGTGTTTCGCCCATTTCGCTTTCTCCCTCTGAGCGTTCAGCTTGCGGGGTTCCACACTTAACCTTCTGCTTATTTCAAGTATTTGTCAAGGGCGGGACTTACCGTCCCGCTATTCGCTCTAAGAGTGCTGCCGGGAAATCTGCGAATATCGTCCCGAGCGAGAAGCCCGGCCTGCCGGCGTACTCTTGTATGCCCAACACTTCGCCTGTGAAGAGATTGCGATATCCTCGGCCCTCACCGACAGGCAATGTGAGCCACGTGTCCCTCCAGGCCGCCTCCCCCAGGGGCGGCTGTTCCGCGCCGCCCGTGAGGTGGAGAACCAGGCGTGGCACAGCGACGATTATCATCTCCTCTCCTGAGGTTCGGGCAAAGGCGCACACGTGGTCTCGCTTCTCCCCGGTCGCTTCCAGGGGCAGGTAGGCGCCGTTCGAAAAGAGCTCAGCGTGGGCGCGGCGGAAGTTGAGCGTCCGGTAGGTCAGGTAAAGCTTGATGCGGCCATCTGGCCCAGTATCCAGCAATTCTTTCGCCAAGCCAGAGAGTTCACCTCCGGAACGATTCACGCGCTTCCTCAGGTCTGCCAGCAATGCCCGGCGCAGTTGATAGTCCACGGGACGCCGGTTATCGGGGTCTACCAGGCTGAAGTCCCAGAGCTCGTTGCCCTGATAGGTCTCGGGCACGCCCGGCGAGGCAAGTTTCAGCAGCACCTGACTGAGCGCGTTGAACTGCCCGTAGTAGGCCACGCGTCGCTGAAAAGGCAGGAAGTCGGCGAGGAAATCCCGACGCATCCCGACGCCGGTTGGAACGGATCCGGGACGGTCTTCGCTGTCTCCGGCTAGCAAGCGGCTGACGAAGTTCTGCACCGCCGCGTCGTATTCCTCGTTTGCGTTCACCCAGCTTGTATGGACCTTGGCCTCCTTGGTGGCCTTCAACATGTAGGCGGCGATGCGTGTCCGGAAATCGCAGCGTTCCTCGGCGCTCAGAAGCTGAGGAGGCCACGCCCCCAGCAAGGTCTGATAGAGCAGGTATTCATCATTGCGGTCCGGCGCGGGTGCGCCCTCCACCAGTGTCTTCTTTGAAGCATTCAGACGACTCCAGCGCCTCAAGGCGGCTCTCCACTCTTGCGGCATCTCTGACAGGACGCTGATTCGGGCGCGGACGTCCCCGCTGCGCTTCGTGTCGTGGGTTGAGGTCGTAAGCATGGAATGCGGCCAAAGCCGCAGTCGCTCCACATTCTGCTGGTGGAAGGCCGCCACGGAGACGCCGAAATCCCCTGGGTTGCCGCCAACCTCGTTCAAGGATACAAGGCGATTGTATATGTAGAAGGCGGTGTCTTCCACTCCCTTTGCCATCACCGGTACGGTGATTTGCTGAAATTCCATCACGAAGCCGATGAGCCTCTTCCTATCCTCCTCACGGAAGTCCTCCAAGTTTCGAAGGAGTAGGGCGTCGCGCAGGAAGTCGAAGATGGCCTCCGCTGTCCGCGGATTCCGCCTCTTGGCCTCCGCCACCGCAGTCTCAATGTATTCTACATCTCGTTGCGCTGAATCGGGCCCGCTGATATAGGTGCGGTATACCGCCAGGGCGGCGATGATTTCGCGAAGGGCGAAGGTAAGGCTGTTCAATGTGAAGTCTCTGCACCACCGGTTCTGTTTGGCAATGCGGACGAGCTGGTGGCTCAAAGCGTTTATCTCTCCCGGGAGGGACATCAACATGGTCATCTTCTTGGTGCCGTTGACCAGGTTGGGGAAGTTGCTCTGCAATCCGGTGAAATCGCGATAGGTCCGGGTGAGCTTTCTGCTGGCGGTCCCGTCGACGAAAAGGCCGTTCAGGGCGTTCAGAAAATCATAGCCCGTGGTGCCGCAGAGCGCCCACTCCCGGGGCAGTAACTCTCCTTGAGAGAGGATCTTCTCAGCAACTACGTACAGAGCCCAAAGCGGTGAAGAAGCGGGCGACCGGGGGGCCTGAAGCCAGGCCGCCACGATATCCTTCAGGTCCTTTGGTGAGGCTGCTTCCAGCCGGCCCCTGGTTCGCTCAAGAAAGTAATTCTCCTGAAGCTGACGGAGATAAGCGGGCGGGTCCCACAGGCCGTCGAGGTGGTCGATGCGCAGGCCGGTAACCTTTCCCTCCGCAAGAAGGCGAAACACAAGCTCATGGGTTGCCCGAAAAACGTCCGGATGCTCCACGCGAAGGGCGGCCAGCTCATTGATATCGAAGAAGCGGCGGTAGTTGACCTCCTCCGCTGCTACGCGCCAGTAGGCCGGGCGATAGGCCTGGGAATCCATCAGCGTATCCAGGAGGTCGAACGTCCGGGGCTCCCCGGGCGTGCCGTTGAAGATTTCCACCGCATCTTCGATGGCAAGTCGGACGTTGGGATCGGCGTCGCACAGGGCGGCGATGCGCCGCTTGATGATTTCCTTCTCGCGGTTTCTCTCAACTATCTTGTCCGGGTCCACCTCGGTTTGAGGCGGAAGGTAGCTTAAGGCAGTCAAGATGCTCTGGAGTTCCGCCACATTCTCGTGCTCCTGGCCCAGGGTCTCGCACAGCGGGGCCAGCCGGTGGCTCAGGATAGCGCTGTAGCTTCGCGGCGACACGGGAAGCCTGGTCTCACCATAGTAGACGAAGAAAGCGCCATTCTCATAGGCAAGGCGCAGCCTGCCGCCTTCCAGCACCCTGCCATATTGGTCTTCCAGGATGGGCAAGAGCACCTTGTTTTGCAGTTCGGGCGCCACTGGCTGCCAGTCGATGTCGAAGTAGGAGGCGTAGATGGAGCTAAGGCCGTTCTCCAGCACATCTGACCACCAGTTGTTGGCGGAACCTATCCCCATGTGGTTGGGCACCGTGTCCAGGATAAGCCCCATATCCTTCGACCTGAGGGACGCGGCGAAGGCTTCAAAGTCCTGGTCTGAGCCGAGCTCGGGATTGAGCTGGCTGTGGTCGCAGACATCGTAGCCGTGGCTGCCGGCGCGGCAGGTCTTGAAGATCGGCGAGGCGTGACAGTCGGTGATGCCCAGCTCACGAAGGTAGGGAACGAGGCCGCGCGCATCACGAAAAGTGAAGAGCCTGTTCAACTGGAGGCGGTAAGTGGCACAAGGGACGCGCCTCTGCGCGGCAATCTGCTCCAGGGCCGAGACGATATTGGACCGTGTCGCGGACTTCATGTCCTGCCCTCACTGCGAGACGAGAGGCGCCCCGCGGCGCCTGCCGTCCCTACACCACTGAAAACGGGTAATCTTGCTCCCCGTCAATCTGCTCGAAAAGGACGAAGGAGCGGGCGCTCAAGGGAAGCACGATGTTGCACGGCGATTCCAGCGTGTCCGGGGTTGAGCTGCCGCTCCCCAGCCATCGCGTCTCCGAGGAGTCGAGGCGCTTCCGCCAGCGCCCGGGCGGGAGGGGCAGACTCGTCTGGGCCGGGGCGTCGTCGAAGTTAAAAGCGGCGAAGACCTGGTCACCCTCTCCCCACCGGCGCAAATAGAGTATCCGGTCATATGCAGCAACCTCCGCGTGCTCCCTGTCTAAGCACACCAGGGCCAGGAGGCTCTTACGAAGCTGGAGCAGCTCCCTGTAGAACGCGGCGAGGACGCGACCCTGTTTGCGGCGCCGAAGTTCACGGCGGAGCCTGGAATCATGGAACGTTTTCTCATCATTGGGATCAGGAATCCCCCCCTCCCAGGCGAAGCCGGCGGACTCCTCCTCTCGACCCTTCCGCACTGCTTCCGCCAGGCCCGGGTCGGTATGGCTCACGAAGTACAGAAACGGCGTTGTCTCACCGTATTCCTCGCCCATGAAGAGCAGCGGGATGAAGGGAGAGAGAAGAACGAGTCCGGCAGCCATCTTCAGCCCCTGGAAAGGGACCAACGTGCTCAGGCGCTCGCCGAGCTTGCGGTTCCCCACCTGATCGTGGTTCTGAGCGAAGACGACAAATCTGGAGGCGGGGACATCGCGTGAGGAATTGCCGTGTCGACGCTGACGGTAAGCCGAATACCCGCCAGAGTAGACAAACCCTTCGGTGAAAGCCTTGACCACGTCTTCGAGACGGCCAAAGTCCTGATAGTAGCCCGCTTGCTCGCCGGTGAGCAGGGCATGAATAGCGTGATGGAAGTCATCGTTCCACTGGGCGTCCAGGCCGTAGCCTCCCAGCTCCTGGGACCGCATCGCCCGGGCATCATTGAGATCGCTCTCTGCGAACAGATGGAGCCTGCGGTTCAAGCGTTCCGCCTCCCGGCGCACCGCCGTGGCCAGCTCAGCCAGGAAGGGCTGGGCGGAGAAGTCTCGGATCCCGTGGATGGCATCGATGCGCAACGCATCGAAATGGAACTCTGTGAGCCAGTAGAGGGCATTCTCTATGAAAAAGCGGCGCACCTCATCGCTTTGCGGGCCATCGAAATTGATGGCGGGCCCCCATGCAATGCGATAGCCGTCAGTGAAATAGGGGCCGAAATCGGCGAGGTAGTTACCCTCGGGCCCCAAATGGTTATAGACGACGTCGAGGACAACGGCCAGACCCTTCCGATGACAAGCGTTGACCAGCTTTTTGAGCCCCTGGGGACCGCCATAAGAGCCCTGGACGGCGAAGGGATAGACGCCGTCGTATCCCCAGTTGCGACCTCCCGGGAACTGGGCCACAGGCATCAACTCCACGGCCGTGATGCCTAAGTCCTTGAGGTATTGAAGACGGGGAATAATAGCGTCGAAGGTCCCCTGGGCCGTGAAGGTTCCAACGTGGATCTCATAGATGATGTAGCATCGGAGCGGCAGGCCGAACCAGCAGCCGTCATCCCAGGCAAAGTGCGGGTCCACTACTTGAGACGGGCCATGGACGCCCTCTGGCTGAAACCGGGAGGCGGGGTCGGGCCGCTCCTGTTTCCCATTCAGACGGAACACATAGCTGGATCCAGGACTGGCCTCCACCTGGCATGTGTGGTAGCCGAACTTCAAAGGCGCCATGGCCGCGAGACGCTCCTTCGGCGAGAGCAAGTGGAGCTCCACGCTCTGCGCCTGCGGCGCCCAGAGGAGGAATTCCGAACACCCGTTTCCCAGATAGGTCGCGCCTAAGTCCATTGAAGGTCCCCTTCATCGCGCGGCAGCAGCTGATGATGTGACCACGGATTCATGACAAATGTAGCGCATGGAAAGTCAAATAGTCATAAAAAGAGGGAAGGGAAGGTTTCAAGGTTGTGACGGCTGGAAATGGCCTCTTCTGCGCACTGCCGGCTGGATTCGAGCCTGCGTTGGAACCGTACAAAGTATTGCGGTTTGGCGCAACGTAACTATTGGACGCTCGTCACGTCGGGGACGAAAATAATGCGAGTTCGAATTTCAACAGATGGCGGGCCGCGCCAGGATACACGGATGCACATCGATATCCTTGAAAGGAGGAGCGAGGACATCCTGGCGAGTCGCTAACCCGGCAGTACGCGTCTTGCCTGGGGCATGCTGCAACACGCAGAGCTACCTTTTCGAATCCACGGCTTGTGCCAGACCCCGCATATAGCCAATGGCGTACGCCCAGTACCGCTGGCTCCAGTCCCCATCGCCCTCAAGACGAAGCGGGTGGTCGGGCGACATCGCGCCGTCGTAGCCGATCTCCGCATATGCTCTCATGGCCTCGACCATATCGACCTGGCCATTGTCAGGAAAAGTCTCGGCGAAATTCTCGGCGGTCCCCGCTACGTTCCTGAAATGGACGAGGAAGATCTTCTTGCGACTTCCGAAGTACCGTATCTCCTTCACGACGTCGGCGCCCATCTCGGCGAAGCAGCCCTGACAGAAGGTCAGCCCATTGCACTCGCTGGGCACGATCTCAATGGCGCGCCGAAAGGCCTCCGGGCTGCGCATTATTCGGGCGACGCCGCCTACCACCGGGATCGGCGGATCGTCCGGATGCATGGCGAGCTTCACCCCGGCTTCCTCAGCCACCGGGACGACGCCCTTGAGGAAGTAGGTCAGGTTATCCCACATCTCCTCGTCACTGATAGGGCGTCGGTGGGCCGCCGGTATCAGGTCTGTGTCGATCAAGGGATCTCCGGCCCTTGTGCTTGACCCGGCAACCATCAACGGGGCGGTTTTTGCCCGCTCTACATCGAAGCCTGTAGCCAGCGCACCGCCCCTCTGCGGAACGTGCCACGACGTACGGAAGAAGCGCAACGCATGTATGTTATACATGAAGATGGGAATACCGGCGGCGCCCAGGTTGCGGATGGTCTTCTGGCAGTTTTCGATCTGCTCGTCCCGGCCCGGCAGCCCGAGCATCCATTTGTAGCTCCACCGCCAGGGCGGAAGGTTAATGATTTCCAGCTTGAGGCCATAGGACTCGACCTGACTTCTCAAAGCGACCAAGGGCGCGAATTCGTAGTAGCCCTTCTCCAGGTCACACGCGGCAGGCGCTGCCCCAACGGCATCCACGCCTATCTGCGCCGCGAACCTCAGCTTCTCGTCGCTCGCCCGCTCCATACTCAACAAGAACCGCATGTAGCCCTCCTCAAATGTGGATAACCGGCAAGACCCGGGCAGCGTCGCCAAAGATAGTCTCCGTGTTGGCGATGCCGCGTCTTCGCTGGCAGCGAATGTAGCATACCGACACCAGCGATGTCAACAAAAACCGATTGGTTCTACGCGCTATTGACAAGATATAGGAACCTATTGTAAATTACCGGAGGGTAGGCCACAAAAACGCTGGCCTGATAACATTGTTATCGGAGCTACCGAGGAGTCAGTAGTCATATAGTTTTGCCTGCCCATTGGCGCGTCGTGGTGCCCGGACGGCCATAGACAAGCCGACCTGCCATACACTTCACGGGGTCGGCTTGCGCTTTTCATCCACTCGGACGCGCAGGCGGACGCTTCTCTCTGGGGAATATGCTCGACCAGGACGGATACGCCGGGAGTTCCAGGCGCCGCCCTGCAAGCAGGCAGCGGTGTTGGGGGCTGCAACGCAATCTGCCCGAAGCGGCGCCCCTTCGGCAAGACATTCAACACAAGGAGGGCTGGAATGAACAACAGAAGGTTCATCAAACTTGCAGGCTGCTTCATCGTTCTCGCGCTCTTGACTTCAGCCTGTGCTCCGGCAGCGGCGCCCACGGCTCAGGCAAAGGCCACCCCTCCTTCGGCCGCAACGAAGGCGCCGGCGGCAACGCCGGCCGCGAAGCCAGCAGCGCCGACCGCGAAGCCCGCGGCGCCGGCGCCGACCGCTAAACCAGCAGGGGAACAGCCACGCTACGGCGGCATCTTCACCATCGGCACTGCCGGAGACCCGCCGAGTCTTGATCCCCATCGGGAGAGCACAGCCTACACCGTCGTGATTACGGGAGGAACTTACAACGGCCTGGTGAAATATGATCCCCACGCATGGCCGGCATTCAAGACAGTCCCGGACCTGGCAACGGGCTGGCAGCTTGGCCCCGACGGCAAAGCCTATACGTTCAACCTGGTCAAAGGGGCAAAGTTTCATGATGGCAGTCCCGTCACGGCGGAGGATGCGAAATACTCCTTCGATAGAATGCGCGATCCTCAACTCGGATTGGTGAGAAGCCCCAAACGACAGGAGCTTGCCAACATCGCCAATATCGATGCCCCGGACGATTCCACCGTTAAGATAACATTGAAGAATCCGCAGGCTTCCTTCCTGACGAGCATAAGCGCCGTCTTCTTCGCAGTCATGCCGAAGCGCGTGGTCTTGGACAAGAAGGGCGACATGACGAAGACGATACTGGGGAGCGGCCCTTTCAAGTTCAAGGACTACTCTCAGGGGGTCAGTTTTGAGTTAGTGAAGAACCCCGACTACTTCGTCAAGGGCCGGCCCTACCTGGATGGCGTGAAGGGTTACATAATGTCGGATACCTTCACCAGATTCGCCGCCTTGAGGACCAGGAACATCCTCTGGTGGTCGCCCTTCCCCTACCCGACCATGTCCCAGGCGAAGGTCATTGAAGAGCAGCTATCCGACAAGATAAATTTCAAGTGGGAATTCCACCCCGCCTGGTATGGCATGATTTTCAATGTCAACAAGGCGCCCTGGAACGATGTTCGGCTCCGTCAGGCGGTAACCCTGAGCTTTGACCGCAAGAAGATGCTGTCAGTTGGCCTGGAAGGGGCAGGCGTTGTGGGCATGTCCGGCCAGCCGCCGGGCGAGTGGGCGCTTCCCGAGGAAGAGATGAACAAGGTGCCCGGCTATACCAGGCCAGATATCGAGGCCGCAAAGAAGCTCATGGCCGAGGCGGGCTTCCCTAACGGGTTGAGGGCTGAGGCTATGGTCAGGTCAACCGGGGTGCATCAGGCTTTTGCTACGGTGACCAAGGACGCGGTCGCCGCCATAGGCATTGCGCTCGACCTCAGCGTTCAAGATATCACCGTCTATGATGATCGGCGGTTCAGGAAAGCCTTCGATATCAGCCCTGGCGCCTCCGGCTCGGCGAGCATGGACCCCGATATCGTCATGGGCAACCACTACGTATCTGGGGCTGGCAGCAACTGGGCGGCATACAGTAATCCGACTTTCGACGAGCTGTTTGTCAAGCAATCGCAGACCCTGGACGTCGCCGAACGCAAGAAGATGGTCTGGGAGTTGCAGAGAATCTTGCTAAAGGATGTGCCGATCGCCGTGGCGTATTGGAGCAACACGGGCTACGCCTGGTGGAAGGAAGTGAGGAACTTCACTCCAGCGGTGAGCTACTTCAACGCCTACGATTACCAGGATATCTGGCTCGCCAGATAGCGTGTCTCTTGAACAAAGTACGTAGCTTATCTGCCAGCGAAGCGGGCTGAAACGACGGGCGGACATGGGCCTTCCCCATCTGATATTGAAAGGTTGAGACAGGATGTATCGGGTATTGACCCCTCTCGGCGAACCAACTGTCGAAGCGGCATCTGTCGCTCCTCGTCTCCCGGACTTGAGCGGGAAGACAATTGGCGAGATATGGAACGGGTCATTCATGGGCTATGTCACCTTTCCCATAATCCGGGAGCTGCTGCAGAAGCGATATCCAGGCCTCAGGGTAATTCCCTATACCGAGTTCCCGGTGCAAGACGTCCACTGCAGCACCCGCGAGCAGTTGGAGCGCGTGGATGCCACCGTGGCGCTAGCCATCGAAAAGGGCTGCGACGCGCTGATAACCGGCAATGGCTTCTGAGGCACCTGCACCCCCGCGTGTACGCGGCCAGCCGTGGCAGCAGCCAAAGCCGGCATGCCCGCCGCAATAATCGCTGGCACAACTTTCGTGCGCACTGCTTCTCTGGTGGCGTCCTATGCGGGGATGCCTGACATCGGAATAGCCGAATACCCCAGCTCGATCAAGCTGCATACGGAAGCCGAAATCAGAGATAACCTGGAAAGAGTAGTCCTGGACCGGATTGTCCAGGCTCTGACCAGACCCGTGGCAAGCCAGACTCCGGCGAGCGCCCGCTTGAAACCAGTAGACACTATTCTCAGTGGAACCCTCGATGAGGTGAACAAGGTCTTCTTCGAGAAGGGATGGACCGATGGGCTCGCCATAATCCCTCCTACCGTAGAGAGGGTGGAGGAGTTTCTCAAGCATACCGACCGCCCTCCTGATGAAGAAATAGCCGTGCTGCCACAAGCGAACCTCCGGGCTACGCCCCGTAACATCGCTGCCAACGCGATAATGGCCGGGTGCCGCCCGGACTTCATGCCGCTGCTGATCGCGGCCGTTGAAGCCATCGCCGATCCTGATTTCCAGCTGATCAACCTTGGCAGCACGGGCTGCAAGACGCCCTGGTTGCTGGTGAACGGACCGATCATAAAACAGCTCGGCATCGAGTACGGCATCGGGCTTCGCTCGCGCGGCCCCAATCCCGCCATCGGCCGCGCCTTCGGCCTCGTACTGAACAACGTGGCTGGTTTCAAAGCGGGAGAGACATGGATGGGGACGTGGGGCTACTATCTGCCTTTCGTCCTGGCGGAGGATGAAGATGCCTGCGAGGCAATCGGCTGGGAACCTTACCATGTGGAGCACGGTTTCAGCAAGAATACGAGCACGGTGACCGCGAGAGCGACGGTCCACTGGGGTGGGCAAGGCACTCCGGGGAATCCTGTCGGTCCAGCCGCCCAATCTATCCTGAAGGTCGCCTGCAAGCATCAGGAGCGAAACACGATCACCGAGCTATCTCTGCTCTTTGGGGAACGCAACATGGTGGCTGTGCTTGTCACGCCGCCCACCGCCAGAGTCTTGGCCAGGGCTGGCTACTCGAAGCGGGACGTCGCTGAGTATTTGTGGCAGAATACCAGGACCGTTGTGGGCAAAGAGGACTGGCTGCTGCAAGCACATAAAGGACCGGATGCCACAGTTCACGACCTGGTAGAGAAAGGTACGTTGCCCAAGTGGTTCGACGTGGGGCTGGAGGAGACGATCCCGATGTTTTCGAGCGCTGACCTGTTTGATATCATCGTATGCGGCGACGCCCATAGGGATAAGCTGATGAGCCTTTGGAGCAACTATTTCAGGCCAGTCACCAGGGAGATAAGACTCCCACGGGCGCCGGCTTAGCCCAGGCCGCCTGACGGAAAGAGTACCCCTGACACAGGGATTACAAGGAATCCCTGCCCGCTCCCGGGGCTCTCGCCATCTCCGCCGAATCATGCCTCAGCCTCCTCGCCTGCGGAATGCCGCGTCTTCCCCTGGGCCGCTTCGCTCGGCTGGCCACTGGCGTGGTTGGGCCTGGCTTCCACGCCGGGAGATGCGCTGTGCAACGTAGTGGAGGGAGAGCTGTATGGCAGTTCCGGCCGGACCTCGGCTCCGCGTATTCACATAACCTGCAATATTCCAAGGAGCAGAACCTTTGCCAGTGGGGAGTGAGATGAACAAACCTCTTGGTGGAATCCGCATTCTTGAGTACGGGGAGGGCGTCACCGCGCCTGCCGCCGCCAAGTACATGGCTGACCTCGGCGCGCAGGTCATCAAGATCGAGCGACCTGGGGAGGGCGACATAGCGCGGCGCATCGGCCCCTTTTGTCAGGACCGGCCCGATCAAGATTCCAGCGCCCTTTTCCTGTATTTGAACACGAATAAGTTTGGCATAACCCTGGATCCGTCCGCGGCGGGCCGGGACATCTTCCTGAGACTGGTCAAAGAGTCCGACGTCCTCGTGGAGAACCACGCTCCTGGGTTCATGGCTTCCCTCGGCCTCGGATATGACACGTTGAAAGAGATCAACCCGATGCTCGTTATGACATCTATAACCCCCTTCGGGCAGACTGGACCATACCGCGACTACAAGGGCAGCGATCTCATCGCCTTCCATATGGGAGGGATCGCCATGGAGACGCCGGAACAAGTGGATTCGTCCAGCGAAGCTCCCCTTCGCGGCGGCAGCTACCAGGCGCACTATCTCACAGCGATAACGGCCGCTATCGCGACCATGGCCATGGTTCTCGGAAGAAGTACCCTCGGCCACGGCACGCACCTGGACATTTCTGAACTTGAGGCCGTGGCTGACAACCAGCGGCACCTTGTGGCCCAGTATCACGTAGACCACGAGAGGCATAGCCGCGTGAACGGAGAGACCAAGAAGGCAGGCCATTTCGGCTCGGGAGGCTGCCAGCCCTGCAAAGATGGCTATGTTCAACTTCACATCGTAGAGAACCACATGTGGCAGGCCTTCGCCCAGGTCATCGGCAAGCCGGAATGGGCCAACGACCAGCGTTTTCTCACTCGACCGGCGCGGAATGCCCACTGGGATATCATCGAGCCGGCGATCAAAGCATACACGCTGGCACGCACAAAGGCGGAGATAGCCATGGCTTGTCAGAGCCGCCACATCCCTTGCGCGCCGGTGAACCAACCGGAGGATCTGGCCACTTCGCCGCATCTGAAAGAGAGGGGATTCTTCGTCCAGGCGTCTCATCCAGCCGTGGGCGCGTTGTCGTACCCGGGCTCACCGGCGGTCCTCACGGGCGCCAGGTGGTCTCTGGACCGAGCCGCGCCCCGGCTTGGTGAGCACAACGACGATGTGTTTATGAGAAAGCTGGGGTACAGTAAGGAAGAGTTGAGCAAACTGCGGGATGCAGGCGTAATCTAAGGGTGTCGATCTTTTGGAGGCGACAGAACGAATGGGTAGGCTACCTCTTGAGGGACTGAGAGTTGCTGACATCACACAGGTATTCGCTGGACCGGCGGCAACGCTGTGGTTCGCCGTCTTTGGAGCCGAGGTAATCAAGATTGAGAACCCCGCCCGCCCCGATCCGCTCCGGCGGGCTACACGAGGACCGGACGGCAAGCTAAGCTACAACCCGGACCCGCGCATAACTGCCTTCCCCGCGCTGAACATCAGCAAGAAGTCATGCACGCTGAACCTGAAAGACCCGAAGGCGCAGGAAATAGCACAAGCGATTATCAGGACGTCCGACGTCGTGGCGGAGAACTTCGCCACGGGCGTCATGGACCGTTTCGGCCTGGGCTACAATGACCTGCGGAAAATCAAACCGGACATAGTCATGTTGTCCGTATCGGGCTTTGGGCGAACAGGTCCCCACAAGGATTGGGTCGCCTATGCCAGTATCGCCACCGCCTTTGGCGGCCTCACGTCGATAACAGGATACGAGGGGGGCCAGCCGGAACCCATAGGAGGCGGTTGGGGCGACCTGCTGGCCGCTAAGTTCGGCGCCTTCATGCTGCTGGCGGCCCTCGAGCAACGACGCCGCACGGGTCAGGGCGCCTACATCGACCTCTCCATGAGCGAGGTGATCGCCGCCCTCATCCCGGACGCTTTGCTAAATTTCAACATGAATGGCCGAAACCAGGGGCCGCGAGGCAATCGAGACTCCCTGATGGCCCCCCACAACGCCTACCAGTGTAAAGGGAATGACTCCTGGGCGGTGATAAGCGTAACCAACGATGAGGAGTGGGCCGCGCTCTGCGACATAATCGGCAAGCCGGGATGGCGGCAAGACCCGCGCTTTGCGAACCCGAGCGCTCGTTCCGCGAACCCCTCGGAGATCGATGCAGCGGTGGCGCAGTGGACTTCACAGCACACCAGCCAGGAAGTCATGGATAGACTGCAGCGGGCAGGGATTCCCGCGGGACGCTCATCCTCCATCGACCAGCTATCCGAGGACCTTCAGCTTAAGGCGCGGGGCCACTTTGTGGAAGTCCCCGACTATCGCAGCGGCACGATCACAACCCTCAGGCTTCCCGGCACCACGCCGGAGAATTCTGTCCACGCCGCCGCTCCAGCGGCCGGAGAGCACAATTCCTACGTCTTGAAGGAACTCCTGGGAATGACGGACTCCGAGGTCCGGCAGCTTGAGGAGGAGGACGTAGTCCTGAAAAGCCAATAGGCCTTAGACACCGGTGCCGCGGTTGCTGTCGCTATTTCTCTATCCACTGATACGCCACCAGGTGCTGGCTCTGAATCGAGGGCTCCAGGGGACCCTTAACATGGGCCTGCCGGACCAGCTTCTCGGAATAGCCAAAGAGAAAGATGACGTGGGCCCGCTCTATCATCAGTCTCTCAAAACGATTCAATAGCTCGCGTCTCTTGCTGAGATTTACCGCCTTCTGCTGCTCGTCTATCAGCTTGCCCAGGTCGTCGTCCTTCAGGAAGTACATTCCTCCCGGCCTCCAGTACTGCACAATACGTTCGCCAACTTCGAACGCCGGCGAGCCTCCATGGAGCAGAGCGGCATAATCCCCAGCGGCCCGGTTAGCGGTCAGGGTAGTATGTTCCAGTACCAGTTGTTTGACCTCAACCCCGATCTGTTTCAGTTGCGCGGCCACCACCGTCAGCGAGTCCGCGAACTCCTTGCGCTGGGCGCTGGCCTTCACCTCGACCGGTAGTCCGTTCGGATAGCCAGCCTCCGCCATCAGCGTCTTCGCCCGGGCTATGTCCGGCTTGTAAAGCCGTTTCAACTCATCGACGGGCAGCCGCCAGGAGGCGGCTGGGCCGTAAACCGGGCTGGTGAGTTCCGCCTCGCCCTCCATGACCAGGTCGATAACGGCTTGGCGGTCTATGGCCAATGAGAAGGCCTGCCTGACACGCTGGTCGTCAAAGGGCTTTCTACCGGGATA
Source organism: Chloroflexota bacterium (assembly GCA_016190665.1). GTDB lineage: Bacteria > Chloroflexota > Dehalococcoidia > JACPQD01 > JACPQD01 > JACPQD01. Next base: position 38,541 of record JACPQD010000074.1, read on the forward strand.
AAAGGTCAGAAAGGTCTGATTCCTGGGAATATCGGAGGCCACCACTTTGGGATTGCTTTTCTGCAGCATCTTGAAATCGCTGACGGAGAGCAAGACGTAGTCAGCCCTGCCGGAGCGGAACGCCGCCAGGCGGGTAGCGGAGTCGGGCACCACAACCACATTGACCTCATCGAGATAGGGTACGCCGTTGATGAAATAGTTCGGGTTCCTGACGAGCTTGTAGCTGATCTTCTCCGTCCAGCTCTTCATCTGGAAAGGGCCAGTGCCAGCCTCCTCGCGACCGAGGTCGCCGAACTTCTCCACTGCCTCCCTCCCGACAATGTAGTTGAAGGGCAAAGCCAGATACTCTATGAAGGGCGCCGTGGGCGATTTCAGGGTTATCTTGATGGTATATCTATCAGGCGTCTCGATACTCGATATTATCTGGAACTGCCAGCGCCTGAAAAACTTGGGGTCCTCCGTCGCCATCCGCTGCAAGTTATACTTCACGTCCTCCGCGGTCAACTCACGGCCCTTCATTGTTGGCGTATCGTGGAACTTCACGCCCTGTCGGAGATGCAGCAGGTAAGTCAACTCGTTCGGCTGCTCCCATTTCTCAACGAGGTCAGGCGCCAGCTCCATCTTGTCGTCCAGTTTCAGGAGCCCGTTGTAAGCCGGAGAGAGCACCTCTCCCCACCAGGTCCCGCCTCGGAAGAAATGGGGATCGAGGGTATCGGGGTAATTCTCCCGCACTCGCGTAATGGAACCTCCGTATCGCGGCTGCCCGACAGCCTGCTTCGGGGTTGGTGTTGCGGACGCTGGAGGCCTGGGCGAGGACGTCTCCGCCGGGCCCGGGGTCTGCACGCCAACAGGCGCCGCCGAAGGGGAAGCACAGCTCGCCAGCACCAGCCCGAGGATCACAAGACGAGTCCCCAGCAGACGAAATTCCTTTTTCATTTCGAGCCTCCCTATTATTGAAGTGGAAAGACCTCTCCCTCTACCTCATCCGCCTGAAATCATCCACACTTCTCGCTGGCGTGCCGTCCTTGAGCAGCACCGGCTTGGTTATGCTCGGCGTGGGGTCGCCATAGGTGTGCATGATCACGCCGTGAACGCCCTTGGCTCCCGCTACCAGCACTATGATTTCGTCCATATTGTCCGTCAGCGGCAGAAGCGAGTCGGCGCTGCCGTAGTTAAGCTTGGGACGACGGTGCATCAGAAGAGGCCGGTTTTCCTGCGGCACCCTGGCGAAGGGAATGCGTGCGTTGTCGTACATGAAACGCTTCACGTCGCGTTTGGACCAACCAGCCTTGGCCAGGATCTCGGCGAGAAAAGGATTCAAGACGAGCACCGGGCCGCCTGCATAGAAAAGGTTGTTCACTCCTCTGACCGCCATGGAATCCGCCGCCATGGTCAGTATGCCCAGGGGCGTGCCAACGCCGCCAGTGGCGAAGTTGATGGTCCCGGTCACCGCGGCCAAACTGATGGTGCTGACATCGCGGCTGTACCCGCGTTCGACATGAAGCGGCTCCCAGGGGCTGTCGTCCTCGCCCTCGGCCATGCAAAAGGAGAACTTGGCCGGCTGGCCGTGTATCGCTTTGTCCGTCGTCCCTGGTATTCCTCCGCCGATGTTGATCATCATCAGCCTGATGGCCCGCCCGATGGTCGCATTGGGACGCCAGCCCTGGCCGAGGACGTTGAAGCTGTGGTTGATGCCCACTTCCTTCACCATGGGACCGTTGAATATAGCCAGCGGCGCCACCGGATTCGTGGTTCCCTGGACAGCGAAGAGGTTGAACTTCGGCTCGGCCAGCGCCTGGGCGGCTGTCAAGAGCAAGGGAAAGTAGTTGGGCTTGCAGCCCGCCATGACCGCGTTAATGGCGATCTTCTCCACCGTCGCCTTGCCCCACTTAGGCGGTATCTTGCCCATGACCTCATCCCGATCCCGATCGCAATACTCGAGCATCGCCTCCACGGCTTCTTCCGTAGGCGGGATGATGGGCAGCCCATCGGTCCAGCCCCGATCGTAGAAGGCGTCGTTGGCCTCGATAGTCCCTGAAGGCGCCAACAAAGGACCCTGCTCGGCGCTCGCCTTGGGGCGCGATAGCCTACTCTCGACATCAGCCAGGGAATAAGTGTTGCGGTACCGCTCTGCCAGCTCCTCTGAAGGGCGCGTAAGCGCAGCAATAACGTCCTCGATGGCCTGCCGCGCCACCTCCTCAACTCTCTCTGGAGCCTGTGGGCTGTACTCGAAGGCCTCTGGAATCTCGATGATGGGGAGACAAGGGACCCCCAGACCGCGAGCTTCAGCGCGGCCAAAGGCCGAGAATCTCTGGGTGCAATAGGTCACGGTGGGCACGCCTCGCTTTTCCAACTCCACGGTGTCATGGATACACCACGTCGTGCAGCCACCTCAAAGGCCGATCCCTGCCACCACGGCGTCGCACTTAGCCAACTCCTCCATGTCCTGCGCCCTGCCGCTGGCGCGCAGCTTACGCGTCCTGAATACCGGGCCCAATTTGAATCTCTCATGCAGGAGCGCCTCGGTCCGCGCTATCAGCGCGTCCGCGTTGCGCTTGCTGTTGTCCAGAAAACCTATAACCTTGCCATTCAGATCGCCAAGCCGCGGCGCAAGGCCCATGTCGACATATTCCACCTCTCCCACTGGGTTGAGCAGTTTCTGCACGTTCCTTTCAGACACCGTTACCACGCAAGTCCTCCTCTCTTTTCTTACGCCGACTCCGACCGGAACAGCCTAACACGAAGGCTAGTAGCTGGTGAAACCGGCTCATTGTTCATTGTATTACCGCTGTCAAGCCTGAGTTGCTCCTGTGCCAACACGTTCTCTTGGCGCCTCTTGGCATGCCAGGTCGGCGGAGCTAGCATTTAGCTACGCCGGTCAAAGAAAACTGGGATGCGGGCAAGTCGCTGCCGAACGGGGCTCGCTCGCCTTCCGTGAAAGCGTCCCGGACTTGGATGCCTATCCTTCGAGCAGCAGGAGCCCGTAGAGCAGGCCCAAAAGGCCAACGAGAAGGAAAAGGGGAAGCCGGGCAAACCCTCTTGTCAACGGGCGATACCTTACTGTGAGCCGGTAAGCAAGGTACATCGAGGCCAGCGCCCCCAATAGGAGCAGGGCGGTCTGAGTCCCGCGGAGCGCTTCGGCGCCACTGAAATGGGCGAATTGCCAGTTACCCAGACTGAATTGCCGGGCGAGGGTGGGAAGCAGGGCACCCGAGTCGAGAAACAGCGGTTTGAGTTGGCGCACCATCTCCCCGGCCATCGCCAGAGGCAGAAAGGCATAGGGCAGCCAGGCTGAACCCTTGACCAGGGGCTCCCCCAGCGCGGCCGCCGCGAGGGACATCGCCGCCCAAATACCGAGAGCCAGACCCAAGATGAACACAAAGTAGACCGGCTCTTCGAAAGGCAACGCTCCCAACGACTGTCGGTAGAGCTCGGTCCCCCGGATATAGACGGACAAGGGGGCGGCCATCAGAATGGGTACGAATCTGGCCAGAAGTATGCTGTGCTCGCGCAAGGCCCAGACCTCGCTCGCAGGAAACCTGAGGTTGAGGCGTATAGCCTTGTTTTCACAGCTTTTGAGACACTCAGCGCAGAACTTGCAGGCCTCGTTGCTCTGAAGGGCGAAAGCGCCCTCATACATCGGGCACCCCTTAGCTCCCCCCACCCCAGTGTAACAGGCGTGAGTTTTGCATTCCGCGGTGCATACCGCCGGATTGGTGCGCATCTCCACCAGCGACAGGGTGGCATATGCGCCGACCATTCGACCCAGAGGACACAAATAGCGACACCAGCCGGCCCGCTCAAAAAGCATGTTGACCGTGGTGGCAAGAGCGGCAATGCTTATCAAGAGGATGGCCGTAGCCGCAGGCGCCTTGTCCATCGACGTTACTTGCTCTACCCACGAGATAAGAACGAAACCAAGGGCCGCCCCGTACAATCCGTATTGTTTCACCAGGTTCGGGACCTTTAGCCTCAGACTCCAGCGTCGCTGAAGGAAATGTCCTGGGGACCCTAGAGGACAGATATTGCAGAAGAAGCGCCCGGCAAAAAAGATTCCAACCATCAGGAAAGGCCAGCCGATAGACCAGGCCAGCACCAGAGACAAGTTACTTCCCACTTCTTGCGGACCAAAGAGGGCAGATAGGAGCACGAGGCCAAAAAGGACCATAGCTGCAACCTTAAGCAGATCAGGATACAACCGACTTTCCAAGGCTCGACGTAGGAAGGGAAGCTTAAGGAGGTCCAACCTGTAGCGAGGCTCGGTGGATACCAGTCCAATGAAGATTTGCTCCGGAGTCAGCACAGGCCCATCGGCCAGACGGACTCCTCGCTGGAGGACGCCCTCCAGTTCCTCCATGTTGTTGGGCCAATCGTAGGCCAGGATAATGTTCATAGCCTCTTTGGTTATCCCGTTCACTTCCTTGCCGAGATGGCTGCCATAGAGAGCGATGAAGTGGTCGACCCAGGCCATCAGGTCCCGCTTACGCCCGCGAAGCGGCGGGACTGTGATCACCTGTCTGGAAAGGAAGTTGTGCAGTTCGGCGCCAAAGCCATGCTCATCGCCCAGTCGATTGTGACTGAGGGCGATCAATCGCGTGTCCCGCGAGACCTCCTGGGAAGCTCCAAGCCGCCGCACTTTGCCGGTCCGAAGGTACGCCAAAAGGCGTTCCTGTACGGCAGGGGTCAGCCTCTCCACATTTTCCAGTACCAGTGTGCCACCCTCGGCCAATTCAATATAGCCTGCCCTGTTGCTGCGCGCGAAGGAGAAAGCGCCGGTCTGATGACCAAAAAGCGCGCTCATTTGAGCCACCTCCAGAAGGAGGCTACCCTCACCATCCTGAACCACGGCCGGGACCTTGGCACAGTCGAGGCGCAGGAACGGCCCTGGGGCGCGGCAGCTTTTCTCATGGACCAGTTGGGCCACCGTTTGTTTCTCAGTTCCGGCCTCCCCCAGTATGAGAAGATGCTCGCTGTTGGCAGCCGCCGCTTCCGCTTGCGAGCGCAGTTGAACCGCCAGTCGCGTATTGCCCAGGATCTTCGCTGGGAGTCTGAACTGGTCCTCCAGGAGCTCTCGCAGGGACTTCTCTCGCTCCTGTCGCAGCTCCTCCAGGTAGGCGAGTTCCCGGTCGCGCTGCCTCTTCTTGTCGAGGCAAGCGCCAATGCGGGCCCTGAGCAGCACCGGATTGAAGGGTTTCGTCAAATAGTCGTCCGCGCCAAGCTCGATGCACCGCACCACACTATCCATATCGTCCAAGGCAGAAAGCATTATGACCGGCAGGTGATCCCAGTCTTTGTCTGCCTTGATGCGCTGGAGAACCTGGTAGCCGTTCATCTCAGGCATCAGGATATCCAGAAGGACCAAGTCGAAGTCTTCCGTATTCAGGAGATCCAGGGCCCGCCGGCCGTTCTCCGCCAGGAGTACCCGGTGCCCTTCTTTTTGCAGTTGACGCGAAAGCAAGTCCCGGTTTGTCTCGTTGTCGTCCACGACAAGCAGGCACCCACCCTCCACCTCACCGCGAGCCTGGTCCTCTGCCAGCGGACGTATCGTGGCGACCGCCTGCTGAGCCATCTGGAAACCGTCGGCATCTCCAAGGTCCAGGCCTTGCCTCTGGTGCTGCCACAAGGACAGGAAGTCGCCGGTCAGACTGAGCATTCGCTCGCCAGCAGAGCGAATTCGCTGCAAATCGGCGACCAGGTCTTCCCGCCCGGCCGCGTCTTCCAATATAATATCGGCGTAGCCAACGACGGAGTTTATCGTGGTGCGCATCCCGTGGCGCACCTCTGCCTCGAACTGCTCTATCCGAATCTCGGATGTGGCCTCGATCCGGGAAGAATCTAGAATGCTATTGACGAGAGACAGCAACTGTTTTCCCGCGGCGTTGACCTTCTGGAGGTCGCTTTGAAGGCCCCGGCATTCCTCCCCCTCTACGTCTTCCAGCAACAACTCACTATAGCCAATGATGGCGTTGATGGGGGTGCGCAGCTCATGCCGCATATGAGCCAGGAAAGCCCTCTTGGCCCGATCGAATTCCGGGCCTTGAGGGCTTCCCTGCTCCACTGCTTCCGCGGTCATCAAACGTTATTCGGCGGCAGGCTGTGACTCGGCTCCAGCATGACCGCGTCCCCGGTCCAGGAGGGCCTCGATCTTAGCGAGAAGCCTGGGCAAGTCCACCGGCTTAGTATCGTAATCGTCGCATCCCGCTTCCATACTTTTCTGCTGATCTCCGACCATCGCATGGGCCGTCAGGGCAATAATCGGAATGGAGCTGGTCGAGGGCATCGCCTTCAGCCGCCGCGTGGCCTCCCAGCCATCGACTACCGGCAACCCCATGTCCATAAGGATTAAATCAGGGGATTCGGACGTGGCAAGGGCAATCCCCTCCTCGCCATTCACTGCCAGGACAAGCTGGTAGCCCTTTCTCTCCAGACGGCGAGAGAGCATGTCCCGATTCATCTCATCATCTTCCACGTAAAGGATTTTAAGCAACGTGGGCCTCCTTCCCGGCAGCGGTCTTGTGTTGTTGTGCTGATGCGTTAACCAGGCGGGATACCTCAGCCAGTAGCTCCTGGCGGCTGTAGCTCCCCTTTTGCAGTACTCTTTCCGTATAACCACTCAGCCGCTCATAGTCGTGTTTGGTGAGGTCCTTAGCTGTCAGCACCACGATCGGAATTGATTTCCACTCTTCCCGTTTCCGAAGCTCGACGGCGAACTCGAAACCGTCCATCTCCGGCATCATCAGGTCCAACAGGATAACCTGCGGCGGCTGCTTGCCGATGACGTTCAAAGCCACGCGTCCATTCTCCGCTTCTGACACCGACCATCCTTCCCTCTTCAGGAGACGCCGCAAATATTCGCGGGTACCCGAGTCATCCTCTACCACCAAAACGGTGCCCGCGGGCCCGCCACGCCGGAACCTCTTGAGGATATCGGCCAGCCGGGCAGTATCAACGGGCTTGGTAATATATTCCGCCGCGCCCATAGCAAAGCCAAGATTCTTCTCATCGACTATGGTCAACATTATTACTGGAATATCGGCCACGTTGGGGTCGGCTTTCAGGGCAGATAGCACAGCCCAGCCATCCATCCCCGGCATCAGCACGTCCAGAGTAATCACGTCAGGATGCCATTCTCTGGCCAGCCGCAGCCCTTCTTCTCCCCCCGAGGCAGCCCTGGTCTGAAAACCTTCCCGAGCAAGCGAGCGCACCAGCAGGTCCTGTACCAGAGGGTCGTCATCGACTATGAGCACCGTCGTGGCTCCTCCGGGTGCGACCCCCACTTTGGCGTCAGCCGGAGCCGGCGAAGGCGCCTTGACCACTTGCGCGGGCAAGCGCACGATGAAGGTGCTTCCCTTGCCGGGCTGGCTCTCGACACCGATGTCTCCACCCATCATCTCGCAGAAGCGTTTGCTGATGGCCAGCCCCAGGCCGGTGCCACCGTATTTGCGCGTCGTGGATTCATCACCCTGAGAGAAGGGCTGGAAGAGCCTCTCCATCTGCTCCGCGCTCATACCGATGCCGCTGTCAGTGACACGGAAAAGGACCCACTCCCTGCCGTTTACACTGTGGCGGTCTACGCGCAGGGAAACGGTTCCCTTCTCGGTGAACTTGCAAGCGTTGCTGAGAAGGTTGAAGAGTACTTGCCGCACCCTGGTCATATCCGCTCGCATGGAGCCCAGGTTTTCAGCACACTGAACGGCAACGGTATTGGCGTTCTTCTTTGCCAGGGGCTCTATGGTGCTGACCACCTCCTGCACCACCGACGCTATCTCGAAATCTTCAAGATAAAGTTCGAGCCTATGGGCTTCTACTTTAGACAGGTCCAGGATGTCATTGATGAGTTGAAGCAAGTGCTTGCCAGCCGCCTGGATTTTCTGCAGATCCGGTATGAACTCATGCTTCCCCGCATCTTCTGCATCCTCCACCAGCATCTCGCTGTAGCCAATAATGGCATTCATTGGCGTGCGCAACTCGTGACTCATCCTGGCCAGAAACTCGCTCTTGGCCTGGTTGGCAGCTTCGGCAGCCTCTTTGGCCACCGCCAGGTCCCGGCTCCTCTGTTCCAGACTATCCCTGTAAACCTTAAGCTCATGAGCCATCCGATTGAAGGCGCCAGCTAACAGCCCCACCTCATCCCCGGACCTGATATCCACTTTGACATCGTAGTTGCCCCGCTCCACCGCCCTGGTGGCCCGGGCTAGCCTGATTATGGGGGTGGATATCCTTCCCGCCAAGTAATAGGCGCTAGCCACCACCAGGACAGCCACAACCAGGGTTATAGCTATGATTATCCACATCAGGCGGCTGGCAACGGCGAGGATCTCACCTTTATCCTGCTCGCCCACCACCACCCATTTCATGTCAAATATGGTCATGGAGGCACCACCCACCTCCTCGCCAGCATAGTTTACATAGAACTCCTGGGCCTCCCGCACCGGGCTGTTCTCATCCATGCCCCGCTGCCAGGGCAAGGTTTTGGCTTCCTGCTTCAATACCGTATCCCTGACCCCCTTGAGCACCTTGGACTGGGTTATCATATACCCGTCCTTGTTCACCACGTAGAAATCCGTAGAGGGGGTATAGCCGGCAAAGAACAGCTTCCCGCCTATCTGATTCCCCAGGTCCCCGGTAATCTGGTCGGTCAGGAATTCCGTGCCAATCTTGATGCCCACCACCCCCAGCAGCTTTGCACCACCGTTCTTCCCTGTGCCGGTGATCTGGCGCCCCGGGGCGAAAAGGATGGGAGCTGAAAAGCCAAATACCGCATGGCCATCCCTATCTTCATAGACATCCTGCGAGAATGTCCCCCTCTTGCCCTCTCGGAAGAAGTCCGTCAGCGCCATATCCATTCCGACATTCTTTCTATTGGATGAGGCCACTACTTTGCCCGCGCTATCCATGACAAAGATCTCCTCATACCTGTATATTCGCTCATCCAACCGGTACATGTCCCACTGTACATCCCGACCAAACACCCTCTTAAGCTCCGTACCCTTCGCCCTCTCGGCCCTCATGGCATGCTCACCCAGGATGGAATCCTGTTGTAAACGCTCCAGATAGACGCTGATTTCGCCCAGCGGCTCACTCTGGCGAGTGGCGTAATGTTCCTCCAGCTTCTGGTGGATGAAGACATTGCCACCCAGCCCAACCGCAAAGGTCCGTAGCGCCTGCAGCAGGTCCAAAACGTGGATATATTTGGCGTCCACTATATTCATCAGGTCGTTCAGTTTGGTCCAGGCAACCTTCTCTGAGGCATCACCATAGATGATGAGGCCGGTCAAGAGGCCAGGAATCAGGGCGATAAGCACCATGGTGAGCAGCAGCTTTCTCTTGAAAGACCACCGCAACCCAGCTTCTTCAGCCATTTTTTCCTGAAAAGCGCCCATGCTTCTATTTCCCCCTCTTCCCAGACTTAAAGACATTGTCGAGCCGTGCCCTCGGCCTCCCCACCTCCGCATTCAGCTTGGTTATGCGGTCCTGACAACCTTTGCAATATGCGGAAGGACACGAATGGATCGTCATCGATCGCGGTGAGCGTCGGCCCTCCAGGGAGAGTGACTCCGTTCCTCAGCTTCAGACGCGGGCCGGCGCTGCTGTTTGACGCCAGTGTAGACGATAACCCCAGAGGAAGGTATGATGGCCGGAAGGACGAGGAATTCAAACGGAAGCACAGGCTAGCAGAAGAGAAGCCCCCCATCGCGCTATCCTCTTTCCAGGACATCGGCACCGGGATTCCAGACATGAAATCGCAATGAGGCAGTCTCACCCCCACCGCCACTTTCGGCAATGATACACGGGCAGCGTTCGGGTGTCAATACCCTTTTTCAAAAGAATCTGCAACTGGTGTGTTGCTGCGTATCACCCGCGCGTCTCGCGCTCGCTTGACACCACAAGCCAGCGGCGCTAGCATGTAGCTACAGGCAGTAGAGATCAGCGCGGCAGTCGCGAAAGGACAGCCATGGGTATCACGTACTTTAAGGAACCCAAACTTGAAGACCCGGTCCTCCTGGCGAGCTGGCCAGGAATTGGCAACATCGGAGTAATAGCGATCAATACCTTGCGGGGAGTGTTGGTGTCAGAGGAGCTCGCCGAAGTTGAGCCCTGGGACTTTTTCTACCCGAGGAGGGTCCTCATCCGAAGCGGTGAAATCAAGGACCTGACCTTTCCCACCAGCAAGTTCTACTTCAAACGGACTGAGAAGAAGGACCTGATCTTCTTTATCGGAGAGGAACAGCCGTCGCCTACCGGGTCGCCCTACGCCGATGGCGCGAAAGCCTATCGTCTGGCGAATCTCGTGCTGGACGTGGCCGAGAGGTTTGGCTGTAAGCGCGTTTACACTTCGGGAGCAGCCGTGGCTCCCATTCACCACACCATGATATCCAGGGTCTGGGCCGTGCCCAATTTCCGCAGGCTCATCCCTGGGACTCGTCTCTATGCGAACACGATCCTCATGTCAGATATCGAAGGCAGAGAGGGACAGGGCAACATAAGCGGCCTGAACGGGCTGTTGCTCGGAGTCGCCAAGAAGCGCGGGCTGGAGGCGATCTGCGTTATGGGCGAGATACCCGTCTACCTCCAGGGTTTCCCCATCCCCTACCCCAAGGCATCAAAGGCGGTGCTGGACATGCTGTGCGTGGCGCTGGGGATCACTGCCGACCTGAGCGAGATAGAAGCCCTCCTGGGACCAGGAGAGAGGGAAATCGACAGGTTGTATGAGACCTTCCCTCCGGAGATAAGAGAGCAACTCGACAAGCTGAAGTTGGTCAGAGCGGGCGAGGCCGCCGAGCCTGGCCCTATCACGGAAGAGGACAAAAAGAGGCTCCTTGATGACATCGACAGATTCTTTAAGCCACAGGGCAAGGAAGATTGAGTTGGACGATCCGCGTCTGAAGATGTATGGCAGGCCGGAAGCTTCGGGCGCGTCCATGGTCGTGGGCTGGAGAGAGGACGCCGCCAAGATCGGGTGGCGCACGACCAGATACTTGACCCGCAAACTCGGCGGGCAGAAGTTCGCCGAAATTGAACCCGTAGGGTTCTTCCCGCTCAGCGGAGTGATGATAGAGAACGATGTAGCGGAATTCCCTCAAAGCACCTTCTACTACTGCCCACCTAAGAACATCGTAGTTTTCGAAAGTAACGCGCCATCGGCCGAGTGGTACGAGTTCCTGAATCTAATACTGGATGTCGCTGAACAGTGCCACGTCAAAGAGGTCTACGCCGTGGGCGGGATGGTTTCGCTCGGCGCCCATGCTGCGCCCCGGCCGCTGCTGGCCACGGCAAACTCGCCTGAGATGAAGACTGTATTGAGCCAGTACGATCTGGCGCGAGACATGGATTTCGAGACGCCTCCTGGCCAGCGGCCAACCGTGAACTCCTACCTGGGATGGATAGCCGGCAGGCGTAACATCCTTGCGGCGAGCCTCTGGGTCCCGGTGCCGCTCTACTTGGTATCCACCTTCGATCCTCAGGCCGTCCGGACCATAGCCGGCTTTCTCGATACCCGGCTCGGCCTCGGCATCGATTTTCGTGACATCGAAGAGGATGCGGCGCGCCAGAATCAAAGGATTGCCCTGGCAAGGAGCCGTTCCCCCGAGATAGATGCCTATATTCAGAAGCTGGAGAGCAACTCCCCTCCATCCCAAGAGGAAAACGAGAAGCTGGTCAGAGAAATAGAGGAATTCCTGAGGGAGAGCGACTGAGTGGATTTCCGCCTGACGCCGGAACAAGAGCAGCTAAAGGCCGAGGTCAGAGCTTTCCTCGAGGCGGAGCTCGCCGCGGGGGGTTTCCAGCCCACCGATAACTCCTGGATGGTGAGTTACTCGCGCGACTTCTCGCGCAAGCTGGGCGCCAGAGGCTGGATTGGCATGACCTGGCCCAGGGAGTATGGCGGCAGGGGCAGGAGCTACATCGACCGATTCGTTTGTACTGAGGAGCTGCTTCGGTACGGCGCCCCCGTGGCTGCCCACTGGGTCGCCGACCGCCAGATGGCCCCGGCGATAATCGCCTACGGCAGTGAGGCGCAGAAGCGGGAGATCTTGCCGCGCATCATCGCGGGCGAGGCCGTCTTCTGCATCGGCATGAGCGAGCCCAACTCAGGCTCGGACCTGGCCTCTCTGCAAACACGGGCTACCGCCAGGGGCGACGAGTTCATCATCGACGGCCAGAAGGTCTGGACCTCCGGCGCCCATCTGGCCGACTTCATCTACTTGGTGGCGCGGACCGACCCCCAGGCGCCGAAGCACAAGGGCATCAGCGAGCTAATCGTCGACATGAAGCTTCCCGGCGTCTCCACCCGCCCACTTATCGACAGTAGCGGCGACCACCACTTCAACGAGGTCTTCTTCGACGGCGTGCGTGTGCCAGGAACGGCCCTGGTGGGCCAGTTGAATCGCGGCTGGTATCAGATCGCCTCTCAGCTCGACTACGAGAGAAGCGGCATGGAGCGTCTCATGAGCAACTATCTGCTGTACAGGGACGTGTTCCAATACGCGAAGCAGACAATAAGGCGCGGCAAGCCACTCGCCGACGAGCCGTCTGTGCGATACCTCCTCGGTGACCTGGCAATCCACTACGAAGTTGGACGGCTGCTCCTGTATCGCGTCGCCTGGGTCCTGAGCAAAGGACGTATCCCCAATTACGAGGCGGCGCTGGCCAAGGTGTTCTGCACCGCCTTCGAGCAGCGCCTGGCGGACGCCGCCCCAAGGATAATGGGACTCCACGGGCAACTGCTTCCTGGCTCGTCCCACGCCGCGTTGGAGGGAAGGGCGGCGAAGGGCTACTCCTTCGCTCCTGGCTACACTCTTCAGGGCGGTACGTCGGAGATACTGCGCAACATCGTTGCCATCAGGGGACTGGGGCTGCCAGCGAGCTGAGACCTCCCGGCGGCTATCCCTTCTTCACTTTCTCCAACATCTGCTTCAAGGGTTTCCAGTAGTAGTCCCGCCATCCTTGACCAACGTCTTCGCACCATATATCGGGGACGTCGGTCTGCACAAAGGTAAGCCGCGTCCCACCCCCGAAGGGCTCCAGGACGAAGGTCACCTTCGAGTAGTGCCCTTCCTGCCAGTCGCTTGCCCGCCAGGTCTGGACGATCTTCTCATCGGGTATCAGCTCAAGATTGGTCCCTTCCGCGTACCCATCGTACACAGTGAACCTGCCGCCGACTTTGCGGCTGATTCTGGCTTTGCCGCCGGTGAATTTGGTATGCTTGCGTGAGTCCATCAACGCTTCGTAGACGTCGTGCGGGCTCGCCTTAAAGGTTACAGTTTGGCGTATTGTCTTGCCGCTCATTTGCCGCCCCCCAGGCTCTTCAGAAGCCAGGCCATATTCTTCCCGAAGTTAGTGGCTGTCCTCAGCGCCTCGCTGTCTTCATCGACCTGGCCGCGCTCCCGACCAAACCCGATAGTCCAGTAGGTGGACCCGGGTATGACAAACCCGCAGATATAAAACCAGAACATCAGCTGGGCGAAGGTGAAGTTATGACCGGCGCGCCGCGCCACCACCATAGGGCCGCCGACCTTCCGGACAAAGCGGTCGCCGTCATGACGGCCCACGTACCCGGCCCGGTCCATGAGGGCTTTCATGTTAGCCGTCGCGGACCCGAAATACACCGGCGACGCCAGGATGATTCCGTCGGCCTCGACCATCTTTGAATACACCGCCTGAAAGTCATCCTGAATCGTACAGCCCCCGGGATCGCGCCTGCAGGCATTGCAGGCATTGCACGGGTCGATGGTCAGGCCGGCCAGCCGAATAATCTCGGTCTCGATTTCCTCAGCGGCTATGGCATCCAGCGCTTGCTGCGCCAGGCGCTCGGTGTTCCCCTTGACCCGGGGGCTACCAATGACCGCGATCGCCTTCATGAGTCCCTCCCAGACGTTGCTTATCCTCTCGACGGCCTACGGACTGTCTATGACTGCCCTCATCGGGCGCTATACAGTATAACACCGCCATGCCCTCCAGCAAAACTGCAGGAACACAGCCTTCCGGAGCCGACTGATAGGGAAAACGCCGGCACCTTCAGCCTGTTCGCGCGCTCCACCGCTGATAACAGGGCGGTTCCCCACAATATCTGCGGTGAAAGAACCGTTGACAACGAAAGTATCTCGTGATAATATGTCGCATCAACAGAATACTGATGACAGTGGCGCCCCTGCAGGGGACCTGCGAGAGGAAGTCCGGTGCGATTCCGGCGCTGTCCCGCAACTGTGATGCGGCGCCCGAAAGGGAAAGCCGACAAGCCAGGTCCATCGCCTCTGTTATCTGCTGACGGCCTTCGAGGAAAGGACCGAGCAGGCGTGGACTGATATCCGGATCAGACTTCGATCTCTGGATAACCTCGCCTGACGAAAGGCGGGGTTTTTGTTTCCCCAAGCCTCCCCCTTTTCTCCTGGCGCCAACTCGCCGCGGCAACAGTTGAAGGGGGGTGATATATGTCCTGAGACACCTTGTGTTGGGCTAGTTTTGCCAAGACTCTCTGTTAGAAAGGACATATCGTGATCACCCATGTGTTCAATCCGTCGGTAGCCGAGAAGCGAACGCTCCTTGGAGCGGCGCTCCTGGCATTTCTGGCCTTCTACGTTCTTGCCTTTGACCAGGGCCTCCTGCTTTCGCTGGTCCAGGGCAACGTGGCCTTCGACCAGAACCTTTTGCACGAGATAACTCATGATGCCCGGCATGCGGCAGGCTTCCCCTGCCATTGACCATGGCTAGAACCTAGTACAACGTAACATCGATTCATGCGTACGGTGGGTGGAGCCAAGCGTGACCCATCAGAAAGAACGCGGCTCGTGATAGTGGGTTGTCCCGCGATTTCCTCAGGGCTCCACCCACCCTACGGCTGAAATACCCTTGTCCGAACTTATTAGTGTTACACGCCACTAGTGCGCGCCGGGGATGCCCGAGAGGGCCACAGCCAGGTAACTGCTGGCGAAGCTTACACCTTGTGGGTATCCCCCGGATCCACGACCGAATCAAGGAGAAAAGCAGTGGAAATGAAGTCCCTCGGATCAGTAGTGAAAGCGGCGATTATCGCCGGAGTGGTGGCTGCTCTCCTCGTCGCCATCTTCCACTTCATCGTAACCGAGCCGGTTATCGACCGCGCCATTGAGATCGAGGAGCAACTGACTCAGTCTGGAGAAAGCGGAAGCTACACTCCGGTGGTTACCCGAGATATGCAACGGGCGGGTCTATTCCTTGGCTTCCTGATGTATGGCCTGATTTGGGCGGTCCTCTTCAGCGTGATCTACTACCTGGTTCACCGAGGACTGCCGATCACGGCGACGCCGGGGGGCGATTTTTGGCTGGCGTTGCTTGCTGGATGGTCAGTAGCGCTCCTCCCTTTCTTGAAATACCCCGCCAACCCGCCCGGCGTCGGAGACCCAGGCACCATCGAGTACCGGCAAGTCCTGTACCTCAGTTTCATTGCCCTTTCCGTTGCAGCCACGGTCCTGGCCTTCGTCCTTCATCGTCACTTGGGCCGGACGCGATCCTCAATTAGCACGCCCATCAAATGGATCGCCGTATCCGCTGCGTACTTCGCTGCGGCGACTTTGCTGTACTTTGCGCTGCCGCCAAATCCAGACCCGATCAACATGCCCGGCGACCTGGTCTGGACCTTTCGCGTCCTCTCCTGGGCAGGACTTGCCTTCTTCTGGGCCGCCTTCGCCGCGATCTTCGCTCGGCTTCTGAAGTCACACAGAACGTCGCCAGCCTATTTCCGTTGATTGCCGGTCTCCCACGCGACTGTACGCTAGGGAAGTAGACTCATCTGTCACGTGTGGGGCCGGGCCGGCATGGGCATTGACGCCCCGACGCCGAAGTGATAATATCGTCCAATCTCCCATTTCCCCCGGCAGGGCACCCGCAAATGGACTCCAACGGTGCGGACACAGATGCCAAAAAGCTAAGAAATGGCTCGAGGGTGGCTGTAATTGGCGGCGGCCCTGCGGGGAGCCTCTTCGCGCTATACCTTTGCCGTTACGCCGGTGAGAAGGGCATTCGCCCTGATGTCACCATCTACCAGCAACGGGACTTCGCTGAATCAGGCCCGAAGGGATGCAAGGGCTGCGCGGGCATACTGTCCCTGTCTCTGCTCAGGAATCTGGCTGAGCTTGGCTTGACGATTCCTCAAGGGATAATACAGAGCAAGATAGAGCGCTACACCGTTCACAGCCCCTACGCCTCGATCAGCATCAGCAACCCTGAAAAGGGAATGCACATTGTCAGTATCTACCGGGGAAATCGCCCCCGCGCCTCCGACCATGAGAACCCTGCTAGCTTCGATGGCTGGCTCTTGCAAGAGGCCCAAAGACGCGGCGTACTAGTTGAAAATCAAAGCGTATCCCGCGTCTATCTTGGACGAGAGCCGGCCATAGAGGTGGCAGGCAGGAAAGTGGAATATGATCTGATAGTCCTTGCCTCGGGTGTGAACACAAACCCGGTCCGGATTGCCGGGCTCGATTATGTCCGCCCAAAGACGCAAAGAATGGCCCTGTGCGAGCTTTCCCTCGGCGCTGCCCAGGTGGAGCCCCTGCTGGGCAACGTGGCACACGTCTTCCTGATCCCTCATTCAGGGCTGGTGTTTGGAACGCTGGTGCCGAAGGGCCCACTCATAAACGTTTCAATACTGAGCGATCGTAAGCATCCCGCCTCGATCAGCGATTTCCTGAGCCACGAGCTGGTCTTGGCCGTATTGGGACAGCGCCATGAGCGCGCCTGTAGCTGTAGCTCTCGGGCGGTGGTTGGCTCCGCCCGCAACTTTTATGCCGACAGGTTTGTGGCCGTGGGCGACGCTGCTGTCACCAGGCTTTACAAGGATGGTATCGGCTCCGCCTTATTGACCGCCAGAGAGGCCGCCCACACCGTAGCCTACCATGGGCTATCTCGAGACGATTTTGAGCATTACTATCGTCCCTTCTGCCGCCAGATAGACCGGAATAATCGCTGGGGACGGCTCTTATTCTCGATAAACGAGAAAGTCAAGGATTCACGCGCCTTCCTCCTGGCGCAGCAGCGACTTATCGGGGATGAGCAGGACAACCTGCGAGGTCCCCAGCCCTTCACCAGAGCCGCCTGGGGCATGTTCACCGGGAGCTACAGCTACCGGAGCATCGCCTGGATGACCCTTAATCCAGCTTCGCTGGCCAGGGTCTTTGCCTCCCTGCTACTGGAAGGTTCTCGGTGCCTCTTTCAAAAACGCGTTGCCAGTCCCCGACGGCTGCATATTGGCAACAAGAAAGTCTTGATCCTGGGCAGCGGATTCGGGGGCGCCTACGTCTTGCGGCACCTGGTGCCCGCCTTGAACCGCAACGAGAACGTCGAAACCACGATGGTAAGCGATGAGAATTTCTTCCTATTTTCCCCCCTGCTTCACGAGGTGGCCATGGGGCGAATAGAGACCCGACATATCGCTTATCCCATTAGAAGATTGCATTGGAGGGACAGGTTCAACTTTGTTCAGGCCGCCGTACAGAGAATTGATTTGAGCGCCGGCAAAGTTACCACCACCAGGGGAACCCTGGAATTCGATTATCTGGTTCTCGCGCTGGGCAGCGTGACCGACATGTCGGGGCTGGAGTCCCCCGGGGAAAACGTTTTCACCCTGAAAACGCTGCGCGATTCGATGCTTATCAGAAACCATGTTATTGGACTCTTTGAGCAGGCCAGCAGTGAAAGGGACCCGGAATGGCAGAGACAACTGCTCACCTTTGTCGTCGCGGGGGCCGGCTACACCGGTGTACAACTGGTGGCTGAGCTGAGGGACTTCATTTACAGACATTTGGCCAGATTCTACAGGACAATAGATCCCAACGATGTGAGGATCATTCTGGTGGAGGCGCGGCCCAAGATTGTGGCGAACCTGGATGTGAAGCTTGGGGCCTATGTTATGAACCAACTCCAACAAATGGGGATCCAGGTCAGAATGGGGTCGCGGGTTACGCGTGTCTGGGAAGACTGTGTGGAAATCAACGGTGTTGAAAGAGTCCCCACAAAGACTCTTCTCTGGCTTGCCGGCGTGGTGGCCAACCCACGCATTGCTGAGCTCAATGCTGAAAGGGATAGCATCGGCAGAGTTTTCGTCAACGAGTATCTGGAAGTGCCTGACCTTCCCGGGGTATACGCGGTTGGAGACTGCGCCCACTTTGAAGACCCGAGGACAGGTCGGCCTATACCTCCTCGGGCGCACATAGCCGTGCGCCAGGCCAAAATAGTGGCCCACAATATTTTGGCGGACATCCGGGGTAGAGACAGGAAGCCCTACCGTTATTCCGGCAGTCCAGAAATCGTCTCTCTGGGCGCCTCCAAGGCCGTCCTGCGTTTCCACCGGCTGCGAGTGTACGGCTTTCTGGCGCGTCTTATCTGGCTGGTGGGCTACTCTTCACTCGTTACGGGGAGATACAACCGCATCAGGATCATAATGGACTGGCTGCTGTCCCTTGTCTTCGGACGGGATACAACCTACCTCAAACTGAAGATGTGACAACCTCGGACGCCGACAGGCGCCTTAGCCGGGGACGAAAAGCGCCTAAGCCACAGCCTCCGGGCTCAAACTCAAAGACGACTGCGCCAATGCCGCACGCCTTATCCTGGCCAGTACTACCGTGAAACCCAGGCCAACGGCGCACATCAAGGCGAGCGCAACAAATCCAGGCAGAAACGCTCCAGTCGCATCTTTCAGAACGCCCAGAAGGTAGGTGAAGGTGAAGGCGCCAGTATTGGCGAACAAGTTGCCAAAACCGGTGCAAGTACCTGAATTGCGCTCGCCGAGGATTTCTATAGGGGCTGCAAAAAGCGGTCCAAAGTACGTCTGAACGAAGAACGAGTTTACGGCGATAGCGGCCATTACAACAATTATATTGGTCGAAAGTCCCATCAAGACAGTGGTGACCATCAGCACGACCAGGGAGAAGCCGATCACCAGAGGAGGATTCTTCAGTCGGTCGGAGGCGTAGCCGCCGACAACGTTGGAGGGCGCGATGAGCGCCGCACGCGCTGCGATCACCAATCCCGCCGCCGCCAGGGACAGCCCCTTCTCCTCTACCAGCAAGCTGGGGAGCCAGAAGGCGAGCCCCGATTGGACCGCCAGCCTGACATACTGTATGCCGCCGCAGGTCCACATGAGCCGAAGACGGAAGAGGCGCAATATCTGGGCAACGTTCATCGCCTTCGTTGCTGCCGATGCCCGTGTCTCCTTGCCCATGCGCCACAAGACCAGAGCCGCGACCGTACCAAGAGGCGAGAAGATGAGGAACGGCAAGCGCCAGTCAAAGTTGGCCACCATCATCGGTCCCACGATATCTAGAACGAGATTCCCTGAGAACCCGCCGATCAGATAGAGCCCCATGGCCATCGCCCGCTTCTCCGGCGGAAACCATCTCGCTATCAGACCCAGTCCCGGAGCGAAGAGAAAGGCTCTGAACACCCCCGACAGACCCTGGTTCACGATGGCTTGCCAGTACTCGGTGACCAGTCCAAAAGTAAGAGCCAGGAGTGTCGTCCCCAGCATGCCGAAAACAAAGAGCCGCTTCGGCCCCAGGCGATCCGTCAGGACGCCCACCGGGATCTGCATCAGGGCGTAAAACAAAGTGCTCACCGCCGCCAGGCTCCCGCCCTGCGCGAAGGTCAGGTCCAGGTCCTTTCGGATTACAGGCAGGAAAAGCGCGATGCCTCCCAGAGCAAGCGCCTGGAAGCTCTGGCACAGGATCACCAACGAAACGTTGGCAAATCTATCGCGTTTTGAGGGCACTAGCGGTTCCTTCATTCCGGCCAATCAGCGCAGCAAAAATCCTCACAGCAAGTAGGTCCGGCGCTCGTCGAGTGCACCGAACCACGGATCAACACTGATAGACACGGGGGGGAAGCACGAGCGCGGCAGGCAGCGAGCTTGCCCCTTCGGAAAACTCAGGGCAGGCTCTGAGCGAAGCCGAAGGGAAGCAACGAACGCGAGGGCAAGGGGCTGGGATTCGCGCTTCGTGCTTCTCGCTTCCAAGCATCTGCGTCCATCCGTGATTCAAATATCCAGTGGCTCCGACTACGGAACTAGATCCTCCTCCCCACACGCGACCCCTCATAGACGGCCTCCATCATCACCCGCGGCTCGTTGCAGTCGCCCACCGTGTAGGTCTCCCCGACCAAGCCCTCTGTGGCGTGGACCAGACCCCTCCTGGCTGCCGCGCCTACGGCGACAACCACCACCTCCGCCAGAATGAAACCCCTCTCCCCTGTGTCCTTGCGGACGAAAGTAACTCCGTTGGAGGACACGTCCACCGCTTCAGCGCCCGTCAGTATCCTCACATCAGCCGTCCGAAGCCTCTGCAGGGCGACGAAGCGGTTGTTCGGCTCCATATCGGCGGCCAGTTTCGGCAGCATCTCCACCACCGTTATGGTGTTCCCCCTCCGGACCAGATACTCCGCCGTCTCCACGCCAACCATACCGCCGCCGGCCACGACCACCCGCTTATTGCTCACCTCTACCGCCCCGCTCAACACATCCCAGGCAGAGACGCAATTCTTGCCCCGGAAGACTCGGGGCATGAGCGGCTCCGCGCCCGTGGCCAGCACCAGCGCATCGGGCTTCTCTTTTTGGACTAGCTCACGCGTCACCTCAGTTCCCAGCCTGACCTTGACCCCTGCCTTTTCGATCTGCCGCACGAGGTAATCGCGGAACCAGCCGATCTTCTCCTTGCCGGGAGGGATGCTGGCCAGAAGCATGGCGCCGCCCAGCTCCTTTGCTCTCTCGTAAAGCGTCACGTCGTGGCCGCGCAGGGCCACCACGCGCGCCGCCTCCATGCCCCCCGGCCCGCCGCCCACTACCATTACCTTCCTTTTGACCGCTGCGGGCTTGAGTACCAGAAACTCCGCCTCGCGGCCCGTCGCGGCATTGACCGTGCAGCGCCGCGCCCCGCCACCCAACCGCCGGCGCGAAGACCCGTGCAGGCACTCCAAACAGGAGATGCATGGGCGTATGTCATCGGTCCGGCCCTCTCTGGCCTTGGTCGGCCACTCAGGATCGGCGAGCAGCGGCCGGGCCAGGCCGATGAAATCACACTTGCCCTGAACAAGGACATCCTCGCAGAAGGCCGGGTGCTTCAGGCCTCCTCCGCCAATGACGGGGATCTTCACCGCCTTCTTTATGGCCTCCCAGAGATAAGCCTTCCAGCCCTCAGGGTCGGCCATGGGGTCCGTGGTCCTGGTATGCGTCTCGTAGATGCCGCAGCCAACGCTGATGTAAGCGGCGCCAGCCGCCTCCAGCATCTTCGCCATCGTCGGCGACTCTTGGATGGTGATGCCCCCATCAATGAACTCCTCGACCCCAAGCCGGAAGCCCACAGGATAGCTGTCGCCGACGGTGCGCCTCACCCTCTGGAAAAGCTCCAAAGGGAAGCGCATCCGATTCTGAAGGCTTCCGCCGAACTCGTCGGTCCTCTTGTTGGAAAAGGGCGACATGAACTGCTCGATGAGATAGCCGTGCGCAGCGTGCAACTCGATGAAATCGTACCCGACCTTCTTCGCCCGACCGGCCGCGTCAGCCCACTGGTCCATGATGCGGTAGATTTCGTCCTTCGAGAGCGGGCGCGGCTTGGGGAACTCCCTCTCGCCGAGATAGTAGCAGGTTACATCGGAGGCGGAGACCGGCGCCTGCTCTGGGGCCAGCGCCCAGGGATACCACTGGCGGCCGCTATGGCTGAGCTGCGTGGAAATGGCCACGCCCTCGGCGTGGACCGCCTCTACCAGCTCGTAATGCCCGGCCATGTACCAGTCCGCATCGAGCACCGGTGAGTTCAGGTTCCGCCGCCCGAAGGGAGAGGTCCCGCCCACGGTGACCATACCCACGCCGCCTCTTGCCCGCGCCACGTAATGGTCGATGGTCTTCTGGGTCACCTCGCCGATGGCGCTGGCGTAAGCTGTGCCCATGGGCAGCATGACAATTCGGTTCCTCAACCGGACCTTGTCTATCTTCGCCGGCTCAAAAAGCTTCGGAAACAACCAACCCTGCCCAACGCGGCCAAGCCGAAACCAAATGGCTGTCAGCGCTCAGTTCTCAGCGGTCAGTCTCCTGAAAGCTGAATGCTGACGGCTGAAAGCTACCCGCTAGCGGCAACCATCGTCCAGCCAGACGTCCTGCCTTTTCACGTCGTTATGGCCCGCCACCCGCTTCTCGGGATAATATCCCTTCACACATTTCCAGTAGGCGGTCTCGTAGAGATGGTGATAGGTGACGGGGCTGCCGGAGAGGTCGAGGATCCTCCTCTGGGCCTGGAGCACAATCTCCTTGCGCTTGGCCACATCCATCTCCCCGGACTGTTGCTGGTAAAGCGCATCGACCTCCTTGTCACTGACCCCCCCATAGTTCCGACCGCCGCCCGTCACCCAGAAGGACAGGAACAGGTCTGGCTCATCAATGGGGTGACCCGGCAGATAGAAGCTCAAGGAAAAATCTCGCGCCAGAAATCGCCTTTCCAGGGTTGGCGTGTCCAGCATCCTGATGGTGATGTCAAGACCGATGGCCTTGAGTTGGCTTTGCACGAGGGTGGCCTGATTGGTATAAATATTGTTCGACATCATCTCAGCCGAAAAGCCCCTGGGATACCCCGCTTCCGCCAGCAAGGCCTTTGCCTTCTCCACGTCCTGGGCGGTCGCGCCTCGATAGCCCGGTCGCTTCATTAGCTCGTCCTCCGGAAGAGACCAGGGCCCGCGCACCATAGGCCCCACGATCTCGCCTCGCCCCTCGACCACCTCAATCATTTTCTTGCGGTCGAGGGCCATATCCACAGCCTGTCTCACTTTCAAATCGTTGAAAGGAGGCGCAGTCACGTTCTCGTAGAGGATGCCCAGCACCATGCCCGGAAACCGGGCCACACTCACTTTGTCCGCCATCTGAGTCCTCAGCAGCTCAGCATGGCTGGCCGTCATCGTAGACGAAGAGCTGAACATGGCCTTCACCTGCCCGGTGCGGAAAGCAGCGATCCTGGCCGTCGCATCGGGGATGATGTACTGGATGATGCCGTCCAGATAGGGACGGCCGGCGATGAAGTAGCTCTCGTTTTTCACGTACTCCAGGCTGGCGCCACGATTATACCGTTTCAACTTGAAGGGCCCTGTTCCCAGGATATTGAACTCCATGGTCTTGTGGTCCTTCAGGTACTGGGGCGGAAGCATGACTGCGGAGGACAGGGCGATGCCCGCCATGAAGAAAGGACTCGGATACTTGAGATAGACCTCAACAGTGCTGGGATCGGGGGTCGCCACACGGTCCACCGCTGTCACGATCTCTTTGCGCGTTATGGCGACGCCCTCAGGGGGTTTCATCCAGCGGTCGAAGTTGAACTTCACGTCCTCAGAGCTGAAGGCCTTGCCGTCGTGCCATTTCACGTTCTTGCGCAGCACGAAGGTTACCTTCTTGCCGTCGGTGCTTATCTGGTAGCTCTCCGCCAGATCATTGGTTATCTTGCGTCCGTCCGCCGGGTCGTACTGGAGCAGGCCGCTGTAGCCAAGGCCGGCCTGCTCCGCCGCCAGGTTTCTGCCCGTGGTGTGTATGTCCAGCGTACCCTCATCCTGGCGAGCGGCATACTTCAACAGGCCGCCAGATTTTGCCTGGTCCGCCGCGGGCTTCGGCGTAGCGGCAGGAGCTTTGGCCGCCGGCGCCGCGGCCTTCGGCGTGGGTTCGGCCGCCTTGGGAGCCGCCGTTGGTCCCGATGCAACTGGGGGGGCGCAGCTTGCCAGCAGCAGACTGAGAACGGTCAACCACCCGAAGAACAACGTCCGCATGGTCTGCCTCCTTTGTCCTGGGCCCGCCGGGACCAACTACTGGACCCCCGAAGAGACGATTCCGACGCTACACCCTTGGCTTCTCCTTCACCGCGTTCTCCGCGGCGACACGACCAAAGGCAATGCACTCCGCGAGATTTCCGCCGGCACCCGGGTACAACATGCCGTACGTGGAGCCGCATTCCCCCGCGGCATACAAGCCCGGAATGCGGCCTCCGAAGGCGTTCAGCACCTGCGATTTGCTATTGCGCCTGGGCCCGCCCTGGGTGTTAGGCCCTCCTGGAAAGAGCTTAACGGCGTAGAAAGGCGGCTGGTCGAGGGGCGTCAGGTCCTTCGTCCTGCCAAACTCGGCGTCCTTGCCCTCGGCGCAGATCTTGTTCCAATTTCTGACCGTGTCCTCCAGGGTGGCCGCCAACATGCCTATCTTCCCCGCCAACTCGCCCACCGTGTGCCCGCCGACAATCCAGCCCTTCTTCAGCTCCGCGCTGTTGTCCGGGCTCCACTTGTAGAGCTGATGCGGGCCGGCGGGGCCGCTGGTGAGCTGCGTCAAAGGGCCAGCTTCCATTCTTCTCCGGTCGAAGATCTCATAGCTGGGGTTGGCGGGATACTCCAGCTTGTGCGTGTCGAAGCGAGTCATCTCATACCAGGCGGCATGGCCCCGGATCTCCTCGGTCATGTAGCGGCGTCCGTAGCGGTCGACGATGACGAAACCCACCGCGCCCTTGAACCCCGGGGGCGCGCCGAAGCGGATCAGAAAGCCCATGGGGTAATCCAGGAACTTGGCGCAGAGGCGGCCGGAGACGCAGTTCATGTGCCACAGGTCCGCCCCCACTTCCTGGGCCATCTTGATGCCGTCGCCCGTGTTCCCCAGGCCCCCGGCAAAATAGACGGGGTAGGTGCGCAGGTACTGGAGTTTCATCTCCTCGTCATCTTCGAAGCCGCCGCTGCACAGGAGCACGGCTTTGGACGCCCTGACGTTTACCGGCTTCCCCTCCGCATCTGCGGCCTTGACGCCGATCACCTCGCCGTCGGGGTTGGTCAGGAGCCTTTCCGCTGGCGTCCGATAGAGGACCTCCACCTTGCGGGAAGCCACCTGGTCGTACATAAGCTGCATCATGCGCACGCCGCAGCCGTTGTAGCGGTACTTCTTGATGGTCTCCGCCCTGGGAAGGTGCTCGTGCTCTCCTGGCCCGGGGTCCAGCCGGGCGTGGCCGCCGAGCTTCTCTACCCACGCCAGGTTTTGAACAGCGTATTCCGCCCACGCGCGTATGGTGTCGGAGTCCGTCCAGCGCTGGCCCTCCGTGGCCACCACGGCCAGCGCCTCCAGATGCGTGATGGCGCCCTTAACCTCACTGGGGCAGATAAACATCCCCCCAGATATGCTGCTGCACGAGCAGTGCGTATCCCTGGCTTGCTTCTCCAGGATAATGACGCTGGCGCCGAGGTCGCGGGCGGTAATGGCTGCCACCGCCCCCGCCAGTCCATACCCGATGATCACAACGTCTGCCGATTTATCCCATTTGATGCTTTTTGGAGCTAACACAAGAGAATTCTCCTATTATGTAAACACGTTATGAAAGCCAGCCGGGGCGACAACCCGAAGCGCGTCCGAAGTATAGCAAGAAATGGGTGGCGGGTCAACGATGCTACGGCAAAGGGAGAAATGTCCGCCCTTTGACACGAGCGTTAGGACGGTGATACACTTCTTCCGATGGAAGAGGACACGCGATCGGTCTTCCTGGCCAAAGCGTACGAGAGTCTGGCCGGAGCGCGCAGTGAGTTCGCGAATCAGCGCTTCAACAACTGCGCCAATCGCGCTTACCATGCCTGCTTTCAAGCGGCGATCTACGCGCTATCGGAAAACGGCATCGAACCCCGTAATGGGCAATGGGGCCACGGCTATGTTCAAGCCGAGTTTAACGGCCGGCTTATCAACCGCCGGAAGCTCTACCCGGCAGGTATCCGTGATGTCTTAGACCGCACCTACATGCTGCGCCAAACTGGCGACTATAGAACGAACCATGTGACCGAGGTGGAAGCATTCCGCGCCCTGAGGCGCACCGCAGGATTTCTTGCCGCGATCCGTGGCCACGGAGGTGACACCAAATGACCCGAGTACGCGAACCGAAAATATCCCCCCGCCTCCAGAGGGCGGTGGCCGAGCTGCAACAGATGATTCGGGAACATTACCCCACAGCCCAGTTCAAGGTTTCCCGCGCCGATGATGACCCGAGGGAAGTCCATCTGATCACAACGGTTGACATTGAAGACACCGAGCAGGTCCTGGATGTGGTCATGGACCGTCTCCTGGAACTCCAGGTCGACGAGCGCCTTCCCATCCACGTGATCCCCCTGCGCCCCGTGGAGAGGGTTCTTGCCGAGGCAGCGAAGGCAGCGAAGGAACGATCTCTCCACCAGATCCCGCCGCGTTGACGGCGAGAAGAACGGGAGTCGCCCGTTCGTGGCCGCACCAGAACCGGAAAGATCAAAGAACAGCGGCCATAGAGCCCAACGACCTTCGGCACCTGCTCTACAGCTTCCCCAGAAACTCCAGCAGCGCGTGAGCGCACATCTCCGGCTGGGCGTAATGCACCATGCCGGAAACGCCGGAGAAGACCTTCAACTCAGCATTGGGTATCAGCTTCTGCATTCGCTGCAATTCGTCCGGCGCATAAATGAAGAAATCCTTGGCGGACATGATCAGCGTCGGTGTTGTAATACGCGCCAATCTGTCCCTCAGGTCGCTGCCCGCCATGGCGCGCAGCACCGCGGCCGCCACGCGGCCCGAGGTCCTGCCCATCTCGCCGATGTACCATTCCACGAAAGCGGGGTCGACCTGGGAGGGATCGAGCCGCCGCGCCATGCTGCGGCGGGTGAAGGCCGCCATGCCATCGTTCTCGATTTCTTCGGCGTCCGCCGCATACGAGGGCTTGGTGAAGTGGAAGGGAGGGCTGCAAACAGTGAGGCTGCGCAGGCGCTCCGGATGTTCGATGGCGAACTGCATCGCGATGCTGCCGCCCAGGGTCTCGCCCACCAAGTGCACTCTGTCCAGCTTCAGGTAGTCCAGCAGCAGTCTCACGTCCCGCGCAAACCCGCTGAGCGACCAACGATAGCCCTGCGGCGGCGCGCTGGATTGCCCAAACCCCCGGGCGTCGAACCTGACCACACGGTAACGCCGGGCAAGGACGGGGACCCATCCGTACCACATCCGGCTGTTTTTCCCCATGCCGTGATGGAGGACGATCGTCTCCGGCATTTTCCAGGGGTCGGTGAAGTCGTCGACTTCGTAGTAGGTCTCGAGGCTATCTTCTAGCTTGGCAAAGGGCATTGTTTTCCTCCCCCTCTCTTAACATGGATGAACAGGATGGACAGGATTTCTATCACTTGAATCCGCAGCCCTGTTCGTCAATGAGGCGAGTCTATTTCTCCAACCACACGTCCTGAAACTTCAGATTATTGAAGTTCCCAATACCAGCTTTGAAATCCTTCACTTCCTCTCATACTGTGGCGCATTCCTGCTGATTGTGGTCGTCCTGATTCCTTGTGCGTATCCCGCCTCGGCCATCAGCCGCTTGGCCTCAGCGATATCCGCATCCTTGGGTTGGCGGTAGCCGGGCCGACTCAGTATCTCATCCTTCGGCAGGCTCCAGATCCCGGTGGGCGATATGTACCCGCCGATCTCTCCCACTCCCTCGGCAGCCACCTTGATAATATTGGGCCGGTCAATGGCCAGCTCCACTGCCCGGCGTACCCGGATGTCGTTCCACGGGGCCTTGCCAACGGGCATCCAGAAGGCCTGCGCGACGAGGCTTGGATAAGTGTCAACGGTTATCCTGTCGGCGAACTCCTTCTGGATGATCTGGGTCTGGGAGGGCGTCAATCCCTGCGAGGAGAACGGTGTCGCCTGGACACGATGCGTCCGAAGAGCGGCAAACCTCGTGGCCGCGTCGGAGATAATGTACCAGTTGATCCCGTCGAGGTAAGGCCGGCCCTTGATGAAATAATCCGGGTTCTTCACCACGCTCCAGCTTACGCCCGGGCTGAAAGCCTTGAACTTGTAAGGCCCGGTCCCCACTACGTCCTTTTTTGAGTTTCCTTTGGCCTCATAGATGTGCTTGGGACCGACCGCATTGCGCCCGTCGCCAAGGTTATGGATGAAGGAAGCGCTGGGATATTCGAGGGTCATCATCCGTTTATCCGTTCCGGAATCCGTTGACCCCGTTGCCGCGCCGTATCCCGCGAGCCGCCGCCAACCTAAGGCCGGTATTCGTAGGAGAAGGTCTGCGTCCGCTCATCCGAGTAAACAGTAAGCACGAATCTCAAGCCATTGCCGGCCACCTTAAGCCCATCGAGCGGGCTAACGCTCAAGGTCACTCGCCTCTGTATTGATGAAGCAGCTTTCAACGCGCCGATGTCCTCCCTCAGGTAGTCCTGTCCACCGAGCTTGATCGCAGCGCCCCCGGAAGTAGCCTCCAACTTGAGCCAGACACGATGGGCATCAGCCCTTCCCACATTGGCAATCCGAGCGGAAAGGGTCCGGGTTAGTCCCGCCCCACTAACTTCGGTTATGGATACGTCAAACTCCACTTCAGGTCGTACCGGCGAAGGGGTGCGAGCGGACGCAACAGCAGAAGGCCGCGTAGGCGTCAGGACAAGCGGAGCCAGGGCAGTCAGCATAGGAGTAGGAACGGGAGTAAGAGTGGGAGACGGAATGGACTTGGGGAGACCTCCTGCCGACCAGAAGCCGCCGATTATCGCCAGCGCGACAGCCGCCAGGACCACCGCGACCATTACTATGCTTCGCATTTCCCTCCACCTCTGCGTGACTATTGTACCACCTCAGGGTCTCTTGCAGCGAAGTCCCATCCGCCGTTTATCTCTTCCGGCGCCGTCCGGCGAAGGTGGAAAGTGCGGGCGCGGAACTCGGCACTATCGCGACCCAGCCGAGGTTGACAGGGCCACTCCAAAGATGATAACCTGTCGCTGGCTTCGGCGCCTTCGGCCACAATAATCTGGACCGCGTCTGGCTGGCCAAATAGATCAACCTGGAGAGGATCGAGAGGAGCATTCGGTGTCGGCGGAAACAGCATATGATCCATCACAGACCCCAACACTAACCGATGAAAGCCTTGAGGAGGCGAGAAGCCTCATCGGAGTTGACTTGCGTGTCAGACAGTGGAACCACGCCGCCACACGCGACGCCATCTGGCACTACGCCTATGGCATCGGCGATGACAACCCGCTGTGGTGCGACCTGGAATACGGTAAGCAGACAAAATACGGCTCCACCCTCGCGCCGCCCACTTTCTTGGATAGCTGCATCATGGGCCAGATAGCCCCTAAGCTGCGCGGCATCCACTGGATATACGCCGGCACCGAATGGCATTTCTTCAGGCCTATCTACCTCAACGACGAAATCTTCACCAAGGCTAAGCTCGTCGACGCCGTGTGGAAATACGGCGGTGTGGTGAAGAGATGGATTATGCAAATAGGCGAGGTAACCTATTTTAATCAGAAAGGTGAGTTGATCGCCCGTGCCCTGCGGCGCATGGCCCGCGTCCCACGAGCCCGGGCCGAGGGCGGCATGCGCTACCAGAAGAGGGAAGCCCATCAGTATTCCCCGGAGGAACTGGCGGCCATCGAGCGGGACATCGACACAGAGGAGGTGCGCGGCGCCACGCCCCGCTACTGGGAGGAGGTCGGCGTCGGTGATTCCCTGGGCCACGTGGTTAAGGGACCGCTGTGCATCACCGATATGGTCTGCTATTATAAAGGCCGGGGCAGCCCCTACCTGGCCAACGAGATTGCCGTCCGTTACCGGCGGCGTCACCCTGCCGACGCCTACATTGACCGGAAGACGCGCGCTCAAGGCCATCCCGCCCGCGGCCATGCGGAACCGGAAATGGCGCAGGAGGCCGGTATGCCCGGGGCCTACGATCTCGGCAGCCAGCGTATCGCTTGGGTCTCCCACGTGCTCACCAACTGGATGGGCGATGAAGGCTTCCTCAAGAAGCATGGCGTGTCGATCCGCCGGCCCAACATCTTCGGCGACACTACCTGGTGCAAAGGAGTAGTAACAAGGAAAGCAGTGGAGGACGGCGAGCACCTCGTGGAGTGCGAAGTCTGGGCCGAAAACCAGCTCGGGCAGCGGACGGCCCAGGGAACCTCGACCATCGTGTTGCCGTCCAGAGATTAGCCTCGAAGGGAAACCACGAAATACACGAAAGGCACGAAAAGTCTAAGGGCGCATAATTTAGTGGGAGTGAGTGCAGTGCATCATCGTGGCGACCCTCCCGACGCATCAGGCGTCACCTAACCTCTCCCATCGACGGCAGAGGAAATTCGAATCTGACGTCACGCAGTTGACAGAGAAGTCTTATCGGACAGCATTGTAGCCGTGCTGAGCCATGATGCGGCAGCGTTGGAGTGCGGCGGCCTGCCGCCGCTTTCCAACGCGCCCCGACGTGTCGGGGCGCACTTCAAAATAAGGTAATCAGGCTTGGAGGTGACAGCTTTGACCCAGACATCCGGTAAGTCTTATTCGCGCACCCTGGCTGAATTCGCTACACAGTTGAAATATGAGGACATCCCCTCCGACGTGGTGGCGAGGGTTAAGGACCACATCACGGACACCGTAGGCTGTGCGGTGGCAGGCAGCGCCATGGACTGGACACGAAAAATCGCCTCGGTAGCCAAGCGCATGGGGGGGCCTCCCGAGGCCACAATCATCGGTGACGGCGCGCGGATGGGGGTGGCGAGCGCGGTCCTGGCCAACGCCGCCTGCGGACGCGCCCTCGATATCGATGACACCCATTTCCGCCCCTGGGCCCATCTCAGCGCCTTCGTCGTTCCCACCGCCTTCACCGTCGGCGAAGCGCTGGGCAAAGGCGGGAAGGACGTCATTACCGCCGCCATCGCCGGCTACGAGTTGGCCTGCCGCTTTGGCCTCGCCCTGGGCATGGACAAGGTCTTCATGCATGACCCCACTGTCGGTTCCGTGGAGAACAAGCCGGTCCAGCGCGTCGCCACGGTCTTCGCCGCCGCCCTGGAGGCTGCCAGGCTCATGGAGCTGGATGTCGATAACACCGTCTCGGCCCTCGGATTCGCCGGCAGCCTCAACCTGTCCTTGATGCAGACTCATCGTGAAAAGGCGCAAGCCCTTCCCTTCAACTACGGGTGGGGCGCCCACGCCGGGGTCGTGGCGGCTATGACTGCTGAGGCCGGATTGAAGGGTCCCGAACGGATCTTCGAGGGCGATCGCGGCTATTTCGCGGCGCTGTACGCCAGCGATCCCCATGACCCTCCCCGGCTAGTGGAAAACCTGGGGACGGCCTGGGAGAGCGCCCTGGGCACTATCAAGTTCTTCCCCGCTGGACACGGCACGCATTACTTTCTTAACTCGCTGAGAACGTTGCGAAAGGCGGGGCTGCGGGCTGAGGACGTGGGCGAGATTAACTGCTACGTCCCCGCCATTCGCGCCGAGTTCCACTTCCTGCCCAGGGAAAAAGCGTACCGACCGGGCGCCTATGACGCGCGCTTCAGCCTTCCGTATCTACTGTCGGTAATGCTAGTCGACGGCAACGTGGGGATAAGGTCCTTCTCCGAGGAAAAGGTGCGGGACCCTGAGATTCTTGGCCTGGCCGATAAGATCGTCCACACTTTGGATGAGGAGTCATGGCGCCCGGAAAATCGGGGGCGCATCGTGGTCAAGACCAGAGATGGGCGGGTCCTGGAGCAGAGTACACCTCACACCCACCTCCCCGGGACGCCGGAGCACCCGGCGCCCCACCAGGACATCGTTGACAAGTTCAAAGATAACGCCTCCCTCGTGCTATCGGACAGCGCCGTCGACAAGCTGCTGCGGGCACTGGAGAAGTTGGAGGAAGTCGACGACGTGGGAGAAATCATGCGCCTGACGGTACCTTAGCGGGGGCCGGGGGCCGGGGGCC
>JACPQD010000075.1 GCA_016190665.1 Chloroflexota bacterium
CCCCAGCCCCCAGCCCCTGGGCGCAGCCCAAACACGGAAGGAGACAACAAAAATGACCACCAGTTTTATGACGTCCCCATCGCTACTGTTCACATCGGAGTCGGTGACGGAGGGGCACCCCGACAAGATGTGCGACCGGATATCCGACGCCATCTTAGACGCCATCATCGCCCAGGACCCAATGGCGAAGGTGGCTTGTGAGTCAGCGACGACCACCGGTCTCATCGCTGTCATGGGCGAAATCACCACGTCCTGCTACGTGGACATCCCTACCATCATCAGGGAAACGGTGCGTGAGGTGGGTTACACCCGGGCCAAGTATGGGTTCGACTGCGAGACCTGCGGCGTCATCGTCTCGATCAAAGAGCAGTCCAAGGATATCGCGATGGGCGTCGACGAATCGTTCGAGGTCAAGTGCACCCCGGGCAACAACAAGAACGGCTATGATGTGATTGGCGCCGGCGACCAGGGCATGATGATCGGCTTCGCCTGCAAAGAGACGCCGGAGTACATGCCGCTTTCCATCTCGCTGGCCCATAAGCTGGCCCGCAGGCTCGCCGCAGTGAGGAAGGATGGGACGCTGCCTTATCTTCGCCCCGACGGGAAGTCGCAGGTCACGGTGGAATACTCCTATGGCGTGCCCAAACGGGTCGAGGCCGTGGTTATTGGCGCGCAGCACGACCCGCTGGTGAGCAACAACGTCATCGGCCGCGATATCATGGAGCAGGTCATCCGCGAGGTCATCCCGCACAACCTTCTGGACAAGAAGACCAAGTACTTCATCAACGCCACTGGCCGTTTCGTCATCGGCGGGCCGATGGGCGATGCCGGCCTCACCGGCCGCAAGATCATCGTCGATACCTACGGCGGCGTGGCGCGCCACGGCGGCGGCGCCTTCTCCGGCAAGGACCCGACGAAGGTCGACCGCTCCGGCGCCTACGCGGCGCGCTACGTGGCCAAGAACCTCGTCGCTGCCGGCCTGGCTGACCGGCTGGAGATCCAGCTTGCCTACGTCATCGGGGTGGCGCACCCGGTCTCCATCTCCGTCGAGTCCTTCGGCACGGCCACGGTCCCCGAGGAAGCCATAGTCGCCCTGGTCAAGAAGCACTTCGACCTGCGTCCGGCGGCCATCATCGAGCATTTGAAGCTGCGGCGCCCCATCTACAAGGCGACCTCCGCCTACGGGCACTTCGGCCGGACAGACATCGATGCCCCCTGGGAGCTGACGGACAAGGCGGACATCCTTCGCGTCGAGGCCGGCCTGAAGGTGGTGGAAGGCGGCAAAAGCCAAGCCGCGACAGCCTAGGAGAGATTTCGGTAGGGGCGCCTGTGTCGCCCGGGGGAGGCGAAGCCCCGACAAATCGGGGCTTCGCCTCCCTTACCCCTGATGCGTTGTACCTTTACAGAGCGCAATGAGGCGCCTGTCTCACAAGTCTGACCCGTCGGACTGGGTGGAGACGGTCCTGCGCAGGGGCCGCATTGCGGAACACGAGTGTGACTGACAATTTGGCCGCCAAACGGCGATCTCACACGGTGGATGCCCTGTTGGTCCTCCTCCTCCTCGGTGTTGTCCTGGCCACGCGTATACCCTTCCGCACCCAGCTCCTCTCCAACTGGGACGCGGTAAACTTCGCCTTTGGCATGGAGGCCTTCGATGTCCGGCTCCACTATCCCCATCCTCCGGGCTACCCCTATTTCGTCGGGCTCGGGCGGGCCTTTCAGATAGCATTAGCCGACGCGAATGCTTCGCTCGTGGCGGAGAGCATCCTTTTCAGCGCTCTGGCCGTGGCCACGCTCTACTTGCTGGGCGCACTCATCTTCGACCGCCGCACCGGGCTGATTGCCGCTCTGCTGCTGACGTTCAGCGTCACGTTCTGGTCTCGTGGGGAGGTGGCCCTTGCCTACACATCGCTGGCCTTTTTCAGCTCGCTGGCGGCCCTGCTGGCCTATCGTATCCTTCGCGGCGAAAAGAGGCTGGCGGCGGTCCTGGCGGCGGTGTACAGCGTGGGTGCCGGATTCCGCCCCGACCTCTTGCTTTTTCTGGGGCCGCTTTTCGTCGCCAGCCTCTACCGCCAGTCGCCGTGGCGCGTCCTTGCCGCCCTGGGGGTGGCCGCCGCCGGGGTCGGCCTCTGGCTGGTCCCGACAGTCGCCCTCTCCGGCGGTTTCGACGAGTACGCCGGAGTGATCTCCGGCTACCTGAACGAAGACGTGACCAATCGCTACAGTCTGGTTCAGCACGGCGCGGCGGCGCTGGCCGTCAGCGCGCGGGATACTGCGGCTTACACCTTCTACGCGCTCTACGCCACAAGCGTCCCTCTTGTGGCCGGAATCCTTGCCTGGGTCTGGCGACGGTTCGCCCCCGGCTTCCCGTGGGGCTTCCTCGTGCTGTGGGTCCTCCCCGTAATGTTTTTCTACTCCCTGGTGCATATCGGCGATCCGGGATATGTCTTCACCTTCCTCCCCGGGCTGCTCCTGGTCGCGGCCCGGTTTCTCGCCGGGCTGAGGCGGCCAGGCCTCGCCCTTGTTGCTGTCCTGCTCCTCGCCAACGTCCTTGTATTTCTCTTTCATCCGCGCCCGCTGACTCTTCCGGGCCTTCGGCAGGAGGAAGCTGCCCTCAGGGCCAGAATGGCGTATATAAAGGAGAACTACGCCCCCGAGAAGGTGCACATCCTGTCCTTCGAGAGTGGGCGCCAGGTGCAGTATTACCTCAGACAGTATCCGTCCACGTGGATTGACCTCCGCGATCAAGCGCGCTGGGAGGAACCGCTTGCCGCCGACCGGGACCTGATACTCTTCGACGAAAGCCTGGCCCGGGCGTGGCTATCTCCTTCTCAGCGGGAGGAGATAGCGCTGGCCCCGAACATCGCTATCTATCGAGTGGCGGATGCCTCGGGAATGCTGGTCAGGGACGGCTTTCGACTGGGCATCCGGTAACCTGGCTACGCTTTCCGCCACCGCCCTTTGCATCTTTCGCCCTTTCCCGCTAAGATGGAGGAGAAGGAACCCGGAGGGGAGGCACAACCCTTGAAGACGATTCTGTGGGCAATAGGCGGCCTGATGTTGGTAGTGCCGATGGTGGGCGGCTGTGGCTCTGGCGGGGGTACGGGGCCTCCGAGCGGTACGCCTGCATCCAGGCAGGGAGCCGTAACCCTGGAACAGAGCCAGGCCATCGCCGTGGAGTTCATCAAGAACGCCCCCACCTTCAAGTGGGACGGCATGCCGGAGACCCTGAAGCTGGATGGATCATCGCCCGGGGCTGAGGCGAACACCTGGATTCTCGTCTACGCCTTTGAGAGCCGCCACGGGGGCTACGGCGACCGCACGGGCCAGATAGTTACCCAGGCCATAACGCCGCACACGGTACGCCTCGTGGTCAGAGACGGAAAGGTCGTTGAAGCCACCCTGGACGGCAGGTGGGACGAGATAGGCCAGAAGCCGGTAGGCTAGAGCGTCTGCGTGGGGGCGCATGGCCGTGCGCCCGGGCCTTGTTCTCCTACCGACCCTCCCGTTCCAGAAAAGCCAGGAACACCGCCGGCGAAAGAATCCGGATGCCCCGGTATTCCCGCAGCGCCAGCAGATGTGAGTCGCCGCTGACGATGTAATCCGCCTCCCCAGCGGCAGCGCATTCCAGGAAGATGTCATCCTTCGGATCGTCAGGGACCACGCGCAGAGGCTCCGGTGCCTGGACCATCTCGCCGGACTTCCGAAGTTTGCGGATTTCCCGGGCGACGTCTCGCGCCGAGTAGCCGTATCGAGCCTGAACCCCTTTGTAGCTCAGAGCCTTTTGATACTCTGCCAGAATAGGCTCGGAAACCAGGAATGTGAACGCGCCTGCGCGACCAAGTCTCACGATCTCCGCCGGCGCTCCCCTTTCGGAAAGCGTCCGGCTCACGATCACGTTCGTGTCCAAGACCACCCTCATCGGCGGGCTTTCGTGGCTCGCCTGGCTTCTTCTTCACGAACCGCCCTGACGGCCTCTGCGGCCAGTCTATCGGCTTCGTCAGGCTCCATATTCGCCCGCTTGGCGGCCTCTTCCATCCAGTCGAAGAACTCTTCCCGCTCCTTCTTCCACTTCTCGTACATGTGCATGGGCACAACCGCCGCTACCGGCTCCCCGTTCTTCTCCACGATGTACATGTCGTCCTTGCCGGCGACCTCCCGCAGGACCCGGCCGAGTTGCCTTCTGGCTTCATAGGCGCCGATCTTCTTTTCCATGGTCTTCACCTCATGTTGCGCTGATAGCGCTATGGATAGAACGAGACGGCCACACGTCTGTGGCGACAGCTCCTACCGGTCTTCCTAATCCAGCATGGCTAGAAACGCTGCCGGGGATAGAATCCGGATGCCCAAGTATTCCCGCAGCGCCAGCAGATGGGCGTCTCCGCTGACAACGTAATCTGCACTGCCCGCAACGGCGCATTCGAGGAACTTATCATCCTTGGGATCGTCGGCAATCACTTTGAGCGGCTGGGATGCCTCGACAACAACCGCGGATTCTCGGAACCTCGCCACGGCGCGGTCAATCTGTTCAGGGTTGAGGCCGTGTCGACCCCTCACACTCTGATAACCCAAGACTCTATGGTACTCCGCAAGGATAGGCTCAGATAGAAGAAGGGTGAAGGCGCCCGCCACCCAGCGGTCAACTATCCTGGCCGATGGTCCCTTTTCAATGATGAAGCGGCTCACGATCACATTGGTGTCGAGAACCACTCTCCTCAACCTGCTTGCCTCGTTTCTTCCTCGCGGACCGCCCTAATCGCCTCGGCCACTATTGCTTCCGCTTCTTCTTCAGAAGCCACGTCTGAACGTGCGGCAGCCTCCCTCATGATGTCGGACAGCTCCTGGCGGGCCTTCTTCCATTGAGCATATATCTCTATAGGCACCACCGCCGCCACCGGCTCTCCGTTGCGCTCCACTACATACTGGTTCCCCTCACCGGCGACCTCCCGCAGCACCCGGCCAAGCTGCCTTCTAACCTCATAGGCGCCGATTTTCTTTTCCATCGTACAGACTCCTTTATCGCGCTGATCGCGCTGTCGCTTTCCTCGCTTCCTCCTCCCGAACCGCCCTGACCGCCTCGAGAGCCAGCTCATCCGCCTCCTCAGGAGCCATGTTTGCTCGCTCGGCAGCCTCTCTCACCATGTCGAAGAGTTCCTCGCAGTCCTTCTTCCACTGCTTGTACAAGTGCATGGGCACGACTGCCGCCACCGCCTCCCCGTTCTTCTCCACGATGTACATGTCGTCCTTGCTGGCGACCTCCCTCAGGACGCGGCCAAGCTGCCTTCTGGCTTCATAGGCGCCGCTCTTCTTTTCCATGGTGTGCACCTCATATTGCGCTATTAGCGCTGATAGCGTAATTATCGCAGATAGCGCCATGTCTGGCAAGTAAGATTGCAGCTTGTCGACCATTTGCCCCCGCGCATCAGGCGGATGGTAGCGGGCATCTTTGAAGCCCCTATCACGGCCGCGGCACCTAAACCGCGGCACCTAAACCTTGACACCCAGACAAATTTCGCGATAGAGTGTCGGAAGGAGCTACTGAGACTCCAAGGATGGGCGAGTGGACACGCCTTCTCCTGACATGTCACAACCGCAAATGCTGGGTCTCGGTGCATCGGCGTTGTGGAAAGAGACCTTGTCAACGCCGGTTATTGGTGCCGCGCCCTTATCAGGACTGGACGCAGGCGGCTGCTTCGGCCCGCAGGCGCTGGCCGGTTCCCGCCGGGCAGACTCGCGCCGCGTCTTTCTGTGTGCCATTGCGCTAGTGTCTAGTTGCGCAGAAGAGCGCAAGTTTCCTCTCCCCTCCGCGGGAAAGGACTAAGGTGAGGGGGCTTTCCGGTTTCACCCTCACCCTACCCTCTCCCGTCGAGGGAGAGGAAAGCTAAAGAACCGGCGTTCGGCCCGAAAACATGTTACGCCTACTTCTACAACTTGGTACTAGTTAAACTGGCGTGCACCATCAGAAACGGAATCGTGCCGCTTTGCGACGAGATCAGGGCTTGGCAATGGGGGATATTGTTGACAGAAAGGCTCACGAGCATGTCCCTCTTTAAAGTCCTTAGCTTGCCTGCGTCTTCGTTCTGGTAATTACCTCGCTCTTCTTTGAGAAGGATTCTGGTTACTTTCTCATTCTTAGTGCGCTTGCCGGTCACTCATTCCTCAATTTTTTGGACCTGATTAATGTCCCAGATGAACCTCAAGACGAACCCCACGACGGACCAACTATCCTGGACTACTTATTGCCCATCCACAATGAGTGGCGCGGCTACCTGATAGCCTGGGATCTCTTTGCGGGCTTAACTGTGTTGGTAGGAATCTTGAAAGTATTTTTGCAGATCATGAGTGTGTTTGAACAGATGCGAATTCGTTGAAATTGCTCCTCCCCCCCTTCACCTTGCCATTCCCTCGCTGGATAAGATATATTAAGGCTAGTAGACTGACTCCAGCGAGGTAAACATCCCCTGAAGGCGCTCATCACCGGAATCGGCGGGTTTGCCGGCAGCCACCTGGCGGAGTATCTTCTCGCCCAGGGGCTGGACGTGGCAGGCATTTGCCGCTGCGCAGAGGACGAGGTCAATATTTGCGACCTTCGCCAGCGCCTCACCCTTTACACCCTCGACCTGACGCGTGCCAGCGAGGTCTGCGACGTGGTGGCGGACGCCAGACCTGACCTCATCTTCCATCTGGCCGCCCAGGCGGCCGTCCCCCTATCGTGGGAGGACCCGGAGAGCACCATCATCAACAACATCGTTGGGCAGCTGAACGTGCTGAAAGCGGTGCTGACGTGCGGGATCGGCGCGCGGATATTGGTCGTCGGCTCCAATGAGGAGTACGGCCGGCCCTTGCCGGAGGAGCTGCCTATCAAGGAGACCAATCCCCTCCGCCCTTGCAACCCCTACGCCGTGAGCAAAGTGGCCCAGGACATGATGGGCTATCAGTATTTCGCCAGCCATAGCGTCCAGTGCGTCCGGGTACGACCCTTCAACCATATCGGGCCACGGCAGAGCGACGCCTTTGTCACCGCCGCCTTCGCCCGCCAGGTCGCCGAGGCGGAGGCGGGCCTGAGGCCCTCGGTCTTGAAGTGCGGGAACCTGACCGCCCAGCGCGATTTCACCGACGTCCGGGACATGGTGCGCGGATACTACCTGGCGCTGACAAAGGGAGAGCCCGGAGAGGTCTACAACCTGGGCTCCGGCAGAAGCGTTCCTATCCAGGCGGTCCTGGATTTCTTTCTCTCCCGGTCGAAAGTGGCCATCCGTGTGGAGCAAGACTCGAGCTGCTTTCGCCCCATCGACGTCGCAGAGTCGGTGTGCGACTTCTCGAAGATCAGGGAGCGAACGGGCTGGGAGCCGCGCATCCCCCTGGAGCAGAGTTTGGCGGATGTGCTGGAGTACTGGCGGGAGAAGATACGAACCTAACCCCCTGGCCCCCTTCCCGCCGCGGGAAGGGGGAACAAGCAGAGGATACTCCCTGTTTCGTGGAAACACGTGGAAGTCCTCGGCAGGTGGGGGATTGTCGACGACTTGCCGACCATACGGCGGCAGCGCAAAGCCCCTCCCCGTCGGGAGAAGA
The DNA here is from genome assembly GCA_016190665.1 of Chloroflexota bacterium. Taxonomy (GTDB): domain Bacteria; phylum Chloroflexota; class Dehalococcoidia; order JACPQD01; family JACPQD01; genus JACPQD01. The sequence continues at coordinate 7,573 of JACPQD010000075.1, forward strand.
TACGAACCTAACCCCTGGCCCCCTTCCCGCCGCGGGAAGGGGGAACAAGCAGAGGACAC
>JACPQD010000076.1 GCA_016190665.1 Chloroflexota bacterium
ACCCCCAACCCCTGGCCCCCTATTTCGCCAGCCAGACGTCCTGGAATTTGGTGTTATTGAAGGTGGACATGGGCATCTTGTAGTTCATCACTTCTTTCCACTGGGCCATGGTCATGAGTCGCCAGGCAATGGGCACGACGCCGGGATTCTCCAGGGCTAGCTTCTGCATGTCTATGACGATCTGCTTGCGGGCGACGAGGTCCAGGGTACGAGTCTGCTTTTCGAAAAGCTCATCCACTTTGGGATCTTTGAGGCCGGAGAAGTTGCGCGGCGCGTTCGAGGTGTAGAGCTCGCCGAAGAAGGCATCCGGGTCATCCACGGCGATCCCCAGGCCGCCCGGGTTCACATCGAAATCACGCTTGCGCTGACGGTCTGTGGCTACGCTCGGCTCCTGGATGTCCACGACGGCATTGAACCCCAGCCCGGTCAGTTGACTCTGCATGAAGATGGCGAGGTCCGAGAAGGTCTGGCGGGTCATAAGACCCACTCTTGTCCCGGGGGCAACGCCGGCTTCCGCCAGGAGCTTTTTCGCCTCGGCTATGTCCTGGTCCTTGGGCTGCCTGAAGCCCGGCATTTTGAGGAGCTCGTCCTTGGGGATATCCCAAAGTCCGGAGGGAGGCATGGGGCCGCCCACCGTTGCCCCTCCCTGGCGAACGAACTGGACCGCGGCCTGTTTGTCGGTAGCAAGCAGCACGGCGCGGCGAACGCGAACGTCATCCCACGGTTTGCGCGACGTATTCATCACCAGGTTATCGTGGGTGAGATAAAGGCCGCTCTGAGTGACCATGTTGGTCTCTTCTTTCTTGATAACCTCAGCCTCGGGGGGTGTGATACCCGGATGGGGAAGGATGACCAATGCCTTCTTGGTGCGCAGAGCAGCCAGCCTTGTGGCTGCCTCTCTGACTATGTAGTACTTGACGCCGTCAAGATAGGGCCGACCCTTGATGAAGTAATCGTCGAATTTCACAAGATCATGGGAGACGCCACGCCGGTACTCCTTGTATTTGAAGGGCCCGGTGCCCACCACGTCCCTCTTCATGTCTCCCTTCTCTTCAATCACCTTCTTAGGGTAGACCGCCATCCATCCCTGGGCGATGAAGGGCACGAAGGAAGGATAGACGCGCTCCAACGTCACCTTAAGGGTGGTTTCGTCGACTGCCTCCATCGACTTAAGGGGCTGGAGGTTTTGCCGCCGAGGGCTGACCATGCCTCTGGGAGGCGTGCGCACCCGTTCAAGGGAGTAGCGAGCGTCCTCGGCAGTGGCCGGCATTCCGTTGTGGAATTTGGCCCCCTTGCGCAGGTAGAAGGTATAGGTCAGGCCGTCGGCGCTTGCCTCCCAGCGCTCGGCAAGGTCAGGAATGGCCTTGGTAGTCTCCAGGGGATCGAATTGGAGAAGCGTACTGGTGGCAGGGCCGACAGGGTGGAAGGTCCAATAGGCTGACTCCTGGTGCGCATCAAAACTCGGCGGGTCCACGTCAGTAAGGATGGTGAGGATGCCCCCATACCTGGGTTGGTCGCCCGCTGGCTTGGGCGTCGGGGACGGCGCCCCGGTCGCTGCGGGCGCCTTCGGCGCCGGGGTCTCGGCCTTGGGGGCAGCCGCCGGCGCCTTGGGAGCTGGCGCGCTGGTTGGGGCGGGCGCCGCCGGCGGCGCACAGCTCGCCAGCAGAAGGCCCAGCACGATCATGGTGGATACCGGCCCCATCAATCTGTCTGCTCGAAACACTTCTGACCTCCTTAGAGAGTTTGCTGGCCTCCGTGACGCGGTTGCATCCGGACGCCAGGAAGGATGAAAACGACAACGAACCTGACCCCTTCCCGTTCCGAGGGGGAGAAGTCCCTCCCCCACGCCGAGAGCGATTCAGGGAGCGGTCGTATCGGCCCCCGGCCCCTGACCTCCGACCCCCAATATTCCCTTGGTCACCGGCGTCTGGTAGTTGCACCAGAGGCTCATCACCTTGTCCCGGTGCTCATCACCGCATACGACAACATCAATCATTTCCGCATCCGCAAAGAGCGGAATGGTCTCATTGTCGCTTAGATCGAAGGATTTGGGCAGTCTCCCCAGCTCCACAAGCTCGTGGACAGTGACGCCTGCGCCGGTATAGGCTTGCAGGCAATTGTTTGCCTCGCCCACGGTCATCCCCGTATTCTCCCAGAGATACCGGGCCACATCTCGCTTCGAGTACCCGCCACGCGCCACTACCCTGGCGGCCAGCGGCGTCATGAGCACGGCAACCATGTTGCGGTTTCCGAAACGCAGCGAAGATTCGACCATTGTGTTCCGCTCCAGATTCTTGGACGTCAGTTTGAGGATCGAACGCGGCGTCGGCGCCAGAGGGGTGCTCGTGCTCGGGGTGACGGGCCCACCCCAGTAGACCGTTGTTCTGGCGGTCACCGTACTCGTCCCCTTGTCGAAGCCGTAACGTACGTGGTAAGGTTCCCAGCCAATTTCTTCGCACACGGCTTCGTTCTCAGCGAGGACGAAGGGGAGGTAGTAGCCCCAACTTCCCATGAGCGTCACCCCCGGCCTTAGCCCGGCTATGTTGTTCAATATGAGGCCAAGGGCGCGGCCTATGGACGGGTTGGGTCCGCGAGAGCGAAGGCCCAGACCATACTCGATGCCCAACTGCTTGACGATCGGGCCGTTCACCAGCAGCCAGGGAGTCTTGCAGCCCGTGCTGCCCAGATTCATCAGTTGAAACTCCGGCTCGCCCACCGCCTCCACCGCCGCGATCAGCAGAGGCATGAACTCCGGGCCGCATCCCGCCATTATCGCGTTGGCCGCGACGTTCCACGGAGTGGCGCGCAGGTCCGCCTGCGGGAGTATGGCGATCTCTTCATGGGGTGACCGGTCGGTGTATCTCAGGTACTCCCGGATCATTTCCAGAGTAGGAGGAACTATGGCGAGGCCATCGGTCCATCCCTTTTCGTGGAAGAGCTTGTTGACCTCCACCAGGCCGCCCGTGGCCACGATCTCTTCGGGGTTGCCTGCTCTCGCCACGCCCGAGCTGCGCCCTGGCCCGGTCAACCCCGCGATGACACGGTCCAGGACCACCTTCTCCATATTCTCTCTTATCGCCGCCTCCGAATCGACCTGGACCGCACCGGGATATTCGGCGATGCCCAGGTCGGGCATCCCTATCGAGGAGGCGACTACGGAGGCGGTCCGCACAAAGGAAGTGCCGACGAAGACCACAGAGGCGATGCCGGCTTTGGCCGCTGCCACGGCTGGCCGCGTACACGCGGGCGTGCAGGTGCCTCAGAAGCCATTGCCGGTTATCATCGCATCGCAGCCCCTCTGGAGAGCGAGCGAGACAGCGGTGTTCAGGCGCTCTTGCAGGTTCCCGGTGTTGCCGATGACGGTCGTTATGGGGAACTCGGTATAGGGGATTATCTTCGCATCCGGGTAGCGCTTCTGGAGCAGCTCCCTCATGATGGGAAACGTGATGTGTCCCCTGAAATCGCCGTTCCACACCTCGCAGATGGTCTTGCCTCGCAAATCCGAAAGACGCGGGGCGGGAGTTGTCGCCTCGACGGCTGGCGCGCCGACCGGGCTCACGACTTTATACACGATGCCTCCTGGGGGAACAAGTGTTTACCAATCTACCATCGCCATCAGAAGCTGTCAACAAGCCCTATTTCGCCAGCCAAACCTCATCGAATCGCTGCCCAACATAGGCTAACGGACCATGGCCCCAGTTCCTGACCAGCGGCCACATGACGATGGTGCGAAACTCCCATACCGTCGAGGCAGCAGGCATTTCGTCCATCAGCAGTGTCTCCGCCTCTTTCAGCAGCTTGACGCGCTGCGCCTCGTCGGTTGCCTCCTGTTGAAGCACATAGAGTTCTTCATACCGTTTGTTCTCCCAGTGGCTGTCCACGATCGGCGAAAAAACGAAGAGGAATCGACACATTCGTGGGCGATGGTGTCTTGATCTCACCAGCGTTTCTGCCAGGGCTGGCGCGACTCCCGATCACGACAGATCCCCAAGAGGCATCGCCCCGGCCGTCGGGTGGATGGCGGTTTCCCTCAAACCCCCTGAATCCCCAGCCCTGGATGATTCAGGGGGTTCAACAGCGCCGATAAACAACCGGAGTGCCGTATTGCTTCTGTTATGGGGGTCACCAAAGGCGCAAGCTAACCCTCTTGCGGCGGTGCAATGATTTGGGCTTAAGAGAGCGGACCTAGCGCCTCTTCGGCTTTCCTGATCAACTCTTCCCAGTTCGCCGGGAGTTCCATCGCGGCGCTGGTCGCGTGAGCAGTAACGCCAACCTGCATCCAGTAGTTGTGCCCCGATTGGGCTCCGCCGGCCACGGCGACGATGATATTCTCCGGCTTGGCGGTTATCGGCATCGGGTATTGAACGGACGCCTCAGGGATTTGCTTGCCGGACAGAGTCCCCCTCATCATGCCTCTCAAAGCGGGGGAATCCGGCAATTTCGACTCTTCCCACAAGAAACTCCTGACTTTGTCCTTGGACCACCCTAGCCTCGATAGGTCGCTGGCCACGCCGCGAGGCAGAAGCATGATTCCGGGCGACCCCTCGAAGTAGTTGATGCCGGAGAAGTAGTTCCCGTTGAGGGTGGACATATTGGCCGCGGAGACGAGGAGGATGGTCTTGAGCTCTTCGTCAGCGGTCGACGCCATGCCCCCTTTGTTCAGGATATTGACTGTGCTGGCGACAGGGAGAACTGTGACCGCGTTCGTGCCTCGGGGAAAGCCTCTTTCAACGCTGAGGGGAACCCAGTCCGCGGGAAGACCTTCCTCGTCTTCAGCGAAGACGACATTGGTGTATCTGGCGGGACCGCCGTATATGGCCATGGTCCCTTTTCCCGGTATCGCGCCGCCCACGTTCATCAGTAGAAGCCGGATAGCCCGCCCGATCGTCGCGCCGGCCGGGTGCGCTGGATCGGGGCCGAGACATCCGTACCCGGAGTTAAGGCGGATTTGCTTCGCAATCGGCCCGTTCACGATCACCGCGGGGTAGCCGGAATTGGTGGTCGGCTGGAAGTTCTGATGCAGCATCAAAGGATCGGTGATAGCCTCCATAGCTGCTATCAGCACCGGCATGTACTCCGGACGTCCTCCGGCCATGGCGAGAGCGACAGCCAGGGTCTCCGCATTGCACACGCCCCCCCTGGGCAGGATTTTTCCCGGTCCCACCAATGTCTCACGAGGCAGCGCTGAACCCGTCAATATCCAGCTAACCTGCTCCTCTGTTGGCGGAACCAGGGGCAAGCCATCGCCCCACATGCTCCTCAAGAACAGACGATTCATGTTGGCAACGGCTTCCAGTTGGTCCCTGCCCTGCACAACTACCTTCTCTGCCGCTCGAAACGCGCTCTTGCGTTTTGTCTTCGGGGCCCACTCCGTCAGGCCGTAGATGATCCTATCGATATTCTCATCAATGGGCGTCAGGTCGCTGCCGGTTATGAACATCTCGACAGGGAACTCATGCGTTACCGGCCCCTCGGGGGCAAATCCCAGGCCGGCGAAGGCGTTGCCGACCACCTGTGAGAAGCCTTTGCGGGTAAAGACCACGGTGGGTATGCCCAGTTTCTCGATCCTTGCGGCAGCACGGCCGCAGGCCGTTGCGCAGGACCCTCAGGCGGCGTTGCCGACAATGGCGCCGACAGCCCCCGTCGCTTTGACGAGATCGCCAATGTTGTCGTTATCAATCTGGCGGCTCCCCATGGGGAACTCCGCCGCCGGTATGATCTTCAGATCGGGGATTCGCTTCTGCAGGAGATCCCGAAGTCGTGCGAACGTGCGACGGTCCTCCCACGATGCATTCGAGACCTCACAGATGGTTTTGCCGGCCAGAGTATCGAGGCGGGGTGCATGGACCTGGGTTGTCTCAATGCCGCTGCACGGATTGAACACCTCCAGTGTTACCGCGCCTGATTCCCGTGCCAGCGCCGCTGATGATCCTGACCTGCTGGTTCCGCTGTTCATCACTTTCCTCCTGTAGATATTTGGTAGCTATCAGTAATATGCGATCAAGCCACGTCAACGTAAGCCCGGCTTCCATCCGCCAGCTTCTCTGGCATGAGAAGGTATGCCCCTTGAGCGCAGCTACTTAGCCCTTCCAACAGTCGACCACGATGTCCGCCTCGAAATCACGAGCGAGACTCATGACCGGTTCGAGTGTCTGCCGCCATGAGCTGACCTGCGCCAGCCAGCTCTGCAAGAGCAGTCGTCTTATGAGGCATTTCGCAATATCGGACCGGAAAAACCGCTGATCCGCCGTGAGTATACAGTGGAGATGAAGGCGCGTCAAATAATTAATTCGGTGCCTACTTTGCCATCCAGACGTCGCCGAAGCGTTGGCCGACATAGGCCATGGGACCGTAGCCCCAGTTCCTGACCTGCGGCCACATGACTATCTTGCGCGACTCCCATACGGTGGATGCGGCGGGCATTTCCTCCATGAGGAGCGCCTCGGCCTCCTTGAGTAGCCTGATTCGCTGCGCCTGGTCGGTCGCCTCCTGCTGGAGAACGTAGAGTTCCGCGTAGCGCTTGTTCTCCCAGTGGCTGTAGTTCCTCGCCGTGGGACGGTGGGCGCCCATGTGGGCGTGGGGGTCCGGCACCTCCGCTGAATACGGCCCCGCCGAGGCCACCGCGAGCCCCTTCGCCACTCTGTCAAAGAAGGCGCTGGTATCGAACCCCTGCATCCTGGCCTTGACGCCGATATTCTTCAGGTCATCCACCATCAACGTGGTGAAGGTCTGGTTAGCTGCGTTGGTCCGGAAGAGGATGGTCAGATCGAAGCCATCGGGGTAGCCCGCTTCCGCCAGAAGCTTCCTGGCTTGAGCGATGTCGGCGTCTTTGGGTTGCCGGTAGCCGGGCAACTTGACGACCTCTTCCTCAGGGATGCCCTCCATCTCCCGGTTATAGGGGGCCAGGATGGGAAGGCCAATATGCCCCTCGCCGCCAAACTGGACTTTCTTCACCTTCTGGCGGTCGATGGCCAGGTTCATGGCCTGCCGGACCCGCTTATCTGTGAAGGGCTCCTGGGTCACGTTCATGAAGAAGTACCAGGCGCCGTTGGAGTAGCCGGTGCTGACGGTCAGGTCCGGGACGGACTTTCTCATCGTGTCGATCTCGGAAGGCAGGATGTTGGGCGCCTTTTGCAAAGCGAGGACCCTTCCCGTGCGGAAGGCGGCAAAACGGGATGTCGGGTCAACTATCAAGTAATGTCTGACCCCATCCAGGTAGGGCGAGCCCTTCTTCCAGTATCCCTCGTTTTTCACCACGGCGTATCCGACACCGGGAGACCACTCTTGCATCTTGAAGGGCCCGCTCCCGATGGCATCCGGGACTTTGTTGAGTTTGGTCGCCCCCAGCTTATCGACTATCCTCTTGGGCATCACCAGCAACTGACCCATAGCGAGGAAGGAGATCAAAGGGGCGAAACGACGCTTGAGCTTGATCACGACGGTAGAGGGGTCGGGGGCCTCCACTCTCTCGACGGCCTCGAAGTAGTTGGCAAAGGGGACGACCAACCCTCTGGGCGGAAAGAAGAACCGGTCGAGACTCGCCTTGGCATCAGCGGAGGTGAAAGGTGCGCCATCGTGGAATTTGACATCCTTCCTCAGGTGGAGAGTGTAGGTCAGCGCGTCGCTGCTGGCCTCCCAACGCTCCGCAAGGCCGGGCCCGACTTTCCAGGCCATGCTGAGGGGATCGGCATCGAGGAGGCCATCCATGACCGGTTGGATAATGGTGAGGGCGGGGTAGGCGGCCTCAGCGTGGGGGTCAAAGGTAGCTATCTCGAACCCCATCCCCAGCGTGAATACCCCGCCGTACCGGGGTGATTCCGCTTTGGGGCTGGGCGCAGGCGCCGCCAGCTTGGCGGTCGGCGTGGCCGCCGCCACGGGCGCCTGGGGCGCCGCAGGCGTGGGCGCCGCCACGGGGGCGCATCCCAGCGACACAAGGATCGTCAGGCAGATGGCCACGCTGAGCCAGTTCGCCGTCCGCATTGGTGGTCCTCCTCCTCTTACAGCCTGGGACTGAGTTATCTCCTGCGCCCAGGCGTCACTTCTTAGCGCGCTTCTTCGGGGTCGCCTGCCTCCAGACGGACCGGCGCACGACGTTCAGCAGAGAGTGCCGCCAGCCCGCTTTCTTCTGCTGTTCTGTCACCCAGGTGTAGAGCTCCATCCACGTTTTCTCCAGGTCGTCGGTCTCGATCTCATAGACAGCCACATTCTTGGCCTGCCCCTTAGCCCAGCCCGTGGCCGGGGCAGCATTTCGGCCATGGCTGGGGACCACCTGCAGTCCGTCCACCTTGGGCCCCTCGTTGACATACCATGTGGCGCTGACCACGCCGGGTGCGTCCAGCAGTGAGGGCAGGTGGTACTTGTCGAGCCATTCCTCGAACTCCTGCTCCCTCGCCGGGTCGCTGGACTCCTGCTCCACCAGCCACATATATCTCGCCATTCGAACATCCTCCACTCTGAGATTGAACGGGCGGCCCCTACGAGGAAGGACGCGGGAACTCGCCTCGCTTCTACGAGAGCCCGAGCAGATGGGCTGGATTCCTCTTGATCATAATTTCCAGCTCCGCCTCGGTGAGGCCCAGGTTGAGCAGCGTGACGATCATCACCCTCATGCCGTCCGCCGGCCTGGGGTTGAAGTCCTGTCCCATATCTGTGGTGAGGACGATGCCCTCCGCTCCCACTTTCTTCACGGCATCGACAATCTCCATCGGGTCGGAGCGATAGCTGCCCGGCATGGTATAGCCGAAGGAGAGCTCGATGTAGGCGCCCGCATCGGCGAGCTGGCGCATCTGGTCGTGGCTCAACGCCGCCCCCATGTTCTTGAGCAGGGGATGGCCGACCAGGACTTTCGTCACGCCCGCCGACTTGCATCCCTCGAGGACGGCGAAGACCTCCTCCGCCGAGACATGGCCCGTGTGCATAATCATATCGTATTCTTTGACCAGGTTGAGGATGTCCCTCATCTCCCCCACGAGGACGCCAGCGCCATCGACAATGCTCAGGCCACCCGCGAGACCCTTCAGCCGACGGTCGTTAGCCGAGTTTCCGACAGGCAAGGACACCAGCTTCGCGCCCATCATCCCCGCCACCCTGACTGCCGCCTTGTTCAGGCCGCCCACCGTCAGCTCCAGGCAAAGGCCGCCGAAGATGGAAACTCCGTCGACCACCTGGTTCACCACGTAGGCTACCGCCGGGGTGGGATACTCATGGCTCACCAGCAGGATGGCCCGCATGCCCGCATCGCGAGCGTCCCTCCCCGCTTGCAGGGCGTCGACGCTCCGGCCCATGCGGGCAGCGTCCGGCGCGAAATGCACGTGAAGGTCGACGGACCCTTGCATCAGCCTCTCAATGTTCGTCACCTAACTGCTCCTTCTGTCCAAATGGCTGTCAGCCGTCACCGGTCAGCTATCATCAATGATGAGTGGCGTGGGCGGACATCATGTGTACCCCGCGGCAATATCACTCAAGTGCTACTTTCCAACTCATATTCCAGGCCCATGCGGAAAGCCTCCTTCTCCTCTTCTCTCAGGAGGAGCGACTCCGCCGTCTCGCGCTCCAGGGGTAGACCGGTGTGTCTCAGGGCGACGCCGAGCAATATCGGGTTTGTCCATCGATAGCTGCCAAAACGCTCCATGCTGATCTGGCTGGCATCGAGAGCGCGCACTCGCTCTGTAATCTCCTTAAGTTTTCCAGCCACGTCATCTATGTCGGGGTACTCCAGGCCCACCAGCTTCACGGCGCGGTTGTTCAGGACCACTTCCGAGAACTCCGAGAGGAAGTGCATATTTCGCAGGGCCTGGACCGCCTCAGTGGCGATCATCAGGTCGGCCTGGCCGAAGGAGATCGTCCCTACCAGGGCGGCCCGCCGCCGGTCGTCGGTTTCGTTTTCCTCGCGGATGACCAGGCGGGCGCTGCTGCTGGCGCCCCCGCCGCGTTGGGCTGAACCGCGGCGCTCCAGACCAACCACGGCAGTCCCTTCGGCTATCGCCGCTTGCCTGAGCAGGGCGCCGAGCTCCATGACGCCGGTGCCGCCGACGCCGCAAACTTGCACATTGTAGGTCCTCATGGCCGCGACCTCCGCTATTCTGCCACCACTATGGCATCGAAGGGGCAGATTTCTACGCACCCTCCGCAACCAACGCAGGCCCCTGGATCTATCAGATAAGCGGTGGAGCCTCCGTTTTCCCTTCTCTCCATCGCCGGGCAGCGGAACTCGGAGTAGCACAGGTCGCACTGCCCGCACAGCTCCGAGTCTATCCTGTACACCTTGGTGGGCGCCCCCAGCAGGCGGTCCCTCCTTTGACTTTGGAGGACGCATTCACCCTCTGTGATGATGACCTTCAAGCCGGGCAGCGTGATTGCCTCGGAGATGGTCCGGGCCATCTCGTTGGGTTTGAAGGGGTCCGCGGTAATAACGTGCTCGACGCCGAGGCCCTGAAGCATCTCCTTGATGTCAATAGCCTTCAACGGCGCGCCCTCCACTGTCTCCACCGTGCTGGGACAGGGCTGGTGCCCGGTGAGGGCGGTCCATCTGTTGTCCAGAAGCAACAACAGCACATTCGCCCGGTGGTAGGCGGCATTGAGGACCGACGGGAGGCCGGCATGGAAGAAGGTGGAATCGCCGATCAACGCCACCACAGGCAGGTCATCCACCTTGTGGCTCACCCCCTGGGCTATGCCTATCCCGGCTCCCATGCATATGCTCCAGTCCGACAGGCTCCAGGGTTCCTTGGAGAGGTTCCCATAGCATCCTATGTCTCCGCCGCAGACGAGGTTGCCGCCGGTGGCTTTTTTCAAGGCATAGGCCGCCCCCCGATGCGAGCACCCGGCGCATAGGCCCCCTTCTCGTTGACTTGAGATCATCCCGGGCGTTCTGGCCATCGCCTCTCGCCGCGCGATTCCCGCACTGAACCTGGAGGGAAGAGGGAGGCCTGAATGCTCGCTGAGCCGAAGGGCGACGGTGGTCGGGGAAAGCGCTCCGGTCTTCGGCATCAAATCTTTGCCGACGATGGGGATTTTCAAGCCGCGCTCATAGGCTATCTTTTCGACCGCGGTCTCGATAAAGGGGTCCAGTTCCTCCACCACGATCACCTGGTCAAGCCCCTCGGCGAACCTGGCGATCAGCTCCGGCGAAATCGGATACACCATCCCCAGCTTCAGTACCGGGACATCGTAGAGGCCGAGGATATTCAGCGCCTCCAAGGTGTACGACCAGGCCATTCCCGAGGAGATAACTCCCCATTTGTCGCTCCCCGGCAGCACTTCGTTAAGAGGGCTGTGAAGGGCGTATTCTTTGATTCGCTCCTCTGTCTCCAGGAGCTTCCGGTGCACCGAGCCTTCCACGCCGCGCAGGGTCCGCGCCACTACAGCCCCGCCGAATTTGCCGCGGAAAGGAAGGGCCCGGGGGAATTCGCCTAAAATGAGCATCCCTGAGGCGTGGCAAAGATCGGTGGGCAGGTTTATCATGAAGGGTACGCCGAATTCCTCGGACAGTTCGAAGGCTTTGAACGTGAAGTCCTTGGCCTCCTGGATGGTGCTCGGCTCGAGGCAAGGCATGTGCGTGCTGAGAGAATACCAGCGGTTGTCCTGTTCCGCGGACGAGGCTTGCTGGCCGGGGTCGGCGCCATTGACGATGACCAGTCCCCTGGCGCCATAGTAGCAGACCGTGAAGAGGGGCTCCGCAGCCACATTAAGCCCGGGAGCTTTCATCGAGGCGATGGCTCGCACCCCTGACCACGCCGCTCCGATGGCGCCCTCCACCGCGATTTTCTCGTTCATGCTGTACTCGAAGTGGAGCCAGGGCAACTCGCTTTGCGCCGCGTAGAAGGAATCGCCTATCTGCGAGGCCGGCGTGCCGGGATAGGTGCTGGCGTAGCCGATGCCCGCTTCGATGGCCCCCCGGGCAATGGCCTCATTCCCAGTGGCCAGCACCTTCTTGCCGCTTTCTCTGATGCTCAGGATACTCAATGTGCCACCTCCTGAGGTGGAATCGTTGGGGCGGTGAATCTGGCCTGTGCCTCCCTGCCCAAGTTCGGCTGAAGCGCTGCTCCTATACGCTCATGGTGTATGGCGGCAGCGTTCCATGCTTGGCCACCACCAGGCTCGGCCCCTCGACCGACAACGCCTGCGCCACCGCTGAGGGAATGTCATCCAGCTCTTTGACGGCAAAACACCGGGCGCCGTAGGCCTCCGCTAGCTTCACCCAGTCGGGGTTCCCAAAGGAATCACCTTTGCTCCGTCCAAACTGCTTCATCAAGACAGACCTCACCGTGCCATAGCCGCTATCATCTATGATGACGGTCACGACGGCAAGGCCGTAGCGGCGGGCGGTCTCCAGCTCCTGGGAGTTGAAAAGAAACGCCCCGTCGCCGGAGATATGGACCACCGGCCGGTTGGGGTGGGCGACCTTGGCGCCCAGAGCGACAGGGAAGCCCAGGCCCAGCGTGGTGAAATAGGTGGTGCTGAGGTAGGTCCTCGGCTCGTAGACGTCCAGGGCCAGGCCGGACCAGCCGCCCAGGGAAGTGACATCTGCCCCGACAATCGTATTCCGCGGCAGGACCTGGCGCAGACTTTCGAGAAGCGGCACGGACTGCGGCGCGGCGCGACGCATGGCCCCGAGTCGTTCTTGCTTCATAGCCGGCCAGTCGCGGTCCATGCCGGGAAGCTTCCTGGTCCTCAGCAGAGGCAGAAGCTCGCTGAGTGACTGGCGCAGGTCTCCCACCACCGAGATCTCGACCGGGTAGGCCACGCCGAACCGGCGCGGATCAAGGTCGAACTGGATGACGCGCTTTCCTTTGGGCAAAGCCCGCGGCCCTTTAGTCCAGACAACCATGCGCGTGCCCAGGGCCAGGACAAGGTCCGTTTCGGGGGCTATCGGGCTGGTGATGCCGCCGGAGTCGCTCGTGGCCCCCATACACTGCGGGTGGTCCTCGGGTATGACGCCCTTGGCTTTGAAGGAAGTGTACACCGGCGCGCGCAGTAGCTCCGCCAGCGTCCGCACCTGGTCCGAGGCGCCAGCCAGGATGGCGCCGAAGCCGACGAGGATGGCCGGATGAGACGCCCTGGCGATCTCTTCCGCTGCCTTTTCCAGCACCTCTCGATCCGCCGCGCTGGGAGGGGGTGGCGCCAGGGGATCGAGAATCTGAATATCGGCCTTGGCGTCCAGGACATCCACCGGGAATTCCAGCTCGTAGGGGCCAGGCACGCCGCTGGTCATGACATAGAAGGCTTCGTTGACGGCGTAGGATATCGCCGCAGGATCGCGCACCACACGCGCGCCCTTGGTTATCCGGGCAAACACCTCCGCTTGAGCATCAAACTGGTGGGGAACCCTCCTGTCCTTGCCCAGGAGGGAAGTGCTCACCTGCCCGCTGATGAGCAGGACGGGCAGATTGCCCGCCGCCGCTGTCCCCATGGCGCCAGCCGCGTGCAGCGCGCCGGGGCCGCCGACGGTAACGCAGACGCCGGGCTTGCCGGAAGCCCAGGCATAGCCCAAAGCCATGTAGCCTCCTCCGAGTTCATGGCGGACGCCTATCTCCCGAATCTCCGGGTGCTCGATCCAGGCATCGTAGAAGGTGGCGAGCTGGTTCCCCACCAGGCTGAAGACCGTATCGACCCGGTTGCGCTTCAAAGACTGAAGGAGAGCTTCGCCGCCTGTCATGATTGGCATTTGACAAACTCCGGAGACGCGCGCAAGCCGCCGTTTGGAAGTGACAAGTTCCTTCGCTCTAAGCCCATTTGCTGCCAACACTGCCCTGGGGGCTGAGCGCCTCAACGATCTCTCCAAACTTGGCGTCGGCGATCTGCACAATCTCTGATTCCTTTAGGGTCTGAAACGGGTGAGGGACAATGACGATACGCAAACTCGGGCAATATAAGGATTGCGCCCTCATTCTTGCCAAGTGTTGGAACTCAGACGCCACCACAGCAAGCGAAGGAATGCCGCGCTGCTCCATTTGCACCGTGTCGTGGATCAACCACGACGTGCACGACCCTCAGTTGCCCAGACCAAGGATAGCAGCATCTATCGTGGCGGCAAATTCATCGGCGGCGCCAGGAGCTAAATACTTGCCAGCAGTTGTTATGTTGACCCTTACCGGCCCCGAAGTCTTATATTTCTGGCGCATCAATTCTTCGATTCTCTGCAAGAACACGTCGAAGTTGCTCCATGAGAGATAGTGGCGGTAGCCTATGGTCTTGCCCGTGAGGTCCAATCCTGGGCTGATTCCCTTGTCGTCGATAATCGCTTCTTGCCTGGGATCAAGTATCTTTATCACTCCCAGCACGTGTCAATCTCCTTCCGTCTCATGGCTATTCTCTCTTTCTCCCGGCCCGCGTCTCGGCTCGAAGTCCGCGACACCCGTAAAGTATTCAGGAGCTAACGGCAAGACCTCTTGCAGTCGGGGGCGTCCCTGACCCCGACAGCCCATTTGTGCAGCTTATCTTCGAGACGGGGCACTAGAGCATCGGTGATTGACTTGCTCGTTGGATACTCTTAGTGAAGCCGGTGCGCGCTGGAATCACCAGAGAATGCAGCCCACCCAGCCCGCCGGCCACAATCACAGTAACTATCTCCGCCGATTGAATGATGGGAACCGTGCCGCCCTCCACGGCTATCCCGGCGCTAATCATGTGCTGCTGCTTCTCCTCAGGCCATCTGGATAGCGGCACGTTCCGGCAGCGCTCGTAGAGGAACCTCTTGACGTCATTCTTGGACCACCCTTCCTCCCAGAGACGCTGGGCTTGAGGTGGAGATATGATGATGACAAAGGGTGTTGGATCGCCAAGAACTGCGCGGTCGCTGCCTTGACCCTCCATGTTTAGGGCCATCAGCCCAAGCATAGACTCCGGCTTTTCTCGTGGGTGGCCAGAATCCACCACATCGCTCATGCCATTCGCGCCCAAGACAGTCACTGTACTTTTATCCGCCGCAAAGCCCCTCTCTACATGAAGTGGAGGCCAGGGACTCGCCTCCTCGTATTCCCCCATGCACATGGTGTATCTTGCCGGCTGCCCATGAGTAGACTTGCTGATTTCGCGTGGGATGGAACCGGCGATGTTTAGCTGTATCAACCTGATAGTACGTCCAATAGTAGCGTTAGCTTGCCATCCTGGACCGAGGCAGCCGTAACTGCTATTAATGTTCAGCTCTTGCCGGATTGGCCCATTCACAATCAAGAAAAGAGCGACCGACTGGGTGCTGGTATTAATGAGATTCAAGACAAAATTGGGCTCGCCCATGGCCGATACGGCAGCGAGGATGACCGGGAAGTATTCCGGAAGGCAGCCGGCCATCACAGCGTTAATGGCTATCTTCTCTACTGTAGCCCGGGCATTCTTGGGTGGCAGAACTGCCATTACGTCGCTCGGAGACCTGCCGCTGGCTGCAATCATTCGCCCCACTCTATCGGGTGTCGGCGGCACGACTGGGAGGCCATCACCCCGCCCATTCTCCATAACCCAGCGGTTCACCGCTTCGAGGGAATCCTCGACCTCTACCACGTTTGAAGTAAGCGCTATTTCCTGCATGAATACTCCGCTTTCCTACCCAGGACCTAACGAGCCAGGCGAAACCTCAAGGCATATGATAGCTGAAAGTCAAATAGGGCGGCCCGCTTCACTTACTCAGCCAGACGTCTTGAAGGCTGTTGCCCAGGAACAAGGATTCCCCCTGGAACCAGTTTCTCACTTCGAACAAGGAAACTGCATAGAAAGTCGACCAAACGATGCCAATCCTCGGGACTTCGCGGTGGACGAGCCTTTGCATCTCCCAGACTATTTCCTTACGTTTTGCCTGGTCCATGGTCTTGCTCTGAAGGGCATAAAGTTCATCAAACTGTTTGCTGCTCCACCCGGCATAGTTCTTCGGGCTGTCTGTCAGGAAATATTCGCCCAGTAGTACATCCGGATCTCCGATGGCAGTCGCATCAGATTTGGCGGACAAACTGAAGGCGCGCTCGTATATGGCCTTTTTCTCCGCAGCTGACTCCAGGCCTTGAAGCTTCAACCTGATGCCAACCTTCGCTAGCTGGGACTGGACTACCTGAGCAACCTCCTTGCCATAGGCATGTGTGACATGCAACAAAGGAGCCTCAAAGCCATCTGGATAGCCGGCTTCAGCCAGCAACCTCTTGGCCTCCGCGATGTCCCGGTCCTTGGGCTGCCGATAGCCAGGCATAGTCATCAATTCCTCTTTTGGGAGCGCCCAAATCGACCCTGGCAGCACATAGCCGTAGCCCGGATAGAAGTCGCGCACCGCCTTGCCGGCTGCTTCCCTGTCTATCGCCAAGTTCACTGCCTGCCTCACTCGGACGTCGTTCCAGGGTGCAATGTTGATGTTCGGAATAAGCGGGTTTGGCCCGGGAGTAATCCGCTTTTGCAGGACAATGTTCGGATCAGTTTTCTGGATCTGATTGGACAAGGAAGTGGATACCGCGCCGTAGAGAGGCAGCATTGAAACCTGCCTCGTTCTAATTGCAGCGCTCCTCGTCATTTCGTCCGTTATCGTGTAGAAGATCACTTTGTCGAGATAAGGGCGGCCTTTGACAAAGTAGTCGGCGTTCTTCACTGCAGTGAAGGAAATGCTATAGACGAAGTCCTGCATCCTGAAGGGACCAGTTCCGACCACGTCCCTCTTCATGTCGCCTTTCTGCTTGATTATGTCCGGATCGGAGATGAAGCTGTAAGGCAAGGCAGCGAGGGTCAGGAAAGACCCCTGGGGTTCCTTCAGGGTTATCTTGAGAGTCCTTGAATCGGTGGCCTCCATAGCCTTCACGTTGCGATACAACTCCTTGCGAGCAGACAATGTTCCCTTAGGGGGTGAAATAATACGTTCCAGATTGAACCTCACATCTTCGGCGGTCAATACCTTTCCGCTGTGGAACTTCACACCTTCGTTAAGCTCAAAGGCATAATTAAGGCTGTCGGAGCTTATCTCCCAACGCTTGGCGAGATCTCCGGTGATCTTGAAATCGCTGAGGGGATCATGCTGGATGAGCAGGTTATGTAAGGGGGCCAGGGGGAGCTGCACCATTCCGCCGGTTTCCTGCACCATATCGAAATGCGGAGTAGCGGTCTTGATGGCCACGACCAAGGTTCCCCCATAACGAGGTTGATCCGCGGCTGGCTTGGCGGTCGGGGAAGGCAGAGCCTTGGCCACGGGCGCCCCACCCGTCGGCGCTGCAGGCGTCGCCGCTTTCATGGGGGCGGCAGGAACTGTGCCAGAGGCACAACCCGCAAGGAGCGCGACGACCGCAAGGAAAGACACCAGCAAGAGCGACTTCTTTCTTTTCACGGCAAACCTCCTCGATTTGAAAGTCCCCCTGAACGCTCATCGTACGACGCCCGGATGCCGACTTTGTATCGCCAACCAACGTTTGACAATCAGCATGATAGCATCGGTGTCAAGACACTGTGCCTTTCATAGAGCCAGGTCAGTACCCTCTATCCCGGGTCACAATGTTCAGGAGAGGCTGACCCGAGATGTATCGTCTCAGGTTATCGAAGAAGACCCTTGACACGTGGTAGCTCCTCCGATCGCTGTTACCCGCCATGTGAGGGCTAAGGACAACGTTGGGCAGCTTCCAGAGCTGACTGTCTGTAGCTATGGGCTCTTCGTCAAAGACATCCAGGCCGGCGCCGGCGATCCAGCCCTCTTTCAAGGCTTGAAGCAGCGCCCGCTCATCTATGATTTGCCCTCGCGAAACGTTGATGATATAGGCGCTCCTTTTCATGCTGCGGAGCTCACGTTCTCCTATGAGCTTCCGGCTTTCTTGCGTCAATGGGAGGGCCAGCGCCACGAAATCGCTGTCGCGCAACAGGTCGAGGAGGGCACCGATAGGGTATACATCATCCACATAGCCGACGTTGTACTCGTGTTTTACGGCGGAACGCCTTGTGGCAATCACTCGCATGCCCACGCCTTTGGCCATCCTCGTCAGCTCGCTGCCGATAGCCCCCATACCGATGACGCCCAGAGTTCTCCCGGTGAGCTCCAGGGTTTCAAAGCGCTCCCAGCGCTTATCTGCCTTCGCCTGGCATAGTCGCGGCACGTTCTTCGCCAGTGTAAAGATGAAGCCCGTGACGTGTTCCGCTATGGGGGTAGCGAGGGCTCCCCGGCCATTGGTCACCGTTATGCGCCCATCGAACATATCGGTGTGAATGTAGCGCTCCACGCCGACGCCAGAGAAATGAAACCACTTGAGTCGCGGCGCGCGCGACATCAAGTTCTCGGGCGCAAGAGCCCAGGCAAACATGATCTCGGCTTCGGCTAAGAGTGAGTCCAGGCTTTCCCCCCGCGTCCCGGGATCTGCGCCGCGGGCCAAATCAAGTCGCGCCTCTTCCTCCAGGCGGCGCACCCGGCCGTCCTTCAAACCCTCCAGGCGAAGCTCCTGGGCCAGGAGTCCGGTGACATCCCTGACGGCAATGCTGGGATCCACGGCTTCAATCTCTTTCAGGAAGCTTTCATGCATTTCCGCTTTTGATACCAGGACGTTCATCATCATTCTAAACGACAATCATCTTTCCGGGCATGTTGATGGAGAGGTGAACGAAATCCTGTCCCGGCGCTGCGCCGTGCCAGTGCTTCTCCAGCGGTGGAACGAAGACGATGTCGCCCGGCTCAACCTCCCACGATTCGGTCTCGGTGGCCACAATTCCTTTGCCCTCGAGGCAATAGAGCACCTGCTCGCCTGTATGTATATGCATCTTGTTCTTGGCGCCACGATAGAAGTGAACGTTATGGACTGTGACCTGCTTGGCCACGTGGTCCAACAGGTGTTCCGAATCGGCATCCTCGTCGCCAAACGCCTCCTTGTTTGCCGGTACTCTTGCCACTGAGCCCTTCCGTACTACGTTCAAGTCCTTCTCCCTTTCTTGGATTTTTCGATATCTTTTCAGGACTTCAGGCCTTTGTCGACTCCCGGCCTGATGCCGCGTTCGACCACTAATATCATGGCGTCTGCTCGTTGGGGAAGCGCCAGACCTGCAAAGCGGTCTGGCCAAAGATCCCTTCCAAGTCCTCCTGCTTGAGGTACGACAGGTAGTCCATAAGCCTGAAGATAGAATTGCGATATCCTTCCTGATAGGCAACGGGGGGGAAATTGGTGCCGAACATGGTGCGGCGCGGCCCGAAAGCCTCCACCGCCATTTTCACGAAGGGCGGGACCTCTGACATCGGGTTGGGTTGGCGAAAGGGCCTTAACCTGACGCAAACTTCGTTCAGCCCGCCAATCTTCATGTAGGTGTTCGGGTAGTTCGCCAAAGACAGCAGCCGGCGGTACACCGGGAAGGGCGGCCGTTCATCCCGGTCGGGGTGGCCATAGTGCTCTATCGCCAGGCTGAGATTGGGGAACATCTCCACCAGTCTGCGGAATTCGTCAGACGCGAAGTCCGCCGCCTCGCCTTGCACGGAGACCGTCAGCCCCAGCTCATCCGCCTTGCGCCAGACCGCGAATTCATCGGAGCCGGGCGAACGTGTCGTCGCCATCAGGCGCACCCCGCTGGCGCCTTTCGTGGCGCACTCCTGGAGTTTGGCAGGAGCGTCTTCTCTGGTTGTGTCGACTTCAACGCATGACGCGAAGCGCCCGGGATAGCGCCGCAGGCACTCAAGCTGGTAGTCATTGTTGTAGTTGCCGTGGATCTGGACCAGAACGGTCTTCGCCACGCCGTTGACGTTCATCTCGTATAATAGCGTGTCGACAGGTTCGTACCAGTAGGGTGAGACGTGAGCGTGGGTATCAACGATCAGCATATCCAATTCTTCTCCTATTCAGAATTCGCCGCTAACTCTATGGCCAAGGCCACCGCGGTCGAGCCTCCGAAGGTGGGCATGCAGCAGGAGTGCTTTCCGGCGCCGCCCACCACGATGACTATGATGTCCTCCGGCCGCTTGCACATATGGATCAGTCCCTTCTCATCCGGAGGACCGTAACGCTCGGGAAACTCCAGATGGCGCCTCTGGTTCTCCGGGGACAGCCTCGTCAAGTGCACCGCTGAGTTCTCAAAGATGAATTCCTTGACGTCAGCCTTCGAATAGCCGTCCCTGGCAATGAGGTGGGCATGCTCCGTCCCCAGGCAGAGCACTGGCTCGCCTGTCTGAAAACTGAGACTGTTGCTGCCAATGCCCCCAAAGCCCGCTGCCAGTGTGATGAGCAAACTCTTGCCGCTGGCGCTGACGTGGTCGTTGAGATTATGTGGGCCCTCCACACCGTCTACCGTCACTGTGCTGGTATCCAGGGAGAAACCCTTCTCGACATGGAAGGGCTCCCAGGGGTTCTCCTCTTCATTTTCAGCCACACAGTAGGTATATTTGGAGCACTGGCCTTGTGAGCAGAGGTCCAGGCGTCCGGGGATAGCCCCACCGATATTCATCAGGATGAGGCGGATCGCCCGCCCAATGGCAGCGTTGCTGCGAGTCCCCGGCCCAAAGGCGCCGTAGCCCGAGTTCATTTCCAGCTTCTTGGCTATGGGCCCGTTAACGATGAGCAGGGGAGCCACTGGATGTGTGGTGGCCTGCACACCGTAGAGGTTGAACTCCTCGCGGCTCATTGCCTTTATCGCGGTGATGATGACAGGCATATACTTCGGCAGGCAGCCAGCCATGACGCAGTTGATGGCTATCTTCTCCACCGTGGCCAGCCCCCATTTAGGCGGGATAGTTGCAATAACATCTTCCGGGCCAAGATGGGTACCGGAGCACATCTTCACGATCCTGTCCTCGGTGGGAGCGACGACGGGAAGGCCGTCGGTCCAGCCCCTCCCGTAGAAAAGGCGGTCCACAGCCTCAGCCGAGTTCAGTACCCTGGACTTTTCCGATGCTAACTTCACACCGGCCATGCTTTGCCCCTTTCGAGATGAAACTAATGCTGTGATTGAGGTAGCACCACCTCGCTTCCTTCAAGAGCGCACAACGGAGCGCAGGCGCACCCTTGTCTAGGCGAAAATGGGCTTCGGCCTGAACGTTCCCTTGGGCTCTGGATACCTACCGCGGAACTCCTTCGCCAGCTTCTCCCGCGGAGCCGTGAGGACGTGGACTATGTCATCGATGACACTATCGGCTTTGGCCCAGACCGCCTCCCTCTCCAAGCCGCCGATGGGATGCGTGGGCATGGCGAACGGCAAAGCAGGAATTCCCAGCACCTCAGCCTCCGCTCGGCCCAAGGAAGCGAACTCGTTACTCACAATGGTGGCGACCGGAATACCTCTCTTCTCTAGCTCTATCGAGTCGTGGATACTCCACGACGTGCAGGAGCCTCAGTCACCCGTACCGTTTATCACCACATCGGCCTTGCTTGCCAACTCTTCGATAGTGGACTCGGCGGCGCCCTTCGCTGGCTGCGATTTGCGCTTCCGTATCACGCCGGACAGATTGAAACGCTTAGAAAGTTGCTGCTGTACCCTGTCCATGAAAACATCACAGTTGGTCTTGCCGTTGTCCAGGAAACCCACCACTTTGCCGTTCAGGTCCCCCGCCCGCGGCGCCATCTCATGCTCCGTAACAGCCGTCCTGCCCGTAGGATGGTAGACGAATATGTATTTCGCCTGTGTCATTTCCTCTCCTTTGACTGCGTGACCTTGGGGCCAATAATGCCTGCCTCCGCCTTGAGACCAGGCGACACTTCCAGTACAACGTAACATCGATTTATGCGCACGGTGGGTGGAGCCAGGCGTGACCCATCAGAAAGAACACGGCACGTGATAGTGGGTTGTCTCGCGATTTCGTCAGGGCTCCACCCACCCCACGGCTGAAATACCTGTGTCCGAGCTTATCAGTGTTACACGCCACTAGTTGGCCAGCCAGACCTCCGCAAAGGAAAACGCGTTGTGGAAGCTCGTAGGTGGATAATAGTCCCTCACCTCTTTCCACCAGGCGTAGGCGGCATTGGCCCAATAGGCTATGGCAATCGGCAGGTCCTTCAGCAAGATTCTCTGCATCTCCCAGACAATCTTCTTGCGTTCCGCGGGGTCAAGCGCTCGAGACTGTTTGGGGTACAGATCATCGTATTGGGGATTGCTGTATCCGGCCCAGTTCCTGCCGCCACCGGTCACGAAGAAGTCGCCCAGGAGGATATCCGGGTCTGTGCCAATGGAGCCCGATGACCCGGCAACAATGCTGTAAGCCTTTCTGTCCCGCTGATCAAAATAGGCGGCGGTCTCCTGCAGATTGAGGTCCAAAGTGACGCCGATGGGGGCGACGGCATCCTTCAAGAGCACACCTACAGCCTGGTTCGCCGGGTCCGTCCTCGTCAGGGCCTGGTTCTGGAACCCGTTCGGGAAGCCTGCCTCTGCCAGCAGCTTCTTCGCCCCTTCGATATCGGGCTTTGCGTAGCCCGGCATCTTCGTTATCTCGTCCTCCGGGAGTGCCCATTCTCCCGGCGCCTGGGGGGACATCCCCACCACACCAGCCCCCTGCAGCCCCGTCGCCAGCATCTTCTTGCGGTCAAAGGCCAGGCTTATCGCCTGGCGCACCCGGGCATCGCTCCATGGCGCCCTGGCCACGTTGAAGATCGCACCGTACCAGGCTGGGTGAAATCCCCACTTAACAGCTATTTGGCCTGATAGCGTTTTTTCAATCGTCTCGGCTTGCGCCATGGTCATGTAAGGGAAGGGCGTATACCAGAGGATGCTCCTGGTCCTGAGGGCGGCGAATCGAGTGAAGGAATCCGGAATTATGTAAGCTTTGATGCCGTCCAAATAGGGCAGGCCCGGGACGAAATAGTCAGCGTTCTTTGCCAGTTCCCAGCCGATACCGCTGGAGTAGTCCTTGAACTTGAAAGCGCCGCTCCCCACCAACGTCTTCGTCATGTCCCCCTTCTTCTCCAAGACGAGGCGCTTGGGCATCACGGCGAACAGGAAACTGCCCATCATCGTCATGAGGGAAGCCTGGGGATAGCTCAACGTTATCTTGACGGTGGAGTCGTCAGGCGTAGCGATGCTGGTGACCGCTGCCAGTTGCGTTCGCCTGGGGCTCTTGGTCAGGCCGAGGCTGGGATCGCGTATTCTATCTAGAGAGAATTTCACGTCCTCCGCAGTAAGCGGAGTGCCGTCGTGAAACTTCACTGCTTTTGCCAGACGGAAGGTATAGACCTTGCCATCAGGGCTGAGTTCCCAGGTAGTGGCCAGGTCGCCGACCACCTTGGTTTCCGGCCACGCGCGTGGATCGTATCTTGCCAGGCCGCTGTAAGTTGGATTCGTAAGCGCGTAGATGTAGGCTGTCTCCTCCCGATGAATGTCGAGGCTTGGTGGATCTCCGCCGATGCCGATAGTCAAAATGCCGCCGTAGCGTCGCTGCTCTGCTGTTGGCTTGGGGCTGGGGCTGGGAGCCGCGGCTTTCGGCGTGGATGGTGCAAGCGGCTTGGCGGTGGCGGCTGATGGAGCCACAGTCTTCGGCGCACGCGTCGGTTCCGCTGCCGGGGCGCAGCTTGCAGCCAAGAGTCCGAGGACGGAGAAGCAAGTGGCCGCGGTGAGGAGCTTGCTGCTAAGCATTGTGGAGCCTCCTGATATTGTGTGCAAGCCGATGATGTCGTCGTGTTGCTCTACCTTGCTATTGAGCCTTAAGTTACTCTGGCGTGACGGTGACAACTTATCGTAATAATGCCAGACCTCCTCATCCGAGTCCCATAGCCTAGTGTCAGGCCAACGCTGTCGCTGTCCTTCCGGACAGGTACTGCTCAAATATCTGGAGGTTGGACAGGCTAGGCTGCAGTACTCCGTCTTCAATTCTGTGCATCACGGCAGTCATTGCCTCATTCGCAGGTGTCGGCACTTTGGCTGTGCGTCCCTTCTTGACGACCAGGCCGTTGATATAGTCTGTTTCGGTGAGGCGCCCCTTCGCAATGTCCTGCTGGATCATGGTCGTTCCCGCATGACTGACGACTGTTGCATTGAGCTTAAGAAACAACTCGTCTGTCAGCCCCCGGAAGTCCTCGGCGGTCAGTCCGAACATAGGCTCTAAAGTATACCCCAGGGCTGAGGCCACGCGCGCGGCCTCTCTACCCAGCTTCATGAGTAGGTCTACAATCCCAGGATTCTCTAACATCTGCGGCAGCGTAACATCGAAGGCTGCGCGAGGTGTCGCGCGCATGCAGTTGAACATCAGCTTGGTCCATTTTACCCCCCATATGTTGGTGCTTACTTGCGTTCTGCCCACTGCACCGAGGACCTGCGCCACTTCCTGAAGGCGCGGGGTGATCCTGCCGTCGAGCTCACCTAGAACGAAGGTTGTGGAGAGACGGTCGGTGTTGCGCCTGACCCACCCTGGTTCGAACACCTCAGCGGATACCTCGAGGGCGCACGCCATGTCTCGCTGGCGGCCGATTACGGGGGAGATCCACTCATCGTTGAGACTATTCTGCACCGAGACAAGTACCCCATCTGACTTAAGGTAGGGTCTGATGAACTCCACCATCCAACGGGTATCGTACGACTTAGCCGCGAGGAAGACAACATCGAGCTTCCCTTGGAGCGCCCACTGCCGGAGGTCCTTCATCTCGCAAAGATGAAAGGCCTGCACTGGTACGACGTATTCCTCTTCTGGCATGGTGACGCGCAACCCATGAGCCTTCATCGCCTCTATGTGAGCTGGCCATTGGTCAATGAGCAGCACGTCATATCCTGCTTTGGTGAGGTCCGCGCCGATGCTGGCGCCTAAGGCGCCCGCGCCCAAGACAGCCATCTTTTTCGCCATGCTTCCTCCTTGACAGAAGGCTCCATATCAACCCTTGATGGGGCACACCAGCCTTTCTCCGCGTCAGCTGCATTATTTCTTGGCAGGGCGCTCCTTTGGCGGGCTCACCTGCTGCCACAGCGCTCGATAAATCATCTTGTGCTGAGGATGCCACTCCTCCTTGATCTTGTGCCATTCGTCGATCTGCTGGCGGATCAATTCCCACGTCTTCTCAATGTCGTCCGTCTCTATCTCGTAGATGGACAGGTTTCTAGCCTGACACTCAGCCCACTTGGTCTCGGGCCGCCCCCTTCGCCCTCTGTTGCGGTACAGGGTGCAGCGCACCACGCCAGGGAACGTCAACGTGTGCGCCATGTGGTCGTCGAGCCAGTCCTCGAATTCCTGCTGTTTGAGAGGATCATTGGACTCCTGGTGCACCATCCAGAGCCACTTTTCCACCGGATTGTTTCCTCCTACAACTCAATTTTCTTGATGAACGGCGCCAGGGCGTTATGGGCCAGCCACAGGCTTTGGGGGCCGGGCCCGCCGGCTACCATAATGTGCCAGTCGTCCGGCCCGGTGGACAGTGGCACCATAACATCGGGGGCGTGAGTGTATAGTTTCTGCCATTCCTCGGGGAAGCCCGACCTGGCACTCGGGCCGCACCAACCGTACGGGTACCGCGCGTTCTCGTGAAAGAAGCGCTTCACATCCTGCTTGCTGAACCCGGTATCGGCAACGCCCTTGGCTTGGTCCGGACCAAACATCATTACCGGATACGAATGCGAGACGGCCATGCGAATGGCCGGGTTGGCCACGTGCCGCCCCATAGCTTGAAGCAACTCCTGGGTGGAATGAGGGTATGACATCTCCATGTGTCGGGGGGGCTCCCCCCAGAGAAGCGTTACGGTGCTGTCCTCCTCCTTGAAACCCCGTTCGACATGGTATGGTTCCCACGGGGACTGCTCCTGATTCTCCCCTATGCAGTAGCTGTAGTGGACCAACCATCCCCAGGTATTCGCCGGGCTCAGCCCTGGCATCCCCCCGATGTTGACAGCAACGAGTCGAAGGGCCCGAGCGATGCTCGCATTTGCCTGCCAGCTCACCCCCATCCCTTCGGAACCACAGTTAATCTCCAGAGCAGCTCGAATCGGCCCGTTGATAATCATTAGAGGCGAGATGCTGTGACTGGTCATCATGCGGCGGTAGGTCCAGGCGCGATTCTCGCCCAGGATCTCGACCGCAGTCATGACAACGGGCAAGTATTCCGGCTTGCATCCTGCCATAACGGCGCAGATGGCAATCTTCTCTACAGTAGCCAGACCTCTCGAGGGCTCCATCACGGCCACGACGTCTTGTGGGTCGCGACCAGCGTAGCGGACAAAACGCTCCACACGTTCCTCCGTGGGAGGAATCACGGGGTGCCCATCGCCCCACAACTGCTGCTCCACATATCTATAGGCGGCGTCGATGTCGTCGGCCACCTCCACCCGGGTCGCGCTCTTGCCCTTAAGGACTTCACTCATAGTCTGTTTCTCCTCGAAGCCTAGGTATTAAGTTGCAGAAATAGGCGTAACATGTTTCGGGCCAAACGCCCGTTCTTCAACTTGCCTCTCCCGCGATGGGAGAGGCTAGAGCCTTTCTGGCGCAACTAAGTACTAGCCTTTGCCGACTCGCCCCGCCAGAACGGGCTCGCGCAAGGCGCGTGCGATCTGCTCGGTGACCTCGGGGATCGAGCTCTTTATGAGGGGAATGGCTTCAGTCAAATCGCCGAAGGTCTCGCCGAGGGGCAACTCAATAACTCGCCTCTCCGACATGCCGTAGCTCTTAGCCAGTCCAACTGCCCGCGCATAGAAGCTGGGAACGGCGATGACAATGGCCGGGATGCCACATTCCTCGAACTCGGCTGACTCGCGGACACTCCGCGCCGTGCACCCCCCTCAGGAGGCCAGGGCGCTGATCACTACATCAGCTTCCTTGCACATCCGGTCCATCACCTCTTTAGGCAACGCTGGAGCGCCGAAGGCCCCCTGGCGCCAGGGACGCTTATCTACATTGATAATCCTGGCGCCGTACTCCTGTCTCAATTGCTCTCCAAGAGCGGCTATGGTCACGTCCGCATTGGGGCGGGCATCATCGACGAGCGCCACGGTCTTGCCGTGCAGGTCACCTTCCCATCGAGACGCAACCGCCTTGGGGCCGGGCTCCCAGGATTCAGCCTTGGGACTCATAAGTCTCATCTTTCCTGCTCTCCTTTGACATCAAGGGGTAATCAGTTAGCTAGCCATATTTCCTGGAACATATAGGAGTGGCGGTGGCCTATCGATGGCGGGGTAAAACCCCTGACCTCTTTCCACCAAGCGTAAGGTACGTTACTCCAAAAAGCTATAGCAATCGGGACTTCCTTCAGCAGAATTCTCTGCATCTCCCAGACGATCTTGCGGCGTTCCGCAGCGTCGAGGGTCCGTGACTGCTTGACGTAAAGCTCGTCGAAATGGGGATTGCTGTATCCGCTGAAATTCGCGTCGGAACCGGCTACGTAGCTGTCGCCCAGGATGACGTCCGGATCGGTGCTTCCATGGCCCTGGGAGCCTGGAGCGGTGTCGAAGGCTTTTCTCAGCCGCAGGTCATAAAAGACCGCAGTCTCCTTTGGGTTAAGGTCCACTGTGATGCCAAGGGGGCCGACCACGTCCTTGAAAAGCACGGCCACTTCCTGCTGCACTTTGGTTGTCCTGACCAAAGCGTCGGTCT
This sequence comes from Chloroflexota bacterium, assembly GCA_016190665.1. Lineage (GTDB taxonomy): Bacteria > Chloroflexota > Dehalococcoidia > JACPQD01 > JACPQD01 > JACPQD01. The sequence continues at coordinate 27,413 of JACPQD010000076.1, forward strand.
TGAACCCGCTGGGGTAGCCGGCTTCGGCCATCAGCTTCTTGGCGCCCTCCAGGTCTGGCCTGGCATAGCCCGGCGCCTTCGTCATCTCCTCCTCGGGCAAGGCCCATTCTCCCGGCGCCTGGGCGGCCATGCCTATGATGCCCGCTCCTTCCAGCCCGACTTTCAGCATATTCCTCCGGTCAAAGGCCATGCTTGCCGCCTGGCGCACCCGGACATCGCTCCAGGGCGGCTTAGTCACGTTGAAGATCACCGCGTACCAGGCGGGATTGAATGCCCACTTAACGGTTACCTTGTCTGACATCGTCTCTTCAATAGTTTTCGCCTGGGAGGGGGTCATGTAAGGCGACATTGGCATCCACCAGAGAACGTTCCTGGTCCTCAAAGCGGCAAACCTGGCGAACAGATCGGTGACTATGTAACCCTTAAGTCCATTGAGATAGGGCCGGCCCGGGACGAAATAGTCAGGATTCTTTACCAGCTCCCACGAGACACCGCTGGCATAGTCCTTAAACTTGAAGGGCCCGCTCCCCACTATCGTCCTGGACATATCACCCTTCTTTTCCAGGACCAGGCGTTTCGGCATCACCGCGAAGTAGAAAACGGCTATGGACGAAAGAAAGGAAGCCTGCGGATTCTTCAGGCTGATCTTGATGGTGTAATCGTCCGGGGTGTCGATATTGGCAACATTGGCAAGCTGCTGCCGTCTAGGGCTGTTAGCCAGGCCAAATTGAGGGTCGCGGATTCTATCGAGAGAGAATTTCACGTCCTCGGCGGCAAGGGGAGTCCCGTCGTGGAACTTGGCCCCTTTCACCAGGGGAAAGGTCAACACCTTACCGTCGGCGCTAAACTGCCAGCTTGTCGCCAGGTCGGGGATCACCTTTGCCTCTGGCCAGGCGAAGGGATCATATTTGACCAGGCCATTGTAAGCGGCCGCATGAATCGGGGAGTTATAGGATGGCTGCTCCCGATGGACATCGAGGCCCCCCGGGGATCCGCCAGCGCCGACGGTCAGAGTACCTCCATATTTAGGCTGGTCCGCCGCTGGCTTAGGGGTCGGCGCGGGCGCGGCTGGCTTGGCGGTGGCCGCAGCGGTGGGCGCCGCGGCGGGCGCCCTGGCCGGCGCTGGCGCTGCCGACTTCGCCGTGGGCGTGGGGGCGACCGCCGGCGCGCAACTCGCTAGCAACAGACCCAGGATTGTGAAGCAACTGGGCACGATGAGAAACTTCTTGCCGAACATGGTGAAACCTCCTTCTTGGACCGCAGCCTTGGCATCAGCGTTGGCCGATGGACTCGCGGAAGGCGCTAATTCCCGGCGCGCCGCTCCTTTGAAGGACTTACCTGCTGCCACAGGGCGCGGAAAACGACCTTGTGCTGTGGATGCCATTTCTTGATCTTGTGCCAATCGTCAATACATTGAAGGATCACTTCCCATGTCTTCTTAATGTCTTCGGTCTCGATTTCGTAGATGGCGACCGTCCTGGCTTGGCATTCAGCCCACCCCGTGGCGGGGGACGCCATTCGGCCTCTATTCCTGTACAGCGTGGCGCGCACGACACCGGGGAACGTCAATGTGTGAGACATATGGTCGTCAAGCCAGTCCTCAAACTCCTGCTGTTTGAGAGGGTCGTTAGACTCCTGGTGCACCATCCAGAGCCATTTCTCCACTGGATCTTCCCCCCTTCAGGTTTCACCCTCTGCTGTTGGCCGAAGCTCCTTGCCGTCGGCGGCTTCCGAGCCGAAAACTCAACTACCTGGCAAGCCAGAATTCCGTGAAGTCAAAGGAGTGGCGATGGCCTATCGATGGTGGGTTGAAGCCCCTGACATCTTTCCACCAGGCGTAAGGGGTGTTGGCCCAGAACGCTATGGCGACCGGAACATCCTTGAGCAGAATCCTTTGCATCTCCCAGACGATCTTGCGGCGCTCCCCCACGTCCAGGGTCTGCTTCTGCTTGAGGTATAGGTCATCATAGTATGGATTGCTGTACCCACTGTAATTCAAGCCAGAGCCGGTCAGATAGGAGTCGCCCAGGGTGACGTCTGGGTCACCGATACCATGACCCTGGGAGCTTGCATAGGCGTCAAAAGCCCTCCTGAACTGCCGATCATTAAAGACCGCCTGTTCGGCCACGTTTAGGTCGACAGTGATGCCGATGGGCGCCACTGCATCCTTGAAAAGCACACTCAGGCCCTCTGACGTGCGGTCGGCCTTGACCAGGGCCTCAGTCTTGAAGCCGTTAGGGAATCCCGCCTCGGCCAGCAGTCGCTTAGCACCCTCCAGGTCCGGCTTTGCATAGCCAGGCACCTTCATCATCTCGTCTTCGGGAAGGGTCCACTCCCCCGGCGGCTGGGCGGCCATGCCAACCCGGCCTGCCCCTTCCAGCACAACTTGCAGCATTCTCTTCCGGTCGAAGGTCAGGCTCACCGCCTGGCGCAACCGGGCATCGCTCCAGGGCGGCTTAGTCACATTGAAGGCGACACCGTACCAGGCGGGCAGGACTTCCAACTTGAAGGATATCTTGTCGGACAAGGTATCCTGAATGACTTTCGCCTGGGACATGGTCATGTAAGGGAAAGGCATCCACCAGAGGACGTTCTTCGTCCTGAGGGCTGCGAATCTGGTGAACTGGTCCCGAATTATGTAACCCTTGACCGCATCCAGATAGGGCCGGCCCGCCACGAAGTAATTGGGATTCTTGACCAGTTCCCAGCCGGCCCCGCTGGCGTAGTCCTTGAACTTGAAGGGGCCGGTCCCAACCATCGTCTGTGTCATGTCACCCTTCTTCTCCAGGACCACGCGCTTCGGCATCACGGCGAAGTAGTAAATGGCTATGATCGGAATGAAGGAAGCCTGGGGATAGCCTAAGGTGATCTTGACGGTATAATCGTCCGGGGTATCGATACTGGTGATATTGGCAAGCTCGTGTCGTCTGGGGCTGTTAGTCAATCCGAGCTTAGGATCACGGATTCTATCGAAAGAGAATCTCACGTCCTCGGCGGTAAGGGGAGTGCCGTCGTGAAACTTTGCCCCCTTGACCAAGTTGAATGTATAGACCTTGCCATCCGGGCTGACATCCCAACTCGTCGTCAGATCGGGAATTACCTTCACTTCCGGCCAGGCTAGGGGATCATATTTTACCACGCGGTTGTAGGCCGAAGATGTAATTACCGCGCTGTACATGGCTGACTCTCGGTGGGGATCGAAGCTCGGCGGGTCTCCGCCGACGCCAACGGTCAAAATGCCGCCGTAGCGGGGCTGTTCTCCCGCTGGTTTAGGCGTGGGAGCGGGCGCGGCTGGCTTGGGGGTAGCCGCAGCGGTAGGCGTTGCGGCGGGCGCCTTGACCGGCGCCGGCGGCCTAGGAGTGGGCGTGGGCGCCGCCGCCGGGGCGCAGCTTGCCAGCAATACTCCTAGAAGCGTGAAGCAGCTTATCGCGGTGAACCGGTTCTTCGTCCGCATCGTGCATCCTCCTATTGCCTGTGGCCCCGGCAGAGCGTAAGCCAAATGGTTCCGTACGTACCGCCTCGGTGATGCCGTCGCTACTGATTTCGCGTCTCCATCCTATCATTTCCGCCTCCCTTTTTCCACGTCAAGGCCACTCTAATACCTGACGTAGGTCGGCTCGAGGTCCCGGTACTTGTTCACCAGATTCGCCCAGTTGGCTGGCAGATCCACCTTCTTGGTCACAAAGGTTTCCTCAGGCCTTTTTGATCCTATGGCTAGCCCTACGTATGAGCTATGCCTGCCGGAGATAACGACGATGACCTTCTGCTGGCCCGGTGAGCGCGAAAGGATAAGCGGCATGGTGTCAGTGTCGCTGACCGATAGGAGCTCCTTGGGCATAGTGCCGGCATACCGCTGCCAGTGCCTCTCACGGGGGGCGCGCGCGTATTCCTGAACAAACCGCTGAATATCCTTCTTGCTCCAGCCCCCATCGGCAAGATACCTGCCAAATTGCGGGTTCAACAGCACGCACAATATTCCACCGGCCGCCGGCGGAATATTGTAAATCACCGTGCTGAGTATGTCGGTCGGCTGAGGGCCGTAAGCCAGAACTTGCACATAGCAGTTCGGCCAAAAAAGGGTAACGGCGCTATCCTCCTTGCTGAGACCTCGTTCCACATGCAGCGGCTCCCAGGGGCTTTCCTCCTCATTCTCGCCAACGACCATGCTGTACTTCATCGGGTTGCCCTGCACTCCCATATCCTCTATTCCCTGCCGCGCCCCGCCCACATTCTTTATGATGAGCGCCATGGCGCGCCCGATAGTGGCATTGGCTATGTGACCCGGACTGAGAGCCCCGATACCGCCGTACACGGCCACATCCTTGCGCACCGGTCCGCTCACAATCCAGAAAGGCGCCCACGATCCGGTGCTGACCCCCATGAGGCCGAGGGAGCACCTAGGGTCCACCAGCGCTTTCACCCCAGCTATGAGTATGGGCATATGCGTCGGTAAAGCCCCGGCCATGGCCGCGTTTATGGCGATCTTCTCCACCGTTGCCTTACCCAGCCGCGGCACTAACTCACCAACGACGTCGTCGGGCGCAAGGTCTGTCCCCGCCAGCATCTCGGCCACTGCTTGCTCGGTCGGCGGCTTTATTGGCAGACCATCGGTCCATCCCTTCTTGTAGAAGAACTGATTTACTTCATCCAGGTCACCTTTGAAAACCAGCCTGGGCAGGAGCTCTACTTCCTTCCTCGGGGACTCCTCTTGTGAGGTCAAAGGTCTGGTCAACGCCCCAACAATATTGTCGATAACCTTATCATCGATCGCAGCCTCAACTAATCCCAGGGCTACTTCGATCGTGCCAGGAATCCTCTCTGATGACACGTACCGAAACTCCGGCGTTCCTCTGGACGACGCCGCCGACCTGGCATCGTGTTGGAAACCATCCGCGATCACCACCGCTGCCGGTTTGCCCAACATCTCCACGGCCACGCCTTGATACACAAGGTACTTAGTGCACGATCCTCAGTCGGCGTGAGCGGCTATTACGGCATCGACCCCATTTACCCAATCCCGGAATATTGGGGCAGCCACATCCTGGTCAGGGCCTATATATTCCCTCCATTCCTCAGGGCCATGGGCCTTGTACCAGCTTGTTCTCAGGGTGGGATACTTCTGCTTCAGTCTCTCTTCCACTATGCTCAGGATAGGGCGTGCGCCCGGCTTATGGTTAAAGAGCATGCCTATAGTCTTCCCTGACAGGTCTGTAAGGCGAGGCGACAGTCCTTTCAATGGTTTGGGGGTTACATCAGCCCACGGATGCAGCACCTCATATTGACAGGTCCCTGGCTTCACGACTCCTCCTTAAGAAAGACACCAATGGTGTTGTCGCGGTTTCTGCGCCTAAACCTCCCCTATTCGGCCAGCCAGACCTCTTGAAAGCGCAGGCTATTCACGGTGCCCAGAGAAGGCACCCAGTTCCGAAGCGAGCTCCGATATATCGACCTGTAGATTGGCCAGTATATCGGGATCAGCGGATTATCCTCAAAGAGGATCATTTGCATTTCTCTGACGGTTCTCTTGCGTTCGGCGACATCAACCGTCGTTGACTGCTTGACGAAGAGCTCGTCGAAACGGGGGTTGCTATATAAACCGTAATTCCGGCCAGCTCCTGAAATGTAAGTCTGGCCGAACGCTAAGTCCGGATCGTCAACGGGGACTCCAGGCAAAATGCCGACGACCAGGTTGAAGTCCTTCCTGTTCTGGGCATCATAGAAAGCAGTGTCTTCCAGCACCTGGAGCGACAAATCAATGCCCAGTTTGCCTAACTCATCTTTGATATACACGGCAAGGTTTACGCGCTGCTGCTGAGTCTGCGTGATCGCTACCGTGCGAAAGTTTCTCGGGATGGTTACTTCAGAAAGCAGCTTCCCGGCCTCAGCAACGTCGGCGTCCTTGGGTTGCCGGTAGCCGGGCATGCTCAAGAGCTCTTGTCGCGGGATAGTCCACTGACCTTGCGGATGCATAAAGGCCCCAACGACGCCGTCACCCTGCGCACTGAGTTGAAGCGCTTTTTGGCGATCGATGGCAAGACTTAGAGCCTTACGTACTCTGGCATCGTTCCAGGGCGGCCTCTGCATGTTGATGGTAACCCCCTGAATGCCAACGTGGGCGACCTCTTTAATCACAACCTTTTCGCCAAGGTAGCGCTTGATGAACGTCGCCTCCTGAGCTGTGGGGACGGGGAGCGGAGTGATGAAGCTGATTTGCCCCGTTGCGAAGGCGGCCTGCCTGGCCCCCGGATCTTTGATCATGTAGGCCTTAATACCGTCCAGATAGGGCCGTCCCTTCACGAAGTAGTCCGGGTTCTTTTCCAGTTCCCAGCTAACACCCCGAGTCAAGTTCTTGAACTTGTAAGGCCCGGTGCCGATGATCGTCCTCTCCATGCTGCCTTTTTCTTCGACAACGTGCTTGGGTACCATAACCATGTATTCATAGGCAAGGAGTGGAATCAGGGAGGGGAACGGCTGCGAGGACGTAACTACGAGCGTCTGATCATCAGGAGCCTTTACTTCTTTGATTGCCTGAAAGCTTCCCTTCATTATACTTATGGCGCCCCTCGGAGGGTTGTAGATTCTATCAAGGCTAAACTTTGCGTCCTGCGCGGTGAAGGGCTTTCCGTCGTGAAAGTTCACGCCCTTGTTCAAACGAAACGTGTACTGCAGCCCATCAGGGCTCAGCTCCCAGCCCTGCGCCAGGCCGGGGGCTGCCTTATACTCCGGCCAGGCCAAAGGATCATACTGCACAAGCCCGTTGTAACAGGGGACGCTGATCTGCCCCGCCGCAAGTGAGCTTTCTCTAAGCAGGTCAAAGGTCGCCGGGTCTGCGCTGACGCTGATGATTAGCTTTCCCCCGTTCCTCGGCTGTTCCGCTGCCGGCTTTGGGGTCAGGCTCGGAGCGGCAGGCGTCGACGAAGATGGTGCGGGAGTCACCGCTGGCGCCGCAGTCAGCGATGGCTTCGCTTGCTGGGGAGGGGAACACCCCAGCGACAAACCCATAACGGCCGCCAATCCAGTCAGGAGTTGAAGCTTTCCTCTGGTCATTTGTGCACCACCTTATCGATTCGACTGTGTGACCATTGTGGCGGCAACTCATGCTTGAAAGTCGGGGGCGGGCGCGATACCGGCCTTGATCATCGCCTGGGCGCCAATCTCCACGGTCATGAGCCCGTAATACGGCAGCACCGAGGAGATTGCTTCCAGAATCTGGCGTGCGCTCAGGCCGTATCCAACCGCCCGACGCATGTGTTGGCCCGCGGCGTCGATGAAGCCGCGGGCGCAGAGCGCGGGAATAGCGATGAGCTCACGTGCGGCAGGCGGGAAGTGGTCCCCGCGGCGCTGGACGCCGCCCTCGGCGTCGATCATGTTGCATAAACGTATGACGCGCTCGGCCAGACCCGGATCGATCTGGGCGATGTATTGCCACTCCGGCTTGGCGCCGAGCCCTGTTTCCGCCTCCGGGACACCGGGTCGATCATCGCCAAGGTGGAGCTCCGGGAAGTCGACCAGGACCTTCGGCTCACCGCCCGGCGGAAGAGCCCCCTCTCTGTTACTCGGGTCCTTTGCCGCCTGCATGACGCGGACGGCGTGCAGCATAACCGCGAAACTCAAGACGGGGACGGCTGCCAGGAACGCCTCGATGATCAGGGCGTCGGTGACTCCCATGCGATACAACCTCCGCACATGGTTGGCCGCGAAACGCTCCTCGCCCTTTGATGTCAGGAGAACCACCGCGATGAGTTCCCGCATCTGCAGGGACAACTCCTGGCGGCTATCCTCCTTGCCTTCATAGCGATGGACATAGCCGGTCGCCTCGGCGGCGAGCATGAGTACCTCTGGAATCATATGGAACAACCGTTCCGTCTCCCAGTAGGTGTCGCCCCGCGCCTTACGATGCTCTTCGACAATGGCTTGAAGATCAAGATCACCAGTGGTCACGAGCCAGCGCCTCCCTTTCGCCCAAGCGGGTGTTTAGTGCAAGGGTAAAGTAATATCAACAGCTTGTAGTGTCAATGTCGGAAGAGTATAATATCTTCTCATTTCTGCGAATTCAGATTGAGCGTCATTCAAGTCGCGGCTGACAATCCCTTATGGTGGAGGCTGAGAGGGTGAAGATAAGCGGCAAACACCTGCAGTCCTTTTTTTGGGTGCTGAGGCTGGGCTCCTACAGGCGGACGGCGGAGCAACTCGATATCTCCCAGGCAGCGGTCTACCGCTCGGTGCGGAGTCTTGAGCGTAGCTGTGGAATTCAACTTATCCGGAGGGAGGGAGGGAAAATCACGCCCACCCACGCTGGCAGAGTCCTTCAGGAGTATGCGGAGAGGATTGAAACATTGCACTCCGCAGCCGAAGAATCCATTGCCGAGATGGTGAGGCCGCGCAGCCCCGTCCTGCTCTTTGGAGTAACCCACAATTTCGCCCTTGATGTCGCCCGATGCATGGGAGGCTGGGAGCCGCAAGATCCGAACCTGCGCGTGGCCGTGGTCGTAGGCCTTCGGGGTGAGCTCCACACGAGAGTGCTGGAAGGTGAAATGCATTTTGCCTTCGCCTCCGCGATCGGCATGCCGCCTGGGCTGGCGGTAGGCGATGCAGTATTCGAAGACGAGATGGTTTTCGTCGGACCGGCCGGGCATCCTCTGTCGAAGCGCCGGGTCGTGTCCCTCGCCGAACTCAGCCAGGAGAGACTGGTGGACTTCCTGCCTGGCAGTACCTCTCACTCCATACTGATGGAGATTGCCGAGAAGACGGGGGCCCGGCTCAATATCGTGGGCGAGGTGGACCACACGGAGGTCGGTATCGAGCTCGTCGCATCCGGATTCGGCATCAGCGTCAGATCCAGACGGACTGCGGCGGAGTCTATTCGCCTGGGTCGGTTGTCCGAGATACCCGTGGTGGGTTTCCCGCGTCGCATCCCCTACGGCTTCGTCTTCCGCTCTGAGGCACCCCTGTCGGAAGCAGCCAGGTCTTTGATTGAGCACCTGACAGCTTGTCTATCCAAAAGGCGGGCGCAGGTCTCGCACGGGTAGGGACATGCAGGCGGAGGGAGCCGATGGGAGCAGCAACACTGATTTTTGTGCGAGGAGGGTCTGATGACTTTAGAGGAGCAGGTAGTCCGTCATCTTCGGGAGACGCCATATCCAGCGATATCCCGAGAGGGCATCGATGGGGCGCGTCGAGAAGTGCTGTGGAATCTGGGTACCTCGGTGGCTGGCGCCGGAGCCGAAAGCTCCGACGCGGTGGCCGACTTCGTCAAGGAGGCGGGCGGACCAGGAGAGGCGACCATCGTCGGCTTCGGGGGGCGCGCCTCGGCTAACATGGCGGGACTGGCCAACGGCGTCTTCGCCAAGGCGCTGGAATACGAGGATAAGTTCTGGCTGAGCCACTGGCATGCCTTCTCCATCGGCACGGCGGTGGTCCCGGCGGCCTTCGCCGTGGCGGAGCACCTTGGTGGCGTGAGCGGTAGGGACTTGCTCCGCGCGGTGGCCCTGGCCACAGATGTCCAGGCGCGCATGCTGCAGGCCATCCCCGACTGTCTCACTACCGGCTGGAACGCCACCTACACGCTCTCATCTTTGGGAGCGTCAATGGCTGCATCGGTCCTCCTCGGGCTTGACGAGGACCGCTTCTTGAATGCCATGGGCCTGGCCTATGCACAGACGACGGGGAACTATCAGGCGCATCAGGAAGGGGCCCTGGGCGTGCGCATGCAGATGGGCTTCGGCGTGCGCAACGGCATTACCGCCGCCCAACTGGCCCGGCGGGGCATCACTGGTGCCAGGCTCTTCCTGACGGGCAAGTTCGGCCTGTATCCCCTTCACTACAAGGAGATAGAAGTCGACCTCGATTGGCTGACCCGGGACCTGGGGAAGGACTTCTTCGGGGCGCGCCTCGGCTTCAAAGCCTACCCCTGCTGCGCGGTGATCCATCCCGTGCTGGACAGCGTCCTCTCCCTCAAGGACGATCTCCCCAGACCCGAGTCCGTGCAGTCCGTCCAAGTCTGGGGGACTCCCCGCATGAGGCTATCTGTTGAGCCACGGGAGCTGAGGAAGAACCCCAGGACCAACGTGGAGATACAGTTCAGCGTCCCCTGGGCGGTGGCCTGCGCTCTGGTCGACCGCAAGATAAACCTTTCCCATTACACGAACAAGGCCCTGAGCGACCAGCGCTATCGAGAGCTGGCGCCCAAGGTTGACGTGGACATGGACCCGACGAGGGAAAAGGTCTGGGCCGAGATTCAGCTCAAGGATGGAAGGAGGCTGAAGACGCCGGAGGTGTCAGCGCCCAAGGGCCATCCGGACAACCCGCTCTCCACTGAGGAAATAGTGGAGAAATACCGCGACTGCGTCCAGCACGGCCCCAAGCCGCTGGCGAGGGAGAACACGGAGCGCGCCAAGGACCTCGTGCTGCGTCTGGAGGAGGTCTCGGACGTAGCGGAGGTGATAAGGCTGTTGGGGTAGCGGTCAGCTGTCAGCTTCGCTCAGAGCAGGGCACTGCGAAGCCGTAGTGCAGGGGCTCGTCCCCTGCCGGGGTCGGGGGACGGGTACTAAATAGACGAGATTGATGATTCTGAGTGCGCAGGTTACAATGTGTCCATGAGGTAGTAGCGATGAAGAGGACGTATACTGTCGTTGTTGAACGAGACCCTGAAAGTGGGTGGCTGGTAGGAGAGGTAGTTGAACTTCCGGGGTGCTATACGCAGGCTCCGGACCTTCCTGCCCTGGAGTCAAACATCCGAGAGGCTGTCTCCGCCTACCTGAAGACGTCATCGCCGGAAGAGCCGTTGCCAGACTTTGTGGGCACGTGGCGGGTTGAGGTTTCGGTTTGACTAAGCTCCGCCTGGTCGCCTACAGGCAACTCAGGAAGGTTGCTGAGACGACGGGCTTTGAGTGGCAACGCTGCGAGGGAAGCCACAATACCTTCATGAATACTGATGGTCGAATCGTTGTCATCCCCGACCACGGATCCCAGGTTATCGTTCGCCCTCTCCTGCGAAAAATCCTGCGTGACCTGGGTCTTGACGTCGGCACGTATCACAGGATCTTGGACAAGCTATGACGGTTTGAAGGAGCATTCAGGGCAGGTTCTTGATTCTCTCCCACCAGAGCTGAGGAAATATGCGGCCCTCCACGCCGAGGCTTCGCGCCACCCGCGAACCGTGGTGTATGGCATCCATAGCGTCGGCGACTTTGGCGGCGTCGCCGATGACGTAGACTTCCGGCGCCAGGCCTTTGATGCGAGCAGCCAGGGCAGCGTTGGGCTTGGCCCCTTCCCCCAGCACGATGGTGTCCACGTCCTTGATGGTCTGCTCCTGCACAGCGAATTTCAGCCCCTTCACGGGGACCAGCTTCCTGACCACCACATCGCGGCCCACTATTCTAGCCAATTCGGCAGGCTCGTACATGATGACGGCTTCATCGCGCAGGCGGTCGATCAGGGCCTCCTTGAAGTAGAGGTGCATGTCCTTCCCGAGGCCCTCGGCGCCGACGACGAAGCTCACGCCTTTGCCCTGCAGGGCCAGGACCTCAGCGACCGTGGCCGCCGCCGTGCTCGATCCCACAACCACCACGCAATCGCCCACTTGCACCCTCTTCGCTATTACATCCTCGGGGCTGACCACTCTGGGCCCGGCGCCCTGCGAAGGTACGCGCAATCGGCCGAGCTTGCTGCCCGTAGCGACAATGACGACATCCGGCTTTTCATTCTTGACAAGCCTGGTGGTCACCCTGGTTCCAGTGACGACCGGGACCTTGAGCCGCTTCACCTCGCGGACCAGATAGTCCACTCCTTCCTTCATGTGTTGCATGTGGGGCGCCGAAGTCGCCAGCCGGAGACTGCCGCCCAGTTCCTGGCTTTGCTCGTAAAGCGTGACATTGTGCCCGCGCAACGTGGCCACGCGGGCTGCCTCCAGACCGCCGGGGCCGCCGCCCACCACCATCACCTTCTTCGGCTTGATCGCCCTGGTTATGTGGTATTCCGCAACATACTCCCTTCCGCACTCGAAATTGATGATGCAATTGACCTGGGGCCGGGTGTGGTGGCACATGTTGCACAATATGCACTCCCGGAAGTCCTCGAGGCTGCCGCTGGCTGCCTTTCGCGGCAGGTCGGGGTCGCAGAGCAACGGGCGGCCAATGGCCACCAGATCGGCCTGGCCGTGCTTCAGTATGTTCTCGGCCATGCTGGGATGGGTGATGGCGCCCACGGTGATCACGGGCACGTTGAGCGCCTTCTTGAAGGCCTCTGCCAGGGTCGCCCACCGGCCGCGCTCCATGCCCGCTTCGGGCAACCCGCGCGGCCCGCGCGGCGCCGAGAGGTGGATGGCCGCCGGGCCGGCCCTCTGGATGTTCCGGGCGTTCTCGATGGAATCCTCAAGCTTGAGCCCGCCCTTGTAGGACTCCTGGGCATGAAGGCGGACGATGACGGGGAAATCCTTTCCCGCGAGAGCGTGAATCCGTTCGATGATCTCCCTGACGATCCTGGTGCGCCCCATGCTGTCGCCGCCGTAGATGTCTTTCCGCTTGTTGTAGGCCGGGGAGAGGAACTCGGCCAGGCAGTAGCCGTGGGCGCCGTGCAGCTCCACGCCGTCGAAGCCCGCCTCTTCGGCGCGCCGCGCCGCCTGGGCGAAGGCCTCGATAAGCTCCCTGACCCCTTCAGTGCTCAACTCTTGCGGCACTTCCTCGTGGCGCAGGTCGATGTGGGACGGGCCGATGGGCTTGATGCCGGTGACGCTGGAGTTGGCCCGCGATCCGGCGTGCCCAAGCTGCATGAAGATGGGCGTTCCGTGGGCATGGACGGCCTCTGTCAGCCGACGGTAGCCGGGGATCAGCGCGTCCTCATGGATGCCCGCCGTGTTGATGGCGGAGTGCTTGCCCCTTCTCTCCACATAGGACGCTTCGAAGACAATCAGCCCCACGCCTCCTTCGGCCCGGCGGGCGTAGAAGGCGACCAACTTGTCGGTGACCCCGCCGTTGTCATCGGTATAGCGGGTGGTCATGGGGACCATGACGTATCGATTCCTCAGGGCGACATTCCCCAGCTTGAAGGGGCTAAAGAGGCGGGGGAAGGGATTGGACATAACCGGCTCCTCTCATCTGACTTCATATCTCTTAATAGCCTCCTCATCCAGCTCCAACCCAATGCCCGGAGCCTGGGGAAGCTGTATGAAACCGTCGATCACCTTCGGCGGCTCTTTGAAGAGGGCGAAGGACCAGGGCATATGCTCGACGGTCAGCCCCTTCTCGGCGGAGGCGATCAAATGGCACTGAATCTCGGGGAACAGGTGGGCCGTGAAGCGCAGGTCCCTGGCCTCAAGGAAAGAGGCGGCGCGCAGCCACCCGGTGACGCCCCCCAGGCGCTGCGAGTCCAGGTTATATATGTCGCCCGCCCCGTGGTCAACCATTTGGGCCAGCTCGGCCCTGGTGTAGGCTCCCTCTCCCGTAGAGACGGGAATATCGAGAGAGGCGGCCACCCGGGCGCTACCCTGCAAGTCGTCGTGGGGGACAGGGTCTTCCATCCAGTAGATGTTGTAGTCCTTCAGCCGTTCACCGATCTTGATGGCGAAATCCGCGCTCCAGCCTTGATTGGCGTCGACCATTAGCGAGATGTCGTCCCCGATGGCGGCGCGGACGGCTTTCACTCTCTCGATCTCCTTCTCCAGGCTGGCTTCGCCGCCCAGCTTCATCTTGACGGCCCTGAATCCCTGCTGACGGGCCTCCTCGGCTTCTGCGCCCAGCTCGCTGGCTGGCGTGGAGCGCCAGAATCCGGGGTAGTAGCAGGGGACTCTGTCCCGTCCGCCGCCCAGCAGGACGTACAGCGGCTCTCCGACGACCTTCGCCAGCAGGTCCCAGAGGGCGACATCGATAGCGCTGATGGCGACATGCGCCAGCCCGCCCGGACCGAACTGCGTGGTCGCCGTCACCATATCCCGCCAAATGTTCCTGACCTCAAAGGGGTCTCTGCCGAGGGCCACGTCCTTGAGCTCATCTATGGCTGTCCTGAGGATGGGAAGCTTCCAGTAGAGGAAGGCGTATCCGTATCCCGTGTGTCCCTCGTTGCTGTAAGCCTGCACCAGGACGTACCCCAGTGAGGTCACCGGGTCGCCGTAGTAGATGCGGAAGGGCCTGGCCACTGGCAGGGAGACCATCCTCGTAGTGATGCGCTGGATCTTCAGCAACTTCCCTCCCGATGATTTGACAATCGCCGCGTCACCTGGTGGGACAGGCTTTCCAGCCTGTCCGCCTCCATAGCAACCGAACAGGCAAGAATGCCTGTTCTACCCGCCAACCTGCTCTTCCACCCATAGAAGTTGTGAGGCCGCGCTGCGGCCTCACAACGGTCTTGCCTTCTGCAATCTTTTAGCTGCAGCCCTGGTCCAGCCAGATATCCTGCTTCTTGTAGTTGTTGTAATAGCCGAACTGCTTCTCCGGATAGAAGTTCTTGATGCACTTCCAGTAGGGCAGGTCGAGGAGGTTGCCGTACACGACAGGCAGTGCAGCCAGGTCGAGTGCGCGCCGTTGCGCTTGATTAACGATCTCCTTGCGCTTGGCAACATCTATCGTCTTGGACTGTTGGTCGTACCACTCGTCTATTTGCTTATCGCTGAATTTGCCGTAGTTCCTTCCACCCCCAGTCACGACAAGGTTCAGGAACAGGTCAGGATCGTTCACCGGTTGCGCCGGCGGATAGATGCTTATGGCGAAATCCGTGCTCACGAAGCGCTTGTCCAGCGTGGGTTGGTCCACAGTCTCGATAGTGATGTCGATGCCTATGGACTTCAACTGGTCCTGCAAGAAAACCGTGATCTTAGCGTAGGCCGAAGTGGTTACGGCCGTCACTTTGAGCCCGTCCTTGAAGCCAGCCTCAGCGAGCAGGGCCTTCGCCCTGGCGATGTCATCGGGAGTAACGCCGCGATAGCCGGGCCTCTTGGCCAGCTCGTCCGCCGGGAGGGCCCAGGGCCCCGGCGGCATGATGGCGTTCAAGATGGCTCGCCCTTCGGCTACCTCCATGCCCTTCTTTCGGTCTATGGCCATGTCCACTGCCTGGCGCACTTTCACATCGTTGAAGGGGGGCTTGGTGGTGTTCATGTAGACGAGGGTGTTGCCCAGGGCCGGGAATCTCGCCACATTCACCTTGTCGCCCATCTGCGTCCTAAGCTGTTCCGACTGGGGCGGAGTTACGTTGGCTATGGCGATGAACATCAGCCTCACCTGGCCGGTGCGGAAAGAAGCCAGCCTCGCGGTGGCGTCAGGCAGCATGAACTCCGCCACGCCATCGAGGTAAGGTCGGCCCTTGATGAAGTAGTCGGCGTTCTTCTCATGTTCGACGCTCACGCCGCGTGTGTACTTCTTCAGCTTGTAGGGCCCCGTGCCCAGGGAGTTGTACTCCATCGTCTTACGGTCCTTCAGGAATTGCGGCGGCAGCATCACCGAGGTAACCATCGCTACGAGGGGAATGAAGGAGGCGCTGGGGTACTTGAGAGAGACCACTACGGTATTCGGGTTCGGTGTCTCCACCTTCTCCACGGCCGCCACGACCTCTCTTCGGGTTATGGCCACACCTTCAGGCGGCTTCAACCAGCGATCGAAGTTGAACTTCACGTCCTCTGAGGTGAAAGTCTTGCCGTCGTGCCACTTGACGCCCGGCTTGAGGGTGAAGGTAACCTTCTTCCCGTCAGCGCTCATTTCATACTTGTCCGCCAGGTCGCTGATGATCTTCGTGCCGTCGGCGGGGTCGTACTGCAGGAGGCCGCTGTAGTTCAGGCTCACCTGCTCGTAGGCCAGGTTGCGTCCGATGGTGTGCAGGTCGAAAGTGGCCTCATCCGCCAGGGCGGCGGTCTTGAGGATGCCGCCGGACCTCGGCTGTTCAGCCGCCGGCTTCGGCGTGGCGCCCGGCGCCGCAGTGGCCTTGGCGGCTGGAGGCGCTGCGGCTGGCGCGCAACTCGCCAGGAGGACCGCCGCAACTGACAAAACGCCTACCAATGACAGAAAACGACTCGACATGTTGCCTCCCTCCCATATGTGATTAATACCTAGCCGTTGAAAGATTGCGCGCAAGACGTGCCTGAATCTTATGTCTCCCCCTTTTGTGGTCAAATGCGGAAGCGCCACATGTTTATAACATCCAGCAAACAGCTTGTCAAGGGCAGCCGAAGTTCGATTTCCAGAGTCAAGTATTGTATATTAACTAGGATGTCAGTCTTGGTCATGAAGAACAGGAGACGGAATGGCGGAGACAAAGGTTCTCAACGAAGGCAGAATTACTGAAGAAGGGCTTGACAAGCTGCGCGCTCTCATTGGGAAGCCGCTGCGCATATCTTACATCAACAACGACCTGGTGAGCCGGGCCGCGATCAGGAACTTTGTCAACGGCGTGGGCGACCCCAACCCGCTGTGGACCGATGACGAGTATGCCAGGAAGTCGCCCTACGGCGGCATAGTGGCGCCGCCAAGCTGGTTCTACAGCGTCTTCCCCAGTTGGGTGTCTGTGGGGCTGCCCGGCGTCCACGGCTTTCACTCCGGCAGCGAATGGGAGTTCTATAAGCCGGCGCCCCTGGGCGACTCCATCTTTCCGGATTGCACCCTCACCCACTTCGATGACAAGCCCAGCTCCTTCGCCGACCGGATAATCATCTTGCATTACGCCTCCCATTTCCGAAACCAGCAGGGCGAGCTGCTGGCCAGGGCCCATTCCTGGTCCATTCGCGCCGAGCGCGGCGCGGCCCGGAAGAAGGGAAAGTACTCCGAGATCGAGCTTCCTCACCCCTACACTGCTGAGGAGTTGCGGAAGATCGAGGACGATTGCCTGGCGGAGGAGACGAGAGGTGACAAGGTGCGCTACTGGGAGGACATATCCGTCGGCGACGACGTGGGGCCGGTGGTGAAGGGGCCCTTCGGCCTGACCGACATGCTCTCCTTCTTCATAGGGTCGCCGGGCATTGCCTTCGTCGCCCACAACCCGGCGCTGAAGCTTTACCGGAGGCATCCGGCCTGGGGGTTCCGCGACCCCAACACCAACGCCATGGAACCAATAGCGGCGGTGCATTACAACAAGGCGGCAGCCAATGCCGCCGGCCTGCCCATGCCCTATGACGTTGGCTGCCAGCGGCAGTGCTGGCAGATACACATGCTCACCAACTGGATGGGGGACGCCGGGTGGCTCAAGAAGGACCGCGCCGAGTACCGCCGCTTCGTCTATTTCTCGGACACGGTCTATTTCAGGGGCAAGGTGACGGGGAAGTACGTGGACGAGGATGGCGAATACTGCGTTGATATCGAGACCACGGCCGTCAGCCAGCGGGGCGAGAACACTACGCCCGGCACGGCGACGGTGGCGTTGCCCTCACGGGAGCACAGGACCTCGCCGGTGGAGCGAAGGCTGAAGTAGATATCCAGAAGCGCCCCTCAAGACCGACTCGGTCTCGGAGACCGAGTCGGTCTAAGTATGCGCACCTCTTCAGAAAGCAAAGCGAAAGCCCGAGGGGCTTTCGCATCCCCGCCTCTTGCACGAAGGCGTCAGGCCTTCGGGTTAGAAGAGCGGACGAGCTAGTATTTAGTTGCGCAGAAAGGCGTTATGTTTCCTCCCGTCAAGGGAGAGGAAAGTTGAAGAACGGGCGTTTGACCCGAATATGTTACGCTTACTTCTGCAACTTGATACTAGATCCCGATCGCGCACTCTTCTAGGCGCTCCGCCTCAGACCGGATTGCGCCAGGATGGATTGAACCACGCGTTTGACCTTTGGCGCTCTGAAGATGGCTTTGAGAAGATCCTTGAAATCGTCTTCAGCAGGCACCTCGAGAATCAGTCGGCTGGTCAGATAAGTCTCCACTGAGGGCCTATACTTGTCCCGCAATTCGCTGGGAAGGTCTTTCCACACGTCTTCATTCGCCTTGAGCCTCAAGGGATAAAAGTCGATCTTGTGGGAAATGCCGAATATTTGATACTGGTAGCCCCCGAGAGCCGGCGCGACGATATTAAAACCATAGAAGAAGCCGCCAGGATAGCCCCATTTCTCGGGCTCGATGCCGGATACTCTACCTTGCACCAAGTTCTTTGTCTTCTTCCCAAGGAGCGAACCCTGCTCTTTCAGGAGGACCACGGGAGCCGTCGCGGTCGTCTCGTCCAGGTCGTCAGGCCAGAAGTCGTCAAGCATTCGGTCTTCCTCCGTCACTCAAAGATCGAGAGCAAATATGATTGGAAGATGGTCGGAGATGGCGCCATCAGGGTGACCATTCCCGGAAAGCAGCGATCTCTTGCCAGTGCTTTCGGGGATCAGCAACTCGTCATTGTTGAAGACAGCAAGAAGGTCCGGCCGAATCAGCACCTGATCGAACATGTTCCAGAAGAACACCTTATGTTGGGCGGATCTGTAGAAGAAAGTCCCTGCGGGTCCCCGGGTGTGATCTCCGAAAAGTCCCCACATCGGATTGTAAAAGAAAGGATAGTGTCGCGACTGTACCTTTCTCGCACCTTTCTTCGCCACATCGCGCGTCATGACTCCATGCAGCCCGGCGGCATCAATTACGCCGTCTTCGAATGGATTCATGTTAAGGTCCCCGACGAGAACCGTCCTTGCGTGCCCAACTAATGATTCAGCTTGCCTTAGAGCGCGAGAGAGTTCAAAACACTCGGGTGCTTGACTGCCTTCATCCCAGTAGAGCTTGCTCGGCAGGTGGGTAATCGCAAGAAGCAAGTCGGTAAGCCCAGGCAATCTAAGATGCCGTATCGTGAGCCTATCAGTCTCATACAGAGGTGGGATGAACTCGCTGGGAAAGCTGGTGAAGATGGTGATCTTCTCGCAGCCTATCTTCGGTGAATAGTTATAGTCGCGGGTGCTATTCGTGTTCAACGCCAACAGCAGGTCGCCCGCGTCGGCCTGGCACTCCGCCAACATGACCACATCTACCCTGTACGTGTGTGCGAGGCTAGCGACATGAGCAACGGAATCCTTGTTGTTGACGTTCCAAAACAGAAACTTGGTCATGCGTCGACTACTTCCAGTGCCCTTCTTCTGCCATTGCCTGCTCCTCGGCCAGATCAAGCTTGGCGCATTCTTCGGCTAGCCCAGCGAGCCTATCGGAAGATGTGGCGAATGCCTTCCTCTGCCGTCTTTGCCGGGAGACCTCTTCAAGAATCAACGCGGCCAGCGCTTCTTGCTCGTCTTCGGGCAATTTGGCGGCCTCGGCGAATGCCCTTTCAAGTGCGGTCAAGGTCGTTCTCGCTCTCCATCCAGCCCCAGCTTGTCGAACATCTCTTGGACACTCGTACTGCGAATCAGATTTCGCCCTGCGTCAGTATCCCGAAATGTCTTCAGCGTAGTCTTGTTGGGCACGTGCTTCGCGCCTTTCAGACGCGGATCATCAAAGTCCTTCCGGGTTGTCTTTCCTGCCATCGCAGCCTCTCCTTTAGTATATCACCTTCTCCTCTACCAGACGCCCAATCTCCTCCTCGGAGAGGCCCAGCAGATCATGGAGGACGTACTGGTTGTGCTCGCCCAGCAGGGGGGCGCTGCGGGTGACGGCGCACGGCGTCTGGCTCATCTTCCACGCCGGGCCGGACAGGACCTCTCGACCCACCACGGGGTGTTCCACCTGTGCGTAGGCCCCCCTCTCCTGGAAATGCTGGTCGCGGTACTGTTCCTCGATGTTAAGCACCGGCGCAGCCGCCACTCCCACCTCTTGCAGCATTTCGGACACTTCGTAGAAGTCGTGGTTCGTGGTCCACTCTGCGAGGCGCTTGTCCAGCTCCTCACGGTGGCTCAGCCGCCCGAAGCCATCAGCGAATTCCCTGGCTTTGGCCCATTCGGGGTCGCCCATGGCGCCGCGCAGCGCCTGCCATTCCTCATCGCTTTTGACGGCGATGGAGACGAACTTATCATCCCCCCGGCAGGGGTAATTGCCGTAAGGGGCCATGGTGGGATGGTAGTTGCCCTGGGGCGCCATGACGCGGCCGTTCATCACATAGTCCATCATCGCCTCGCCCACCAGCGTGGCGGCCGCTTCCCATTCCGAGAGGTCGACGAACTGCCCCTCGCCGGTGCGGTTGCGGTAGCGCAACGCCGCCACTATGGCCAGGGCGCCGTGGAGGGCGGCGTTGAAATCGCCGTAGGCGAAGGTGCCCATACACGGAAGCGGGTCGCCGGCGTAGCCGGTGATGCTCTCCAGGCCGGCCAGGCTGGTGACCGCGGGAGCGTAGGCCCGCACGTCCTTCAAAGGTCCATAGGCGCCAGCGGAAGACATGGCCAGGAGGATGATGTCCGGCTTGATCTTCTTCAGGGCCTCATAGCCCAACCCCGCTCTGTCCAGCACGCCGGGCGTGAAGTTCTCCGTCACTGCATCGCTCTGCTTCACGAGTTCCCTTATCAGGGCCACACCCCGCGGCTGCTTCATGTCAACCGTGACGCTCAGCTTGCCGCGATTGGCGTTGTGGAAGTTAGGCTGGTTCTCGAGGGACGGCGGCCTGTCCTTGCCTTGCCAGCCCTGCCGCAGGCCGTCGATATGGGCCCGAGACTCTATCTTGATGACCTCGCCACCCATATCGGCAAGCACCTGGCCCACCATAGGCCCAGCCACCGCTGTCCCGAAGTCCAGGATGCGGTAGTTGCTTAGCGGGCCTTTCGTTCCCCCTGTCTTCATATTAGATCACGCCTTCGTTGCGCAGTTGCACCAGGTCCTGGCGGGAATACCCCAGCAATCCGCAGTACACAGCTTCGTTATGCTCGCCCAGGAGAGGCGCCGGGCGGCTGGGTTTCCACGGAGTCTCAGAAAGCTTGAAAGGGGCGCCCGGGTACGTGAGAACGCCCACCTCCGGCCGCTCGATCTCCACCATAAATCCGCGCTCCCGCAGATGAGCGTCGTTGACCTGCTCCTCCACCGTCTTCACCGGGGCAATGGGAATGCCATGCTCGATGGCCAGGGCGAAGATCTCGTCTTTCGTGTGCGCCATCAGCCAGGGGGCGAGCAGAGCATCCACTTCCTCCGGGTACTCCTCTCCCATGGCGCGCCGGTTGCGGTAGCGCGGGTTTCTGGACCACTCGGGGCTGCCCATGAGCTCCACGAATCGTATCCACTGCTGAAGCTGAGGGCCCAGCACACAGACATAGCCATCCTTGCAGGGTAGCAGACAGATGGGATAGGGGGCGGCCCGGCGATTGCCGTAGCGCCGGGCGCTCGGCTCCATGGTCCCTTTCTGGACGTAAGTGGCGACCTGGGAGCCTCGATGCACGGTGGCCAGCACCTCCGCCTCCGAGACGTCGATATGTTGTCCCTGGCCTGCCAGTTCCCGCGCCAGTAGCGCAGAGATAGTGGCCACGGCGGCCGCCACAGCCGCCTGGTAATGGCACTGGAAGAGCGGCAGCGCCAGAGGCTCCCGGTCCGGCCGGCCAGTGCCCCAGGCCGTCCCGCCCAGGGCGGCGCAGTTGATGTCATAGCCTTTCCAGTTGCGGTACGGCCCTGCCTGGCCAAAGGGGGTTATCGAGGTCACCACCAGGGACGGATTGAGTCTGCGGAGCGAGGCGTAGTCAAGGCCGAGGTCTGTCATTCTGCCAGGGGAATTGTTCTCAACCAGCGCGTCAGCCCGTTCAATGAGTCTGAGCAGGACTTGCCTGCCTGCGACCGTGTCCGGATTGAGGGTCACTCCCAGCTTGCTGGTGTTCAAGTCGAGGAAAAGGCCGCTTCTCTCCGGATGTGGGATATCCTGAGGAAAGGGGCCATGGAGTCGCGCCTCGTCCCCTGAGCCGGGCGGCTCGACCTTGATAACCTCGGCCCCCAGGTCGGCCAGGAGCTTCGCACAGTGGGAGGCCGAGATAAAGCGGCCGAATTCCACAACCTTCAAGTCTGATAGTGCTTGGTTGGACACTGCTGCCCTCCGCATGTCTGCCGGAGACCAATTATCCGGCTTGGCTACTGGCGGTGTCAAGGATGCGCGGCAGACCCCCTAGATGTCACAATTGTTTAACTTTTCGGGAAAGCATTTTATGACTTCTACACCCGCAGTTCGGTATTATTACGTCAGCGTGGAGAGCGGAAAGCATTAATTTTCTGTGGCGTCACGTCGGTACATGACAGAACTCATCAAGGAGGTGCTATGAAGACCAAGGAGTTCGAGGCCCTGGGAATTATCGATGCCGCCAAGGAGGTGGAACGGAAGGGGGAGGCCTTCTATCGCCAGGCGGCTCAGACACTGGCAGACCCGAAGGCGAAGAAGATGCTTCTTTCTTTAGCCGAGGACGAGGTTCACCACCTAGAGAAACTGGAGGCGATCCGTCATGCCTTGCAGAAGGCTTTCCCTGCGCTGACGCCACCGGCGGATGTGGGTGACATGGCGGCTCGCTTCAAGGATCGTCTCTTCCCGGAGCCGCCCTCGGAAATTCTCACCCAGGACAACAAGGCGGCTGAGATCACCGTGCTCGAGCGTGGCGTGAAGCTGGAGCAGGACTCGATCAAGCTATATGAAGAAGCCGCCGACCAGCAGACCAGCCCGGGCGCCGGCAGCGCCTTCCGAAGGATAGCCATGGAAGAAAAGATACACCTCTTCATATTGAATCACAGACTTGACCTTCTCAAGCTCTAGCCGGGGAAGGGACCAGATGCTGAGTATCGAAACCTGGACGAAAAAAATGACGCCGGAGGCGGTGGTCCTGGCGGCGGTCTCTTTCTTTGGGCCTGAAGGAGTCGGCCTGACCGTCAAGGACCAGGCGGCGCGCCGCGCCCACTTCAGGGGCGGAGGCGGAGATGTGGAAGTTACCACCCGCCGGGTTGGCAAGGAAACGAAAGTCGAGATAATGTCCCAAAAATGGGAAAACGAAGTAGAAGTATTCGTCGGCCAAATAGAAGATGGCAGGTAGGTTCCTGCCGTCCCCGATTGTGTTCGTCCTGCAGTCAGGAGGAGGCGACCGCATGCTGAGGATTGAAACCAGGACAAAGATGACCCCGGAGGCGGCGACACAGGCGGCTGTTTCCTTCTTCGGGCCGGAGGGTCTTGGCCTCACCGTCAGAGACCGGCGCGAGCGCTGCGTCCAGTTTGAGGGCGGAGGCGGACTGGTCGAAGTCAGCACTTGCGAAGATGGCAAGGCCACCAAGGTAGAGGTGACTTCGCAGGAATGGGATGCAGAAGTGAAAGAATTCGTCCGGAAGATTGGCTCCGGAAGGTGACCGGAGGTCTGTGTAATTCTCTGTTTGACAGTGGGGAGGAGTCCAGATGCTACGGATCGAAACCAGAACCAAGTTGAGCCCTGAGAAAGCCATCGAGGGAGCAGTGTCCTTCTTCGGGCCCGGCGGCTACGGGCTCACGGTCAACGCGAAGGGCCCCTGCTGCGTTGAATTCGAGGGCGCCGGAGGGGGCGTGGAGGTAACCACCTCAGCGGACGGGTCCGAAACGAAAGTAGAGTTACTGTCACGGGAATGGGACAATCAGGCGAAAGAGTTCATCCGGTGGATCGGCGGCGGCGGCGAGGGGAAGGAGCCGGTCAGGGGCCCGTGGCAGTCGAAGGAGGCCCCCCCGCCCTGGACATGAGCCGGCGCCGACTCCCGAAGCCGGCGCGGTCCCTGCCATACGTCCCCTGAGCTGGCAAAGCCTGGGCATCGCCTCCTTGCTTGAGCCAGCCAAGGACAGCAAGGGCGCGGGCGCGGGCCGCTCCTTCCCATTCTGATGCTGTTCCCGCAGGTCTCTCAAGGAAAGCCCGAAGCTCCCTGGCTGTTGCTTCGGCCTTAAGTTCGGCGTGCTCCTTGTTGAGAGCCTTATGCCCCTGAAGCTTTCGCGGGCCCTCGCTTCCCCCTTCAGCGAAGTACCAGTCCTTGAATCCGGCGCCGCACCCCACCGAAAAGAGCGTGAATCCCACGGGTGTGGCCGCCGCCGGTACGCCCGAGGCCAGAGATCGTGCTGTTTCCTCCTGCTCCGGGCTGTCGTATTCCACCATCATGTGCCCGCCGGGCGGAATCAAGTCCGCCAATAAGTGAAAGACCTTCCGGATCAGGGCGTCGCCAATCATGATGCTCTCCCCCTCCCCAAGATCCACGGCGCGCGATGACGTCATGATTTCGATCCAGTTATAGCTGGGGTACTCGCCCATGGCATGCAGGCCGGCTACCAGCGGCTCGGCGCTGATCTCGTCGGAACCGGGGCTTTTCACGAAGATCTGGAAGTATCGGGCGCCGACTCTGTTCTTGGGCCCCAGCAGCACAACCAGCTCGTGAGAATTCAGGGGCTTTCCCTGGAGGGCGTCTACGGAGTTGGCGCCGGGATCGGCAACAATCCATCCTGATCGCAGTAAGTTCGCCAGGGCTGATCGGTCGGCTGGCATCGGACTGTCGGTCTCCCTAATCGCGGTGCGCCTGCACCCATGTCATCCCCCACTGAAGCAGTTCCTGCCTCAAGGTCTCATTGTCTTTCTGGACGGACTCCAGGAACCTGGCATTCTCCAAAGCAACGGCTCCCAAATTGGCGACGGCGCACACAAAGAAGACTTCATCCTCGGTGAACTCGCGACGCTCGCCGGTGTAGACCCTCACGACCCCTATGATCTCTTCCTTGAGCATCATGGGCACGGAGAGGACGGATGCTATCCCCTCCTCTCTGGCCTTCTCCCGGTACTGAATCCTCTCATCCACGTCGGCGTCCAGAACGGCGACAGGGTGGCCACGCAGGGCCTCAGCAATGCTCTTGTCAGCGGCGACGGGCCCCTTATGAACGTATGATTCGCTCAAGCCATAGGCTGCGACGTGAAGCAAAGTCTTACGGTCCGGGCTGAGGAGCTTCAGAGAGCACCCCTTGGCCTCCAGAGCTCTGACCACGGACTCCACCAGGGTGGCGAGAACGCCGTCGAGAGTGCGCGCTGAATTCAGCGCGGATGCTATCTCATACAGACTGCGGAAGTATTTGCGCAGGTCTTCTTCCATAATGGCGACTCCTGTCATCGGCTGTCTGGCCAAAGCCTTCTTCGATGAAGGAGGCTTCACGGTGGTGTCCCGCGCCAAGTCGAGCGTCTGTTATGCCCTGGCGCTGGAGAAGGACTGACGGCACAGAGAATCGGTCCCGCTGGTTCGTCGCGCCCCAAAGGGAAGATGGTCCGAGGCCCAGGGGTTCTCATTTTCGGGCCTGCCCCGATTGGATCGGGGTCAGCGCCGGTAAGCTAATCTCGGGGGCCAGACCCCCATGGCTTTGCGCCACTCGAGCAACTCCTGCCTCAAAGCCTCGCTATCCAGCTGACAGGACTCGCAGAGCTTGGCATTTTCGAGGGCGATAGCGCTGAGATTGGCCAGCGCCTCCACGAAGTATATATCGTCCTCAGTGAACTGGCGCTGCTCCCCGGTGTAGATTCTTACTACGCCTATCATCTTGCCTTTCAACTTCATGGGCACGGAAAGGACCGACGCTATTCCCTCCTGCCTGGCCTGCTCCCGATATTGGATTCTTTCATCCTGAGTTGCATCCAGTATGGTGACCGCCTTGCCTTCCAGCGCCTCCGAGATGCTTCTGTCCGCGGATACCGGCCCTGTCTCTCCATACCGGGCGCTGAGACCGTGGGCCGCCGCGTATTCCAGGGTTGCATGGTCCGGACTGAGCAGCATCAGCGAGCAACCTTTGACCTCCAGAGCCTTGGCGGCGCTCTCCACGAGTGAACTCAGGACGCTATCGAGAGCGCCGCCTGAGTTTACCGTTGCCGCCATCTCGTATAAGGCGCGGTAGCTACGTTCGCAGTCCTTCATTGCGATGCCTCCTGCTTCCGTCATTGTCCTCTCTCCTTCGTGTAAATCTCTCACCATGTTTCGGCTCCGGTTGCCAAAGACAGAATGATCAACAAGAGCATGGATTCCTTCACTTTGTCAGTCTGCGCTCCTCGACGCCTGCGTCAACGCGTTCCCGGACCGGACTGCACCGGCTTTCCTCGTGACTGGAAATCCCTCCGCTCTCCAGGCGGTCATGCTCCCGAGAACGTTGTGTACCGCCTGATGTCCCGCCCGAAGCAGGATGCTCGCGGCGATGCTGGAGCGACGCCCGACGTTGCAGAGGGTCGCTACGGGTCTGTCTGGCGGCACCTCAGAAACCCGCTCCTCCAGGTGGCCCACATATATGTGCTGCGCCCCCTCGATGTGGCCTTCGTCCCATTCCTCCCCTCCCCGGACGTCCAGGACCGTTAACCCTTCGTCACGGTCCAGCTTGCCCTTGAGTTCATGCACGGAGAGCAGCCCGAGCTTCTCAACGGGGAAGCCGGCATTGTACCAGCTACCGATCCCGCCCAGCAGGTAGCCGCCAACCTTGTCGTAGCCGAGGCGAATCAGATAGCGAAGGGCCATCTCCAGGTGACTGTCGTCCTCCAGTACGAGGAGGATGGGTACGTCATAGGGCAACAGCCAGCCGGCGAAGCCAGGAAGGCCGCCCAGCCAGATGCTGTAAGCTCCTTTGATGTGGGCGCCGCCGAAGGCTGGCGGCAAGGAGGTATCGACCGCAACCGAGCCCTGCTCCATCTCTGCCTTGAACTCCGTCGCTGTGAGCGGCGGGGGGACAGGCATCCGGCCAAGCAAGGGGGGGCCATCCAGATTGAGCCTCTCCATCCGGGAGAAATAAGGTGGCCTTTCCAGCCCTTCGGTCAGCTTGTAGCTTACGAACTCGTCCTTGTTCATCCGGAGGGCCGGGTTCTGCAGTCTCTCAAGGCCTATAGTGCTCTCATCCCGGTCGGCGATCCTGCCCCCGCAGACTGACCCGGCGCCGTGAGCGGGGCAAAGGATGACCCCGTCGCCGAGGGGAAGTATTCTCCGATGGATGCTATCGTAGAGGGCGGAGGCAAGCCTGGGGGCCTCCTCTGGCCCGTACAGGTCGGTGCGGCCGGCATCGCCCACGAAAAGCGTGTCGCCGCTGAATATCCACGTCGCCTCGGGGCCGGAGGCCGGATCCGCAAGAACGTAGGACACGCTTTCGTCGGTATGCCCCGGGGTGTGCAGCGCGGTGAGGCGAAGCCGACCGACACGGAATTCCTGGCCGTCCGTCAGCGTTGTGCCGTAGCGCCACGGCAGCCCGGGCCCGTGGTAAATGTCCGCGCCGGTCAGGGTTTTGAGCTCGACGGAGCCTATGACGTAGTCTTCGTTGCGGTGCGTCTCGAAGATATGTTTGATGCGCAGGCCCTTCTGGTGCGCCTGGTCAACATAGACCTGACAATCGCGCCGCGGATCGACAACCGCCGCCTCCACGCCGGAACCGATGAAGTAGGAGTTATGGGCCAGTCCTTCAGATTTGATACGCTCAAGAATCATCCAGCGTTCCTTCCAGACCCTGGACCAAAATTCAGTAACGGCTCAATGAGAAGTTACGCATCGCACGATCAGGACTCTTATCAGAGACGGAACCACGAAACACATAAAAGACAAAAAATATTTAGTGTACTTGGTGTATTTCGTGGTTGGACAGCGTAATATTTCCCCAGTTTCACAAAGAGACCTCACGTATCGCACGACCAAGAATCATTGTCAAGATAACGCTGTGAGCCCGCGATACCTTCCCCATACCGATAGTACTGAGAATGCGATAAAGAAATCATAAAACGCCTTTGCGAAAAGTTACGTAGTTGTCACATCTAAGCCGTTGAGCAGCCCGAGCGGCCACCTTGTTTAACCTTTCGGGCGAGTCTATAATTAGTAGCCTACGAATAAAATTCGTGCGTGAGCTGTGCCTCATTTTGGCTTCAGCTTTCAGCCGACCACTAGCTGATAGCCGAAGGTCCCGATTCCATAGGGATGCCGCACGAAGTCGGCGCTGAACGCTTATGGCTGTCTGGCTTCGGCCTGGTCAAGTCACGTAATGGCGATTCTGAGCCAGGTGAGATAAAAAGGGTGAGAGGTGTGCTTTGACCAAACGGCAGGTGCTACTTGAGGTCCTCCTCATAGCGGCCATTTCGCTGGTGGCCGGCTTTCTTCGCTTTTATCAGTTGGATGCGCCCTCGCCGGGTCTGCACGGGGACGAGGCCACCACCGGGCTTGAGGCGATGAGAGTCCTGGCAGAAGGTTACATCGGGCCCTATGTCGGGAGCGCTCTTGGGCAGCCCGCGGGCCCGGCGTACTGGACGGCTCTTGTGTTCGGTCTGTTCGGCCCAAGTCTGTTTACCTTGCGCCTTTCCATGGCCATCCTGGGCGCGCTTACGATCCCGGTATGCTATCTCCTATTCCGAACGATGTTCAACTGGAGGATCGCGGCTCTGGGGGCCACGCTCCTGGCCTTTTCCTACTGGCACCTTGCTTTCAGTCGAACGGGCTTCATGCTAATCTCCCTGCCTCTTGTCGAGGCGCTTTGCCTGCTGTTCCTGTTCGCTGCCCTCAAGCGAGGGAACCTATTCCTCTTCGCTGTCAGCGGCCTGCTTCTGGGCGCTAGCATCTATACATACAACACGGCCCCGCTTTTCATCCTGGGCGCTATCCTTTTCGGCCTTTTTCTGGTCGTCTTCAAGCGCTACCAAATAACGAGACGGGCTGTGCTAACCTTCTCGCTCGCCGCCTTCATCGGCGTTTCTCCCATGCTTTTGCTCATCATCCAGCGACCCGCCTTCTACTTCATGCACCATGGAGCGTCCTTTTTCTTCCTGGATAAGCAATATGCAGAGGCCCCTGACAAACTTGCGTTTGTCTCGGACAATGCTGTCCGAAGCATTACCCTCCTTTTTCGAAGCGGAGGTCGAGACCGCGTTGACGGGCTGGGCACGACGGGCTTGCTCGATCCCGTGCTGGGCGCCTTGGCGGTTGGCGGCCTGCTCATGAGTCTGCGGAGAATCAAGGATGAGAGGTATTTCCTGATACTGGCCGGCTTTATCACGGGGCTGATAGGCATCATCATATCCACCAAAGGGCTTGGCGAGTACAGACGCGGCATCAGCATGCTGCCCTTCATTGCCCTGGCTGGGGCGGTGGCGCTGGACGGCCTCTGGGGCCTGGTCAACAGAAGATTCGGCGTGAGGGCGACCTGCGCGGTTGTGGGCGGCGCCCTTGTCTTTGTGGCCGTCTTCAACGTGAACTACTATTTCAGGGACTGGCTTCCCTCAGACCCGACAAGATGGGTCTATGCCTACGATCTCGCGCGGGCGAGCATCTATCTCAAGGACCTGGATAACAAAAACACCTACGTCTACTTCCTTTCCGACAGGTGGTCCTACAACTATGAGACAAGGAAGTTCCTGGCCCCTGACGTTCCGGGAGAGGACCGCTTTGGCGCGTTCGGCAAATCGAAAACGATCGAGAGAGACCCTGCCCACAGTAACGTGATCTACCTGATTTT
This sequence comes from Chloroflexota bacterium, assembly GCA_016190665.1. Classification (GTDB taxonomy): domain Bacteria; phylum Chloroflexota; class Dehalococcoidia; order JACPQD01; family JACPQD01; genus JACPQD01. The sequence goes on from JACPQD010000076.1 coordinate 56,666, forward strand.
GCCGCCTTACGACCGCCTTATCCCCGAGATAAGAAGCAAGTACCCTGACGGGGACTACGTAGAGCTTCGGGAGGGAGGGCGCCTCGTCTTCACCGCCTACCGTGTGAAGTAGGAGCGCCATCCAGCTAGGCCTCCGCTTCTGGCCAAACTATACCAACCATACAATCTCAGGAGCGTTCCATGCCAGAGTTCACCCACCTCTTCCAGCCGGGCAGGATTGGCTCGCTGGAAGTCAAGAACCGCATCGTCATGGCCCCCATGGGCACCTTCACCGCCGATGACGAGGGATATATTACTGACCGCACCATCGACTACTACGTGGAGAGAGCTGAAGGAGGGGTGGGGCTCATCATCTCCCAGGCCACGTGCGCCCACGCCGAGGCGCGCGCCCCCGGCCGCTCCATGCTCAACGAGGACAAGTACATTCCCCGCTTGCGCGACCTGTCCCGCGCCGTCCACGAGCAGGGCGGCAAGATGGCCATCCAGCTTATCCACCATGGGCGCATGCTGGCCGTCGGCCAGCACCTGCTGAAGGACCCGGACGAGGTGAAGATGATAGGCCCTTCAGTGGTCCATCTCGCCCGGACGGGCGCCTATTCCCGCGAGGCTACCCAGGAGGACATCGATCGGATCGTGGCTGGTTTCGCTGAGGCGGCGCGGCGCGTCAAAGACGCCGGTTTCGACGGCGTCGAGTTCCATGGCGCCCACGGCTACATCATCAGCGATTTCCTCTCGCCGCGCGCCAACCGCCGCACCGATGCCTACGGCGGCACGACAGAGAGGCGCGCCCGCTTCGCCTGTGAGATCCTCTCCTCGGCGCGGCGAAGAGTTGGCCCGGATTTCCCGATCATCCTGCGTGTCAGCGGCAGCGACTATCTGGACGGCGGCATCAACATCGAGGAGGTGGCCCGGCAGGCGCCGCTCCTGGTCGAAGCGGGCGCCGATGCCCTGCACATCTCGGCCAGCGCCCAGGAGACCACGCAATGGCAGTTCCTCAGCTACCTGTATCCCGACGCCGGCCTCGTCCATCTGGCCGAGGAGGTGAAGAAGGTGGTCAAGGCGCCGGTGATCGCGGTGGCCAAGATTGGCGATCCCGTGCTGGCCGACCGTATCCTCCGCGAGGGTCGCGCCGACTTCGTGGCCATGGGGCGTCCCTTGTTAGCCGACCCCTATCTGCCCAGGAAGGCGCAGGAGGGGCAGCTGGACGAGATCCGCTACTGCATCTTCTGCCTCAACTGCAACCGGGAGATTCGGCGCGTCAATTTCAAGGGGAACCCCATACTGTGCACCGTGAACCCGGGACTGCTTCGGGAGCGCGAGTTCATTCTGAAGCCGGCGCCCAGACCGAAGAAGGTAGTGGTCATCGGCGGCGGCCTGGCGGGCATGGAGGCAGCGCGGACGCTGGCCGAAAGGGGGCACCACGTCTCCCTGTACGAGAAGAGCGACCGGCTGGGCGGGCAATGGAACCTGGCCTCCCTGCTGCCGGAGAAGGCCGGCTTCGCTGGGGTGACGGAGCGCATGAGCAGACAGCTTTATCAGGCCGGCGTGGATGTGCACCTGGGCGCTGAAGCGACCGCAGATCTGGTCAAGTCACTCAGGCCGGAGGCCGTGGTGATGGCTACCGGCGCCACGCCGCTCACGCCCGATATCCGCGGCATAGACCGGCCGAGTGTGGTCCAGGCGCTGGACGTGATCGCCGGCCGGGCGCAGGTGGGCGCTCGGGTGCTCGTGGCGGGAGGCCGGGAGCGCGGCATGGAGGTCGCCGACTTGCTGGCATCCCAGGGTAAGAAGGTCTTTCTGGCGACGCGCAGCCAACTGGGCCGAGGCGTCATCCGCGAGATATTCCTGACCCTGCGCGAGCGCCTGGTGGAGAAAGGCGTCCCGTTCTTCGAGAATGCGCCGCTCTACGAGGTGGGCGAGAAGGGCGTCTATCTGGCCCACAACAAAGAGCTCATCCACCTGCCGGTGGACACCGTGGTCCTGGCGTTGGGATCGAAACCGGAGAACCGTCTGGCCGAAGAGCTACAGGGGCTGGTCCTGGAGCTCTATTCCATCGGCGACTGCGTCGAGCCGAGGGACGCCCGGGACGCGGTGGTCGAGGGCGCGGAGGTGGGGAGGAGGATATAGAAGCGAGAAGCGGGAAGCGGGAAGTCGGAGACTCCGAAGAGCGTAGGCGAATCGGAGCAAGAAGGCCCACGCCGTGGCGGAGAGTGAGGTCTGCGACTTCGGCGGTCATGCGAGTCTGGCAACGTGGCGCCGCGGAAATGTTATAATGGGGACAGCTTTGCGCGGGAGGTAACCATGATAACCGCAATCTGGGTGAGCAATTTTCGTTGTTTCCGACAGACAGAAGTTGGGCCTTTCAAGCGTATCAACGTAATCAGCGGGCCCAATGGCGTTGGCAAGACGACGCTCCTCGAAGCACTCTGGCTTTATCAGGGGCGCCGCAACCCGAGCCTAATATGGAATCCAATTATTCGTCGCCAACTGCCTCCGATCCAGCCGGATCCGCTTTCAACTTTGTCTTCTGAGACCGGCCCAATTACCCTCATCGGCAAAGAGTCCGACGGGATATCAAGGAAAGTGACCTTTGAGGCCATCAAGGGCGGCCAGGTCTTGCTGCCGCTTGGTGGGCAACTGGAGCAAGGAGAGGCGCCTGCGGGAGCAACCTCGGGCGAAGCCGCAGACTTGCCAGGGATGAAGGAAGGCGAGGTGTCCGTCACCTACGAGGAAGGGAGCGCTAAACCGGTTCGCATGGAATCCGGGCGCGTTTTCGATGGTGGTGTTGTGCGCATAAGTTTGCGCAACCAAATGCCGGACGGTAAGCTCCCGGTCGCCATTATACTGACGTCGGAAAGGAAAGCCGGTGGGAAAGACACCATCGAAAGGTTCTCCCAGATAGTCCGCGAAGGCCGCAAGCGCGAACTGGTTGAGAGCTTGCTGATCGTCGAGCCGCGGCTGACTGATATGGAGATAACTACCGAAGATTTCCGGGGGGGAACGAGGCCAGGACTCTGGTGCCACCTTGGGGAGGGCAGATTGCTGCCCGCTGAGTTGATGGGCGATGGACTTGGTCGTCTCCTGTCTTTATTTGCCGCAATGTATCAGGCACGTGGTGGGCTGATCATGGTCGACGAGGTGGAGAATGGGATACATCACAGCATTATGAAACAGGTTTGGGAGAAGATCGCGGCAATGGCCGAAAAATTCGACGTTCAAGTTTTCGCCAGCACCCACAGCAGGGAGTGTGTGCAAGCCGCATATGAGGCATTGCACGAAAAAGACGACTTCGTGCTGCACCGTCTTCATAGAAAAGGCGACTCAATCCACACTGAGCCGTACGAGGGTGCCAAACTCGAAGCGGCCTTTGAAATGGGTTTCGAGGTCCGGTAACGTGGTCGATGCGTCGGTCTGGAAGCCAAGGAAGGTAGAGAAGGATCGGCTTCTTCTGGTAGAAGGCAAGGATGAGGTCAGGCTGGTTGAAGCGATCCTCAAGGCGATGAACGTTGACTCTATTCAGGTGTTCGACGGTGGCGGGAAAGACGCGATGCGTGGCAGGCTGAGGCTGATCTTGGGCGACGCGAAGGTGAATCACGTCGACTTGAAAGCCGTAGGTGTTGTCCGAGATGCCGATATCAGTGCGAAGGATGCATTCGACAGTGTGCGCGCGGCTTTGCGCGACAACCATCTTCCGGCGCCTGAGGCTCCCCTGACGAGCGCGGGCAGTGCACCTTCTGCAGCAATCCTGATTCTTCCTGATGGCAGCGCTGACGGTTGCCTCGAAGATCTGTGCTGGAAATCGATCGCGCACCTTGCGGCTGGCGCCTGCGTTGAATCGTATGTCGGTTGCCTGAAGAGCAAACACGCATTGGAGTCTCGCCTCGAGGCCAAGACTCGAGTTCACGCTTTTCTCGCTTCGCGTAAAGACCCTACCACAACCGTCGGCGTGGGTGCAGACAAAGGCTACATACCTTTGGACCACCCTGCCTTCGAAGTCGTCAGGAAGCTTATCCGGCTTGTTGAGATGGCCTGAGCCTGGCCTTGGCCGAGTGTCTGGAGTAGCCACTTCGCCGCTACGCTCGCATCGACGCAAATCACTGCAACTGGCGGCTCCTCTCAGCCCGCAAGGCACGCAGAATGCTGACCGAGTCGCCGAAGGGCCGGCCGCCGCGCTGCTTCAATAATTCGCGGCTTAGCTGCGCCGCAGCATCCAAGGCCGCTAAGGCTTGCTGCTGCTCCTGCCTGGCCAGGGGTCGCCGCAAGCGCTCTCGGTCCTCGTCGGGCAAGACCTCGGCTTTCCTGCTCTCGACGGGCGCAATCAATCCTCTGAGATCGTCCTCTTTGATCAGCACCCGCCGCTGGCCGAGGCGGTAGGCGGGGAGTTCCCCGGTCTTGATCCAGCGCCAAAGTGTGGACCGGCTGACTTTGAGTTGCTCAGCGGCTCTGGCGATGGTAACGTAGCCTTCTTCTATCAGGACCATGCGGTTAGCCTCTCTGGCTCGTTCAAGATGTCAACAGTGTTGCATAGAGTCTCATATACTGTCAAGAACGAAAAGGAGCGTGAAGCGCGAAGCGTGAAGCGTGAAGCGCGAATCCCCGCCCCGGGCGGAGAGGGACGTCCGGAGACTGTTTGCGTCTTCGCGTCTTCTCGTGACCCCCGCCCTGGGCGGACAGGGACGTCCAATACTGTCCGATAAAACTATTCTATCAAGTGCATGACGCCCGTTCGAGTTTCCTCTCCCTCGATGGGAGAGGGTAGGGTGAGGGTGAAACCGGAGAGCCCCCTCACCTTAGTCCTCTCCCGCGGAGGGGAGAGGAAACATCCAGTCAGAAGGTGTTGACAAAAGAAATCGGGCCTATCTGGCAGTCGCTGGCCGGAAGGGGAAAATTGGGGTCCCCGGGCTCTGGCCCCAAGCTGGCGACGGGAGCATTTGACCCATCTTGGCTTACTTTGTCCACACCTTCTCAGGCGCGATTCAATTTTAATAAGACAACATTG
>JACPQD010000077.1 GCA_016190665.1 Chloroflexota bacterium
CCCCTATCCCCTATAACCTCTAACCTGTAACCTACAACCTGTTCCCTACTTCGCCAGCCAGATATCCTGGTACTTCTGGAAGCTGAAATAGCCGGAGACCTTGCCGCGATTCCTCACCTCCGGCCACCAGCCCATGATGGCGTTTCTCCAGTAGATTATCGGCATCATGGCCTGGTCTATCATACGCAGGTCCAGCTCGCGGACTATCTTCGCCCGCTCCGCGGGATCGATGGAGCGCGCCTGCTTGTCGAAGAGCTCCCAGGTTTTCTCGTCGCCGGCGCGTTGCCAGTTGGTGCCCCAGTCGTCGCCTGAGGGCGGGGCCCAATAGCGGGCGACGTTGTCCGGGTCGGGGAAAGAGAGGGAAGCGATGCGTGGATGGACCTCGAAGTCACCCCGGCGCAGAAGCTCGGTGCGCACCGCCGGGTCCTTGATGTCCAACTCAAGCTTGATGCCGATCTTGGCCAACTGGTCAGCGACGAAGACGGTCAGGTCTTCAAATTGCTTCTCCGCTCTGACCAGCGATTTCATGCTGAAGCCCTGCGGAAAGCCGGCCTCGGCCAGCAACCGCTTCGCCTCAGCGATGTCCTGCTCCTTGGGCTGGCGCCAGCCAGGTATCTTCAGCAGCTCATCCTGGGGTATGCCCCACTTCCCCGGCATGTGGCTGCCCAGCTCCCCGTAGCCCTGGTCCAGCACCTCGATGGCCTTCTGGCGATCAATGGCCAGGTGCGCCGCCTTGCGCACGCGTATGTCGGTCCAGGGTTTGCGCTGGTTGTGGGGCAGGAAATCGGCGCGGCTGAAGGAGGGGTAGGACAGCACGGTGACCTGAGGCAGCGTCTTCCTGATTATCTCGGCATCCGCGGCGGTAAGTCCCGACGCCCCGGGGCCGGTCAGCTTGACCTGCCCGGTGCGGAAGGCGGCCAGCCGGGTGCCGGCATCTTTAATGATGTAGAAAGTGATGCCATTCAGATAGGGCCGGCCCTTGACGAAGTAGTCGGCGAACTTGACGTATTCGAGAGACACGCCCGTTGAATAGGCCTTGAGCCTGTAGGGGCCGGTGCCCATGAAATCGAATTTCATGTCGGTCTTCTTCTCCAGGAAGGCCCTGGAGAAGATGGCCATAAACCCGGAAGAGACCGTGCCCAGAAAGGCGCTGGAGGGGTACTTCAAGGTGAACCTGAAGGTGTTCTTGTCCACGGTATCCAGCTTATCCACGGCTATGAGGTCGATACGACGGGGCGAACGGATGCCGCGCGGCGGGTTGGTGAGACGGTCGTAGCTGATCTTCACGTCCTCGGCGGTGAAGGGGGTCCCATCATGGAACTTCACGTTCTCATTCAGTTTGAAAGTGTAGGTGAGGCCGTCCTTGCTGATCTCCCAGCTCTTGGCCAGGTCGCCGATGACGGTCTCAGGGCTGTTGGGATCGAACTGGGTGACGCCGTTGTAGGCAAGCTGGACCACGTTCCCTACCAGGTAGCTCTCATCCTGGTGGATGTCGAGGCTGAAGGGGTCGCCTTGGGCGGAGATGGCCAGGACGCCGCCCGACCGGGGCTGCTCGGCGGCCGGCTTAGGGCTCGGCGTGGGCGCGGCAGGCTTCGCGGTGGGGGCCGGGGGCTGGGGGACGGGGGACAGCGCGGGTTTCGGCGTCGGCTGCGCGGCCGGCGCCGCTGGTTTGGCGGTCGGGGTGGTGGGCGCCGCAGCCGGGGCGCAGCTTGCGAGAATCAAACCCAGGATGGCGAAGAGAGAGAGGGTGAGCTTGACTGAGTACATGTCCCTTGACCTCCTTGTGCGCAGCTCTCAGGTGGCATCATTATATCATTTTCCTCAGACCTGACAAGATAGGAGAAGAACGGAGGGCACCCTGAAGAAGAGACCGACTCGGTCTCGAAGACCGAGTCGGTCTCTGGGCTTTGGACAAAAACGCCTCAAGTGTTGGCGTGCTGAACGAGATTTTGTGCGAAGTCTAGGTTAAGGAACGGCCAAACAGGCGTTTGGTTGCATTCCTTTTCTTAGGAGGGTGAGGATATCAAGGAACGAAGGCCTCTTGGCATGCTTTCTCCACTTTGGGAGGTCCAGATAGTCGCTGGTGCGCCCTGGACGAAGGTTTTCAGAGCGGCCAGCAACAAGTTGCTGTAGCAGGCCACTGCGAAGGCCGGATGGCGCGGCACCGATTGAGGGGAACGGACTTGGGCTTGACCGACTCCCAGGAGGTCCTTCTCATCTCGATGATTGACTTCGATTTGCGTCACCTAGCGCCTTGCGTCCCTTGGGGCGAGCCGTGGGGACGTAAACCCGCTCCGCGTACTCCTTCATCATTCGGCAGGCGCAGAAGCGAGGAGTAATGGAGGAGATCGATTCCTTGATCTTCCGGACCCAGCCACGAGGCATACCCTGCCGGTCCTGATCGTAGTATAGCGGCACAACGCTCTCCTCCAGGAGGCGGTACAACGCGTCGGTATCGTCATCGTCTTCCTCAGGAGAATCGGCAATCTCAAGGTCCTTGCCGACGGCCCAGCCATTGGTCCCGCTGTAGGCTTCGTGCCACCACCCATCGCGGACGCTAAGATGGAGGGCGCCATTGATCGTTGCCTTCATCCCGCTGGTGCCGCAGGCCTCCTTAAGACGGCGAGGCGTGTTCAACCAGACGTCCACCCCCTGTGTCAGGAAATGGGCCGTATGCAAATCATAGTCTTCGACGAAGGCTATCCGTCCCTGGAAAGCTTTATCCGTGGCCAGCGTGTACACCTGTCGCAGGAGACGCTTCGCCGGGAAATCGGCGGGGTGTGACTTTCCGGCGAAGATTATCTGCACTGGGCGGAACTCGTCATTCACGATGCGTTTTAGACGTTCGATGTCCCGGAAAACCAGCGCCGGACGCTTATACTCAGCGAAGCGGCGAACGTAGCCAATGGTGAGTGTGTGATGGTCCAACAACGCTCCCAGCCCCAGCACCTGTTGGGCCGTGGCATCGCCATGGGTCCATTCTAACTGGGCCGCCTCCAGTATCACGTGAATAAGCTTCTGCTTCGATGCCTGTCGCGCCGCCCAAAGTTCCTCATCAGGGATGTCAAACACGCGACGCCACAGATGGGTGTGGTCCTGCAACTTCGCCCACTCGGGACTCAGGTACTTCCGATTGATCTCGTCCATCTCCGGTGAAATCCAGGTGGGAACGTGCACACCATTGGTCACATGGGATATGGGCACCTCAGCCTCGGAGACCTCTGGCCAGAGGCCGTGCCACATCTTCCGTGTGACCCTCGCGTGAAGGCGGCTCACGGCCAGGCTGCGTTCGGCCATGTTCAACCCCAGCGCGGTCATATTGAAGGAATCGTCGCCGCGGCGGCTCTCCCGGCCCAAATCCAAAAGCAGCGCCCGGTCGATATCCAGGGCGGTGAAATAGGAGTTGAAGGCCCTCTCGACCATCGATCTGGGGAAAACGTCGTGGCCGGCCGGAACTGGCGTGTGAGTGGTGAACACGGTGTTCGCGCGGACCTGCCTCACCGCATCATCGAAAGAGATGCCCCTTCGCAGCCGCTCCATCACCCGCTCCAGCATCATGAAGGTGGTATGGCCTTCGTTGGCGTGCCAAACAGCCGGATCAACACCCAGAGCTCGGAGAACACGCACCCCACCAACCCCCAGCACAAGCTCCTGCTGTATGCGAAGGCCGGGCTCGGCGGAGTAGAGACGAGCGGAAAGGCGCCGGTCTTCCGGCGTATTCTCATCGATATCAGTGTCCAGAAGATAGACAACGGTGCGACCCACCCGAACCTGCCATACAGCGACGGACAGGACCCTATCGTCCAGTTCAACTTTGGCTATCGGCCGTCCACCCTCGGGATTCAGCACTCGTTTGATGGGAGCTTCATCGAAGTTCAGATTCCGATAGCTCTCCTCCTGCCAGCCGTCGATGGAGATATGCTGATGGAAATAGCCTTGCGGGTACATGAAGCCCACCCCCACCAGGGGAATCCCCAGATCGCTGGCCTCTTTGCAGATGTCCCCCGCCAGGATGCCAAGTCCGCCGGCGTATATGGGGAGCGAGTTGTGGAAAGCGAATTCCATGGAGATGTAAACCACCCTCTCATGGAGGAGGTTGGGGTGAGTGGCGGCGTACCACGTATCCCTCGCCGCCATATCCGCTTCAAAAGCCGCCAGAACCCTATCGTACTGGGTGAGAAAAGCTGGATCCTTGGCGGCGGCCTCCAGGGCTCTTTCGCTCATTTGGCGGAGGACCTTCACTGGATTGTGAACGCTCTTGACCCAAAGCGGATAGTCCAGCAGCCGGAAAAGCTCGCGGCCTTCCGGCTTCCAGCTCCACCAAAGGTTGTTAGCCATCTCGTGAAGCCTACCTATTCTTTCTGGCAAGGGCCTGGCCTGCGCCGGGCCTCCGCCCGCCCCCTCTACCATCCTGAATTGAGCCTCTCGCCTTTCTTACGCGTCGCCCAAGTCAAAAGACCCACATCATACTAACACATACTGCCACTATAATTTAACACAGACGGGCGCGAACTGAAAGAGTGAATTTCGGTACCGCCGGACGGCCCGGGCGCGGGCCGGAGCATCAAGCCTTATTTGAAGGGTATGGTGATGGAGTACTACCGCCTCATGGGGTGGGATGAGAAGACCGGCAAGCCATGGCGCAGCACCCTGAATCGCCTGAATCTGGAGGACATGGCGAAGGACCTGTGGGACTGAGGAATTCATACATGGGAAAGGTCGGGGCTTTCTCTTTTCACCAACCAGGTTACCGCGCCGCCTTGCCACTGAGTTATCCATAGCGTATCATCAATGTAGATATCTGGGGAGATTGTGATGAAGACCAAAATTCAGAAATGGGGTAACAGTCTGGCGCTTCGAATACCCAAGTCTTTCGCCCGAGAGGTTGGGCTAGATTCAAATTCACCGGTAGACGTGCTACTCCAGGAGGGAAAACTTGTGGTCGTGCCTGAAACGGGACCTCGATTCTCACTGGAGGAGCTGCTTCAACAGGTCACGGAGGATAACCTTCACGGCGAAGTCGGCTGGGGCGCCCCAGTAGGCAGGGAAATCTGGTGAAGGCAAAGCAATACGTGCCCCAACGAGGCGATGCCGTTTGGATTACCCTCAGTCCGCAAGAGGGACATGAGCAGTCCGGACGAAGACCCGCAGTGGTCCTTTCCCCGGGGGGTTACAACGGCAAAGTCGGTCTGGCTATCCTCTGCCCGGTCACAAATCAGATCAAGGGGTACCCCTTCGAAGTTCGCATGCCGCAGGGTCTGTCAATCGGCGGCGCTATCCTATCGGACAAAGCCAGGAGTCTTGACTGGCATGCACGAGACGCTGAATTCATATGTAAGTTGCCGGCGGCTACGGTCGCCGAGGCACTTGTGAAGCTTGGGGCGCTGCTGAGACCGTAGCACACCTGCCGCCAACACTAAGGAGGGTACATCATGACATCCGGGGTTTGGTCAGTTATGAGTTGTGTGGCCCTTCTTGGCCTTGTCCTGGCAAGCTGCTCCTCTGCCGCGCCTCCGACGCCCGCGCCTAAGGCGACGGCGCCTCCTACCAAGGTTGAAACGCCGGCTGCCAAACCTGCTGCGGCGCCGACGGCGCCCGCCGCCACGCCCAAGCCGGCGCCCGGGCAGCTTCGCGCCGGCGGCGCCCTCGCCGTCGCCCATTTCGCCGACCCTATAAGCTACGACCCCATCCAGGAAAGCTCCTTACAATCGATGTCGCCGGTGATTCCCTCCTACAGCGGCATCGTCCAGCACGATCCTCTGAAACCTGCCGAGGTTGTCGGCGACCTCGCGGAGAAGTGGGACCTTGGCCCCGACGGCACAACATACACTTTCCATCTTGCCAGGAATGTCAAGTGGCACGACGGCAAACCCTTCACCTCCGAAGACGCCCGTTTCTCTCTGGAGACTGTGCGCACGCCTCCCAGGGGCGTCACCAGCCCTCGGGGAGAGTGGCTGAAGCCCGTGGACAAGATCGAGGCGCCCGACAAGGACACCTTGAGAATACGCCTCAAGTATCGCAGCGCCTCCTTCCTCCACAACTTGGCGGACGGACGTATGGTGATGGTGCCCAAGCACGTCTTTGAGGCCAAGGGCAATATGAAGCGCGACGTGGTCGGCACCGGACCTTATAAGTTCAAGGTCCACGACGCGGGCGTGATCTACTCGGTGGTGAAAAATCCTGATTACTTTGTGAAGGGCCGGCCCTACCTTAATGGCATCACCTGGTACATTATTGTTGACCAGGCCACCAATTTTGCCGCGTTCAGGACGCATCGCGTCCAGGTGACCCCAATGGGCGCGACGGGGATGACGCCCTCCCAGTCCGAGGTGGCCCGCAGAGAACTCCCTGACAAGGTCTCGGTGGACAGATACTCTGGCATGTCGTTTCTAGCCTTCTGGATGCCCCACACAAAGGCTCCCTGGAAGGATGTTCGGGTGCGGCGGGCTGTCGACATGACGATAGACCGTCCCAAGGAGATCAAGGTGGCCACTGAGGGCGGCGGCGATGTCGGCCTCTACATGCCGCCCGGCTTGTGGAGCCTCCCCGAGGCGGAGCTTGCCAGGATGCCAGGCTACCGTCAGCCAAAGGACGCCGACATCGCCGAGGCCAAGAAGCTTCTGGCCGAGGCTGGTTTCCCGAACGGCTTCAAGACGACGACCATAGTCCGCAACGTGGCCCAGCACGAACGGGGGGCGACCAGCGTCAAGGAGCAACTGGCGCAGATCGGGATAGACGTCACCTTGAGCCTGAAGGACATGAGCGGCATGTTCGACCTGAGCTACAAGCGCGCTTTCGATAGCTCCGTGTTCACCGGCACCGGGAGCTTCGACGATCCGGACCAGATCTTCGGCCAGGCCTTCATTACAGGCGTCCCGCGCAATTTCTCTGAGTTCAGCGACCCTCAGTTCGATAAGTGGTATGACGAGCAGGCGCGGGAGCTGGATGTCGTCAAGCGCAAGGAAATCGTCCTCAACATGCAGCGCCGAGCCCATGAGTCAATACCCATGTCAGTACTGCACTGGAATGTCTATGAGTTGGGCTACTGGAAAGAAGTCAGGGACTTGAAGCCGGGCATCGGGATGTACAATAACCTCAAATTCCAGAACGTGTGGCTGGACAACTAGGACCGTGAGCTGTCAGCCGTCGCCTTCTGGCCCCAGGTGAAGGGCTACGGCGCGCAAGGCGGCGTCTACTCCCACGACAATCTCGAGGAGATATGGCTTCCGCGTAGGTAGTCACCGCAGAGACACAGAGGGCCCAGAGATGGAAATCAATGGCTCACCGAGCAAGTCATCGGGGCAGCAATGGAGTCCGCGTCTCTGTGGTGAAAGGACAAAGGCGAAGGGATCCAGCATGACAAGCATGGAGTATGCCGGGAGGAATCTGTGAACGGCGGATACGTGGGAAGGATTCTAAGAGTGGACCTCACGGCAGGCGAAATCTCGGAACAAGGCTTGCCGTCGGAAGAGGTCCTCAGGGAATATCTCGGCTGCTACGGCCTCGGCTTGAGGCTACTTTACGATATGCTGCCGCCGGGGTACATGGCGGCAGACCCGGAGAACCCCCTGGTCTTTATTACCGGCCCTCTCACCGGCCTCGACCTGCCGGGCAACAACAATGTCACGCTGGTTACCAAGAACTTCAATACCGGGTTCACCGTCGGCCGTTCCCACTCCCATGGCATCTTTGGTATAAACATGAAAAAGGCCGGCTATGACGGCATGGTGATCACGGGCAAATCGGAGAAGCCGGTATACGTCTGCGTCCGCGATAAGGAAGTTGCCATCAGGGACGCAGCCGGGTTGTGGGGGAAGGACACCCATGAGACCGAGGACCTGATCAAGGAGGAAGTGGGACCCGAAGCGAGCGTCGCCACCATCGGGCCCACCGGGGAGAACCTCTGCGTAGGCGCCTTGATCGCCAACGACCGTAACCATTCCTTCTCCCATTGCGGCGTCGGGTCGGTGATGGGCAGCAAGAAGCTGAAGGCCATCGCCATAACCGGCAGCAAGGAAATCCCCGTGGCGAATGCTGAGGGAATCAGGGATCTCAAGAAGAGATGGGTCAAGGCGATGCTGCGCCCCGGCGGACGCGTGGAGCTTGGCAGCAACCAGAAGACGAAGCGGGACGAGTACCGCAAGCTGGCAGCGGGCCGCGGCTTCGCGGGCAAGAACTTCACCGTCAACCGGCTCATGGAGTTCGGGCTCGGCTTCAACCAGCATAAGCTGATTTCGAAGCCCTGTCACGGGTGTCCGCACGCCTGTCCCTACGATTGTGAGATTCAGACCGGCCCTTACAAGGGGTACGTCGCAACCTTGAGTGGAGGCAGCGAGAACCTGGAGGCCGCCGGGGCGCTGCTGGGCATCACTGATCCGGCGCTCTTCGTCTATCTGGCCGACCAGTATGATCTGCTCGGCATCGAAGCCAGCGCCGCGGGCTGCACTATCGCCATGGCAATCGAGGCTTTCGAGAAGGGTATCGTCACCCGGGAAGATACCGATGGCCTCGAACTGGGTTGGGGGGACGTTGAAGTCGCCGAGAAGCTGCTCCGAAAATACGCCCACCGAGAGGGCTTTGGCAACATACTGGCCCTCGGCCCAAAGCGCGCCGCCGAGGCTATCGGCAGAGGCGCGACAGACTTCGCGGTGCACATCAAGGGCTCGGCCATGAATCTGCATGACTGGCGCACCACCTGGTCTGTTCTGCTATCTCAGATCGTCGGCAGCGGCGTGAGTTGGCCCGCCTCCGGGACTGACCACCGGGACGAACCTGACGCTGGATACCCCAAGCTCACTGACCCCCTGACGCACAAAGGAAAGGCGGAGGAAGTGCGCAAGACTGGCATCTGGAAGACGGCTAGCGACTGCGATGGCCTCTGCTGGTCTGCTTCCTGGACGGTCCCCGGCGCCTTTGATCTGGTGGCCGAGGGGATTTCCCTGGCCGCGGGCTGGCGGTATTCCCGTGAGGACCTGATCGAACTCGGGGAAAGGGTGCTGCAACTCGAAAGGTCTTTCAACATCAGGCATGGACTTACTCCCGAAGACGACTTCGATGTGTCTCCACGGCTGCTCGAAGCCCCAAGAGATGGCAGGGCAGCCGGCATATCCATAGAGCCCCACATCCGGGGTATGATCGGCGAATATTATCGCCTAATGGGCTGGGACGAGAAGACTGGGAGGCCGTGGCGGTCCACTTTAGAGCGGTCTGGCCTGGGCGATGTGGCAAAGGACTTGTGGGGATGAGTGGGCGCGGAGAGCAAATGGATGCAGCGGCGTAGGGTGGGTGAAGTCTCGATGAATAAGGATGCAACCCCCTGTCTGTGACGGGCAACGGTCGGGACTTCACCCACCACACAAGCTCGTACCCCGTATTCGACGGGAGACATAGGTGGATACAGCAGTCGCCTTCGCGAAGAACGCGGTGAAGACCAGGTATGAGGACATCCCGCCCAAGGCCCTGAGGGCCGCCAGGGCGGATGTGCTTGACACGCTGGGGACAGCTCTGGTCGGCAGCACAGCATCCGGAGGCCGTGAGATTGTCGCCCTGGTCAAGGAATGGGGCGGCAGGAAAGAGGCCACGATCATCGGCTCCGGAGGCAAGGTGCCTGCCGTCAGCGCGGCGCTGGCCAACGGGGCTATGTCGGACGCCCTGGACTATGATGAAGCCCATGAGAACGCCCATCTCCATGCCGGCGTCTCCACCATCCCGGTCGCGTTGGCGCTGGCGGAGCGTACGGGAGGAGTGACCGGCAAGGAGTTCCTCACCGCCGTCTGCCTGGGAATCGACGTCATCTGTCGCATGGGGTTGGCCAATCCCGAAGGTCCTGCCGGGTTCATCCTTACCGCCGTCTACGGGTACTTCGGGTCGGCGATCACGGCGGGCAAGCTTGAAGATCTCACAGACATGGAGGAGCTGTTTCAGCTTCTTCGCTAAATAGCGGTCATCGGCTGGTAAGCGCCTGGGCTCAATTTCCGCCCAGGCGGCCAATGGGAAGGAGGCCATCACATGGAGAGGCAGAAGTGGTTCCACATCGCGGCGAGCGCCGTCGCCCTGTTCAGCTTGTTGTTGGCAAGCTGTGCTCCGGCAGCCTCGCCGGCGCCCACGCCGGCGTCCAAGGCAACCGCAGCCCCCGCCAAAGCGGAAACCGCCGCAGCCAAACCCGCTGCGGCGCCGACGGCGCCCGCCGCCACGCCCAAGCCGGCGGCCGGGCAGCCAAGATACGGAGGCGTCCTGACCTCCTACATAACTGCCAACCCTCCCAGCCTTGACGCGCACCAGGAGACCACCGCGAATACCACGCTGCTGGTATCCCCTGTTTACACAAATCTCGTCCAGGCTGACCCACTAAAGGCTGACAAATTGGCTCCTGGGCTTGCCGAAAAGTGGGAGATGAGCAGGGACGGTCTGGCGTGGACCTTCGATATGCATCAAGGCGTAAAGTTCCACGATGGCACGGCCTTCACGCCCGACGACGCGGTTTTCAGCCTGAAAAGGATTACAGATCCACCCCGGGGCGTCGTCAGCAACATGACCTTCGTCCTCAGGCCTGCCGTGAAGTCCATCGCCCGGGATGGAAATAAGGTGGTTGTGAATCTCAACTATCCGTTGGCCGTCATGCTCGAGACCCTCGGCCACAATTTCTCACCTATGTACTCGCAGAAGACCGTGGAGAAGCTGGGCGACATGAAGACCACGGCCATGGGGACAGGGCCCTTCAAACTGAAGTCTTATTCGCCGGGCATCGGCCTTGAGGCTGTTAAGAACCCGGATTTCTGGGTCAAGGGCCGTCCTTATCTGGATGGCTACCGCTTTCTCATCATCAGAGATATGGCTACTCGGCTCTCAGCTTTCCGGACCGGCAAAGTGAATTTGACTGGCAAGGCAGTGGGCACACTGACACCAGCGGAGATGGAGACGGTGAAAAAGGAGAACCCAGAGCTCCAGTTTTTCCCCGCCGCTACTCCCTTGGGCCCGTGGTTTTTCATGAACGTCAGAAAACCTCCGTTCAAGGACCAGAAAGTGCGCAAGGCGATTGGCCTGGCCCTGGACCGGCAGGCGGCGTTGAAAGTCGTTGCCCAGGAGAAGGGAGTCATCGGCAAACCCTTCCCTGTTGAGCCCTGGGGCATACCTATGAATGATCTCCTGAAGGCGCCAGGCTTCCGGCAGCCCAAGAACGCTGACATCGCTGAGGCTAAGAAGCTCATGGAGGCCGCCGCTTACGCCGCCGGCTTCGAGATGACGATTCTCACCAGATACATGTGGCAGGCGAAGGACGCGGCGATTTTCATGACCAGCCAGTTGGCCCAGATTGGTGTCAAGGCAAAGGTGGACATTTTGGAGGACGCCATCTTCTTCGATATGGGCCGGAAAGCCACCTTCGACGCGATGGTCTACACGCCGGTATCCAGCTTCAGCGACCCGCAATGGATGGGGCGCTACTTTGAGCCGGGGAGCCCAACTCACTATACGGGCAATGATGATGACAAAGAGCTCGCCTCGATGTGGCGCGAACAGGTCAGGATTGTGGATGTTGAGAAGCGCAAGGCCCTTATCCGCAAGATAGAGGAGCATCTACTCGAAGTCTATCCCAGCGTCCCGATTGTGTGGCCTTTCACCTTCACCGGCGTCCGCCCGGAAGTCAAGAACTTCTTCCCTGGAATGGGCGACTATTACGGCAATACCCTGGAAGAAATCTGGCTGGCAAAGTAGGGGCACGGTGCACCGTGCCCCTACTTTGGCACCGTGCCCCTACTTTGGCACCGTGCCCCTACCCCGGCTATCAGCTATCAGCGGTCAGCTTTCCGCGTGCCGAAAAGCTCAGCGGTGAAAACGTGAAGGACAATCGGTGAAAGGAGACAGCAAGCATGTTTGGCGGCTTCATGGGCAAAATTCTGAGGGTCGACCTGACTTCGGGTAAGATAACGGCGCAGGACCTCCCGCCGGAAGCCGTTCTCAGGAAGTACATTGGTGGCTTCGGGCTGGGCCTCCGGTTCGTTTATGACGAGTGTCCCCCTGGCGTCGCCGCCACTGACCCGGAATGTCCTTTGACTTTCTTCACCGGGCCGCTCACTGGCACCCGAATGCCGGCGGCTACCAACCTCACCTGTACCACCGTAAACTTCGATACCGGCTACACCATAGGGCGTTCTCACACTCACGGGGCCTTCGGGATCATGCTCAAGCGAGCCGGCTACGACGGCCTTATCGTCACTGGCAGGGCAGAGAAACCAGTTTTCCTGTGGATTTCTGAGGACGGCGTGGAGATAAGGGATGCCTCCTCACTATGGGGTCAGGACAGCCACGATACCGAGGACCTGGTGAAGGAAGCCGTCCGTCAGCCGCGGGCCAGTGTGGCCGCCATCGGTCCCGCTGGCGAGAACCTGTGCGCCGGGGCCATGATCTGCAACGACAAGAACCACTCCATGTCCCATAGCGGCCCCGGGGGCGTGATGGGTGCCAAGAAGCTTAAGGCGATCGCCGTCTACGGCGCGAAGCGGGTCCCCGTCGTTGATAAGGAGCGGGAAAAGGAGATAGCCCGACGCTGGATCGGCGACTATACGGGTGGGCCCATGACCGCAATCACCATTGTCGCCAACGGCGGCGTGGGACGCATGGACTACAACCAGGTCATGTCGAAGCGCTTCGGAGGCATCTGCGCGCTCAACCTGAAGGAGGCCAGCCTCCCGGGCTTCATGGAGGACGCCAAACACAAGGTCACCGCCAGACCTTGTCCAGGATGTCCCGTCGGCTGTTCCTACGACGTGGAGATCCTCTCCGGCCCCCACAAAGGCTATATCTGCACCCTGGCCGGCGGGGGCGAGTCCGTGGAGGGCTCCGGGGCGATGGTGGGACTCACCCAGAGCGGGACCGTTTTCTACCTCACCGATCTCTATGACCGACTCGGCATCGAGGCCAGCACTGCCGGGTGCACTATTTCGATGGCCTTCGAAGCTTTCGAGAGGGGCCTCATCACCAGAGACGACACTGACGGGCTTGAGCTTAAGTGGGGCGATGCGAATGTGGTGGAGAAGGTCATCAGAAAATACGTGTCGCGGGAAGGCTTCGGCGATGTCCTGGCCCGTGGGCCGAAGGCTGCGGCCGAGATCATCGGCGGCGATGCCCCGGACTTCGCCATCCATCTCAAGGGGTCCGGGATGAATCTGCACGATTGGCGCCACCGTTGGGGAGTGTTCCTCGGCCAGGTCACCGGCAGCAGCGCCGGTTGGACCACCCCGGGCGCGGATCAACGGCCGGATGCCGATGCCGGTTTCCCCGAGAAGCAGGAGCCTTGTGTGCCGGAAGGCAAGCCTCAGGCCGCGCGCGGGACCAACGTACACAAGCAGATCAACGATAGCATCGGCGTCTGCTGGTTCCTCACTTGGGCGCGTCCCGGGGGCATCAAGGAGTCGGCGGATGCCATCTCCGCTGTGACTGGCTGGGACTACAGTCTGGAGGAAATCCGTGAAGCCGGGGAACGAATCGCCCATCTGGAGAGGGCTTTCAACATCCGGCGGGGGCTTAAACCGGAAGACGATTACACAGTTCCGCCAAGAATGCTGGAGCCGCCTGAGGACGGCGCGGGTAAAGGCAAGAGCATTGGGCCCTACCTCAAAGGCATGATAAACGAATACTATCGCCTGATGGGGTGGGATGAGAAAACGGGCAAGCCCTGGCGCAGCACGCTAAACAGGTTGGGGCTCGAGGATGTGGCGAAGGACCTCTGGGACTGACAATGCGACGACGCCCCCTGGAGAGCGACGCCACGAAAGGAGCGGGCATCATGCTATTGCAGACCTGGTCAGTTGCGGGTTGTGCGGCCGTCATGGGCCTTCTCCCGGCAAGCTGCGAGCGATTGCTTGAGCCGAGGATAATCATGGAAGCCGTTTACGAGGGATCGCTGGCGGGGGGGGGATGATCTAACCGGACCTGGGAATCGGGACCGGAGCCTCGCCCTAACGAAAACTCCCGCTTGGTTTGCTCCTGGATTGAGGCGCTAGAGATTG
Organism: Chloroflexota bacterium; assembly: GCA_016190665.1. Lineage (GTDB taxonomy): Bacteria > Chloroflexota > Dehalococcoidia > JACPQD01 > JACPQD01 > JACPQD01. Next base: position 14,007 of record JACPQD010000077.1, read on the forward strand.
CTGCCTCAGCACGATGGCCCGGCCGGTGAAATCGAAGGTAGGGCGAAAACGCTCCAGAAAGTTGACTCCCAGCAGCCCAGCTATTGCCAACTGCGGGGGCAAGTCAAGCAAACCCACCTCCAATCCCTCGACTTCGACAGGCCCCACCTGGACAGCGTCGAGCCTGAACATGGGCACTTCCAGGAGACCCGAAGGGCCGGGGATAGCCACATAAAACCTCCTTATTGGCCGGGAAAGGTTGAACCCGAGCGTCCGGAGCGTAGCAGTGTTGAGGGAGGTGACGGTTGCTCCTTTGTCTGCCATGAGGTCGACCTTCAATTTGCCATTGAGGGTGACAGGCACGATGAGCACGCCCCCGTACTCTCTCCTGCCGGGTACGCGCCCCGCGCGCCACGGCCTGGCGATCACAAAATCACTCCAAGTCCCTCAGGGATGAGACGCCCCGTCCAATGGAGATAGGTGACGGCGTCGGGGTTCGCTCTCCTGAAGTCGATATGCTTCTCCACCAGCGCTTCCTTCTCGCCCGCCCCCCCGCGGGCGATGACCTTTCCCTCGCTGGCGCGACCGTACCGGTCACTCTTAGTGACCTCTATGAGCACCCACTCATCAGGATACTGGGCTTCCATGTCCTTGATGCGCTGCTCTCGCTGCTTCATGAACAGCCTCCTAACATACCTTACCACTTCGGCGGCGTCTTTGTAAACGAGCGTTGTGACGTCAGATACGATCGGTGAGGATGGGCTCGTCGGCGATTGCGTTGAGCCGAGGATAATTATGGAGGCTGTGTACGAGGGTTCGCTGGCGGGGAGAATGATCTGAGCTGGCGCTTCGCGCCGCATCCCTTGGGCTGCACTGCACTTGTCTAGGTCTGCCTGACCGCGTATAATGGTGCTCGTTGGACTGGCCGGGCACAAGCGTGCCCATACCAGGTTCACGTGCTCACCAAAACTGGAGGTGTCCCACAATGAGTGCACAAGACTTGCTGGATGAAGCGATGAAATTGAAACCAGAGGACCGGTTTGTCTTAGTTGAAGGCATCATCAAGAGCCTGGATGAGCCAGACAAGAAACTGGATGACATCTGGGCTGAGGAAGCGGAAAAGAGACTCAAAGCCTATCGCGAAGGAAAATTGGAAGGCGTTCCGATCGAGGAAGTTTTCAAGGAAGAATGACGGCCTCTATCGGCAAAAGGCCCTTCTCCACAACCCCGGAAGGGGACAAGCCCCTGCCCTGCGGCTCTCCACAGGCAATCTGCTGATAGCTGACCGCTGAAAGCTGATCGCTTCCGATCCTACCCGAACTTGTGGCTGATCCCGTATCCGCCCTTCGGGAAGCGCCACTCGATATTCAAATGCGGACAGCCGACCCGGCAGGAGCCGCACTCCAGACAGCCTTCGTGGTGGACGGCGATGTGGTCGGTCTCCAGCCGGTAGACGTTGGCCGGACACAGATAGAGGCAAGCCTGCTGCGAGCAGTCCTTCAGGCATTTCTTGGGGCTGATGATGCGGAGGTGGCTCTCCTCGTCCACCTTGAAGCGGTCCAGGAATAGCTTGTCTTCTACGCGCGCGCTCAATTCGTCGCCCTCCATGCGTCCCACAGGAGGCGAAGAATCCTCGTGACAGGCATTTCTCGGCGAATCCTCCTGAATACGGAGCGTTGCTTCGCTCGCTTGCTGACGCCATTGACCGTTATCAGTTCTCTGGCCGCCAGGGAGGCAAGCCCGGGAAGCTCGTTGAAGATCTCGCCGTGCTGATGCAGGAATCTGCCAAACCGCCGGTACTTCTTCATGTCCTTCATCACGTATGACGTGGCCAACCGTTCGCCGTAGCTTGCCAGGGCCTTTCTGGAGAAATCATTCAGGCGGAGAGCTTCGATCACGGTCTCGGCCGCCATCTTCCCGGAGGCCATGGCAAGGTTGTTTCCTTCCCTATGCGGCGCATTGAAGAGCATAGCGGAATCGCCAGCGATGAGATAGCCGTCGCCGTAAAGCTTGGGTATGGTATCGTATCCCCCTTCGGCCAGCCAGTGCGCGATGTATTCGCGCGGCTCGCCCCCGGCGATCAAGGGCGCCACCATAGGGTGCTGCTTGAAGCTCTCCATGAGATCATAGGGCCTGAGCTTGTGTCTGGCGAAATCGGCCAGATAGGCGCCTATGCACAGAGACAGGGTGTTCCGGTTGGTGTAGATAACCGCCACGCCAGTCATGCCTCCAGTGACCAGGCCCATTACCTCGATGGTGACGCCATCCTCACCGCTCACGCCGAAACGCTGCTCGATCACTTCCGGTGAAAGCTCAATGACCTCTTTCACGGATAACGCCACGTGCTCCGGCTTCACCTCCGGACGGAAGCCAGTGCGCGCCGCCAGCGGCGAGTTCACCCCATCGGCCAGGAGCGTCACCTTGGCCCGCACCTCCCCTTCCTCTCTACCCGTCACCACCCCTTTGACGAATCCCCGCTCATCCCGAAGAAGATCGATTACCACCGTCGAGGGCACCACCAGCGCCCCCTTCTTCCGCGCCTGCTCGGCGTACCAGCGGTCGAACCTCGCCCGGCCCACCGTGAAGGCATTGTGCTTTCTCTCGCCGGAGAAGATGCTATCCCGGTAGCCGATGCTGTAGCCGCCTTCTTTGGACAGGTACCAGACCCGGGACTCAACGATGTTCCGCTCTATTGGGCAACCACGGTCCTCGTAGTCAGGAAGAACCTGCGCCAGGTCATGACCGTAGAGAACGCCGCCGGACAAGTTCTTCGCCCCGGGGTACTCGCCCCTTTCCAGGACGATGGTCTTGATTCCGGCGTCGGCCAGGACGCAGGCGGCGGATATCCCGGCTGGCCCTGCGCCCACGACGGCGACATCGAAGGTCTCCTTCATTTCTCGCTGACCTTCTCTTGCGGCGTCTTCATTCTCGACCGGACGCCTTCGATCAGTTCAGGCACTATCTTGGTGAAGTCGCCGATTAGCGCGTAATCGGACACGCGAACTAGCGGCGCCTCGCGATCGATGTTTATGGCCACCACTCTCTCCGCGCCCTGCATTCCCACCAGGTGCTGCACCGCTCCAGAAACCCCCACGCCAACGTACAGCTTCGGCGCCACCGTCTTACCGGTCTGGCCAACCTGCCGGACATAGGGCAGAAGCCCCGCCTCCACCACCGGCCGTGAACAAGCGATGGCGCCTCCCAGCAGTCCGGCCAGCTCCTCTAGCATTGGCAAATGGCGGGGGTCGCAGGCCCCCTTGCCCGCCACCACCAGGACGGGCGCCTTGGTGATGTCTACCTCGCCCAGTTCGGCCGCGGGAATGAAGTCGAGCACACGCGGCAGGACCCCCTCCGGCGGCTGAAAATCGATGCGCCGGATTTCGCCCCGGTGTTCCGGGTCTCTCTTTGGCAGGCCCATCACTTTCGGCCTCACCGTGCTCATCTGGGGCCGGCGAGTCTTGCAGAGGATAGTCGCCATTATGTTGCCCCCGAAAGTCGGGCGTGTCATCAAGAGGAGCCTCTCTTGCGGGTCTATATCAAGGCCAGTGCAATCTGCCGTCAATCCCGTGTCCAGTTGTGTGGCCACGACGCTGGAGAGGTCCCGCCCCAGAGGAGTTGCTCCAAGGAGCAGAATCTCTGGGTTGACCTGCTGGCAGATGCTCACCAACGCCTTGCCATACGCTCTGGTTAGATAGGTCCTCAGAAGGGGGTCGTCCATCAAGTAAACGATGTGGCATCCGAAGGCGATGGCCTCCCTGGCAACAGACTCCACGCCTTCGCCCAGCAAGAAACCCAGTACCTGGGCGCCGAGCTTTTCGGCAAGCTGTCTGGCCTTCCCCATCAGCTCCCAGGATACCTCGGCGCCTTGACCCCGGTGGACTTCGATGAATACGGCCACGCCCTGGTGCCCCTCCACTTGACCGGGCACGCCTTTCGCCGCCGGCTTCTTCCTTCGCACCTTCTCAAAGAGGATGGCGCCCGAGGGACAAACGTCGAAACACTTGCCGCAGCCAATGCACCTCACCGTATCGATCTTCGCGACCCCGTTCTCCACGGTGATAGCGTCGATGGGGCACTCCCCCAGGCAAAGCTGACAAGCTATACACTTGTCGGGAATTACCTCGGCTATCTCCCTGCCTTTTTCGTTCTTAGGCATCTTTCTTTGAGCTTTCAGCGTTCAGCAGTCAGCCTTCAGCCCGCCCCAGCCCAGCTCCACCTTCGAGTATTTCGTGGTCGGGACCGTCCCCATTCATCATTCATCATTCCGCATTGAAGAGCGCCTGCTCCTTCTCGAAGAGCTTGTCCAGGAAGTCCTCCACGGCTTGCCCGCCCGCGCTGTCGAACACCAGGCCGCCCCTATGCACCTTAGGCGCGAAAATCTCCTTGACCATGGTGGGCGACCCCTTCAGGCCGAGCCGGAACGGCTGGGCTCCGATATCGGCCGCCCCCCAGACCAGAATTTCCTGCCTTAGCGCGCGCACCAGCTCCGGCAGTGACGCATAGCGGGGCCTGGCGTACTGCAACTCAATGGTCAACAACGCCGGAAGCTGGCTCTCGACGACCTGGGCGCCCCCTTCCACCTCGCGGGTGACAACGATAATCCCCTCACCAACGTCCACGTTCTCTATCCTTGACACGTAGGTGAGCTGATTGTAGCCCAGACGAGTGGCGACGCCCGGCCCGGTCTGCGCGGTGTCCCCATCGATGGCCTGCTTACCGCAGAGGACAAGGTCGACCGGTTCAGCCGAGGAGATCTTCGATATTGCGGAGGAGAGGCAATAGCTGGTGGCCAGGGTGTCCGCCCCGGCAAAAGCTCGATCCGATAGCAGAATGGCCTCACGAGCCCCGAGGGCCAGGCAGTCCCTCAGGGCGGATTCGGCCTGGGGCGGCCCCATGGTGATGACGGTGACCTTTCCGCCGTACTTCTCCGCAAGCTGTACGGAAGCCTCGGCGGCCACCAGATCATAAGGGTTGCAGATGGATTCGACCCCGTACCGGATCAGAGTATTGGTCTCCGGGTCGATCTTCACCTGGGCCGTGTCCGGCACCTGCTTTATGCAACAGACAATATGCATTTGACTATGTCACTATCCAACAGACGCCGAGCACAAATATGGCCGAGCTTGCGCGTTATGGGGGGCGACAGCGTCCGGAACCCGCAAGTAATTATCCTACGCCTTTGAAGGTAGGGTCGTCAATATGTCCGCCTGCCAATTAGCTGGGGTAAGCTTAGCGGAGGATCCGAGGCCTCGATTGCGTTGTTCCAGCGCATCGGCCCGACAACTCCTCCGTGATGCCCAGCCCATGAATGACAACCTCCCCAACACTATGATGGCGCTTTGTGAGATGAATTGCAGCGACCTAGGTCACGAGGCCGGCAGATTACTGACACCGTACCTCGGGCGATGGCTCCTCCGGTGCTGTCCAATTCTAGCTTTCCGTCGGGGCTCGTCCCGCACACGGCCACCTATTGACGGGCCAGACCCTGCATGGTAGTATAACCCCGCCAGCGTGATGACGGGAATCCGTCCACAGTCGCTGGCAATCGACGGACTGGCACGGGGAAGCGCCGCATGCAGACACTTCATTCGGCGTTGGCCAGAATCCTCATTGCCCTGATTGACTCGCAGGAGACACACGATGTATGAGGTCTTGAGCCCGCGGGGCGAATCGATTGTCCAGGCGGCTTCAGGCGCCGCCGGTCTTTCGGATTTGAACGGCAAGACCATATGTGAGATGTGGAATGGAGGATTCAGGGGCGAGTTGTCCTTCCCCGTGATCCGGGCGCTGCTCCAGAAGCGATACCCGGATATTAAGATAGTCCCGTACAACGAGTTTCCTATTCAGCACATCCGCGGCAGCACGAACGAGTTGCAGGATTGGGCGGACGAGGCGGTGGCCCGGGCTCTCCAGAAAGGCTGCGATGCCGTGATATCGGGCAATGGCTTCTGAGGCACCTGCACGCCCGCGTGTACGCGGCCAGCCATTTCGGCTGTGAAGGCCGGTCTCCCGGCGGTGGTAGTCGCCGGCAAGGGGTTCGTGAAGACGGCGTCTCTGGTGGCTACCTGGGCAGGCGTCCCTGACCTGCCAGTTGCGGAATACCCGGGGGCAATTCAGCTTCACGCCGATGAGGAGATAAGGGAGAACATTGCCCAGGTTACTATCGACCGTATAGTCGCAGGCCTTACCAGACCAGCGCGGGGCGGTACCGCAGGCGCCGGGGGGGACCAGCAGGCCTTCCTCTCCACGGGCACGTTTGAGGAGGTGAACAGCTTCTTTCTGAAGCGGGGGTGGACTGACATGCTCCCCATAGTACCCCCTTCAGTTGAGAAAGTTGCCGAGTTCCTCAAGTTCACCGACTATCTTCCCGACGCTGAGATAGCCATTCTGCCGCAGGCCAATCTTCGAGCCACTCCCCGGAACATCGCCGTGAACGCGGTAATGGCCGGGTGCACCCCTGAGTTCATGCCGCTATTGATCGCTGCTGTCAAGGCGGTCGGTGAGCCAGACTTCCAACTGATAAATATCGGCAGCACTGGCAACAAGACGCCCTGGCTCCTGATAAACGGACCGATTGTGAAGGAGCTTGGCATCGAGTACGGGGTGGGCTCCCGTTCTCAGGGTCCCAACCCTGCCCTCGGTCGCGCCCTCGGCCTGATACTGAACAACATAGCCGGTTTCAGATCGGGGGAAACGTTGATGGCAACGTGGGGCGGCGCCTTGCCGTGGGTCCTCGCCGAGGATGATGATGCGTGCCGGGAGATGGGCTGGAGGCCCTACAACGTGGAGCGGGGTTTTGAAGAGGGGTCCAGCACTGTGACCGCGAGAACGAGCGTCTACTGGGGTGGCCAGGGCAGGTACACGTCCTGGGGTGGCGACACGCAGTCCGCGGTATCCCCGAAGACGTTGGCTTCAACTGTTTTGCAGATAGCGGTGATGCACCAGAAACGCCAGGTCATGGTGGAGAACACTCTGCGTTTTGGCCCGCGCAACATGGTTGCCGTGCTCATGACGCCGCCTACCGCCAGGGTGCTGGCAAATGCCGGCTACTCGAAGAAGGACGTCGAGAGGCACATATGGGAGAATACCCGTATCAGCGTGCGCGATGCAAACCGGATCTTGCAGAACTTCACCGATTTCGGCCTTACCGTTCACGAACTGGTCCAGGAAGGTTCGTTGCCGGAATGGTTCGACGTGGGGCCCGATGAGACCATACCCTTCTTCTCCAGCGCTGACCTGCTGGACGTCATCGTATGCGGCGATGCGGACAAAGATAAGATCATGAGCCTCTGGGCCAACTACAACCGGCCGGTCACCAAGGCGATCGAGTTTCCGGCCCGTTGGGATATCCTGTTGAAGGAACGTGGGAAATAGAGCATCGGCAACCCTGTGTGGCTGAAGCGGTGGTTGCGTGGTGCCTTGACGAGACTGGCAAAACAACAACAGGAGGTTCTAGCATGCAAGCAAAGAAGCGTTTCGTGGCGGTATCCCTGGTGGTCATTCTGTCCCTGTTGCTGGCAAGCTGCGCGCAGGGCCCGGGGGGAGCGCCGCCCGGGCAGAAGCCAGGGGCGCCAACGGCGACAACCAAGGGTGAGCAGCCCAGATCGGGCGGCACGCTGAACGTCAGCGGGCGCCTGAGCCCGGAGCACTGGGACGTCCACCAGGCAGGCTCGGCGGCCTCCCTTTGGCCGGTCGGCCCAGTCTATAGCTCCCTGGTGCGCTACAACTGGGAGAATAACGAAAAGATAGAGGCGGACCTGGCGGAGAAATGGGCGGTCAGCCAGGACAGCAAGGTCTACACCTTCAACCTCCGGCAAGGAGTTAAGTGGCACGATGGCAAGCCTTTCACTTCCGCTGACGTGAAGTTCAGCCTGGACCGGATCCGGAAGCCGCCACAGGGTGTCGCCAGCCCCAGAAAAGCTCTCATGCAGAGCATCAAAGATATCGAGACGCCTGACGCCTCCACGGTGAAGATAACTACAGACTACGCCGACGCCTCCCTGCTCACTGTCATCGCCATGCCGTGGAACTTCATCTTCCCTAAGCACGTCATCGAGGAGAAGAAGGACATGAAGACCTCGGTGGTGGGGACAGGCCCCTTCATGTTCAAGAACTACAGCGCGGGCGTCAGCTTCGAGGTGGTCAAGAACCCCGATTACTTCGTGAAAGGGCTGCCCTACCTGGATGGCATCACGCGCTATTATCTGACGGACAGCGCCAAGCGGTTCGCCGCCTTCCGCGCCGGCCAGGTGGACGCTGTGGAGTATGGGTCCTTCACCGCCACTCAGGCGGACCAGCTGACGAAGGAGCTTCCACAGGTGAAGGTTGTCGATCAACGCGGCGTGTGCTGGACCTCCCTCTACTTCAACATGGACAAGAAGCCGTGGAACGACGTTCGTGTTCGCAAAGCGGTAAGCCTCGCCTTCGATCGGCAGACGGAGATCAAGATCGCGCTGGAAAACCGCGGGGACATGGGATGGGTGATGCCCCCAACATCAATGTACGCTCTTCCGCAGGCGGAGTTGGAGAAGCTGCCCGGATTCCGCCAGCCCAAGGACGCGGACGTGACCGAGGCCAAGAAGCTGCTGGCAGACGCCGGCCTGGCTAGCGGCTTCAAGACGGACATGGTCTGGCGCGCTGAGGCCAGATACGAGCCAACGGCGACCTTTTCCCAGAACCAGTTCGGCAAGCTGGGCATCGACGCGCAGCTTCGCTCCCTGGAGACGGCGCCCCTGTTCGACACCATGGCCAAGGGCGGTTTTGACACCCTCAACTTCCAGTACTGCATCACCATGACCGACCCCAACGATATGCTGGCGTACTTCGTCGGTGGGGACCCGCGCAACTATTCAAGGTACAAGGACGCCGAGTACGACCAGTGGTTCAAGGACCAATCGAGCACCCTGGATACGGCCAAGCGCAAAGAGATAATCACCAAGATGCAGCGGAAGCTGTTGGACACGGTCCCGGCCATTGTGCTCGCCTGGCACGCCCACATTATGGGCTGGTATCCGAAGGTGAGAGGTTTCGTCCCCGGCCTGACCATATCTAACAACGTGGACTACCTGAAGGCCTGGCTGGGGGGATAGGGCCAGGGGTCAGGGGTCGGGGGTCAGGGGTCGGTCTGACCGGTCGGACAGGTCGGACGTGTCTGACACCTGGCCCTAACCCCTATTCCCCAGTCCCCGACAAAGACCGACTCGGTTTTCAAAACCGAGTCGGTCTTGAACCACGGGAGACCCGCGCGGTTTTGAAAACCGCGCAGGTCAGTCTAGCGCGAGCGACAACATAAATGCGGCAATACATCCTTCGCCGAATCCTCCTGCTCATACCGGTGCTCGTGGGGGTTTCCCTCATCATCTTCACCCTGATGCGCGTGCTGCCCGGCGACGTGGCCGTGATGATGCTGTCCGGCGGAGGCCAGACGGCCGTAGACCCGGAGGCGGCGGCTAAGTTGCGCCGTGAGCTGGGCCTGGACAGGCCAATCTACGTGCAGTACGTCGACTGGGTGTGGCAACTGGTCCACCTGGATGCGGGTAAGGCGCTGCGGACCGACATCCCAGTCTTCCAGGAGATATTGCGCCGGCTCCCTCTGACTCTGGAGCTGGCGGCGCTTTCCGTGATCGTCTCGCTCCTCATCTCCCTTCCCATAGGCGTAATCTCTGCCCTTCGCCAGGACACCTGGGTGGACTACGTCTTCCGCGTGGTGAGCATCGGAGGCCTGGCGATGCCTACCTTCTGGACCGGGATTATCCTGGTGCTGGTGCTCCTCATCTTCTTCCGCTGGCAGCCGCCTCTGGGCTACGCCAACCTGCTCGATAACCCCGCGAGGAACCTGCAACAGGTGGTTTGGCCTGTTCTGGTGCTGGGCTACTATCTCTCTGCTGCGGTAAGCCGTATGACGCGGTCTTGCATGCTGGAAGTCCTGCGGCAGGACTACATACGGACCGCCTGGTCCAAAGGGCTGCGCGAGACAGTGGTGGTATACCGCCACGCGCTGAAGAACGCCCTTCTGCCGGTGGTTACTTTGCTCGCCTTTCAGTTCGGCACCCTCATGGGTGGGGCGGTGGTCATGGAGACAATCTTCACCCTGCCCGGCCTGGGCAGCGTGCTCGTGGAATCCATCGTCTTTCGGGACTATCCCATGGTGCAGACGATTGTCCTGCTCATAGCCGTAATCTTCACCTTTGTTAACCTGGCGGTCGATATCCTCTATGCCTGGCTCGACCCCAGGATCCGGTACGCCTAGTGTACTAGGACATAACGGTAGAACCACAGATGGACACGGATATCCTGTGAGAAGCGAGGAGCGGGAAGCACGGAGCGGGGAGGGGCTTCATGCTCCCTGCTTCACGCTTCGTGCTCCGTCCACTCCGCGTATCAGTGTTCATCCGTGGCTTCGGCCCGAGTGCGTTCCTTAGAAGTCATTCTTGACTGTCAACGGGATTAGCGAAGTGTTGGAAGCACTGCACTAAATGGAAAGAAGCGGAGCCAGCCAGGCATCGATACAGGCCTTCGAATTGCGCCCGAGGGCCAGCCGCTGGCGCGGTCTGTCCCAGTTCGTGCGCCGGAAGCCCCTGGGCGCGGCGGGCGCGGCGGTGCTGACGCTCCTGGTGCTGGTGGCTGTCTTTGCTCCCCTTGTCGCGCCCTATGACCCCTACGATATGCATTACGAGAATGCCTTCAATCCGCCGGGACTCGGCTTCCTCCTGGGGACGGACAACTTCGGCAGAGACCTGTTCAGCCGGATCATGTGGGGCGCGCGTATCTCCCTTTATGTGGGGGTGATCTCGGTCGCCTTTGGCACGACACTGGGCGCCGTCCTCGGCCTGATAAGCGGGTATTGGGGAGGGTCCACCGACATCGTACTTCAGCGCATCGTGGATGTCTTGCTGGCCTTCCCCATGCTGATACTGGCCATGGCGGTGATGGCCGCGCTGGGGGCTTCGCTCAACAACGTCATCATCGCTGTGGGCGTAGTCCTCATTCCTCAGGCCGCCCGCGTCGTTCGGTCAAGCACGCTGTCTATCAAGGAGAACGACTACGTTCTGGCTGCGCGGGCCATCGGCTGCACCGCCTGGCGCATACTGTTCATACATGTCTTGCCCCAGTGCCTGGCGCCGTACATCATCGTCGCCACGGCGGCGCTGGGCTGGGCCATCCTCACCGAGGCCACGCTGAGCTTCCTGGGCTTCGGCACACCGCCGCCCATCCCATCCTGGGGGGCCATGCTCTCCGGCGGCGCCCAGGTGTTCATGGAAAAAGCCCCCTGGATGGCCATATTCCCCGGCGTCGCGGTTACGTTGGCCGTCTTCAGTGTGAATCTCCTGGGCGACGGGCTCCGCGATGTGCTGGACCCGCGCTTGAGGCAGGGATAACAAGCTAGACCGGCCCGGTCTTTGAGACCGGGCCGGTCTTCGGGAGGAAAGAAATGAAGATCACCGACATCAAGGTCTCTCTCCTGGACATCCCCTACCCGGTGCCCTTGCGCATGGCGCCGACGCCCGACGTCGAGCTGAAATCGCAGCTTACGACGCTGGTGCAAATCTACACCGACGAGGGCATCATGGGCGTGGGCGCGTCCGGCCGCGATGAGGCCCGCGTTGTCGAGACGCAGGTCAAGCCCTACCTGCTGAACCAGGACCCCTTGCAGCTTGAGAAGCGCAAGTACGCCGTAAGGGCGGCGCAGGCCTGGCTGGTGGATATCGCCCTGTGCGACATCGTGGGCAAGGCGGCGGGCCTGCCCCTCTACAAGCTCTGGGGCGCCTGCCAGGACCGCATCAAGGCCTACGCCAGCGGGCCCTCGAAGCGGCCGCCCGAGGCGGTGGCAGAGGGGGCGCAGCGCTTTGTGGAGCAGGGTTTCAAGGCCATCAAGCTACGGGCCCACAACTGGACGGTGAAGGAGGACGTAGCGCTGGTGGAGATGGTGCGGAATGCCGTCGGGGACCATATGGAGATAATGGTGGACGCCAACCAGGCGGCCATACCCTACCGTCCCAACCCCATCGGTCCGTTCTGGGACGTCAAGCGGGCGCTGGACACGGCGAAAGCCTTCCACGAGCTCGGCGTGGTCTGGCTGGAGGAGCCTCTCGGGCGCTACCAGTACCGCAACCTGGCGCGGCTCACCCAGGAGTCCGATCTTCTCATCGCGGGCGGCGAAGGGAATATCGGCATCCACGAGTTCCGCGACTTGCTGGAAATCGGCGCCTACGATATCCTGCAGCCCGACCCGACGCTCTCCGAGGGGCTATCCCAGATGAGAAAGATTGCCGCCGCCGCGGAGATGCACGATAGGCTTTTCATCCCGCACCACGGCTACAGCGGCATCGGCCTGGCGGCCAATTTGCAGCTCTGCGGCGCCCTGCCCAATAGCCCATGGCTGGAGTATATGATCGATCCACCCTACCGCACCGTGGAGACCTACCAGCAGTTGTGCGGCGTCATCAAGGAGCCGCTGCTCATCGACAAAGAAGGATACGTCCCTGTGCCGCAGAAGCCGGGGCTGGGCGTGGAGATAGACGAGAAGGTGGTGGCGAAGTACAGGGGGTAGGGAGTAGGGGGTAGGGAGCAGGGGGAAGGGCCCAACCCCCGAGCTGAGGGGATAGGTTGTAGGTCATAGGGGATAGGGACCAACCCGACCCCTGACCCCTGACCCCTGACCCCTATCCTGTCTATCCTGTCTATCCATGTTTCTGGTATCCGTGTCTATCCGTGTCCATCTGTGGTTTTTAGTGAGCGACCCACCCTCCGTCCACAGGCAGGGCGATTCCCGTGATGTATGAAGCCTCGTCGGAGGCCAGGAAAAGCACCGCGTTGGCGACCTCCTCCGGCTTGGCGAAGCGGCCCATGGGTATCGAGTCCAGGTACTTCTGTTTGGAGTTCTCTTTGTCGGGCGACAGCTCCAGGAAGCGGGGCAGGAGGTTCGTTTCCGTCACGCCGGGGCAGACGCAGTTGACCCGGATATTCTCGCGCGAATAGGTGACCGCCAGGGAGTTGCTGAGAGCAATCACGCCTCCCTTCGATGCGCCATAGACGACGCTGCTCCGCGAAGAGGTCATCCCGGAGACGGAGGCGGTATTGACGATTGAGCCGCCGCCCGCCTTGCGCATCTCAGGCACGGCGTACTTGCATCCCAGGAAGACGCTCTTCAGGTTGATATCGATGACCTTGTCCCACTCCTCCTCGGGAATGTCGGTGGGCAAGGCGGTGTAGGTTGTCCCGGCATTGTTGAACAGGATATTGAGCGTGCCATAGGCATCTACCGTCGTCCTTATCATGCGTTCCACGTCAGCGGCCTTCGACACGTCCGCCTGAACAAAGGTGGCCTCGCCCCCACCGACCCTGATATCGCTCACGGTCTTCTCGCCAGTCTCTCGGTTGATGTCGGCCACCATCACCTTGGCGCCCTCCCGAGCGAAGCGCAGCGCGGTGGCCCTGCCGATGCCGGAGCCAGCGCCCGTCACGATGCTTACCTTGCCTGCCAGTCTCATGCGATGCCCTCCTTGGAAGCGCGAAGCGAGGAGCGGGAAGCGCGAATCCCCCCACCCTGCCCTCACATTGAGTGCTTCTTCCTCTTGCTTATTGCTTCGCGCTTCCTGCTTCAAACCGCATCCTGTTCATCCTGCATATCCATGTTCTCATACTATCCGCCTCTGTCTGTGTTCACGCCGAACTAGATTCAGGGTTCATTCGTGGTTCCATCCCGAGCCGTTCCGCGCTCTCTCGTAACGCCCGGATTTCCGACGCGCGGGTCACCACGTTCGAGGTGCCCCCATCGATCGTAATGATTATGCCGGTTATGTAGTCCGACTCGGCGGAGGCGAGAAAGATCGCCGCGCCGACGACGTCTTCCGTCCGCCCCGACCGGCCGAGTGGAATCCGCATGCGGAACTCCTCGGCGTTCTCGGGGTCCTGCGCCAGCTCCCGCGTCATGGTCGTTTCCACGATCCCCGGGGCGATGGCATTTACGTTGATGTTGTATTGCCCAAACTCCGCCGCCGCCGCCCTGGTGAGCGCGTCCACTCCCCCTTTGGAGGCGCAATAGGCGCTGCGCAGGGGCCGGCCTACAGCTCCGCCGATGGACGAGATGTTGATGATCTTGCCCTTGCGCCTCCTGGCCATCTCCCGGCCGACTTCTCGCAGGGCAAAAAAGACCCCCTTCAGATTGGTGTCCACTATCTCATCAAGAGTAGGGTCATCAACTTCAAGTAGCGGGCAGAACTTCTGGACCCCGGCGCAGTTCACCAGAATGTCGACGGTTCCAAACCTGTCCAGCGTGGCCTCCACTATGCGCCGGACGTCAGCGCTCACGCTCACATCGGCGCTGAAGGCCAGGCCCCCCGCGCCAATTTCGGCCAGTTTGGCGACCGTTTCCTCCAGCGGGCCCAGACGCCGCCCCACCGCCACCACCTTCGCCCCCTCGGCGGCGTAGGCCAACGCTATAGCCCGGCCGATGCCGCTGCCCGCCCCCGTGACAATCGCCACTTTGTCTTTCAGTCTCATCGCCCCTTATCTCACCGCCCCAGCACCGTCCCCGGTCCATCGTCCACCGCCGAGATATTAACATCACGCTGAAAGCGTGTCAACGGCCTTTCGCCGGCAAACGCGGATTCGCGCGCACGGGCGTCCATGTGGTAGAATGGTAGTAAGCACTGGTGGAAAGGGGGAGACCATGAGTCTGAACATCAAGAATGAGGAGACTCATCGCCTGGCGCGTGAACTCGCTGAGCTGACCGGGGAGAAATTGACGGCCGCCGTTACTGCCGCGGTGCGGGAGCGTCTTGAACGAGTGCGCGGCCAGCGGGGCATCAATCTCGTGGAACGTCTCCTGGCGATCGGCAGGGACTGCGCCGCGCACCTGAAGGAGCCGTACCGGTCTGTGGACCATGGCGCGCTGCTCTACGATGAGCGAGGTTTGCCGCGATGATCATCGACACCTCGGCGCTCCTGGCTATCCTGCGCGACGAGCCGGAGGCGCTGCCGTGCGCGGAGGCCATCGCCCAGGCAACCACGCGCCGGATTTCCGCGGCCAATTTCCTCGAGGCGGCTATCGTCATCGACGCAAGCCGGGACCCTATCGCCAGCCGCCGGTTGGATGACCTCATAAGGGTCGCCGACATTGCCATCGAGCCCGTGACGGCAGAGCAGGCGCGACTGGGTCGGGAAGCGTACCGGGACTTCGGCAAGGGGAGCGGGCGGGCGCAACTCAACTTCGGCGACTGTTTCGCCTATGCGCTCGCGCGGGCAACAGGTGAACCGCTCCTGTTCAAAGGCGACGACTTCGCCCAGACCGACGTGACGCCCGCACTAACGGCGCCGTAGCGGAGAACGAGCGATGAGCGAGTACCACTATTACGAGTTTCAAGCCATCGACCGGCCACTTACCAGGGAAGAGATGGCGGAGCTGCGGGCCATCTCCACCCGGGCGACGATCACGCCGACCCGCTTCCAGAACGTCTACAGCTGGGGAGACCTGAAGGCGGACCCGGGAAAGCTGCTGGAGAAGTATTTCGACATCTTCGTCTATGAGGCGAACTGGCGCGTCCACCAGGTGATGTTCCGTCTCCCTCGACGACTGCTCGACCCTGAGCTTGCGGAGCTTTACTGCGCCGGCGACGCCGCCTCGTCACAACTAAAGGGCGACTACCTTATCCTGGAGTTTCTTTCCGAAGATGAGGACGACGGTGGCTGGTCAGAGGAGAACGACTCCGAGGAATGGCTCCCTTCTCTTCTTCCCCTGCGCGCCGACCTTCTGAACGGCGATCTGCGCAGCCTGTATCTGGCCTGGCTCCTCTGCGCCCAGACCGAGCTCTCTGACGACGAGGTCGAGCCGCCGGTCCCACCCGGTCTGGGCAGCCTCACGGCGCCGCTGGAGGCTCTTGTCGAGTTCGTGAGGATCGACGAGGACCTCATCGCCATTGCGGCAGAACGCAGCCCCACCCTTCAGGAAGCAGGGCCACCGGAGAGCCAGCTCGAAAGGTGGGTCCTGGGCCTTCCGGCTTCCGAGAAGGACGCGTTGCTCCTCCAGTTCATCCGAGGCGACAATCCCCACCTGAGCGCGGAGCTGAAGCGTCGGTCCCAGGAGTCACAACTGACGGCGAGGCAAGAGGAGGAAACGAGCGCGGAAGAACGCCGGACCGTTGGGGAGCTTATGGCGGCGGCGCAGGAACGGGCCGAGCGTAGAAAGCGCGAGGAAGCCCGCCGGAAGGCCGAGGCGGAAGCCCGTCAAGCGCGAGAAGAGGCGGCGAGGCGGGCACAATACCTCGATAGCCTCGCCGGGCGCGAGGAAGAGCTCTGGCTTCGGATCGAGTCGCTCGTCAAAGAAAGGCAGCCAAAGACCTACGATCAGGCGGTCCAGCTCCTGAAGGACCTGCGGGACCTTGCTGCCCGGAAGAGCAGCGCCGACGCCTTCCAGGCGCGTCTCAACCAGTTGCGACAGCGCCACGCCAAGAAGGACACATTCGTCAGACGTCTCGACGAGGCGGAACTGAGGTAGTGAGCGACCTGAACATATACCCGGTCGCTTTCTTGACAATGGTCCGCTCCCTGCTGCATCATAATGAGTAAGACAGAGTAAGCACATCAAGGAGCGACCATGAGCAGGACGACAAAGACCATCACTTTTTCTCTGCCCCCGGACATGGCGGACAGCGTAGCAGTTATCATGAAGCAGGAGGGTCGCACCAGGAGCGAGCTGTTGCGCGAGGCGCTGCGCCGCTACATCGAGGACCGGGAGTGGCGGCAGCTCCTCCGCTATGGTGAGCAGCGAGCCCGCGAGCAGGGCATGGGTCCTCACGACGTGGAACGGCTGGTGGAAGAGTACCGGGCCGAGGCGACCTAACCCAAGGCGTGAAGCCCGTCCTGGACACCAACGTCATCGTCTCTGGCCTGAACTTCCCGGGGAACGAGCGCCGCGTCCTTGACTTGGCCCGCAGGGGAAGGTACGAGTTGCACCTCTCGCCCTTCATTCTGCAGGAGGTTGCCGGTGTCCTGGTGCGCAAGTTCCGGTGGGACGAGCAGCGCGCAGCCCAGGTAATCCGGATGCTCCGTGGCATGGCTACCGTCCTGGAACCTCAGCGGCGCCCGTCTGCGATCCTGGGCGACGAGGCGGACAACCGCGTCCTGGAGTGCGCGGTGGAGACACCCGCTGACTACCTTGTCACGGGAGACCGGCGTCACATACTGCCTCTGGAGGAGCATCTGGGCACGAAGATCGTGAACGCCGCCCAATTTCTCGCGGTGCTTGAGCAGGACGGGTAACGTGCCCTTGATCGCGTACGTGCACTGCGTCATGCCCGGCCCGCCGCAGGCCTTCTGCCACCCGCGGCGAGAGAGCATTGTCCACCAGGAATCTCAAGGAGCGGTTACCAGGGGAAGCTCTCGCTCCCGCACAGCTTCTGCGGCATACTGGAGCGCTTCCCGGATGTCCTCTGGCTCCAAGTCCGGGAAGGACTTCAAGATCTCCTCCTCGGACATGCGGTCAGCTACCATGCCGACCACAGTGGCAACCGGTATCCGCAGGCCGCGAAGGCAGGGCACGCCGCCCGTCTGGTTAGGGTTGACGGTAATCCGCTGGAATCTCATGCTCCCGCCTCCAGGCTCTCGATGTAGCCGGCAATAGCCTCTTTGTCTCGCTTGACGCTCACCTGCACGGTTTCTCCCCTGGTCACACAACCAGGCAGGGCAGGGACGATCACGGCGCAGCAGCCTTCTTCCGAATCGCGCTCATGGTAACCCACGTGCGAAGTTTACAACAAACTGGCTTTCCCTGACAAGTTTTGGACAAGAACTGGACACCGATAAGCAGGATAAACCCTGGGTCGGAGTCCAGGGTGAACATGGTTGAAATCTGCAGAATCCATCATGTCGGGTGACCCACACCACCAGGGATGAAAATCGCGTTTCTATACCCCGCACTGAAGTACGGGGTATACCGCGTACTTTAGTGCGCGGTGTGTGTGCGAATTCCTATTTTCGTGATAATCTTGTCCTGTCGATCCTGTACATCCATGTTAGTTACGGTTATGCAGGTCGTCGGAGCCAACTGCTTGACAGCCCCCAATCCTCAGCGCTACACTTCGTTGCAGGGAAGGCCGAAGCGGAGGAAGAAGCCATGGCCACACAAACCAGTCAGGAAGTCCACCCTTTGAGAGAGTCGGTGGTCGACCTCGACCCGACCCTGCTGGGCAGCACCCGGCGGGTGGGCCGGCTGATGGCCAGAATGCTAGCCGAGCGTCCGAAGCTGTGTCTTCATCGCGGCAGGTCATACACGCAGGTCTTCCGTGAGACCGAGGGGGAGCCGGTGGAAATCCGCTTCGCCAAAGCCTTCGCCAGAGCGCTGGAGGACCTCCCCGTCGTCATCGGCGAGGACGAGCTGATCGTCGGCGCGCCCTACTGCAAGCTCCGCGCCGGAGGGTTCTACCCGGAGAGCAACGGCGCCTGGCTGCGCGACGAGATAGACGGCCTGGCGACAAGGCAGTGGGACCCCTTCGACGTCGCGGCGGAAGAGGTGGCCGAAGTCAAGGAGATGATGGCCTACTGGCAGGGCAAGACGGTCTACGACATCTGGGCCAGGCACTGTCCTCCCGACGTCGTGGGCCGGGTCATCGGCAAGGGATGGGCGGACAGCCTTTTCGGTATCGCCGCCAGCGGATTTCACTACACGCTCCCCTTCGACGCCATATTGACAAAGGGCCTGCGCTGGTACGAACAGCGGGTCAACGCAGCGCTGGCCTCCCTCAATGCTCCCGTGGACGGGTGCCTCAGAAAGGTGGCGAGCGGACTAAGTGAGTTGCGCCCTCAGTCCCCCCATGGGCGGGTGTCCCCCCCTTATCCCTCCGTGGACGGGTTCCCCCCCCTTTATCCCCCCGTGGACGGGGGGACTAAGGGGGGTCGATTCGACGCCGACCCGGGGAGGATGCCCAGGGAGAGTTTCTACGGCGCCCTCTTGATCGTGATCGAAGCCTGCAGGGACTTCGCGTCCAAATACAGTACGACGGCCCGCCATATGGCGGCGGAAGAGACCCGTCCGGAGCGCCGGGAAGAACTGCTGCGCATCGCACGGACGCTCGAGGTCGTCCCCTACGAGCCGGCCCGCTCCTTCTATGAGGCCCTGGAAGCCGCCTGGTTCGTCTATGCCCTCATCTTCGTGGACGGCGCCGGTCCGGTCCATACCCTGGGCCGCTTCGACCGGTACCTGTACCCCTTCTACAAGGCCGACGTCGAGAAGGGCCTGCTCACACCGGAAGCGGCGAGAGAGCTCATCGAGTGCTTCTGCATCAAGGTGAACGGGATCTGCAAAGTGTACAGCAGCGAAGGGGCGAAGGCTTCCCCGGGCTATGCGCAGGTGCAGACCATCAGCCTCGGCGGCGTGGATGCGGCGGGCCGGGACGCTTCCAACGAGCTCACCTACCTCTGCCTGGAGGCGGCGGGCAACCTCCGCGCCGCCGCGCCTGACATCGCCCTGCTCTGGCACTCAAGGGAGACGCCTTACGCACTGAAGATGAAGGGCGCTGCGCTCAACGCCCGGGGCTTCGCGATACCCAAATATTTCAACACCGATACCATCAAGCACGAGCTTCTGGAAGCCGGCTTCTCCCTGGAAGAGGCGAACCTGGGCTGGATCCAGGGCTGCGCGGAGCCCTATGGCCCCGGGGACAAACAGTACGGGCACACGGCCGCCTCCATGCTCAACATGCCCCTGGCGCTGGAGGCCGTGCTGTTCAACGGACGCAAACGTACGCCGGGACAGGCGGGATCGGGCGAGCTGCTCGGCGTGGAGACGGGTGACTGCCGCCAATTTCAGACCTTCGATGAGTTCATGAAGGCGGTCAAGACGCAGCTTGCCCAGCAGATCTCAGACGCTCACGTCGCTTCGAACTGGGGGGAATGGGTACGCGGCCGGTATTCGCCTGTCCTGCTGCAGAGCCTTTTCACCGAGGCATGTATCGACCGGGGCCTCCCCGCCCCGGCGGGCGGAGCTGAGGTCTCCGTGGGGCCGGGCATCGCCATGACCGGGGGGCTGGCTACCCTGGCCGACAGCCTGGCAGCCATCAAGAAGCTGGTCTTCGAAGACAAGGTCCTTACCATGGATGACCTCCTGCGCGCCATCGACGCCGACTTCGAGGGCCACCAGGCTGTCCGCAATATGCTCATCAACAAAGCCCCGAAGTACGGCAACGACATCGACTACGTGGACGATATCGCCCGGGACATATTCGATTTCATTAACCGGGAAGCCCACAAGCATGTGGGCGTCCTCGGAAACAGGAACTTCATGATGACCGCCTTTCCGATGTCCAATGTGATGGAAGGGGCAAGGACCTGGGCTACTCCCGATGGTAGAAAAGCCGGGCAGCCTCTTTCAGCGCACGTGGACCCAGTGGACGGAATGGACGTCAATGGACCAGCAGCGAACCTTAAATCGGTCAGCAAACTGGAACAGGACCGGCAGTTCGGCTGCACCCACAATCTGTACCTGGTGAACGTCGACAGCGACGAGCAATTGCACCGCCTTGTCGACCTCGTCGACTTCTACTTCAGCCGTGGAGGCCACCACCTTCAGTTCAACTGTCAGGACAAAGAGGTCTACGTCGACGCTCAGCAACACCCTGAGAGATACAGAAGTCTCATGGTCAGGGTGTCCGGGTACGTCGCATATTTTGTTGAACTTCCTCGTGAGGTCCAGGACCAGATCATCGGCCGCACTTCGCATCGCGTGTGAGACGAGGATCACGCGAAGCCGCGAAGGGCGCGATGCAACCATAATTCCCATCGCGCCAAACTCACATGCTTCCCATTCCCATTAAGAAGAGCGAAAAATGGCATCCCTGCCCGCACAAGGCACCATCTGGAAAATCGACCGCTTCGCCGTCCACGACGGCCCCGGGATAAGGACGTCCCTTTACCTCAAGGGATGCCCTATGAGATGCCAGTGGTGCAGCAATCCCGAGGGGCAGGACCCTGCGCCCGTACTCGTGCTGCACAAGTCCAGGTGCATAGATTGCGGGCTGTGCCTCGAGAAGTGCGAGGCCAAAGCCCTGCGGCTTAAGGGAGAACCGGCTATCATCAGGTCGAAGTGCAATCTCTGCGGCGCTTGCGTTTCCGTGTGCCCCACCCTGGCCCTGCAGATCTGGGGACAGAGTTATTCTCTCCCAGAAGTGTATGAGGTCCTGGAAAGGGACCGGTGCGTTTACCGGAGCTCGGGGGGTGGAGTAACGCTTACTGGAGGTGAGCCGTTCCACCAGTCCGAATTCCTTCTGGAGCTTCTGGCAGGCTGCAAGAGGCGGGGAATCCACACCGCGGTGGAGACCTGCGGTTATGCCGACGAGGAGGATTTCCGCTCAGCCCTCGAATATGTAGACTGCCTTTTCATGGACCTGAAGCATATGGATGAGACCGAGCATCGGGCGCTGACCGGCAAGGAGAACGATCTTATCCTCAACAACGTGCGCCGCGCCTCATCGCGTCTGCTGGCGCGGTCCAAAGAACTGTTCGTCAGGATGGTGGTTGTCCCTGAAGTCAATAACGGCCGCAACCTCTCCGATGCGGCCAGATTCCTTTCTTCGCTGCCCTTTCTCGTCGGTGTGGAGCTCCTCCCCTATCACCGGTACGGGGCCAACAAGTATGACCTTCTGGGAAGGAGACAGCCTCTGACTCAGGTCAAAGAGCCCGGCGCCGAACTGATGGAGGAATGCAGGGGCATTTTGAGGGAAAAGGGATTGCCGGTGATTTCCTGAACTCGGGGCGCTGACGTCAGCCCTCGACTAAAGCTTCGTTTCCTTCGACAACGAGCCTGGTATCAAGCCCCGCTTCTTTAGAGATTTGCCCCACATAGTCGATGACGTCGTGGAAGCCTTCGTTGTCCCTGGACAGGACTTCCGGCTGCCCCTGCCTGTTAATGACAGCGGGCAAAAAGGATACCTTCTGGATACGCTTGTTGGAAAGGATGCATTTGACCAGCATCGTCTTCTTCGCCTCAGGGTGGTACAGGTAGGTGGGATAGTCCGGATCGAACTTGATCTCGGGGTAAAGTCGCAGGAATCTCTGGGTTCGGGCGGTATGAAGGCGCCGGATCAAAGTGGAATCGAAGGCGAAGTTTCCCATCCCGTGGAAAATCACTCTGCCTTTATATACCTGGATGCCTTTCAGAATATGGGCGTGGTGGCCAAGCACCAGATCAGCTCCAGCATCGATGGCGGCGTGCCCCACCTCACTCTCGTACAGGGCGAGCACCGCTCTGACATGACGCAACCCCCAATGTATTGAGACGATCACAACGTCTGCTAAGCCCTTCGCTTCTGTAATGGATTGCTTCATGGCCTCAAGGTCCTCGCGGTAAGGGGCAGTAATCGCCCTGACGGAAAGCGTGCCGGGGTCCTCCCGGACAAGCGGCTCGTACACGGTCCATATTCTCATCGGGTTGCAACCAGGCTTATCCACGTCCGCTTCATATCCACGCCGCAGAATCGAGTTATAGGCCAGGAAAGCTACGCTGGTCCCTTTTCGACTGATGACCACAGGTTTCCGCGCCTCAGCTATGTCCTTGCCCGCGCCCACCACGAGCAGCTTGCTCTGCCTTAGAAGGTCAATGGTATCCAGGAAGGCCTCGTTCCCAAAGTCCAAACAGTGATTGCCCGCAAAGGAGACGACGTCGAAGCCAGCGAAGGTAAGGGCCGCAACATTCCTGGGGTGAGCACATTGTTCAGCGACCAGGTCGGGCTGGGCACAACCTCTTAGAGAGAAAACCGTCTCAAGTTGACAGAAAGCAACGTCGGCCTCGCGGATGATTGGCGCGGTTAAAGCGAAGAGCGATTCGGGCTCGTCCCGGCTGGGACTTACGTCTCCAACCGCGTAGAGGGAGACCGAATCCGTACTCGCGTTTTCTCCTGGACTGGACATGATCCTCCTCTGAGCTTGTCGCTATTTCCTCTTGAGAATGGGCAGCGCCAGCCCCGCCAGCAGCGGACAAGCTTGATAGCAGCGCTGGTGAATCATGAATCAGGCGCGCCAGCCGCGCCAGCAGGGGACAAGCCACTGCACTACGACTCCGGCACCATCGTTGAAGTGCGGATCGAGGACGTTAGTACCCTCACTGCTTCTGTCGAAAGCTCCTGGCGCCTGAAGCGCAAGCTATGATGCACATCCCACAGCCTGAGCACTCCTCCGCATTCACGTGCGCGATGCCATCTACCATGTGAGACGCGAGACAAAGGTTATCGGTGCAGATCCCGCACCCGGTGCACTTCATCTCATCTACGTCTGCGAACACGTCCGCTCCCACCGTCTTGACCTGGTTCGTCGGCCTTATGTAGGGCACTCCCAATCCAACAAAGTCATGCACGCTTGTGTAGCCACACTCTTTCATGTATTGCGGGAGGAATCTCGCTGTTCGTCTGATCAGGCCTCTGCCGCTGTAAAGCACTCCCGAACAGTACTGGATCGCCTTCGCCCCAAGCATCATGGCCTCTATCGCGTGCTCGGGCGTCATCAGGCCCCCGGCTGCGGCGATGTCGATGCCGGGCACGTACTTGGCAACGGCCCCAATCTGCTTATACGTCACCACCCTGAGCCAGTCACCGGAGGCGCCCACGAAGGGGTTGCTGTCCAGGTAAGGCCATCTTGGTCTGCCACCCCGGTAGATGTCTGGAGGAGCCAAACCCACCGCCTGGTTAGAGCAAGTGACAAACTTTGCTCCCGCATCCCGCGCCCGTCTGGCGGTCTCCACGATTCGCGGGAAGCCAGTTTCCGGGCTCAGCTTAACCCCTACCGGAATGGCCACGGCATCAACGACCTTCCTGGTTGTCTCTTCAACAAGACCGGGCCGGTCACCAATGAGCACCCCAGGATTGATAGCCGGCAGAATCCCATCAAAGAAACCTTCCACCGCCCCCTCCACTGAAGTCGACACGGCGCAGGATAGATTGAGTTCCACCAGATCTACGCCCGCTTCCTCAGCTTTTTTTGCTCCCGTAACCAGAGTTTCCGGCAATCCTCCGATCCCGGCAACTGAGGCAAAGATAGGCACGTCTCCGGGCTTCTTCTGGCGCAGGAGGCTGATTACTTTTGCCGTGTGCTCTTGAAACCTCTTGTTTCTCACGTGCATGTTTTGCACAATGATGAGAGACGCATAGAAAAGACTGTCGCCACCTCCGGAGGGTTCAATCTTCAAGAAGTTCATGGTAGGCGTTTGTGGGGGTGGCATCTCCACTGGCCTCGTCCTGACTTCGACTTCGCCGATCATTTCCTCAGGGACATACATGCACGGCACGCAAACATAGCCGGCGCCGGCCTCGATGTGCTTGAGCAGCACCTCCGCGTGCCTTTCCGCGGTAAGGTGACGCGGCGACACCAGGGGCGCCCCCACGGCCGCGACCCCTATCGGCGAACGCATTTCGATCCCGGCGAAGCTGACCAGTGAACTTGCTTGAACCCTTGTATCCAAACTCATTTCCGCACTCCGTTACACCTGCTGCCTCGGCGCGGAACGGCCCACGACCCCACCACCCACGCTCCTACGAAAATGGTTCGCGGCGGCTCCTCGACGGCGGCAAGGGACAAGCCCTTGCCCTACGGCGTTTTCATCCTTTGCGGCGCCGATCCAGTTGTCATGGGTTGCTCGCAGCCAAGCCGGGACCTGGCGCACTCCCTGCCCAGTCCACCTTCACCTCGGGGAGACAGGCACGGCACGGAGCGCCCGGGCGCGGCGGTAGTCCAGTGATGCCTGAAGGCCTCGGGCGAGGTTGCTGGCCCGGTAGAATACAGGGATCTTACTTTGTTGGAGGAGCCGAAGCCCTGCCGTCGCCCGCTCGCTTCCGCTCCACAGCATCAGCACAGGCTTGTCCGTGCTCGCTGCCGCCTCGATGATCTGCTGGGCCTGATGGTCGTCTCCCGCCGTCCCGATCACCAGGCCTCCGAAGGCATCGTCGTCAAGTAACATTTCTAGAATCCTTGGGAACTCTTCGCTGTGGCCGAACCGCGTTATGTCCGCCGGGTTCGCGGCTGACCCGAACCCGCCCAGGATCTCCTCCAACCCTTTCCTGGTCTCTGGCGAAAGGGGCGGCATGTCCAGAATCTGGCCACACTTGTCCGACAGGGTGGTGCATATTCCGCCTGAATGGGCCACCACCGCCAGAGTCTCCTTGCGGAAAGGGGGGCTCTTGGTCAGGAGCGAGCCTGTCTCAAGAAGCTCGTCCCAGTCGTCCATGCGAATAACCCCGCACTGACGGAACAGCGTGTCGTGCACCTGGTCTGAGCCGGTGACAGCGGCGGTATGAGAAAGGGCGGCCCGCCGACCTGCTTCGCTGCGGCCGATTTTCATAGCCACGATGGGCTTGCCCACCGCCAGGGCCTCTTCCGCTACCTTGCGGAACTTGTCCCCGTCCTTGATGGACTCGATGTAGGTCACCACTCCATCCACGTCGGGGTCGCTCAGGCAATAGCGGATGAAGTCGGCAATCTCCAGGTCTGCTTCGTTACCCGTGGAAGCAATGAAAGAAAAGCCGATGCCCCGGTCCTGGGCGCGCTCCAGGAGGGGCCCGAAAGCAGAGGCCCCGCTTTGGGACACCAGGGCTAATCTTCCGACGCTGGTAGCCTTGATGCGGTCCAGCGTCGTGGCGCAAGCCCAGGCGGCATCTTTGACGTTAGCGAGTCCCAGACAGTTTGGTCCGACCAGGCGCACGCCCGTACGCCGGGCGAACTCCCCCAGGGCGCGCTGCGCCTGCAAGCGTTCTGGGGTCTGGAGCTCGGCGTAACCGGCCGTGATTATCACCGCAGTCTTAGCTCCCTTGCGGGCGCACTCCTCCAGGACGCTTGCCGTCTGCTCGAAGGCGACAATGACCGCTACCAGATCGGGGCCCTCGGGAAGGTCGCTCACCGTCGGATAGCAGCGCCAGCCCAGCAGCTCCTCGTACCGGGGGTTCACCGGGTACACCTTCCCGGTATACCCGCCCTCAATCAGGCTGGTCATGAACCGACCGCCAAAGTGGTGGCGGGAGGTTGCCCCCACGATGGCGATGGACCGGGGATGCAGCATCGTGGACACTGCTCCCGTGGCCGCGTCCTTTGCCTTGTTCATCTTTCTCTCCGTGTCGATATCTTTCTAGTACGGCGCTCTCTTTTAGCTCGTCAAGCTCTGGCGTTCGTCCCCGGATATTCTATCATCAAGAGCTAGTGTCCTGAACCAGAAGTCCCCTGACAGGATCGGCGTTGCCGAGGGGTATCCATGTAGAGACCGCCGTGGTCTTCGAGACCGCGGTGTCTCATGGACCCCTCCACTTGAATGGGGATCACTGGATGCGTGCTTCTGCAAAGGACTCGCGACTCACGATGCTAGATCACGCCTTCACTTCGCAAGCCAGGTGTTCTCCTGCTTCGCATTGTTGTACATTCCATACCCGGCCTGGAACCCGCGCACTTCCCGCCAGAAGGCCACTTGCCTGAGGGGATAGGACACAACTACCCTCGGAAGCCACTCGAAGCTAACCCTCTGCATCTCGAAGACGATCTCTTTTCGCTTTGCTTCATCCAGGGTCCTGGATTGCTGGTCGTAAAGCTCATCCAGCTTTGGAGGCGTATACCCGCTGTAGTTCCTGGGGGCGCTGGTGATCCAGCCGCCGCCGAAAACCGTGTCAGGATCGTCGATAGACACGGTAGAGGCGCCGGCAACGACCTCGAACTCGCCTTTTACCTGCCGGTCTACGGTCATGGTCTTGTCGATCAACTCGATGGTCAGATCGATACCGATCCTTCTCAGGTTACTTTGAACGACCTCTGTGTACGCAGGATAGAAGCCGCCCGTGGAGCCCATGAGAGTCCCTTTGAATCCGGGAAACCCTGACTTTGCCAGCAAGTCCTTGGCTTCCGCTATGTCAGCATCCGTGGGAACCCTGATGCCGGGCATCTTGAGCAGCTCCGCCTCTGGCAGGGACCACTTAGAACCCCACGGCATGATTCCGCCGATCCCTGCGGAGCCCTCGAATACCATGCGTTTGACCATCTGATGATCGATCGCCAGATTGGCAGCGCGCCGCACGCGCACGTCGCTCCACGGTTGCCGCCGGGTATTGAATTCCAGGACATATGCAGATAAGGGGTTTTGGTCCTGTACCACTGCGTCCGGAACGTTCTCCCTGATGTACTTCGCCTGCGTGGCCGTGATCGGCTGAGTTGAAGGAGTCAGGTGGATTCTCCGCACTCTGAAGGCAGCGAACTGCGCGGTTAGGTCAAGGATCGTGTACAGGCTGATCCCGTCGAGGTAAGGGCGTCCCTTAATATGATAGTTGTCGTTCTTCACCAGCTGAGCGCCAACACCGGCGGTGTACGTCTTCAGCTTGAACGGCCCCGTGCCAATAACATTACGCTTCACATAATCCTGACCTTCTTTTTCGACAACGTGCCGCGGCAGCATGAGCATCCAACCCTGTGCGAGCAGTGGGACAAAGGAAGCAGATGGATAGCGCAGCGCCACCTTCAAAGTGTGTTCCCCCGTCGCCTCCCAACTGGCGACAGCCGGGAAATCCCCTTTCCGCATGCTCACGACGCCCGAGGGAGGGCGTAGGATCCTGTCTAGATTCCACTTGGCGTCCGCTGCTGTGAAAGGCTTGCCATCATGCCATTTGGCGTCGTCACGGAGGTTGAAAGTGTAGGTCACCCCATCGGGGCTGACATCCCAGCTCTTTGCCAGATCAGGGATCACCTTCTGATTCTCAAGAGGATCATATTGCAACAGCCCGTTGTAGGCTGGAGCCACCGTGGCGAGCGTGTACCAGTCGGTCCGCTGATGGAGATCGAGGTGCACTGACCCCAGGCTATTTGTGGTCAACAAGATCCCGCCGGACCGAGGCGCTTCAGCCCCCACCGCGGGAGTCGCGGCGGGCCTGGCCGCGGCTGTCGGCGCCGCTGGCTTCGCCGTCTGAGCCGGCGCTGGTGCGGCCGGCTTGGCTGCGGATGGCGCCTGAAGAGGGGCACATGCCAGAAGCACGGCCGTGAACCCAACTGCACACGCAGCCGCTACTTTGTTGCCTAATGGATTTTTCATCTCATGCCTCCTCCGTAGTGTGAACCCAATGGTATCCTCCGATTCATCCTGACCCACAACAATGATCTTAGCAGTTTTGCATGTGGCACAGGTAGTCCTTTGTCGAATTCCTCATGCCGTCAGAAAAGCCTTCACAGATTCCGGATCTTCAGCCCGGGAATGTTCTCTATCTTCTTATTGCCTTAGTGACTGGCGCTCCCCAGTTCCACGAGTAGCCCGACTTCCCCGAATCCGCTCCAACGACTACAATGGTATAGTCCTTCGGTGCCCCAACTACAGGCACCATTGTTTCCTCAGGTCCTTCAAAGATCCATTTGCAGCCTGGCGCTACGGAACCCGGCCTGGTCGACTTCTTGAGGGCCCCCATCGGAAGCCTGGAGTTATGAAACATGAACCGTCTGATATCGTTCTTCGTCCAGCCGCCTGCCGCGATGATTTTGGCGTGCTCTGGGCAGAGCACCAGGGTTGGCTGTCGATTTGCTCTCATAGGTTCCTGAACGAGCCAGCTCCAGGATGGCGTCAACGGAGCGTTTGCCGTGTGGGCAAAAGTCGTCAGCACATCTTCAGGTGTAACGCTTACCACGTCCGGGACGTCGATGAAGCTGCCGCAAGGGAAAACCGTAACGGTGCTTGTGTCACGGTCAAAGCCCCGTTCAACGTGCAGCGGTTCCCAGGGGTTGGCTTCCTCGTTCTCGCCCATGCACATGCTATACTTGTTTGGGGAGCCGATGGTGTCCATGTCCGTCAACCCGGGATAGGTATGCCCAATATTCATCATCACCAGGCGTATTGCCCGTCCGATCACAGTGTTGACCCAAGACGGCGCTCCGGGGCCCAAAGCGCAGCATCCACTATTGATCCCCAGCTCTTTCCTGATCGGACCATTTACCACCAGCAGAGGCGTTTGTGGCCCCGTTGATTGAGCCACTGTAGTGAGGCAGAAGTCTGGCTCTGACATGGCCTCCACGGCCGCAATAACTACAGGCAGGTGCTCTGGCTGGCAGCCCGCCATGACGCAGTTGATGGCAATCTTCTCGACTGTACCCACCCCTCTCCCCGGCTCCATGACGATAACCACCTCGTCGCGGCCGCGCGACGTCCCACCGAGCATCTCCGCCACCGCTTCCCGCCTGGGGGGCACGATGGGGAAACCATCCCCCCAGCCGCGATCGAGAAAGCCACGGTTCAGATTGCGCTCCGCGTCGAAGAAGTCCCGCCCTTCGAATATGATCGACTCATCCAGGACCGCCGTAGGCTTGGCCGTCAATATGGGCTGCACGGTAAGAGCCTCAACTAACTCTTCGGCATGTTTTAGCACCTCCTCGCGGACGCGCTCAGAAGGTATTTCCGTTAAAGTTGGTTGGACCACGACCCGTGGGAGGACATCCAGCCCCATAGCCCGGTGCCGCGCCTCCCAAACGGGAACGAAGGCAGAGGAGACAATCCCGGCAGTGGGAATGCCGCGCTTCTCGAGCTCCACGCAGTCGTGGACAAGCCACGATGTGCAGGACCCTCAGTCGCCGGTGCTGGCCACTACAGCATCGCACTGGCTTTTCTGCACCACATCGTAGACTCCTTCCCCGTGGGGAAAGTCCTGTGTGAAACGAGTAAAGGTTACGTCTTTGAAGAGCTGGCTGATCGCCTCAGCAGCCGCGCTGAGCGCCACTTCTCCATGAGACTTCGTGTTCCACCAGAGCGCTATCTTCTTGCCGTGGAAGTCATTGAGACGGCGCGCGGGCACTATTAGCTTCGGCTGCACCCCAGCCACGGGGTTCAGGACCTCAATCTCTACCTTAGCTGACACCTGGGTCATTCTTTGCCTCCCAATTCCAATTCCACGCCTTCGGTCAACTGCGCCCGGGGTTCCACCGATGGTAAGCACCCGCTGTTTCGCAGGGTTCTTCGCGCTGTCGACCCCAAAGATGACGCCCCTTCGCAGACTGCCAATCAGTACTTATGGATCTGGCTGAGTTTCACCCCGCGGCCCGAGCCGAAAACGGTGCAACCTACCGGGTAGTGCAGTGGGCCGTGTGGCTCATTCGCGCCGCCAAACAGATAATCCCCTGGTTTCAGCACCTTGCCGCCAACATGCATCTCGCCCTCAATGATCAGGGTGCTGTGGGAATAATTGTGGGTATGCCTCGGCTCTACATAGCCGGGAGGGAACTTCACGAATTTGTCCACTCGCTCGGAGACATCATCGACCCCCTGGGCGATTATCTTCACCTGAACGCCTGCCGGAAGTCCCATGATCGCTTGTCCATCCTCCCATTCGAGCTCGCCGGTGTTGATGGCCAGGAACTTCTCTGCCGGTTTCATCTGAACTCCTTCTGATCGCTGTTTCCCCTGTTGAAATGGGATTCACCAAGTGTCAATGCGGTAATCTTAGCGTCGTACTTGCTCCGTGTCAAGAGGCCGAATTATCGTATGCCCTCGGCTGTCCTCGATTTGACACCCCTTATCCAGTTGTGTATCATCGTCTGCGGACAACCAAGACAGGGCGGAGGGGGGAACATGAGGCTGTCTACGTTACTTGAGGGCTTGAGAGAGAAACAGGCTTCGAGACGGGATGACCCGGACATACGAGGGATAGCCTATGATTCGCGGAGGGTCGCTCCCGGCTCTCTCTTTGTTGCCGTCCCGGGCTTTCATCTGGATGGCCATCTCTTCCTGGCCGACGCCGCCAGTCGTGGAGCCGCCGCGGTTGTGGTGCAGGCGGACCGCCAGGAAAAGGTCAACCAGACTTTGTCGGCGAGCGCCAGTCCTCCCCCGGTAATCGTCGTACCTGACAGCCGCCGCGCCCTGGCGGAGCTGGCCGCCGCCTTCTTCGATTATCCCGCCCGCAAGCTGAAGGTCATCGGCGTCACCGGCACCGATGGCAAGACCACCACAACCTTCCTTATAAGCGCCATGTTGGAGACAGCCGGCTACAGCACTGGACTCATCGGGACTGTGGACTTCAAAGTCGGCGATACGGTCTGGTACAACGATACCCGTCAAACTACCCCGGAGTCGCTGGAAGTCCAGGAGCTTCTCAACAGGATGGTCGCGGAGAAGGTGGACTACGCCATCATCGAGTCCACGTCTCACGGCCTGGCCCTGGAGCGATTGACCGGATGCGAGTACGATGTGGCCGTCTTTACCAACCTCTCCAGCGACCACCTGGACTTTCATCGGACCAGGGAACAGTATCTTCGTGATAAGGCCAGGCTCTTCGAAATGCTGGGCGACGCCTACGACAAAGGCATTGCCAAGACCAGCATCCTCAATGCGGATGACGCATCCTGCAGCTACCTGTGCCGCTTATCCCCTCCCAAAATCATAACCTACGGTGTGGAGAACACCGCCTGCGTGATGGCGAAGGATATCGAGCTTTCCGCGCTGGGGACCAGGTTCACCGCGATAACGCCTCTGGGCGAGGTCGAGCTGCGTCTCGCCATGGGGGGCATGTTCAGCGTCTATAACGCCCTGGCCTCCGTCTCCGTCGCCCTCTCCCAATGTATCGAACTGGCTACTATAAAGAAGGCCCTGGAGTCGGTCAAGGGCGTGCCGGGCAGACTGGAGAGAATCGACCAGGGCCAGCCCTTTACCGTCATCGTCGACTACGCCCACACGCCGGCCGCCCTCGAGAAGGTGCTCCTGATGCTGCGTCCTCTGACCAGGGGGAAGCTAGTGGTGGTCTTCGGCTGCGCCGGCGAGCGCGACAGGGGGCGGCGAAGCGGGATGGGGCAGGTGGCCGGGAAGCTGGCCGATTTCTCCGTGGTCACCAGCGAAGACCCGCGCTCCGAGGACCCGGCGGCCATCCTGGATGAGATCGAGAAGGGCCTTCTCTCCTCGGGGCGTCAAGCGAGGAATGATTACACCAAGGTGGTCGACCGCCGCGATGCGATTCGCTACGCCTTCGAGAACGCCGCGCCGGGCGACCTGGTCCTCCTGGCGGGTAAGGGACATGAAAAATGCATCATTGTGGGCAATGAAAGAATCCCCTGGGATGACCGGGAAGTCGCTCGCGAGGTTCTGCGCGAAATGATGAATGATAAATGATAAATGATGAAAACTCCAGTTTCGCGGCTTCGCGGCTTCGCGTGAGCCTGCTGATCGCCGATTGCTGAGAGCTGAGAGCTGACATGAAAGTTACTTTCCCCCACTTCGGCTCCACCTGGGTGGCGCTGAAAGCGCTCTTCGATAAGAACGGCGTGGAATGCATCGTCCCGCCGAAGACCAGCAAGCGCACGCTGTCTCTGGGGGTGAAATACTCTCCGGAGACCATGTGCCTGCCCTACAAGATACTCCTGGGCAATATTATCGAAGGCCTGGAGCTGGGAGCTGATACCGTGATCAACGTCGGCGGGCCCGGCCTGTGCCGTCTGGGATGCTACGCGGCGCTGCACGAACAAGCCTTGAAGGACCTGGGTTTCAAGTTCGAGACCATTATCTTCGACTGGCAAGAGCAGCAGATCGTTGGGCTGGTCAAATGCGTGCGCAGAGCCCTCAACACAACCAGACCCTGGATCGAAGTGGTGGGCGACGTGAAGTTCGGGCTCCAACAGTTGATCCTGATGGACGATCTGGAGCGCCAGGTGCACAGGGTGCGCCCCCGCGCCCTGGACAAGGGCGCGGTCGCCCGGCTGTGGCGCGACGCGGGCGAGCGAGTCTCAGCGGCCCACACGCCCGAGGCATTGCGCAAGGTAAAGAAGGACCTCTTCAACGAGCTGAACTCCATCCCACAAAACCCCAACGCCAATCCCCTCCGGGTGGGACTGCTCGGCGAGTTCTTCATGGCTATTGATCCCTTCTGCAACATGGACCTGGAGGCGGAGCTCGGGGACAGGGGGGTGGAAGTGGTCCGCGCCGCCTTCCTGACAAACTGGGCCAAGGTCTGGCTCTTTCTCGCTGCCTTGGGGCTGAGTCATGACAGGGAGGTCAAGAAGGCGGCCAGTCCCTATCTCACTCGCGATGTGTCCGGGGATGCCGTTCAGTCACTGGGCGAGACGATTTTGCACCAGCGCGAGGGCTTTGATGGCATAATCCACTTGATGCCCTTCACCTGCCTTCCTGAGATAATCGCCCAGAACATCTTCCCGAGAGTCACCAAGGACCACAGCATACCGGTGCTCTCGATAGTGCTGGACGAGCAGATGGGGAGAGCCGGGCTCCTGACCCGGCTGGAAGCCTTCGTGGATTTAATGGAGAGACGACGAGCGCGCCCCGGCTTGAAGCTGGCGCCGGTGCATGATTGATAGCCCTTTATCCCCTGCATCGATCTGCGCTGGCCTGCCCACGGAATTCGTGGGCAGGAGAGTTTTCTACTTTCCCAGCTTGCCTTCCACCATGGATGCTGCGAAGCGGGCAGCTCGCGAGGGCGCTCCCGAGGGCGCCATCGTTCTTGCCGACGAGCAGACGGCAGGCAGGGGACGCCTGCAGCGGCAGTGGCTGACACCGCCCGGCAGCGGCATTGCCCTGTCCGTCATTCTGCATCCCAAACTGGCTTATCTTCGCGGGCTGACCATGGCGGCCTCACTGGCGACGGTGCGCGCCATCCAGGAGACCACGGGACTGGAGCCAGGGATAAAATGGCCCAACGACGTCCTTATCCATGGCAAGAAGGTTTGTGGCATCCTTATAGACAGCGAGCTCAGGGGTGAGGAGGTGGAGGTGGCCATCGTTGGCCTGGGGTTGAACGTGAACCTGACGCCCTCCGCCTTGGGCGAAATCGGCGGCGTCGCGACCAGCCTCTCGGCGGAGCTGGGACGAAATGTCTCCCGTCTTGAGGTTCTGCGAAGCCTGCTGACGCAAATCGAAAGGTATTACGTGACGCTGCGTTCCGGAGAATCCCTCCATGAAGAATGGAGAGGCCTCCTGGATACGCTGGGAAAACACGTTCGGGTGCGGGTGGGCGACCGTGTAGAGGAAGGCACTGCCTTCGACGTCGACGCCGAAGGCAGCCTGGTTGTTCGACGCCCCGATGGCGCAATGGTCACCATAGTCGTTGGCGACGTGTCGCTCAGGACCTAGCGCAGTGCAGCTTGTGAAAGGGACAACGCAGACGTTGGGGTGTCCATGGGCGCCCTCCCCTACCGATAGGCAGGTCTTTCAGTTGGAGAGAAGAGCTAGCAAGAAACCGGGGAACCGCGGAGGCCGCCCGTGCCGCTAGCCCGTATCCTGTCGCCCGTACGCGGGGGACTTTGGGTATTCTTCCTGGCGCACTTGTCTCACCACCTGTGCACTGGAATCCTGGCGCCCCTTCTTCCTTTGATCCGCGACGATTTCGACCTCAATTACTTCCAGTCCGGCCTGCTGGTCTCCGTGTCCACCCTCGTCTACGGATTATGCCAGATCCCGGTGGGCAGGCTGGCTGACCGCTACAGCAAACGCCTGGTCATCGTTGTCGGACTGACGGGCCTCTCCGCGGCCACTCTTCTCACGGGCGCCATGCAGAGCTACTTCCTGGTGTTAGCCCTCCTGGCCATCATGGGGATGTTTGGGAGCACTTACCACCCATCCGCCTCCTCCTTTATCGCCGAGCTCTGGCCTAAAGAGCAGCGCGGCCGCGTGCTGGGTATCCACCTGACGGGAGGCAGCAGCAGCTTCATCGTGGTCCCGCTGTTGGCCGGGTTTATCTCTCAGGGGCTGGGATGGAGAGGCGCTTATCTCTTCCTGGCCCTGCCTGCGCTGGCCGTAGCGTTCCTCTTCTGGCGTTCTATGGCGCAGGCCTCAGGCGCTCGCCATGACCAGGCCGCCACCGCAGGAAAACCTAAGGTGAGTCTAGTGGAGGTACTGCGAGCTGTCGGCATCATTGTGGCGATAGCGATGATATCTCAGGTGATCTTCTCCGGCGTCTTCGCCTTTCTATCCCTCTACCTGGTGGACAAGCACGGGCTGGCGCCCGCCTACGCGGCAATGCTGGTCGGCCTGGTGCATGGCGTGGGCATCCTGGGCGCGCCCTTTGGAGGAGCCCTATCCGACAGGATAGGTAGGAAGCCGGTCATCATGATGTCCGTGGCGATACCAGGCCCCTTTCTCTACTTGATGACGGTTCTTCCTTTCGGGCCGGCCTTGCTGGCGACCCTGCTGGCGATGGGGGTGGCTCTCACGTTCAGGACGCCAGTCATGGAATCTCTGCTGGCCGATACCATCCCTGCCGAACGGCTGGCCGGCTTTCTGGGCATCTACTTCTTCCTTAACTTGGAGGTGAATGGCTTGTCGACATCGTTAGTCGGCTTCCTGATGGACGCACTGGGCCTGAACATCGCCTTCACCATACTGGCGGTGATGGCGCTGGCCGCCTCGGGGCTCGTGCTGTTAGTACGGGGTAAGGCGTGAGTCCTTCGCAAGCTGCGGGATCGGAGAGTCCGCCCCGACTTCGGTTGGGGCCGGCTCGTCTTTTCTCTCCCCTGGGAGACAACCTCTGGCTGTTCGTGCTTGCTCACCTCTCCCACCACGTCTGCACGGGCATCCTGGTGCCCATGCTGCCCTTCATTCGCGCCGATTTCTCGCTCAATTACTTCATGTCTGGTATGCTCGTCTCGGGCTTCAATTTCACGTACGGCTTGTCTCAGATACCACTGGGACGCCTGGCTGACCGCCTTGACAAGCGCTTCGTGATCATCGCGGGACTCATAGGCCTGGGGGTAGCCACGATGGTCACCGGCCTGGCTCAGAACTATTATCTGCTGATGGCCTTTCTCATGGTAATGGCGCTCCTGGGCGGGACCTATCATCCCTCTGCCGCGCCGGCCCTCGTGCAGCGTTTCCCTCTGGCGCAGCGGGGTCGCGCCCTGGGCTTGCACTTCGTTGGTGGCAACCTCAGCTTCTTCGTGGCGCCTCTGGCCGCCGGACTTATCGCCCAGACATGGGGATGGCGAGGGGCCTACATCCTGCTCGGCATCCCCGCCGTCATCGTGGCGCTGCTCTTCCGGCGCTTAATGGGAAAGCCAAGTATCGCCTTGTCAGAAGCCGCCGGCAAACCGAAGGCCCCAGGCGTGGGCCTTCGCGATTTGGCGCGCGCCCTTGGCATCCTCATCGTGGTGACGATGATTTCGCATGTGGCCTTCTCTCCGGTCAATGCCTATCTTCCGCTGTACATGGTGGATAAACACGGCGTAGATCGAGCCGTCGCCGGCATGCTGGTCGGCCTCATTAACGGCGCGGGGATCCTGGCGGCCCCCTTCGGCGGCATGCTCTCCGATCGTATAGGAAGAAAACCCGTTATCGTGATATCCGTGGCCGCCGCGGGACCCCTCCTCTACCTGCTGACCAACCTCTCTTTCGGACCGTTTTTCCTGGCGGTTCTCCTGGCGATGGGGTTCGCTGTCACCCTCAAGATCGCCGTGATAGAATCCCTCCTGGCCGATGTGGTTCCCCGGGAACGCCTTTCGAGCATCATGGGCGTGTACTACTTCCTGGGCCAGGAGATTAACGGCCTATCAACGCCGGCCGCGGGCTTTCTTATAGACATGATCGGGCTCAACACCGTCTTCACGATGCTGGCGGTCCTGGCCCTGCTCACTTCGGGGCTCGTCTTCCTGATTAGAGGGAAAGCATAGGCTACAACGCAGTCGCCTTTCCTTGCGTCGCGGAGCCACAGAATTCTTATTCTTGATGGCCAGGTAATACTATGCTATATTACTAGTACTGATAATGGCAGTACATCAGGAATCAGGAGGTAATTCTATGTCAGGACTGGAAACGACCCTCACGCAAAAGGGCCAAGTCACCATTCCGGCAGAGATCCGCCTTCGTCTGGGCCTGAAGGCAAGAGACAAGGTAGTTTTCGAATTGGAAGGGGATGTGGCCAAGATAAGGCGCGCTGAATCGAAGGTCCTTAAGTGGTACGGCTCGGTCACCCCGAAGCAAGGGCCGGAGGATTTCCGGAAGGTCCGGGAGGAGTTTGAGCAGGGGGTTGCTGACGAAGTAGACTCAGAAGGGTAAGGACGGACCTATGCGTTTCCTCGATACGAATGTCCTGCTGCGTTACTTGACCGCCGACGACATGGAGAAAGCTGGCCGGGCAATGGCGCTCTTAAGCAAGGTCGAGCGCAGTGAGGAGAAAGTCGCTGTTTCCCCTATGGTGATTTTTGAGACGGTCTTCACTCTGCAAAAGCGCTATGGCGTTCCACGTGAGCGCATCCGCGCTTCCCTGGGAGACATCATCTCTCTCCGGGGCCTCGATCTTCCAAACAAGTACCTTTACGGACGCGCACTGGAGTTATACGGCAGCAAGAACATCTCCTTTGCCGATGCTTTCAACGCTGCCTACATGGAGTCGAGGGAAATCTTCGAGATTTACAGTTGGGACACTGACTTCGATGGACTCGAAGGCCTCACGCGCCTGGAACCATGAAGAGGCGTAGGGGTGGGTTATGTCCGCCTGCAGCGTTCTAAACCCCCTACGACCATCTGTCCCATCCACGTTGTTGGGCCGTAACCGGACAGTTTACGAAGTTCATGACAATGAACACCTGGTTTTGATACTGCAGGTGGTGAAACGGACGGAGGCCACGTATCGGCCACAGGTGGGTTGCGTCCGCTCATCACCAGGACGCAACCCACCATCACTCGCTGGCGACGGCGGCGGACAGTCCACAGCGGTCTTACATTTCCCAACCCTTCGGGCGAGCAGAGGCGTCCTCCCCTCCTGCCCTCAAGACCACGTGCTATTCCTTGCTCTCGCTGCCTTTCCCCTTCCTCGCGTAATCCAGGAACGGCGTTATCAGGTCCATGGGCAGCGGGAAGATCAGCGTGCTGTTCTTCTCCGTGGCGATCTCCGTCAGCGTCTGCAAATAGCGCAACTGAAGGGTTGTCGGCTCGGTAGCGATGATCTTTCCAGCATCGGCGAGCCGCTGCGCGGCCTGGAACTCGCCTTCAGCGTGGATGACCTTAGCCCGTCGCTCTCGTTCCGCCTCAGCCTGCTTGGCAATGGCGCGCTGCATATCCTGGGGCAGCTCCACGTCCCTGATCTCCACGACGCTCACCTTCACGCCCCAGGGTTCCGTCTGCTCGTCGATTATCTGCTGAAGCCTCTGGTTGATCTTCTCTCGCTGCGACAGGAGCTCATCCAGGTCCGATTGACCCAGCACACTGCGCAGCGTTGTCTGGGAGATCAAGGAGGTTGCTCGAATGTGGTCGAGGACCTTTATTACCGCGTTCTCCGGATTTACTACTCTAAAATAGACCACGGCGTTGACCTTCACGGTCACGTTGTCCTGGGTGATAGCCTCCTGCGAGGGGACGTCCATGGTGACGATGCGGAGGTCGATTTTGCGCATCGTCTCCACGTAGGGAATCATGAAGATAATGCCGGGCCCTCTCACGCCGACAAACCGCCCCAGGCGAAGCATTACACCCCGCTCCCACTCCGAGACGATCTTCACGGCCGCCGGGATTACCATCAGCGCCACGACAACGATTGCACCGAGCACGAAAAGAGCATCCATCTAGTTACCCCCTGCCTGATTTTCTTGTGGCTCTTGTTACCGTAAGCCTCAACCCATCGACCTTGGTGATAATCACCTCCTCGCCGGGCTCCACAGCCCCATCCTCTGAAATAGCATCCCACCTTTCCCCTTCCACGAAGACAAATCCCTCGGGATTCAAAGCAGTCCGCGCCTTCGCTCTCGTCCCGAGCAGGCCTTCCCAACCCGTACTCGCGCGACGCCGATGGGATCGGATAATCGCACCCACCACGAATACGAAGAAGGCGCTGATGGTGAGCACTACCGCGGCTATCAGCCTGCGGTCGATGGCGAAATAAGGGGCGCTGCTGCTCATGAGGATGAGGGAGCCAATAGTCAGAGACGCCACGCCGCCAATCGCCAGCATGCCGTGGCTGGTGACGAAGACTTCCGCCACGAAAAGAATAAAGGCCAGCACGATGAGCAGAACGCCGGCATAGTTCACCGGCAGCATCCCCAGCGAGAACAGAGCCAGGAGAAGAGAGATGCCTCCGACTATCCCCGGGAGGATCGCTCCCGGATTGGCCAACTCCAGGAAGAGGCCCGTCATCGCCAGGCTCAGCAGGATATAGGCGATATTGGGGTCGCTGATAGTGAAGAGCCAGCGCTCCACGAAGTTCATTTCCAGGCCCACCGCCTGCGCCCCGGCAGTCCTCAGGGTCACCGTCCCCGTGGAGACTGCCGCTTGTCTTCCCTCCGCCTGCGCCAGCAGGGAGGCCACATCGGGCGCGACTATATCGATTACGTTAAGGGACAGGGCTTCTTGCTCCGTGACGGACACGCTCTCTCGCACCGCCTTCTCCGCCCAGTCCGCGTTGCGCTTCCGCTCCGCGGCGATGCTCTTGATGTAGGCCACAGCATCGTTCTCGGCCTTCGCCTCCGTGGGACTTCTGGTCTCCGGCGCCGGAGCGCCGGGGGTCGAGGGAGCGCCGATGGCGACCGGGTGGGCAGCGCCCGTGGCGGTATTGGGAGCCATAGCCGCTATGTGGGCCGCCATAAGGATGAAAGTGCCCGCGGAAGCTGCCCTCGCGCCCTGAGGAGCGACGTAGACGATCACCGGGACCCTGGAGATGAGGATGCGTTGCACAATCTCTCTCATGGACGAATCGAGGCCGCCAGGAGTATCCATCTGGATAACCACCGCCGAGGCCACCTCGGATTCGGCCTGGGTGATGCCCCGGTCGATATAGCTGGCCACGACCGGGTTGATGGCGCCCTTGACTGTGAGGACGACGACGCGCGAATCCGCGGCGCTCGCAACCAGGACCGAAAGCGCCCATATGACCGTCAGAAACAGTACAGGAATCCGCGTCCATCTCATGGCGAAACCCATTTCAGCCCGATTATATCTCGAATCCGCACATTTGGCAAACAGAAGAAGACGGAGAACCGAACAAATGTACGAGAGGCGTACGTCTTCGGCCTATTTATTCAAAATTGGTCAGAAAATAGGTGAAAAAGGGGTTGACAAAATCCCAAGAAGTGGTAATATGTGCAAGACAGTGGGGAAAAGTGGTTAGATATCCCTAGTGCTCGGCCTCAGGTGGGGAAGGTTACCATGGACTTGGGGTTTCTAGGCGAATACGAATACAGCGTCGATGACAAGGGCCGCATATCCATTCCACCGAAGTTCCGGCCGCTTTTCAAGGACGGCATCATCCTGTGTCGCGGCTGGGATCAGTGTATCACGGTTTACCCCCCGGAGCAATGGCAGAAGACCACCGAGATTGTCACTTCCCGCCCGCCGACCCAGAGCAGATCCCGCCGGCTCAATCGCCATTTCTTCGCCGGCGCCTCCAGCACGGAGCTCGATGGCCAGGGCCGTGTCGTACTCCCGTCTTATCTCCGCGAATACGCGGACATCAAAGAAGCGGCCGTTCTCATCGGCGTCAACAGCTATCTGGAGATCTGGAGCAAGAGGCTGTGGGCCGAGGAAGAGCGTCTCAGTGAAGAGGAAGCAAAACACATCGCCGAGACCCTTGAAGTACGCCCATGAACAGATTGGCGCCAGAGATCGTTCACACCCCTGTCCTCCTCGATGAGGTGCTAGCGGCGCTTCGCCCTCGCCCTGGCGGTTGGTACGTGGACTGCACCCTGGGCGGCGGAGGACACGCGGCTGCTATTCTGGAGGCCAGCACTCCCGGCGGCAAATTGCTGGGGATCGACGCTGACCCTGAAGCGGTCCGGATCGCTCAAGACAGGCTACATCCCTTCGGGGAGGCGGCAATCATCGTCAACGACAATTTCGAGCACCTGGAGGAGATATGCGCCCAGCACAACTTCAAGCCCGTGGACGGCATCCTCTTCGATCTGGGCGTCTCCTCTTTCCAACTGGCGGAGAGCGGACGCGGTTTCAGCATCCGCCACGATGGGCCGCTGGATATGCGCTTCTCGCCTCAACATACGCTGACCGCTGCCGATGTCGTGAACGACTTCTCCGAGCCGCGCCTGGCCGAAATACTCTGGAAGTACGGGGAGGAGCCCAAGAGCCGCCGTATAGCCCGAGCCATCGTGCAAAGCCGGCCGTTAGCCACCACAGGGCAACTGGCTAAGGTTATCGAGAAGGCTGTTTTCGGGGCCAGGGGGCGCATCCATCCGGCTACGCGCGCCTTCCAGGCCATCCGCATCGTAGTCAACCGGGAGCTCGAATGCCTGGAGAGGGCGCTCAAGCAGGCTATCGGCCTTCTCCGCCGCGAGGGAAGGCTGGCAGTCATCTCTTTCCATTCTCTGGAGGACAGGCTGGTGAAGCAGTTCATGGCTCTGGAATCGGCTGGCTGCCTGTGCCCTCCAGAGGTCGTCCGATGCGTCTGCGGTCACACGCCCAGCCTTGGCCTGGTAACGCGCAAAGTCATCAAGCCGTCTGCGGCTGAGGTGGCGGCCAACCCGCGCAGCCGCAGCGCCAGAATGAGGGTGGCTGAGCGTCTCTAGTTAGTCCCGACTTGTCGGGGCCCATGGGCGGCAACACAGGCCCTGTATGCCCCGACAAGTCGGGGAAAGGAGGCACATCATGAAACGCGCAACGGGTTTTCGGCGGCTTGTGCATCTGGCGGGCATCGTCATTGGAATTATGGTGTTTAGCGCAACCGCCGGCGAAGCCTGGCACGAGCGGCGAGATGGGTCGCCTCCGCCCGGCAACCAATTCCTGACGCTTTCGAAGCAGTCACGCGCTGGTCACTGGACCCTTGCGACGGCCGCTGACTTTCGGACCGGACAGCTCCTGGCCGTCACCATCAGGGAATCGCCTGATGCTGTCGCATTGGAGGGCGGCGCCCGCATTGGAGCGTACCTGTCGGCTCCACGCCGTACCGATTTTCCCTTCAATGGTGTGGCGGCAATGTGGAGGGCCAGCCATCCCCTGGGTGGCAATCTAGCCCTCGAATTGAGGACTGGCGACGACGGGGCGACATGGTCAAACTGGACACGCATGAACGTGGTTGATCAGTTCGCCGGGTACGATGTCGAGGTATCTGACCTGATTCTGGCCCGTGGCTCCTACCTGCAATTCAGGGTGATAATGGCCCGAAACGAAGGCGGGCCCTCCCCCGAGTTGTACGAAGTGGCCCTGGCTTACCTGGATACCGCAGTCTGAACGGGGACGATGGGAGCTTGGGAGTGAGATCATGAACCGCTACGGAGTTCGAGAGAGGGTAACGTTGCCCAGCTACGGCAGCCTCACCGCGCTGTTGCCAACCACGGTGGCCATCGTGAGCCTTGCCAGCTTGCTGCTGATGGTGCAGACGAGCCGTGTGGCCACCGCTGGCTATGACCTCAATCGCCTGTCGCAAATCAGGGATGAATGGCGCAACCGCAACTACCAGTTGGAGGCCGAGATCGCCAGGCTGCAATCCCTGGACTACGTTGAAAAGGAGGCGGTGGCCCGGTTTACGATGAAGCCTGCCACCGATCACATTTATGTAACGGTGACAGAACCCCTTAAGGCGTTGCCGCCTCTCGAGACGCAGCCGCCGACGCGCAAGGCCAAACCAGCGGAGGAAACGCGCCGCAAATGGTGGGACGCCCTTTTGCATCCGCTGGCCTTTTTCAACGAGAGTCGAATCATCCAGAGATAGGCAAGCCGAATATGTCCAGTCACAATAACTCATGGAGACTAGCCGCCCTGATTATCTTGCTCGCTGGCAGCACCATGGCTTTGACGCTTCGGCTGGGCTATCTTCAAATCGTCGCTCATGAGGAACTGCGCGAGCAGGGAGACCAGGAGCACTGGAGCCAGAAGACGGTCGCGGCCCACCGTGGCTCCATCCTTGATGCGGACGGCCGCCCGCTGGTTACCACGGTCAGCCAATTCAACGTCTCCTTCAAACCGGACGCTCTGGGCAGCCGCGAACAGATTCAGGTGGTCGACCGGTCCCTCGCTCCTCTCCTTGGGATGCAATCCGGGGCCACAATCGCTAAAATAAGGGAAGGCGGTGAAAGCTCGGTGCTCCTCAAGGCGGGCGTTCCCTACGAGACTGGCCTCGAGATCCAGAGGCTTCGCCTGCTGGGAGTCAGACTCACCCAAGAGTACAAGCGAGTATATCCAGAGGGTAGCACTGCCGCAACCCTGATGGGGTTTGTGGGGAAGGACAACAAGGGCCTCACTGGTATCGAGGCCGATTTCAATAGGGAACTGGGTGGTGTGGACGGGAAGCTGGTCTTCGAACGGGACAGCATCGGCAACGAGATTCCTCTGGGCTACCGCAAAGAGAAGCCCCCTCAAGACGGCGCCGACCTTATTCTCACCCTAGACCGGTACATTCAGCGGCTGATCGAGAAGAAGCTAGACGAGGCTATGGTCAAGCACAAGGCCAGCGGCGGGACAATCATTGTTATGGATCCCCGCTCCGGCGCCATCCTGGGCATGGCCAGCCGTCCTACTTTCGATGCTAACAAGCTGGATCTGGTCTCCAACCCCAAGATGGAACTGTACCGGAACAGGGCCATAACTGATATGTACGAGCCCGGTTCGGTTTTCAAGCTCATAACCATGGCCGCAGGCCTGGACACGAAGACCATCACGCCTCGGACGACGTTTTATGACACGGGCAGCGTAAACAAGTACGGCGCCATCATCCGCACCTGGGACGGGAGGGCGCATGGCCTTGAGACAATGACTCAGGTATTGATGAATAGCTGCAACGTCGGGGCCGTTTGGGCGGCGGACAAGGTGGGGGCGGACAAGTTTTACGAATATGTGAATAGGTTCGGTTTTGGCCAGCCCACCCACGTAGGGCTGAGCGGCGAGGCCAAGGGGCAGGTGCGCACCAACAAGACCAACGGGTGGCGCCCCATAGACTTGAGCACCAACGCCTTCGGGCAAGGAATAAGCGTCACCCCGCTGCAGATGATAACCGCCGTGTCTGCCATCGTGAACGGCGGCAACCTGATGCGGCCCTATATCGTTAAAGAGGTGGTAACGGATGGAGACCGGCGGGTATTCCGGCCAGTGACAGTGCGAAGAGTCATCTCCGAGGAGGCGGCTCGCGATCTGATTCAGATGATGAACGCCGCGGCGGAAAAAGGCGAGAGCAAGCTCGCCATCGTGCCTGGTTTCCACGTCGGCGGCAAGACGTCCACCGCCTCCATTTCGATGGAGAAGGGCTATACATCAGACGCGACCATCGCTGGCTTCATCGGCTTCGCTCCCCTTGAAGACCCGAAATTTGTCGTGATGGTGAAGATAGACGAGCCGAAGGATTCGCCGTGGGGCTCGTTGGTTGCTTCCCCCATATTCAGCTCCGTGACACAGCAGATTCTGCTGTATATGAAGATGCCGCC
Organism: Chloroflexota bacterium; assembly: GCA_016190665.1. GTDB lineage: Bacteria > Chloroflexota > Dehalococcoidia > JACPQD01 > JACPQD01 > JACPQD01. Next base: position 58,251 of record JACPQD010000077.1, read on the forward strand.
GACGGACCTGGTCACCGCAGACAAGATGGTCAGGGCGCGACCATGATAAGCCAAGAGGATATAGTTAAGGGAATCGGTCTCTCCGAAGTCGTGGCCTCCAGTGAGGTGGCCGCGTATTTTGGCACGGTGGTCGTAGATTCCCGACAGGTGTCGGGGGGCGACCTCTTTGTCGCCCTTCGCGGTGAGCGCGACGACGGGCACAACTACGTCGGCGATGCCCTCCGAAGGGGCGCCAGAGGCATTCTGGCGGAGAGGATACCCGGTGACCTCTCCGGCGCCGAGCGGGCGATGGGCGCTTTTTTCCTGGTCAAAGACAGCCTGGCGTCCTTGCAAGCGCTGGCAAGGTACTGGCGAGGAAAACATGACGTTCGGGTTGTCGGAATTACGGGCAGCGTCGGGAAAACGACCACAAAGGAGCTTGTGGCAGCCCTCCTGGGCAGCAAGTACAAGGTACTTAAGAACGAGGGCAACCTGAATAATGAGATCGGCCTACCCTTGACCCTTTTGAAGTTGGACGGTGCTCATGAGCGAGCAGTGCTGGAGATGGGAATGTACGCTATCGGCGAAATAGCGCTTCTCTGCGAGATGGCGCAACCTGCAATGGGGGTGGTCACCAATGTTGGCTACAGCCACTTCGGGCGTCTTGAGAGCCTGGAGCGCATTGCCCAGGCCAAGTGCGAGCTGGTCCGCAGCCTTCCTGAGTACGGTGTAGCCATCCTGAACGGCGACGACGCCCGGGTGCGGCCCTTCGCCGAGCAGACTCGAGCCCGGGTAGTCCAGTACGGCCTCAGTCCCGAGTACGAGATTTGGGCGGACCACGTGGAGAGCGCTGGTGTCAGCGGAGTCTCCTTCATTCTTCACAAAGGGAAGGAGGCTATTCCGGTCGATCTGCCTCTGGTGGGCAAGCACAACGTGCACAATGCCCTGGCCGCTGCCGCGGTGGCCTTCGTCGAAGGATTCGAGGGGGAGGAAATAGCAGCGTCGCTGAAGGAAACGGGAAACAGATTGCGCCTGGTAGCCCTCCCCGGCGTCAAGGAGACCACTATCATCGATGACACGTACAATGCTAGCCCGGCCTCGATGTCCGCCGCGCTGGAGCTGCTGGCGGAGGTCGAGGGACGAAAGATCGCCGTTCTGGGCGATATGTTTGAGCTGGGCTCCTACGAAGCTGAGGGGCACCTCCACGTGGGGCGCCTGGCGGCTCAAACCGTGCAGATTCTTGTTGCCGTGGGCGAGAGGGGCAGGATCCTCGGAAAGGAGGCGGCGCGAAAAGGCCTTCCTCGAGTCATCTTTGCGAACACCAATGAAGAGGCTTTAGAGGCGCTCCTTCCCCTCCTCCACCCCGGCGACTGCATCCTGGTAAAGGGATCGAGAGGCATGGCCATGGAACAGATAGTGGCGAGGTTGAAGCAATGACTATGGCTTTCTCTCTGGGCTTGGGCGCGCTGGCGTGTTTGCTCTCCCTGCTTCTGGGCCGTCCCTTGCTCAGCCTCCTCAGGTCGCACGCTGTTGGCAAGCAGATCAGGACTGAGGGCCCTAACTCCCACGCGGGCAAAACGGGGACGCTCACTATGGGTGGGCTGATGATCTTCGCCAGCGTGTTGGTAATCACCGTGCCCTTCAACCTGGTGAACAAGCTTTCCATCCTGTTGCCTCTGGCCACCATGGTCGCTTGCGGCATCCTGGGCGCCGTGGACGATGTGTTGAACCTTGCCAACAGCAAAACGGCCGGTATCGCAGCTCGTTTTAAGATGGCCTGGCTCCTGGCTATCGCCGCGGTGGCTGCTGGGGTGCTTTATTTTGCCTTCAACCTCGAAAGCATCAATATACCCTTCGTGGGCAAGTTCTCTATAGGGGTCTGGTACCTGCCCATTGCGCTCCTCGTCATCGTAGGCAGCGCCAACGCGGTCAATTTGACCGACGGGCTGGACACACTGGCTGGTAGCACTGCCGCCCTCGCCTTCGCGGCCTATGGGATTATCGCTCTTCTCCAGGAGCAGCCCTATCTAGTGGCTTTCTCCTTTACAGTGGTGGGAGCCACTCTGGGTTTTCTCTGGTACAACGCCCATCCGGCGCAGGTCTTCATGGGTGACACAGGCTCCCTCGCTCTGGGCGCCACCCTGGGCGTGGTGGCGCTAATGACCGGACACTGGCTGTTGCTGCCCATCGTCGGCCTGGTGTTTGTTCTGGAAACCGGGTCCGTAATGCTGCAAGTGGCCTATTTCAAACTGACCGGGGGGAGGCGGATCTTCAAGATGGCCCCCCTTCATCATCACTTCGAACTTTCTGGCTGGACGGAAACCCAGGTAGCCATGCGTTTTCTCCTTATCGGTATGATGGCGGCTATGCTGGGCATCGCGCTGGCCCTTTCCTGAGGTGTCTCAATTGGACTTGAAAGGGAAACGGGCAACGGTGATCGGCCTCGGACGCGAAGGGGTAGCTGTGGTGCGTTACCTCGCAGCGCAGGGAGCTCAGATAACCGTCAGCGATGTCAGGCCCGCGGGGGAATTAGCCCAAAGCCTGCGGCAGATTGAGGGACTGCCGGTCAGGCTCTCCCTGGGGGAGAATCGGGTCGAGGACGCCGTGGATGCCGAAATCATCTATATTAGCCCGGGGGTACCCCTGGATATTCCCTGCATCTCCGCCGCCGCGGGTAAAGGGGTACCCCGGAGCTCACTTACCAAGCTATTCTTCGAGCTCTGCCCAGCTCCCATCGTGGGCATTACCGGTAGCAGCGGCAAGACTACTACTACTAGTCTCGTAGGCGAGATTCTCAGAGCCGCGGGCAAACATGTCTTTGTCGGCGGAAACATAGGGATAACACTCCTGGAGCGTTTGAATGAGATAAGGCCAAACAGTTGGGTAGTGCTGGAGGTTAGCAGTTTCCAGTTGGAGACTATGGACAGAAGTCCTCATGTGGCGGCCATAACGAACATCACTCCCAACCATCTCGATTGGCATCCCAGCATGGAGGAGTACATCGAGGCCAAGGGGAACATTCTGAAATTCCAGAGCGGTATCGATTTTGCCGTTCTTAACTACGATGATCCCACAACTCGCGAGCTCGCTGAAGAGTGCGAGGCCAACGTCATTTTCGTCAGCCGGACACAGCGACCGGAGGGGCATGGCTCCTTCATCAGCAAAGGTCAGGTCGTCGTTCGATGGGGAGGGGTCGAAAGACCCGTCTGCGCGACGGCGGATATCAAGCTGCTTGGCCAGCACAATCTGGAAAACGTGCTGGTTGCGTGTGCCGTCTGTTCCGCCTGCGATGTAGATGAACAAGCCATGCGTGCGGTGGTCACCACTTTCCGTGGGGTTGAACATCGGCTCGAACCGGTGGCTCGCGTCGACGGCGTTGATTACTATAACGACAGCATCGCCACCACGCCGGAGCGGACTGTCGCCGGATTAAGGTCTTTCAATCGCCCGGTGGTGCTGCTCGCAGGCGGGCGGGACAAACATTTGCCTGTGGAGCCTCTGGCCGAGACGGTCTGGGCGAAGTGCAAGGGAATCATCCTCTTCGGGGAGGCAGCCTCTTTGCTGGAGGACGCCATAATTCGCGCGCCCCACGATACCGCGAGGTCTCTTGACATCCGGCGGGCCTCTTCCCTTGCCGAGGCTGTCGCTCTGGGCGCGGAAATGGCCGCATCGGGCGACGTCGTTCTCCTCTCCCCGGCCTGCACCAGCTTTGACCTCTTCGTTGATTTTGAGCAGCGCGGCCGCGAGTTTAAGCGCCTCGTCCGCGAGCTCCAGCAGCAACGTCAGGAGGCCAGAAGATAGCATGGCCGCCACCGTTGAGACCAGAATGAACCGGCCTGACTACATCCTCCTGGCGTTAACAGGCGTGCTGGTGATCATCGGGCTGCAATGGGTCTACAGCTCCAGCTTCGTGCTGGCGGTCATGGAATACAATGACGTTACCTACTTCGTGGTAAGACAAGGGGTCTCGGCGATCATAGGCCTGGCGCTCCTGATCGCCTGCATGAACATAGACTATCATCGCTGGCGCCGGCTCAGCCCCTTGCTCATGCTTGGCGCTCTGGTCCTGATGGCCATCCTGCTGATACCGGGTGTAGGCACGAGCAAATATGGCGCGACTCGCTGGATCAGTCTCGGCCCGCTGCCGCCAATACAGCCCACCGAGTTCGTCAAACTCTTTCTCGTTGTCTACGTATCTGCCTGGCTAGCAGCGCGCAAGGACAAGGTCAAGCAGTTTTCGTCTGGCCTTGTGCCCTTCACTATCCTGGTTGTACTGGTCTCTACCTTGGTAATGATTCAGCCAGATATGGGGACGACGATAGTCATTGTTCTCACGGCTGTGACGCTTTTCTTTCTGGCCGGTGCTGATGTCAAACACTTGCTGCTTATCGGGTCTAGCGGCGCGGGCCTGGGAGTCGCTCTCATCAGCGGCGCCGGGTACCGCTTTGGCCGGTGGGAGTCCTTCATTAATCCCTGGGATGACCCGGCTGGCAAAGGCTTCCACATTATTCAACTGCTCATCGCCCTGGGCAGCGGAGGACTCACCGGCCTGGGGCCGGGCGCCAGCCGGCAGAAGTTCTTCTACGTGCCGGGCTCTCACACTGATGGCATTTTCGCCATCATTGGGGAGGAGTTGGGATTTGTCGGCGGCGTGATCCTTATACTCCTCTTTGCGTTCCTGACCTATCGCGGCTTCAAAGTCGTTCACACCGCCGGGGACGAGTACGGGAGGCTGCTGGCAGCAGGCATCATATGTACTGTTGCCTTTCAAGCCCTTATCAATATCGGCGGCATTACGCGGTCCATTCCCATGACTGGCATACCCCTGCCGCTTATCAGCTACGGAGGTTCTTCGCTGGTTGCTACTATGGCTTCCATCGGCATATTGCTGAACGTATCCAGGCATTGTTTGACCAGGAGCGCTGGTGGGCGCCGAAGCGCTGACGGCGCGGTAAACTGAGGGAGCTATGAGGATTGCGGTCACCGGAGGCGGCACGGGCGGGCATGTCTACCCGGCGTTGTCCGTGGTGGAGGCCCTGGTGGAGTCTTCCCCCCGTTTGCTCTTCATCGGCACAGACCGGGGCATAGAGGCCGTCCTGGCGCGACGCCGGCGCCTTCCCTTCGCCTCCGTATCGGCTGCGGCGTTCCGGGGCAGGTCCCTCTTGCGCATTCTTCTTAACCTGTCGCTAACGTTCTGGGGTCTTCTGCAGACCCTGTCGATTCTGCGCCGCTTCCGGCCTCACGTCGTTCTTGCCACCGGGGGCTACGTTTGTGTTCCCGTGGTGATGGCGGCTTGGGCGCTCAGGATTCCCAGCTTGGTCTACCTTCCAGACGTCGAGCCGGGCTGGGCAGTCCGGCTCCTGGCCAGGTTCGCCAGTAAGGTGGCTGTAACCACAGATAGGTCCCGTAATTTCCTCCCCGCCGAAAAGGTAATCGAAACGGGCTATCCAGTTCGTCCCGAACTGGGGAAGCTATCCAGGGTCGAGGCAAGGGAGAAGCTGAGACTGGATGCCAACCGCAAGACGCTTCTCGTTTGGGGGGGCAGCCGCGGCGCTCACAGCATCAACGTTGCCATGAGCAAGATCCTCGAGCCGCTTCTCGATCTGCACCAGATTATCCATCTCTGCGGGTCAGAAGATGAGGCCTGGCTGCAGGAGGTCCGCTCCAAGCTTGCTGAAGACAAGCGCAGACGCTATTTCCTGTATGCTTATCTCCATGAGGAGTTTCCTTCCGCGTTGGCCGCCGCTGACCTCGCAGTGTCACGAGCTGGTGCGTCTGTCCTGGGGGAGTTCCCCGCGGCCGGCCTGCCCAGCATCCTCGTACCTTATCCCCACGCAGGTGGACACCAGAGGCACAACGCCGGTTTCCTATCGGAGAAAGGGGCAGCCAGCGTTATCGAGGAGAGCGAGATCGGGGCTCTACTTCCAACTGTTAGCGCTTTGCTGACGGATGACAAGAAGCTCCTTCAAATGGCCGCAAGCGCCCGCCGGCTGGAGCGGCCCGGCGCGGCTAAGAGGATCGCTTCCTTATTAACGGAGCTCGGGCAGAAGCGCGCCGCCGCCAACGGCGGGGACAACCCTTCGGACAACTCAGAGCAGAGTCTGAAGCAAGTACCCTGGGAGGCCAAGTGATGGGCGTGCTCACGGCGCTGCGACATCGACTTCAGTCCCTGTCGTTGCCCTGGGCTTCGGCTGTTGGCATGGAGTCGGAGAGATGAGGAGACAGCAGACGGGATGACAAATGCAGCCACGGAATGCAGCTCCAAGAACGTTCACTTTATTGGCATCGGCGGCATAGGCATGAGCGCCATCGCGAAGGTGCTGCTGGAGGACGGCTACACCGTCTCCGGGTCTGACCTGTCGCCTTCTCCCCTCACCGAGGCCTTGGCCGCTCAGGGAGCCAGGATTTTCAAAGGTCACTCCGCCGCCAACGTGGGCGATCCGTGCCTTGTCGTCATCTCATCGGCGGTGGCGCCAGACAACCCAGAAGTCCAGGAGGCGCAAAGACGCGGCATCCCGGTCATCAAACGCGCTGAGATGTTGGGGCGATTGATGGCCGAGAAGATTAGCATAGGCATCGCGGGAACGCATGGCAAAACTACCACGAGTGCGCTTGTCACTGTAATCCTGGAACGGGCGGGAATGAGCCCGACTTTCCTGGTTGGCGGCGAGATTATCGAGCTGGGGACTAACGCCCGGCGGGGGTCCGGTCGCTTCCTCGTGGCGGAGGCGGATGAGTATGATGCCTCTTTTTTGAAACTTGCCCCTCGCGTCGCGGTGGTTACCAATATTGAACCCGAACACCTGGATTTCTATCACTCTTTCGAGGCCGTTCGTGAAGCTTTCCGCCGCTTCATGGTTTCCGTGCCCGCCTCGGGCCACGTCATCGCATGTGTTGATGATGAGGCTGTTCGAACAATCATCCAGAGGGGGCTGACGACGAGGAACATCTCGGGCTATGGTTTCCGCAACGAGGCGTTGTGGCGGGCCACGGACCTGCGTCCTAACTCCCAGGGCGGCTCCGACTTCCGCGTTGAGCGCAAGACTAGCACCTTCGGGGAGTTTACCATTCAGTTACCCGGCAAACACAACGTCAGCAATGCCGTCGCAGCCATAGTTGTCGGTTACACGCTGAGCATCAAAGCTGAGACTATCAGAAGGGCCCTCGCTGGCTTCCGTGGGGCGAGACGCCGCTTTGAGATCAAGGGCGAGTTCGACGGCGTACTCGTCATAGACGACTACGCTCACCATCCGACGGAGATTCGGGCCACTCTGGCGGCCGCCCGCGAGCGATACGGGAGCCGGAAGATTGCCTGCATCTTCCAGCCACACACTTACAGCCGTACGAAAACGCTTCTGAATGACTTCGCCGCCTGTTTCGAACAGGCCGACGAAGTGGTCATTGTCGATATCTACGCCGCCAGGGAGAAAGACACGGGGGAAATCAGCTCAGCAGACCTGGCGAAGGTTATTCAGCACCCGAATGTTCGTTACGTTGGCGACGTCCGGCAGGCGGTTAAAGAGGAGATGGCCCAACTCAGGTCTGGAGATGTGCTCCTGGCAATGGGTGCGGGGGACATAGACAGGAAAGCTGCCGAAGTCCTTGCGGAGTTCCAGAAGACATGATAGCGACGGAGACGTTGGTCATGTCACTCGAGGCTGTGGCGGCGGTGCGACTCAACGAGTCGATGCGCCTGCACACTTCCTTTCGCATCGGGGGCCCCGCCGATATCTATGTGGTCGCTGAGAGCGTGAGACAACTTCGCGAGGCCGTGCAGATTGCCAGGCGCCATGAAGCGCCTGTCTTCATATTGGGAAAGGGCAGCAACCTTCTTGTCGACGACGCCGGAATCCGAGGTGTGGTTATAGAAAACAGATCAGGGCGTCGTGGATACGCGGTGCAAGGCACCGAGGTCAGGGTAAGCTCCGGTGTGTCGTTATCAAGCCTGGCTCGCCGCACCGCTCTGGCCGGCCTCGAGGGCCTCGAATGGGCCATCGGCGTCCCGGGGACTGTTGGCGGCGCTGTAGTTTGCAGCGCTGGCGCCTACGGCGGGTCTATGGCCGACGTTGTTCGTCAGGTTGAAGTGCTCAGTGACGCCAGCGCCGTCCGCTCGCTGGAGGCAGCCTCTGTGGGCTTTGGCTATCGGCAGAGCGTCTTCAAGAAAGAGGGCCCAACTGGTTCTGTTATTCTGACCGCCGACCTGGCTCTCCGCCGTGGCAAAGCCGAGGTCTTGAAGGCGCGCCTGGCCCGATACGCCTCCCACCGCAGGTCCCATCAGCCCAAGGAGCCCAGCGCCGGCTCCATCTTCAAGAACCCGCAGGGATACGCCGCGGGCTGGCTGATTGAACAGGTCGGATTGAAGGGACGGCGCATCGGCGATGCCCAGATTTCTCCGGTGCACGCCAACTTCATCGTCAACTTGGGGCATGCCACCGCAGCAGACGTGATGTCATTAATAGTCATGGCGCGGGACAAGGTCCGGGAGCAGTTCTCTATAGGACTCGAAAGAGAGATAGAGATAGTAGGGCCTGACACAGGGAGCAAGGTATGACAAGGGCCAAAAAGCTGCGAGTCGGCATCATCTTCGGCGGGCGCTCGGGCGAGCATGAAGTCTCGGTGATTTCGGCGCGCTCCCTGATTAACGCTATCGACAAGTCAAAATATGAGGTAGTTCCCTTGGGCATTACCAAGAAGGGCGTCTGGCTGTCGCCGAAGCAGACGGGACAGATTGTCAACGCCGAGGCCAGGGAGGTAGCCACCACTGACGCTGGGGGAAAGGATGCGGTCCAATCGCTGGCTCCGGCGCTGCGCGGGGTGGATGTGGCCTTCCCGGTGGTCCATGGCACTTTTGGCGAGGACGGCACGCTCCAGGGATTGCTGGAGCTGATGGACATTCCCTACGTTGGCGCTGGCGTCCTGGCCAGCGCCATCTGCATGGACAAAGCCCTCATGAAGGAGATATTCCTGCAGGACGGCCTGCCGACGCCTGCTTTCGGTGTATTCCTTCGAAGCTACTGGGAGACCCAGCCGGGAGAGGTGGTTGAGACGGTGGAGAGGCGCTTTTCTTATCCCTGCTTCGTTAAGCCTGCAAATGGAGGTAGCAGCCTGGGCGTTTCGAGGGCCAGCAACTCCGAGGAGTTAAGGCGCGCCCTGGACGAGGCAGCGCTTTGGGACCGCAAGCTCCTGGTGGAAGAGGCCGTCAACGCCAGGGAGATCGAGTGTAGCGTGCTTGGCAACGACGATCCAAAGGCCTCCGTGTTAGGAGAAATTATGCCGGCCAGTCATTTTTACGACTACGAGGCCAAGTATTTGAGTGGGTCCAGCCGCCTGGTAATCCCTGCCGAGCTGCCAGAGGAAAAGACAGAGGAGATCAGACAACTCGCCCTTCAGGCTTTCCGCGCTGTTGACTGCGCCGGAATGGGGCGGGTGGACTTTCTCCTGGATAGGGTCACGCTGACACCCTACTTGAGTGAAATCAATACCATACCCGGTTTCACAAGCATAAGCATGTACCCCAAGCTTTGGGAGGCCGGTGGCTTATCCTACCCTGAGCTGATAGACCGTCTCATCATCCTGGCCCTGGAAAGATATGGTGACAAGAGAAAGAGCCTGGCGATACCATGTTGAGCTACCATAGGGAACTCCCGCCGAGGAACTCGAGGGGAGACCGATCGAACGGCTTCTCCTCGTCGAGGGAACCTCGGCGCCGGGGAAAAGTGAGGATGGCGCTAAAGAGAACGCTGCAAATCCTCTTCATCCTGGGCGTTTTGTTTGGAATCGGGGAGTTGGGCTACCTGGCCTTCAACTCCCCGATTCTCAAAGTCGCCACCGTTACGATGATAGGTAATCAGCTTTTCAAGCCGGAAGATGTGGAGGCTATCTCGGCGCTCGTGGGCAAGAACATCCTCACGATAGACGCCCAGGCTGTTACCCGCGCTGTCGAGCAGACGCCGCTTGTCAGGCGAGCGGTTGTTAGTCGCCAGTACTCCACCCGGGAACTGGTGATCTTTGTTGAGGAGCGACAGCCCTATGCTGTCTGGCAGGTAAAGGATGTCCGATACTACGTGGACGACGAAGGGGTGATTTTCCAGCCAGCGCCCTCCTTCAGCGCCTTGCCGCTAATCATAGATATGGATGGTAGACCGTTGGAGCTTGGAACGAGGGTGGACCCCAAATCGGTCCAGTTGGCTTGGAAGCTGACCGAAACGCTCCCGCGGGACATGAGTATGAGCGTGAAGAGCTTCGAGTACCTGAGACGCGGCGGGCTGGTGGCGATCGCTGAGAACGGTATGCGCGCCCGCTTCGGGGACGGCAGCGATTTCGAGTTCAAGCTGGCAGCATGGAAGGCTATCCTCGAGAGCGCGTCTGAAGCCAGGATCAAGTTCAATCATGCCGACCTGCGTTTTGGCGCGCGGCCCTTCATACGATAGATTTCGAGGCGGGTGTTAGAAAATGTGGCTTCCGATACTGGGGCTCCTTCTGGGGATATTCATTGGCGCGGCGGCGGGGCTGTCTGTTCCGGTGGAATACGCCCGCTACGTGGGGATGGCCATCCTGGCTGGGATCGACGCGGTCATCGGGGGCATCCGCGCCAACATGGAGACCCATTTTGACAGCAGGGTCTTCTTGTCCGGATTCATCGGTAACGTTGCGCTGGCAGCGTTGCTCACTTATCTTGCCGATAGGCTGGGTGTGGAGCTGTACATGGCCGCCATCGTCGCCTTCGGCGTGCGTATTTTCAACAATTTGGCGGTGATCAGGCGACGCTGGCTCTTTCACGAAAGGGGGTAGGCATGGGAAAGGAGGCCACCTTAGCTTCCATTGACGTTGGCACGGCCAAAGTCTGTGCTTTGGTTGGGCATACGAGCGGCGCCGGGGACCTGGAGGTGCTCGGGGTCGGAGTTGCCCCGGCCCAGGGGCTGCGCAAGGGAGTCATCATAAATATCGAAGAAGCTACCAGGTCCATTCGCTCGGCGGTTGAGAAGGCAGAACGCAGCAGCGGAACGAGAATCGTGTCGGCCATGGTGGGAATCGCCGGGGGGCACATCTCTGCACTCAACAACCACGGAGTAATTGCCATCCCACGGGGGGAAAGGGTGGTCTCAGACGACGACGTGGCCAGGGTGCTGGAATCAGCTCGCACCGTAGCTGTCCCGGACAACCGCGAAGTCCTCCATGTTATTCCCCGCTGTTACACGTTGGATGGCCAGGAGGGCGTCACCAATCCCGTTGGCATGCATGGCTTCCGGCTGGAAGCCGAGACGCACATCGTCAGCGGGGCCTCCACCTCCATCCAGAACCTGATCAAGTGCATCCAGAGCACCGGAATCGAGATAGACGATGTGGTCGCCGCGCCCCTGGCAGCTAGTGAGGCGGTGCTGGCCCAGGAGGAGAAAGAGATCGGGGTGGTCCTCGCAGACATTGGGGGCGGGACAACCGATGTCGCCCTTTTTGTGGAAGGCAGTGTATGGCACACCGCAGTGCTGCCTGTGGGCGGACACCAACTCACCAACGATATCGCTATCGGCTTCCGCACCCCCTTCGTCACCGCGGAGGAAATCAAAGTAAAGCATGGGCACGCCGTCTCCGCCTGCGTTGACCCGGAGGAGACCATCGACATCGCCTGTTTCGGCGCGGAGGCTAAGAACAATGTCCCGCGCCGCCGGCTTGCGGAGATCATAAGGGCGCGCATGGAAGAAACTCTGGAGATGATCCTCCTGGAAATAAGACGGTCCGGCCACGACGGAATGCTTCCCGCCGGGTTGGTGCTAACTGGTGGCACAGCCAACCTCAAGGGCATTGAGAACTTAGCTTCTGACGTACTTAAGCTTCCAGCAAGAGTGGGAATGCCGCGCGGCATTCACGGTTTGGTCGATACCGTGAGTAACCCAGCCTACGCCACCAGCACGGGACTCCTGCTCTGGGCAATAAAATACGGGGAGGCGGAAACGAGGCCCAGAAGAAACGGCGCCCATTTGACTAGTGTTTTCAAACGCGCGACCCTCTGGTTCAGGGACCTGCTGCCTTAGCCCTGATAAGATCGGGCTGAGGAGCACGCAAACTTGAAGGACATTCAAAGGAACAGGAGGACATGATGACGTTAGCCTTCCAGCTAGAAGATAACTTCGCCCAGATAAAAGTCATCGGCGTGGGCGGAGGCGGCTGCAATTCCCTCAACCGCATGATTGAGGAGAAAATCAAGGGAGTCCACTTTATCGGCGTCAACACTGACGCCCAGGCTCTGCTTCGCTGCAATGCTCCAGACGTTATTCGGATCGGGGACAAGCTGACCAAGGGTCTTGGGGTAGGCGGCGACCCCAAAAAGGGCGCGGAGGCAGCCGAGGAAAGCCGCGATGAGATCGCCAAGTACCTTGCCGGTGCAGACATGGTATTTATCACTGCTGGCATGGGCGGCGGCACTGGCACCGGCGCCTCTCCAATAATCGCCGAGATCGCCAAGCAGTCCCGCGCCTTAACGGTAGGCGTGGTGACAAAGCCTTTCGCCTTCGAAGGGAGCAAGCGCCGCACGGCGGCCGAACAAGGTATCGCCCGTCTCTCGGAAAAGGTGGACACTCTCATCATCATCCCTAATGACCGCCTTCTGGCCATCTGCGACAAAAAGTGCTCCAAGGATGTCGCCTTCAAGACCGCCGACGATGTCCTGCGACAGGGGATCCAGGGAATATCCGAACTCATCACAGTGCCCGGCGACATCAACCTGGACTTCAACGATCTGAAAGCAATAATGAGCGAAGCCGGGCCCGCCCTCATGTCCATCGGACGCGGCAGCGGCGAGACAAGGGCGGTCGACGCAGCGCGGGCGGCCATCGAAAGCCCGCTGCTCGATGTATCCATTGCTGGCGCTAAAGGGGTGCTTTATAACATTACTGGCGGCCCCGATCTCACCCTCTTTGAAATCAACGAAGCCGCAGAAGTCATCAGCAAGGCGGCGGATCCCGAGGCCAACATCATTTTCGGCACTGTCACCGATCCGCAGATGAACAACGAGGTCAAGATCACGGTCATTGCCACTGGCTTTCAGAGCAAGCAGATGGAGGCGACGCGAGACGACAAGGTTGCGGAACTGATACCGCTCGCCGAGATGGACTACAACAGCAGTATGGAGAAGATACCTGCGTTCCTGCGTCGCGCGCAGGTCGTGAGATGAATTAGAAGTAACTGGCCCCATCTGGCGTATCCCGAAACCAGTAGACGCGTTTTTGTTAGAGGCGGTGAGCCCCGACAAGTCGGGGCTCACCGCCTCCGTCTAGCCCGCCAATGGAGCCTCCTCCTGCGCCAAAGCGCAAGTCGGGGCAGCATACCCCGCCCTCTCCGGTTTCTCGGCCTGATAGGCGTTCTCCATATACTGGAACATCATGCGCTGCGCGTTGTAGAAGGAGCCGTTCAGGGCGATAGAGGAGCGCATGACTTCGGCATAGGCTTGGGGACGCTCGTAGAACATGGGCAAGATCACGTATTCCAGCTTATCGTAGAGCGAGGCTATCTCTTTCGACGGATCGCTCTCCGATCCCCACGCATTGCCGACGGACCAGCCGGTGAAGCCTTCCACATGCCCTTCGACCCACCAGCCATCGAGGACACTCAAGCTGGGCACCCCATTGAGAGACGCCTTCATGCCGCTGGTGCCCGAAGCCTCGTCAGGCTTCAGAGGGGTGTTCAGCCACAAGTCGACGCCTGCGCATAGATGTTTCGCCAGGGCCATATCGTACTCCTCGAGATACAAGACGGGTACGGCATCGCCCAAGGCCGCCGCGGCTTGAAAGACGCGTCTGATCGCTTCCTTCCCCCCCTCATCCCTGGGATGAGCCTTGCCGCCGTAAATGATCTGGATCGGCCCGACCTGGCTCGCTATCCTCTTCAGCCGCTCCAGGTCAGAGAATAGAAGGTCCGCTCGTTTGTACTCCGCGGCGCGCCGCGCGAAGCCCATAGTCATCGCTTGCGGCGACAGTGCCACGCCTGTCCGTTTCTGCACCTCGGCGAGCAAGCGCTGCTTGGACTGGGCATGAGCTTCCTTGATTTCATCTAACGGGATGCTTATCGCGTAGCGCAAGTAGAGGTTGTCACGGCACCACTGCGGAATATGCCGGTCGAAAAGTTGTTGGAAAGGCTGCGACGTCCAGGTGAGGGCATGCACGCCGTTAGTTATGGAACTGATGGGGTAATTGGGAAACATGCCGCGAGAGATTTCCTCATGCCGCATCGACACTCCGTTGATGTAGCGGGAGAACAGGAGCGCCAGATTGGTCATATTCAAGCTGCCTTCGTAGAAGCATTCTATCGAATTCAGGACGGCGGTTGGCTCCTCTCCCAGGACCCCCCTGACCATGTAATAAGGGAACTTGTCGATGCCCGCCGGAACGGGGGTGTGCGTGGTGAACACACATCTCTGACGCACTGCCTCCCTGTCAGCCACAGTCACCTGCTTCAAGCCGTTAGTGCGGTGGCGCTCCTCCAGCAGCGCCAGGCTGAGCAAAGCGGAGTGGCCCTCGTTCATATGGTACGTGTACACTTCGGCGCAGCCTATCTCGCGCAGCATCGCGTACCCACCCAGCCCCAGAATGACCTCCTGGCAGAAGCGATAATGGTCGTCTCCGCCATATAGATTATCTGTAAGAGTCTGGTCCCAGGGGCTGTTCTCTGGCAGGGCCGTATCGAGAAAATAGATCGGTATGGCATGCCCCGACAACCCGCGAATCAGATAGCGCCAGGCTCGTATCTGCACATCCCGGCCCTCAATGCTCACCGATGCTCGATTGGGCAGCGGATGCAGGAGATCCTCCGGAGACCAGACGGCGGGACTCTCCGATTGGTTCCCCCAGGCGTCCAGATGCTGACGAAAATACCCTTTGCGGTGCAGGAGGCTGATACCCACCATCGGTATGGACAGGTCGGCAGCGGCCCGGAGAGAGTCGCCAGCCAGCATCCCCAGGCCGCCGCTGTAGGTAGGTATTGCGGGATTGACGGCAACCTCCATAGAGAAATAGGCGACGGTCTGATTGAATAGAATCTCGGACAGCTCAGTCACGACCTACCTCCTCCAGCCGACCGGCAAGGGTCGATGCCACTAACCCAGTGCTGACTATCAGGGCTTCCAGAGAGGCGCACTCATGCTGGTGCTCTCCCCCCTACCGTATCTTTGGCAGCCACAAGGGGACGTTTTGACGATTCAGACAGATCACTGCGTCCCTGGCTATCACAGCCGCCTCGTCTACAGGGACTACGTAGACATGTATGTCGGCGTCAGCGTCGCTGATGCGGGCCTCGACGCCTACAGCGGC
This sequence comes from Chloroflexota bacterium, assembly GCA_016190665.1. Lineage (GTDB taxonomy): Bacteria > Chloroflexota > Dehalococcoidia > JACPQD01 > JACPQD01 > JACPQD01. Next base: position 73,529 of record JACPQD010000077.1, read on the forward strand.
AGCATTGCGGGCTTCGTCCAGCTTCAATCCACACCAGTCCATTCCCGCGCAGACACGGGACCGAATCTCTGGAGCGTTCTCTCCAATGCCGCCGCCAAAGACTATGGCATCGGCCCCGCTCAGAGCAGCAAGATAAGCGCCCACGTACTTTCGTACGCGGTAGCAAAACATGTCAATCGCCAGGGCCGCCCTATCGTCCCGGTCCTGCTCCAGTTTCAGCAATTCCCGCATGTCCTCAGACAGTCCCGAAATCCCCAGGAGGCCGGAGCGTGCATTGAGCCATTCCTCAACATCTTTGACGCCTACTTCCTCCCGCCGGGCCAGAAAACCCACCAGGGAAGGATCGGCATCGCCCGAGCGCGCGCCCATCATCATGCCTTCTAGAGGGGTGAACCCCATGGATGTATCCACAGACCGCCCCCCCAGCACAGCGCTCGCCGAGCATCCATTTCCCAGTTGCAGGGTCACCAGCCTCACCTTTTCCAAAGGCGTGCCCGTGATGGCGGCGTATCGCTCTGTCATGTAACGGTGCGCCAACCCGTGAAAGCCGTAGCGCCGAATCCGGTGTTTCTCGGCCAGCTCCCAGGGAATCGCATATCGGCTGGCATATTCAGGCATACGGTGGTGAAACGCCGTATCGAAAACCGCCACCATGCGCTCGGACGGGCCGAGGGCCAGGCGCGCAGCCCGAATCGCCTTCAGCGATGGCTCATTAAGTGGCGAGGCCAGAACGCTGAGGTTGTTGATGCCCTCCATGACTTCATCGTTAATCAGCGTGGGTTCCACGAACCGGTGGCCGCCGTGCGCCACGCGATGGCCCACGGCGAGCCCCTCTGTATCTAAGAGGCCGGTCGACGTGAGCCAGTCCAGCACGCGGAGGGTCGCCTCGCTGTGGTCGCTCACGGTCGCTTCGTCGGTGAGGCACGTGGTTTCGCCGGCAACGAACTCGATCCGCCCGTAGAAGCCTACTCTTTCGACGGTGCCGCGCGCCAGACGTGTTTCTGTGCCAATAGGCGCATTCTCGTCGGAAAGATCGAACAGATCAAACTTGAGCTTTGAGTCGCCGCAGTTAATTGCCAGAACTTTCATTACTCGGCTTCTCCAGCGCCTCCACCTTAGCGAGGCGTCGCCTGTGTCGTTCCGCGCCGGTAAATCGGGCGGTGAGGAAGGCCCGCACTAATTCGCCGGCCAGGGCATCCCCTATTACCCGCCCTCCCAGACAAAGCACATTCATGTTGTCATCTTCCACGCCCTGATGGGCAGAGAAGGCATCAGAGATGAGCGACGCCCGCACGCCGGGCACCTTGTTAGCCGCGACGCATGCCCCAACGCCGCTGCCGCAAATGGCGATCCCCCGGTTCACATCTCCCCTGGCTATCGCCTGCGCCATGGGAATGACATAGTCAGGGTAATCGTCGTTTTCGTCCAGGCCGTGCGCGCCAAAATCCACCACCTCGTGGCCCGAGGCGCGTAGCGAAACGGCCACCTTCTCCTTCAAGCCAACGCCGCCATGGTCGGCGGCTATGCCCACACGCAATGCCCGCCCCCGCCATGCCATCGTTTCAAAAGGCCCCGACGAGTCGAGGCGAAAGGACGCCAGTTGTTCCTAACGGAGACCTAAACCGGTACGGGCTCCTTCATCTCCATGCGGTAACCGATGGCTGTCAGCGAGTTAAAACCACCTTTCAGTGCCCGCACCTGAGGAAAACCCTTGTCTATTAATGCCTGTGCCACACGGGCAGAACTGTACTCGCCAGTTCAGGTACATACGGTCACGACAAGTTTGTTCCTCGGAAGCCGGTCCATCTCGCCATTTGTGGTGCCTGGAGCTATGCGAACCGCCCCTTTTGGCCTGATGTTGCTCGCATCGAAGGAAACCTGAGAGCGCGCATCTACGATGACAAGGTCCTCGCCCCGGTCAACCCGGGTCTTCAGTTCCTCCGATGTAATCCGCTCTATGTTGTCCTGTTGGCTTTGCATCTGGCTTTCTCCTTCCTGTTACTAGTACCAAGTTGTAGAAGTAGGCGTAACATGTTTTCGGGCCGAACGCCGGTTCTTTAGCTTTCCTCTCCCTCGACGGGAGAGGGTAGGGTGAGGGTGAAACCGGAAAGCCCCCTCACCTTAGTCCTCTCCCGCGGAGG